>NZXU01000055.1 GCA_002698425.1 Ahrensia sp. | reverse complement strand
GCACGATCTTGCCGCGCTCGGAAATGTAGCGCTGCAGCAGACGCACGTCCTTGTAGTCGATCTTCGGTGCGTTGGCGCCGGAGAACGGGCAGGTCTTGCGACGGCGATGGAAGGGCCGGCGGGTCGGGATCTGGTTAATGTCGACCATCAGTTGTCTCCACGGCTTTCGTCACGGTCACGGCGCGGACGGTCCTCGCGGTCGCCACGCGGCGGGCGGTCGTCACGGTCGCGGCGCGGGCCGCGGTCGTCGCGATCATTGCGCTTCATCATCGCCGACGGACCTTCGTCGAGTTCGTCGACGCGAATGGTCATGTAGCGAAGCACGTCCTCATGGATGCGCATCTGGCGCTCCATTTCCTGGACGGCGTCGGCCGGCGCGTCGATGTTGAGCATCGAAAAATGCGCCTTGCGGTTCTTGTTGATGCGGTACTGGAGCGACTTGAGCCCCCAGCTTTCCACCTTTTCGACCTTGCCGCCGCGCTCTTCGAGGATACCCTTGAAATGCGCAACAAGCTCTTCAGCCTGCTGGGACGAGATGTCCTGACGTGCAAGGAACACGTGCTCGTAATAAGCCATTGTTTCTTGCCTTTCGTTTCTCTTTCATCGGCTGGTCAGCGGCTAAGCCTCTGCGACTGTCCCGGACCTCTTGACGAGGGAGAGAAAGGCGCTTCGAACTTGACGGGTCGAGAGCGGAGACACCGGAGGCGCGGACCTTCAGGCCCGACTATGGCAACAAGCCATCCTCCGTTCAGCCCCCAGCTGACCGGCAGATGGCGCGCTTATACAGATTTATCCTGCCGGCGCAAGCCTTGGCGGGCCTGGTTGTTGGCGGGATCGCGTTCCGCCTCGATCGCCATCAGCAGCACTTTCCAGCTTCCGAAACCGACGGGCACGCAGGCGAGCCCGGCGAGCACCGCGAAACCGACCAGATGGAAATGGAAGTAACCGCCGATCGCCCAGACCGCAGCGCCGGCGACGACCAGCATCTGCGACAGGATGAAAAGAACCATGCCGGCAATGCCGATGACGATCGGCAGGGTGATCGGCAAGGGCTGGCTGGCATGGGGCTGATGGGAGGGGATATTATCCTGGGAAACGGGCAGGGACCCGGGAATCGCCGCTTTTTGCGACATGAGCTGACACTCGAATGAGCCACCACGCGGGGCTGTGCGATGGGAGATTTCTTCCCGGAGCGCTCTATTTTCAAGAGGGGAACATCGGTTGCTCGAAAATATTTATTGTCCGCATCATCCGGCGGCGCGTCCGGCGGCCCGGCCGGAGAAGATGCAGCCGCCGAGAAAGGTGCCTTCCAGCGCGTTGTAGCCGTGATAGCCGCCGCCGCCGAACCCGGCGGCTTCGCCCGCCGCATAAAGGCCGGCAACCGGTTCTCCGTCCGGCCCGAGCACGCGTGACGAGAGGTCGGTATGCAGCCCGCCCAGCGTCTTGCGCGTCAATATGTGCAGACGCACCGCGATCAGCGGTCCGTTGGCGGGATCGAGGAAGCGATGCGGCCGGGCGGTGCGGATCAGCTTGTCGCCGAGATAGGCGCGCGCGCCGTTGATGGCGATCACCTGTGCGTCCTTGGCGTAAGGATTTGTGTTCTGCGCGTCGCGCGCCTCGATCTGTGCGCGTATCGCCGCGGGATCGAGCAGGTGCTTGCCGGCAAGCGTGTTCATCCCGGCGACCAGTTCCTCCAGATTGTCGCGGACGATGAAGTCCTCGCCATGTTCCTTGAACGCCTCCACCGCGTCCGTCGCGCCCTTGCCGAGCCGCTGTTTCAGCACCGCGCCCCATTTGCCGGAGGTCAGGTCCGGGTTCTGTTCGGACCCGGAAAGCGCGAATTCCTTCTCGATCACCTTCTGGGTCAGGATAAACCAGGAATAGTCATGGCCGGTCGAGCGCAGATGCCGCAGCGTCGACAGCGTGTCGAAACCCGGCAGGCAGGGCGGCGGCAGCCGGGTTCCCTCGGCGTCGAACCAGAGCGAGGAGGGGCCGGGCAGGATGCGGATGCCGTGATTCGGCCAGATCGGGCTCCAGTTCTTCACGCCCTCCGTATAGTGCCACATCCGGTCTTCATTGATCGTCGCGCCGCCGGCGTCCCGTGCAATGGCGATGCCGCGCCCGTCGACATGGGCCGGCACGCCGCAGACCATGTGGTCCGGCGGTTCGCCGAGCCGGTCGCGCGGCCACGCCTTGCGCACCGCCTCGAGATTGCCGCCGATCCCGCCGGTCGTGACGATGACATGCGCCGCCTCGAAGCGGAAATCGCCGGTGATGTCGCGGTTGCTCGCTTGTCCGCGCTCGACTTGGCTCGGCGCGAGAACGTCGCCGGAAACGCCCGATATCGCACCGTTCGCGGTCTCGATGGCGTTGACGCGATGGCGGAAGGCGAATGTCGCGCGGCCGGCCGCCTCATGCGCCCGGACCCGGGCGATGAACGGGGCCAGCGTTCCGGGGCCTGTGCCCCATGTAATATGGAATCGCGGCACGGAATTGCCGTGGCCGTCGGCGAATGCGCCGCCCCGCTCGGCCCAGCCGACGACCGGGAACCAGCGCATGCCCATCCCCGAGAGCCAGGAGCGCATCTCGCCGGCCGCGAAGTCGAGATAGGCTTCCGCCCATTGGCGCGGCCAGTGATCCTCCGGTCGGTCGAACTGCGCCGACCCCATCCAGTCGAGGCTTGCAAGCTCGAGACTGTCCCTGATCCGCATGCGGCGCTGTTCGGGCGTGTCGACCATGAACAATCCGCCGAGCGACCAGAAGGCCTGGCCGCCGAGCGACTGTTCGCCTTCCTGGTCGACGATCAGGACACGCTTGCCGCGATCGCCGAGTTCAGCGGCCGCTGCGAGGCCGGCGAGCCCTGCGCCGATAATGATCACGTCATGGTTCTTGTCCAACACCGCCTCCCACGATTGCCGGCGCCGCGCATGTTACAATGGCGGCGGCGTCGTGCAATCGCTATGCGGGAAAGCCCGATCCGGTCTTGACACGGCGGACCGCTTTGACCAAACCGTCGCGACTTTCGAACGAGGCGCTGATGACAACCGCATTCACCTTTCCGGGGCAGGGTTCCCAGGCCGTGGGCATGGGCAAGGAACTCGCCGACGCCTTCCCCGAGGCCCGCGATGTGTTCGCGGAAGTCGACGAGGCGCTGGGCGAGAAGCTCTCCACCGTCATGTGGGAAGGCCCCGAGGAGAAGCTGACGCTGACCGCCAATGCGCAGCCGGCGCTGATGGCCGTCTCCGTCGCCGTAATGCGCGT
This sequence comes from Ahrensia sp., assembly GCA_002698425.1. Next base: position 21,112 of record NZXU01000055.1, on the reverse strand, counting down.
GCTGGAGGCCAAGGGCTTCAGGCTTGCCGACAAGGCGTCCCATGTCGCCGGCCATTCGCTCGGAGAATATTCGGCGCATTGCGCCGCCGGCACGTTTTCTCTGGCCGATACCGCGCGGCTGCTGCGCATTCGCGGCAACGCCATGCAGGCCGCGGTTCCGGTCGGCGAGGGGGCCATGGCCGCGATCCTCGGCCTGGAAGTCGACGATGTGGAATTCGTCTGCGATGCGGCCGCCGGGGAAACCGGCTCGGTCTGCCAGATTGCCAATGACAATGGCGGCGGCCAGCTGGTCATTTCCGGCTCGAAGGCGGCCGTCGAGCGCGCCGCCGCGCTTGCCACCGACAAGGGCGCGCGCCGCGCGCTGATGCTTCCCGTCTCCGCGCCGTTCCACTCGGCCCTGATGGCGCCGGCGGCCGACGCCATGCGCGAGGCGCTTTCGAAGGTGACGGTCAATGCGCCGTCGGTCCCGGTGATCGCCAATGTCACGGTCGCGCCGGTCACCGAACCGGGCGAAATCGTCGACCGGCTCGTCGAGCAGGTGACGGGCCAGGTGCGCTGGCGCGAAACGGTGGAGTGGTTTGCCGGCAGCGGCGTCACCACATTGGTCGAGGCGGGGTCGGGCAAGGTCTTGACCGGGCTGGCGCGCCGCATCGACAAGGCGCTTGCCGGCGTTGCCATCAACAATCCTGCGGATATAGAAGCGTTCCTCCAGGCCAACGCCTGAGGAATCCGCCCGAACCGCAACCGGAAGGACATCGACATGTTTGAACTGACCGGCCGCAAGGCCCTCGTCACAGGCGCATCCGGCGGAATAGGCGAAGCGATCGCCCGCGTGCTGCATGCCCAGGGCGCCGTCGTCGGCCTGCATGGGACGCGCCGCGAAAAGCTCGACGCGCTGGCCGCCGATCTCGGCGACCGCGTCCACGTCTTTCCCGCCGACCTGACCGACCGCGACGCGGTCAAGGCGCTCGGCGAAGAGGCCGAATCGACGCTGGAAGGCGTGGATATCCTCGTCAACAATGCCGGCATCACCAAGGACGGCCTGTTCGTGCGCATGTCGGACGAGGACTGGGACTCGGTCCTCGAGGTCAATTTGACGTCGGTCTTCCGTCTGACCCGCCAGCTCGCCCATCCGATGATGCGCCGCCGCTACGGCCGCATCGTCAACATCACCTCGGTGGTCGGCGTCACCGGAAATCCGGGCCAGGCCAATTACTGCGCCTCGAAGGCGGGCATGATCGGCTTTTCGAAGTCGCTCGCCCAGGAGATCGCGTCGCGCAACGTGACGGTCAATTGCGTCGCGCCGGGCTTCATCGAAAGCGCGATGACCGACAAGCTGAACGACAAGCAGAAGGATGCGATCATGGGGGCGATTCCCATGAAGCGCATGGGCACGGGCGCGGAAGTGGCGGCGTCGGTCGCGTTTCTCGCGGCGGACGAAGCCGCCTACGTGACCGGCCAGACAATCCACGTAAATGGCGGAATGGCCATGATTTAGAGGCGTTTCAACGCCTTGCCGGGCAAACAAAGTTGTCCCCAACCATGCGTTGCGACTTGATTAGCCCGAACCTTGAAGATAACCACAATCTGAAAAACTCCAAAGTCGAGGGAAACCGACATGAGCGACATCGCAGAACGGGTCAAAAAGATCGTTGTTGAACATCTGGGCGTCGACGCCGAGAAAGTGACGGAAAGCGCAAGCTTCATCGACGATCTGGGCGCCGACAGCCTCGACACCGTCGAACTCGTCATGGCATTCGAGGAAGAGTTCGGCGTCGAGATCCCGGACGACGCGGCCGAGACCATCCTGACGGTTGGCGACGCCGTGAAGTTCATCGAAAAAGCCAACGCCTGATCCGCGTTGAACTGAGGACTCGCCGGCACACGTGCCGGCGTTTTCGGGTTTAGAGCCATGAATCTTCGGCGCGTTGTCGTAACCGGCATCGGCGTTGTCTCCCCGTTGGGCGGCACCGCCGAACATACGTGGTCCCGCATTCTCGCGGGCGAAAGCGGCGCGGCACGCGTCGCCGAATTCGACGTCAGCGACATGCCGGCGCAGATCGCCTGCCGCCTGCCTTTCGGCGACGGCACCAATGGCACCTACAATGCCGACCAGTGGATGGAGCCGAAGGACCAGCGCAAGGTCGATCCGTTCATCGTCTACGCGATGGCCGCGGCGACGCAGGCGCTGGACGACGCCGACTGGCACCCCGAGACCGACGAGGATCAAATCGCCACCGGCGTGATGATCGGCTCCGGCATCGGCGGCATCGAGGGCATCGTCGATGCGGGCTACACGCTGCGCGACCGCGGCCCGCGCCGCGTTTCGCCGTTCTTCATACCCGGGCGTCTCATCAATCTGGCGGGCGGGCAGGTCTCGATTCGTCACAAGCTGCGCGGCCCGAACCACTCGGTCGTCACCGCATGCTCCACCGGCGCGCACGCCATCGGCGACGCCAGCCGGCTGATAGCGCTGGGCGATGCCGACGTGATGGTGGCCGGCGGCACGGAATCGCCGATCAGCCGCATTTCGCTCGCCGGCTTTGCCGCCTGCAAGGCGCTGTCGACGGCACGCAACGACGATCCGACAGCCGCTTCGCGCCCCTATGACCGCGACCGCGACGGTTTCGTCATGGGCGAGGGCTCCGGCGTCGTCGTGCTGGAAGAACTCGAACACGCCAAGGCGCGTGGTGCGAAGATCTATGCCGAAGTGATCGGCTACGGTCTGTCAGGCGACGCCTATCACATCACCGCACCGTCCGAAGACGGCGAGGGCGCCGAACGCTGCATGCGCATGGCCCTGAAGCGCGCCGGCATCGAGGCGTCCGACATTGACTACATCAATGCGCACGGCACCTCGACCATGGCGGACACGATCGAACTCGGCGCCGTCGAGCGCGTGGTCGGCAACAACGCGGCAAGGGTCTCGATGTCGTCGACCAAGTCCTCCATCGGCCATTTGCTGGGAGCCGCGGGCGCCGTCGAGGCGATCTTCTGCATGCTGGCGATTCGCGACAATGTCGCGCCGCCGACCATCAATCTCGACAATCCGGATGTCGAAACCGCGATCGATCTGGTGCCGCATGTGAAGCGGGAACGCGAGATCAATGTGGCGCTGTCCAATTCCTTCGGCTTTGGCGGGACCAACGCGTCTCTCGTGCTGCGCCGTTATCAGGCGTGATCGGGGCGACCCGGTTTCGCCATATTCGTTATTTCAAGCTTTTCCGCCTGCGGTGTGGTCTGATTCATCTGGACAGTTGCGCCGAATATCGCTGTAAGGCTTGTAACGATGGGATTGCGCCGCGAAAATCGGCCAGATTCGTAGGGTTTCCGCTTTGAATACCGAAAACCAGTTTGGGCGCAGGCCGTCGCCCGTCGACCGACCGTCAGATGCGCGCGCCGTGGGCGAGGAGCGTATCATCCTGCAATCGCCGAAGCAGGCGCTCCGTCCGGAGCCCGCCGTCGGCCCGCCGAGCCGCGCCAAGCAGGCGCGCAGCCAGGTTGTCGTTTTCTTCAACTTCCTGATCACGCTGGTCGTCCTCGGCATGGTCGCCGTCGGCGGTGCGCTCTACTACGGAAAGGTACGTTTCGACGAACCCGGCCCGAGCCAGCTCGCGCTGACCCATGTCGTCCGTCCGGGCTCCAGCCTCGGGCAGATCGCCTCCAGCCTGGAAAGCCGCAATATCGTTTCCAACGCGCGCATCTTCGAGGCGGGCGTCCGCGTTTACGGGCACGAGAACGACTTCAAGGCCGGCGAATACGAATTCAAGGCCAACGCCTCCATGAAGGAAATCATGGACATCATGGTGTCCGGCCGCGCGATCCTTCATCCGGTAACCGTCGTCGAGGGGATGACCGTTACCCAGGCGCTGCAGCGTATCGAGGAAAACGAGTTCCTGACCGGCCCGATGCCGGAGGAACTGCCTGCCGAAGGCATGCTCGTCGCCGACACGCAGAAATTCTCGCGCGGTACCTCTCGCATCGAACTGATCAGCTCCATGGAAGCGCAGCAGCAGGCGATCATCGACGAGTTGTGGCAAAACCGGCGGGCTGACCTGCCGCTGAAGGACAAGAACGAATTCGTCACGCTGGCCTCCATCGTCGAGAAGGAAACAGCCGTGCCGAACGAACGTTCGCGCGTCGCCGGCGTGTTCATAAACCGCCTGCGCAAGGGCATGAAGCTGCAGTCCGACCCGACGATCATCTATGGTCTGTTCGGCGGCGAGGGCAAGCCGGCGGACCGTCCGATCTACCGCTCCGACCTCGACAAGCCGACGCCTTACAACACCTATCACATCGTCGGCCTGCCGCCGGGACCGGTCGCCATTCCGGGCCGCGCCGCGCTCGAGGCGGTCGCCAATCCGTCTGTCACGGACGATCTGTACTTTGTCGCCGACGGAACGGGCGGGCATGTCTTCTCGAAGACACTGGCCGAGCATAACGCCAATGTGCGCCGCTGGCGCGAGATTGAGAAGCAGCGTGCCGCGGAAGCCGCGAAGGCCGCCGAAGAGGCCGGAGCGGGAGAGCAGCCCGCCGGGAACTGAGGCTGGCGCACGGGGCGCAGGCGCCGCGGCGGGGGGATGAGCGATGACCGAAGTCCAGAGCATGACCGGTTTCGCCAGTGCGACGCGTGTTGGCGACGGCCTTGAGGCCTCCTGCGATATCCGCTCGGTCAACAACAAGGGCCTCGATATCCGCCTGCGTCTGCCCGCCGGATTGGAGGCCCTGGAATCCGCCGTCAAGAAGCTGGTAGGCGACAGGCTGGCGCGTGGCAGCGTTCAGATCACCCTGTCGGCCAGATCGACGGCGGACGCCGCCAATGCGGGCCTCGACGAAGACAAGTTCCGCGCTCTTGCTGACATCGCCACGCGCCTGGCGCGCGAAACGTCCCTGCATCCGCCGACGACCGATGGCCTGCTGGCCTTGCGGGGCGTCGTCCTCGCCGATGACATGGAAGGCCGGATCGATCGCGAGGCGGCTGAAGGCCCGTGCCTTGCTGCGGTCGGCGCCGCGCTCGACGCGCTGGCGCAAGCCCGGATCTCCGAAGGGGAGGCGCTGCGCGGCATTCTCGGCGGCCATGTCGAAACGATTTCGCAACTGACCGCCCGCGCGGAGGCCGATCCCGCCAGTCAGCCCGAGGCCATCCTGGCCCGGCTGAAGGAGCAGGTCGCGATGCTTCTCGACGCGTCCTCTTCCTTCGACGAGGCGCGCCTGCATGCCGAGGCCGCCCTGCTCGCCACCAAGGCCGATATTCGCGAGGAGATCGACCGGCTGTCGGCGCATGTCGAATCGGCGCGGCGCATGCTGGCCGAGGGTGGCGTCATTGGACGCAAGCTCGATTTCCTTGCCCAGGAATTCAACCGGGAAACCAACACGATCTGTTCCAAATCCGCCTCCGCGTCGCTTACCGCGATCGGCCTCGATCTAAAGGCCGTCATCGATCAGTTCCGCGAGCAGGTGCAGAACCTTCAGTGAGAACAACAACATGACGGACGAAACGAACGCCCGCCCGAAATCCTCCGACATCCAGCGGCGCGGCCTCATGCTGGTCCTGTCCTCGCCGTCGGGCGCGGGGAAGTCGACCATCGCGCGCAACATCCTGGACAAGGACGACGGGGTTGAACTCTCCGTCAGCGTCACGACTCGGGAGCGGCGCGCCAGCGAGATCGACGGGGTCCATTATCACTTCATCTCGAAGCGCGAGTTCGAGCGGCTGCGCGATTCCGACGAATTGCTGGAATGGGCGGAGGTGCATGGCAATCTCTACGGTTCGCCGCGCGAGCCTGTCGAAAAGGCGATGGCCGAGGGCCGCGACATCCTGTTCGATATCGATTGGCAGGGCGCGCATCAGCTGCAGGAGAAAATGCCCGCCGACGTCGTCTCGATCTTCGTTCTCCCGCCCACCATGGGCGAACTGATGGCGCGGCTGCATCGCCGTGCCGAGGATGACGAGGAAACGATTCAGAAGCGTCTGAAGAACGCCGCCCACGAAATCGGCCAGTGGCGGTCCTATGACTATGTCATCGTCAATGACGACCTGAACCGCGCCTTCGGCGCCGTGCAGGCGATCGTCAAGGCCGAAAGGCTGCGCCGCGACCGCCGCCCCGGCCTTTTCGACTTCGTCGACGGATTGCTGAAAGAGACGAACTGAGCCTGAAAGGCTTTAGACTCTGGCGTTCGCGAGGCGGCAGAATTCCTCAATCGACAACGTCTCGGCGCGCCTTGCGCCGTCGATGCCCGCGGCGTCCAGAAGCGCCTGTCCGCCAAGCGCCTTGAGGCTCTGTCGCAGCATCTTGCGCCGCTGCCCGAAGGCATGCTGCGTGATCAGCGACAGGCGTTTGCCATCGGCGGCGACCGGTTCGGCGCGCGGCTCCAGCCTGACGACGGAAGATGTCACCTTCGGCGGCGGCCAGAAAGCCTGCGGAGGCACGTCGAACTGGATCTTCGCCTCGGTCCGCCATCCGGCCAGTACGCCCAGCCGCCCATAGGCGCCGTCTCCCGGTTTGGCGACGATGCGCTCGGCGACTTCGCGCTGGAACATCAGGGTCAGCGACTCGAAGAAGGGCGGCCATGGCTCTGTTTCAAGCCAGTTGACCAGCAATTGTGTCCCGACATTATAGGGGAGGTTGGCGACGATCCGCACCTTGTCGCTCCCGGCAAGCGCCGAGAAGTCGGTCTTCAGCGCGTCGCCTTCGATGATTTGCAGGCGGCCGGGATAGTGCTCCGAGATTTCCTCAAGCGCCGGCAGGCATCGCGCGTCGCGTTCGATGACGATGACACTGGCTGCGCCATGCATCAGCAGCGCCCGCGTCAGGCCGCCGGGGCCGGGGCCCACCTCTATGACCGTGGCGCCGGACAGGTCGCCGGCGGCGCGCGCGATCTTCCCGGTCAGGTTCAGATCGAGCAGGAAGTTCTGGCCAAGCGACTTCTTGGTCGCCAGACCGTAGGTTTCGATGACCGCGCGCAGCGGCGGCAGGCCGTCGATCGCGGTCTTTTCCGCGCCTGGATCGGTCACGCCGCTTTCGCCCGGCGGCTGTGCGCCGCCATGCCGGCCGCCATTTTCAGGGCCGCGATGAAACTGTCCGGCAGGGCCTTGCCGGTGCCGGCGAGGTCGAAGGCGGTGCCGTGATCGGGCGACGTGCGGATGAACGGCAGGCCGAGCGTCACGTTGACGCTGTCGTCGAACCCGAGCGCCTTGGCGGGAATCAGCGCCTGGTCGTGATACATGCAGATGGCGGCGTCATAGCCGGCACGCGCGCGGTCGTGGAACATCGTATCCGCCGGCAGCGGGCCCCGCGCATCGATCCCGAGCGCGCCCAGCTGTTCGACGGCCGGAAGGACGACATCGTTGTCCTCATGGCCGAGTGCTCCGCCTTCGCCGGCATGCGGGTTGAGACCGGCAACCGCGAGGCGGGGCCGCGCTATCCCGAAACGCCGCGCGAGATCGTCATGGACAATGCAGCAGGTCTCGACGATCAGGCTAGTGGTTAGGGCGTCGAACACGTCGCGCAGCGGGATGTGGATGGTGACCGGCACGGCGCGCAGTTTCGGCCCGGCAAGCATCATCACTGGCCGGACCGCCTGTCCGGTGTGTTCCTCGGCAAGCGCCGCGAGATATTCGGTGTGGCCCGGATAGCGGAAGCCCGCTTCGTAGAGGGGTTTCTTGGCGATGGGGGCCGTCACGACCGCGCCGGCGCGACCGGCCATCGCATCGCCGACGGCGCGGTCGATGGATTCGATGATCCCCGTCGCATTCGCCGTGTCGGGCGCGCCGATGGCCGCGGTGAACTTCGCCTCGAGCGGAACGACCGGCAGCGCATCGCGGAACAGTCCGGCGGCTTTGTCCGCTTGGCAGGGGAGAAGGGAAACATCGAGCTTCATCGCATCCGCCCGGGCGCGCAGCTGCTCCGGATCGGCGATGACGTAGAAGGGAGGAACGCCGGTTGCTTCCCGCGTCGACCAGCTTTTCAGGATGACGTCGGGACCTATGCCGGCAGGATCCCCGACCGAAACCGCAAGCGGAAGGGTGGATGGCGCGTTCATCGAACGCCTTTCCTTCGGACGATCAGCGCCGCTCGATCCGGGCGCCCTCGCGGATCTTCTTCAAGAGCTCTGCGCCAGCCTCGTCATTGCCGTTTTCCACGGCTTCCGTGGAGAACTCCAGCTGTGCGACGCGGTCGTCGGAAACCGTGCGCGCCTTGCAGATGACCAGGAATTCCACGCCGTTGTCGGTGTCCTTGGTGCGCGTCGTCTGCCCGCTCTGCTTGCCGACGACCTCGTCTTTCCAGGCCGGCGGGAGCCTCAATTCGAGTACCCGCCCGATATCCTGCACGGCTACGTCGCGAAGCTGCGTGGCGAGGGGGATCGTCTGCGAGCAGTCGTTGATGCGTCCGCGCATCTGGTTCGCCTCGTTGCGCCGGCGAGCCAGATCCTTGCTGCGATTCGCGGCGGGTACGACGAAGATCACCTTCTGGAGCGTATACTCGGTCGAGGTCGGCTTCGGTCCGCCGCGTTCCAGCATCTTGGCGACCATGTCCTGCTCGTTCATCAGCCCGCCGCTCGAACGCGACTGCGCGGAAACGAACTGCCCCCATCCGATCTGCGTGCGGATGAATTCCTTGAAATGGGCGGTTGTCACGCCGGCCTGGTTGAGGATCTGGCTCATCTGCTTCGGGGACAGCTTGTTGGACTTGGCGAAATTCGCGAAGGCCTGGTCCACGCGGCTGTCCGGAATGCGGTAGCCCGCAGACTTGACGGCGTAGTTCTTCAGCGCCTGCTCGATCATTTCATCGGTCGCGATCTGCGACAGGTTCCCCTTGCGCCGCTGCAACTGCAGAAAGGCCTTCCGCCGGGCGATGTCGTAGGAGGTGATCGCGATGTTGTTGACGACGACCTTGATGTCGGAGGCATGGGCCACCGACGGCATGATCATCGGCAGCGCGGGGGCCGCGATCGACAGCGCCAGTGCCGTCGCCATCATGCGGGAAATGCGAAGTGTCTTGATCCAGCCAGTCATGTAATTTCGCCAGTTCGTGTTCCGGTTCGGCTCCGTGCCCAAGGAAACCATGTCCGTCCGCGATGCCCCAAATCTTGGGCAAAAGCGTGACGCCGAGGCAACTCAGTCCTCGCTGAAATCGTTCAGGTCGCTGCCGAAATCGCCGAGTGTGCGGAAGGAGAGCCGGAAACCGAACGTGTTCGATACGGCGTCCGTGGTGTCGCGTGTCTGCTTCCAGTGCAGGCCCAGGGCGAAACACTCGTCGTCATAGGCAAAGCCGATCGCGTTCTTGGCCAGACGCCGGTTCGTGATGTCGTAGGTCGCGTTGCCCGAGACGGTCCAGAATTCCGCGAAACGGATCGCCGCCTTGCCGCCGACTTCCTGGCGGTCGGTCACGAATCCATAGGTAGGCTGCGCCTCGATATAGGCATAGCTGGCCGAGGCGGAGACTGGACGCGAAGTGTAGCCGAATTCCGCTTCCGCGCGCCGAATGTCGAAATTCGCATCGTCGAAACGGCCCCGGAATGCCGCCGAGAACGCATTGGCATAGGAAGCGCCGACCATGCCGACAAAGTCGGACATATTGGTCTCGAGGCCGGAATCCGCGCCGACATTGGTCATGTCCGGGAGGGCGAAGGAGTTGGCTCCGGCGAGATGGTAGGACTGGCCGAACAAGCCGTAGAGACCGAAATCGTCGCCGATGGCGCCTGTGTAGCGAATGCCGACATTGGCGCGCGTCCCGCCCTCGATCCGGTCATATCCGGAGAATTTGTCGCGATCGAACAGGTTGGTCGTGTCGAAAACGAAGCTCTGGGCGTCTTCGTTCGGCAGCATGCCGGCATCGGTCTCGTCCGGCCGCACGAAAATCTGCCCGATCGGCTCGATCACGTGGCTGGAATTGGCGGTCGTGAACAGGATCGGCCAGCGCGCCTCGACGCCGGCAGTGGCCATCCAGCGCGTTACGGAATCGTCGGAAGTCAGCGAGGCCCCGGTCGCCGAATAGAAGGCGGGCGTCGACGTGCTCAGGAACGTCGCATCGCCCTGCAAGGCGAGGATCGGCGTGATGGCCAGTCCGCCGGGCGCGACGATGGTGCGCTTCCATTCGGTGTCCGCGGTGATGCGGCCGTTTTCGCCGTCGAGGCCGGGCGTGGCGAAATTGCTGTCGCCGAATGTGCCGCGCTGGTGTTCCCAGTCGCGCATGATGCCGCGCGCATTGACGTTGAACGCCAGTTCGCCGCCGGCGACGGAGGTCGGGGCGTAAACGTTGTAGTCGAGGCTCGGCAGGACCCAGGGCTGCACTTCGTCGCGACCCGCGGGATGTCCGTCACGCCTGTTTTCCTGCACGTCGAAACTCATCGCGCGCAGATCGAAATAGTTCCGGTCGTGCAGGCCCGTCAGATAGACCTCGTTCTGGTGCACATAGTCCGAGAAGCCGTCGATATCGTAGGTATTCGAGAAGTTCTTGTCGGTTTGGAGCATGAAGTCCCAACCGAAGGTCCAGCGCGGATTCAGGTCGAAGCGGCCGGTCGACCCGATCATGCCGCGATTGACGTTGTTGCTGTCTTGCGTGTTCGCCGCGAAGGCGTCCGGCGACATCTGGTGAATGCCGGCGGCTTTCAGCGTGTAGATGCCGTTCGACAACCGGTGGCGGAACTCCGCCTCGCCAAGGAAACCCTGGCGCGTCAGGCCGGTGCCGGTCAGCTTGAGATCGTAATTCGGCGCAAGCGCCATGAAATAGGGGACCGAGAGGCCGAAGCCGAGTTCCGACGAATGGCTGAATGTCGGGAACAGGAAGCCGGTCTTGCGCTTGATGGTCGGATCGGCGGTGGTGAAGACCGGCAGGTGAGCCAGCGGTATGCCCAGAAACTCGAAGGAGGCACGCTCGAAACGGATGGTGTTTTCTTCGCCGTTCCAGATGATGCGCTGCGCCTTGATCTGCCAGATCGGCGGCTTTTCCGGATGTTCCTGGCAGGGCGCGCAGGCGGTGTAGACACCGTTGTTGAACGTCGTCACCTGGCCGTTCTCGCGAACCGCGCTTTCGGCGGCGAAGCGGGTCTCGTCCGGCGTCACGATTCTCAGCGCATTGACGAAGCCGTCGCGGAAATCGTCGGTGACGTCGAATTCGTCGGCATAGACGCGCGTGCCGTCGGGCTGCACGATCTCCACATTGCCGATCGCGACGAGCCGTCGCGAACGCTGGTTGTAGACCAGGCGGTCGGCCACCATGCGCGATCCGCCATAGTCCACCTGGACGCCGCCCACGGCGGCGACGGTCTGGCGGTCGCGGTCATAGACGAGCTCGTCCGCCTGCAGCAGCAACGGCGAGTTTGCCTGCGCTTCGGTCAGGCCGGCGACGGATTCGGAAATCTGCGCGAATGCAGGCGTGGCGGAGGGCGCGCCGGCGAGGACGGCGGCCACGGCGAGTCCGCTCGCCAAAGTCTTCATATGCTTGGACAATCTCTGCCCCGCCGCTTCGTTCACTACCCGTCCTCCCGATGTAGCAGATACGCGACCCCGAACAGAGTCGCAACCGCTACAGGAAGCCATGCCGCAAGAACCGGAGGAATTATTCCGGCGCTCCCAAAAGAACTCGTCACGGCGGTTACGACATAAAGCATGAAGCCGGCGGCCATGCCACCCAAAATCATCCCCGCGGACTGCCCGGAGCGCACGAAACGCATCGACACGGTTGCGGCCACGAGCGCCATTGCCACGAACAGGGCCGGCGTCGCCAGAAGCGAATGATATTGCATGCGAAACGGATTGGCCGACACGCCGAAGGATTTTGCCGCGTCGATCTGTCCGCCGAGCTCGAAAATCGAGATCATTTTCGGCGCGATCAGGGCCTGCTGGATAACGGAGGGATCGAGCGCGGTCGGTATGGTCATGCTGTCGCGTTCGATCGTCGTTTTCCCGGCTTCGCTGATTTCGACCTCGCTGAGCAGCCACTGCTGGTCGCCGAGTTGCGCTTCGGCGGCATCGATTCGACGCCGCATGGAGTTGTTCGCGTCGAGATCGAGGAAGACGACATCGAACAGCCGCATGCCTTCCGTCGTTGAGCGCGACGCGCCGATCAGCATCGAGCCGCCATCCTCCTGCGCCTGCCGCAGCCACGGCCGTTCCTGCGCCAATGGCGACTTCGACGGCCGCGCGCGCCATTCACCTTCTATCGAGGTGGCGTAGGCGTAGCCTTTCGTGCCGAGCGGGTTGACGACCAGGATCGTCAGCACGCCCGTCAGGAGCGCGGCGCCCATCACCGGAAACAGGAACTGCCAGGCGGAAACGCCGACCGATCGCGCGACGACGAGCTCGTATTTGCGGTTCAGGAGCATCAGCATCGCAGTCGTCGCGAACAGGATGATGAAGGGAAGCGCGATTTCGAGAATGTAGGGAATGCGCATCGCCGAAAGAAGCAGCGCAAAGCTCACCGAATACATCGGCAAACCGCCTGTGCGGTTTGAAAATTCCGTGAAATCAATCAGATATGCGAGTGCGGCCACGACAATCATGAACATCAGGATCATGCGGAAAGCCTGGAAGAAGAAATAGAATTGCAGCGTCCTGCCCATGATGTCACGCCGCCCTTGCGCGGGCTTGGCGCACGCGCACCTTGCGGATCGCTTCTCCCACACGGTCGAAGAACCGCATGACGGGATCCGGGATCCCGAGCGTGATGCCGCGCCAATACATGAAGGAGCTGAGCGCGATCCCCGCCAGCGGAATCGCATAGAAAAGCCACCACAGGTCGCCGTTTTGCCGGTTCATTCCGTATACGGCGTAACTGAGCCCTTTGTAGCCAAGTGACCCGCCGATCGCGAGTCCGAAGGCGTAGAGCCGCGTCTGGCGATGTGACTGCGTCTGCCCGGCGACGACAAGCCCGACCAGCGCATAGAGGATCGGGTAGAGCCAGTCCGTCATGCGGCGATGGATCTCGCCGCGCAGCCAGGCGGGCTGGTTCTTCGCCACGCGGTCGTCCGGGTCGGGATAGATGAGATCGATCGTCTCGCGCTCATGCGGATAATAGAAATTGGCCGATCCCGCCGAGCCGAACTGGGCCAGCGAGATGGCGTATGAATTGAAGCGGATAACGGAAATCGAGCCATCGTCGACGCGCTTGTTCTGCACCTGGCCATTGGTCATGACCAGCACGTCGTTGCCGTTGATTTTGCCGACGGTCCCGGATTGGGCGTAGTAGATCAGCGAGGTTTTTTCGTCGCGCGTGTCCGACACCATGATGCCGCCGAGCACATTGCCGGGCAATCTCTTGTCCACATAGATGACGAGATTCTTGTCCAGCCGCGTGAACACGCCTTCCTGCAGGAAATTCGCCAGAAGGTCGGTCCGGATCGAAATCAGAACATCACGAAGGGCCCGGCCGGCCCGCGGTTCGATGAAGTGATTCGAGACGATGACGTAGAGCCCCGCGATCAGACCGATGATCAGGACCGGCTTGGCGATCGTCCCGCGCGAGACGCCCGCGGCCGACATCACCGCCATTTCCGAATCGGAATTCATCGTGGTGAAGACCTGCACCAGCGCGATAACCACGGAGATCGGCAGCAAGAGCGCCAGCAATTGCGGGGTCATCAGCACGATCGCGAGGCCGAACGACGCCAGCGACTGCGCGGAGATCGTGGTGAAGTCGATACGCGTCAGGATCTGCGTGACCCAGACGACAGCGACCACGGCGACGAAGGTTCCGGCGGACAAAAAGGCAATGCGGCCAAAGATGTAACGCTGCAGCGTATTCAATACGCGGTTCCTCGGATCGTCACGCTGCCGGCCCTTCGCGGCATGTCTTCAATCGGCGAGCGGCGGATTCGGTAAATTTTTCCGGCGCTGCGCAACCGGTCGTTAACATTATGATCGCGCATGCTAAGCTTTTGCGAAGGGACTTGGTTAATCATCCGTTGCCGCCGGGGTGCCCTCTTGCTATCGCCACAGCGAACGCCAAAATCAAGACGCAAGGCCTTTCGGCCGCTAACCATTTCGTGAGCCGTCCAGTTCTGGGCGCAAACCTGCGGGAAATCCATGACTGTTCTTCCAACCATTTCATTCTCCAAGATATCCGCGCCGAAAAAAGGCACTGCCGTCATTCTCGTCGCGAAGGGCGGCAAATCGCCGGCGATTGCTGCTGAAATCGACCCGTCGGGCGTCATCGCCCGCGCAATGGATGTGTCGAAGTTCAAGGGCAAGGCGAAATCGGTGGTCGATATCGTCGCACCGGCGGGCGCATCGGTCGACCGGATCCTGGTCGTCGGCGTCGGCGAGGGCGACTCGGTCAAGGAAGGCGACTGGGCGGCGCTCGGCGGCATCGTGCGGGCGAAAACCGCGTCCGACAAGAACCTCGCGGTCATCCTGGACTGCGACGGCGTCGAGATCGCGGCGGACGCAGCCGGCGCTTTCGCGCAAGGCATGATCCTGCGCGCCTACGATTTCGACAAATACAAGACGAAGAAGAAGGACGACGAGGACGGTGGCGACAAGCCGGCCGCGCAGAAAACGACGCTGATGGTCGAAAGCCCGGCGGACTGCAAGAAGGCCTGGACGTCCGCCGAGGGCGTGGCGCGCGGCATCATGCTCGCCCGCGATCTCGTCAACGAGCCGGCTAATATCCTCGGCCCGGTGGAATTCGCTGCCCGCGCCGATGCGTTGTCGGCGCTTGGCGTCGAGATCGAGATCCTGACCGAAAAGGAAATGAAGAAGCTCGGCATGGGCGCGCTGCTCGGCGTCGCCCAGGGCTCGGTCCGCCCGCCGCGCCTCGTCGTGATGAAGTGGAACGGCGGCAAGGCCAAGGATCAGCCGGTCGCCTTCATCGGCAAGGGCGTTGTCTTCGACACGGGCGGCATCTCCATCAAGCCGGCCGGCGGCATGGAAGACATGAAGGGCGACATGGGCGGCGCCGCCGCCGTCACCGGCCTGATGCATGCGCTTGCCGCGCGAAAGGCCAAGGCGAATGTCATCGGCATTATCGGCCTCGTCGAGAACATGCCGGACGGCAATGCGCAGCGCCCGGGTGACATCGTCACATCCATGTCCGGACAGACCATCGAGGTCATCAACACCGACGCGGAAGGCCGACTCGTCCTGTGCGACGCGCTCTGGTTCTGCAAGGAGACCTACAAGCCGAAATTCATGATCAACCTGGCGACGCTGACCGGCGCCATCCTGATCGCGCTCGGCCAGAACCGCGCCGGGCTCTTCTCCAATGACGACGAACTGGCCGGCCAGCTTTACGAAGCGGGCGAGGCGTCGGGCGACCGTGTCTGGCGCATGCCGATGGGCCCGGAATACGACAAGATGATCGATTCCAAATTCGCCGATATGAAGAATGTCGGCGGTCGCCATGCCGGTTCGATCACCGCCGCCCAGTTTCTGAAGCGCTATGTCGGCGATGTGCCGTGGAGTCATCTCGACATCGCCGGCACGGCGATGGCGTCGCCCGCCAGCGACACCAACCAGTCATGGGGTTCGGGTTACGGCGTGCGCCTGCTCGACAGGCTCATCGCCGATTACTACGAGGCCTGACCGAAGGGGCCATGGCGGAGATCTTCTTCTATCACCTGACCGAATCGACCCTCGACGAAGCGTTGCCGACGCTGGTCGAGAAGTCGGTCGGCAGGGGGTGGAACGCGACGATCCAGACTGGCCGGCCCGAGACGCGGGACGCGCTTGACGGGCATCTGTGGACCTACCGCACCGAGACTTTCCTCGCGCATGGCCGCGACGGCGACGAGCGTCCTGAAGACCAGCCCGTCTTCCTGACCGTGTCGCCCGACAATCCGAACGGCGCGCAGATCCGCTTCATCGTCGACGGCGCGGAGCCGCCGGGAGATCTGTCAATTTACGAGCGTGTCGTCCTGATGTTCGACGGTCTTGACGAACAGGCGGTCGCGACAGCGCGCGGCCACTGGAAGGGCTTGAAGGCGGCGGGCCATGCGCTCACCTATTACCAGCAACGCAATGACGGAGGCTGGGAGCGCGCCGCATGACGATCGAAGACGAAAAATCCTTGCGAGAGCGCCAGGCGGCGAACCGCGGCGCGGTGGACGCTCTCGAGGAAGGCTCCAGCCATACCGTGTCGGAGCGCAAGGCTTTCTTCAAGGACGTCTATCGCCGCGCCGAGGGCGATCCCGGCATGGTGCCATGGGCCGATCTGGCCGCCAAGGCGAAGCTGCATGAATGGCTTGTGCGCCACAAGGGCGGCGACGCGCTGACTGCCGTCGATATCGCCTGCGGTCTTGGCGACAATGCCGAGGCGCTGGCCGAGGCCGGCTATGTCACGACGGGTTTCGACCTGTCCGATCACGCCATCCGCTGGGCGCAGAAACGCTTTCCCGATTCGCCGGTGACCTACACGACGGCCGATCTCTTCGAATTGCCGGAGGCATGGCGCGGCGCTTTCGATCTGGTCAACGAGTGCTACACGCTGCAGTCGCTGTCCCCCGACATGCTCGACGAAACGGCGGGCGCGGTCGCCTCGCTGGTGAAGCCCGGCGGCCGCCTGCTGGTCTATGCCCGCTGGCGAGAGGACGGCGCCGAGGCGAACGGCCCGCCATGGCCGCTGGAGAAATCGCGGCTGCACATCTTCGCCGGCCTCGGCTTCGAACTGGAGGAGGAAGACCTGTTCAGCATCGACCGGCCGGGCCGCAAGGTTCCCCACAGCTTCGCCGTCTGGCGCAAGACGAAAACCGGGTAGGGCGGGTCGATGCGGATACTGGGCGTAATCCTCCTGCTTGCCGGACTGGCGGCCGCATTCGGGTTGGACTATCTCGATATCGACTTGCCGGCGAGCGAAGTGCAGCCGATCGGTTTCGTGCTGATCGCGGTCGGCGTCCTGGTGGCCGCGATAGGCGGCCGCCGCCGTCGCAAGGGCGCTGTCTCGAACGCGCGGGACGCTCGTCCGTCGAAGACGTCCAGCATCGGCTACAGGCAACCGGAACCCGAACCGGAGCCGCAGAAGCGCGAGCCTGACATCACCTGGGGCCGCGACGGCGACAAGGACTGAGCGATCGCGAAGCGATCAGAAATCCGCCATCGCCTCTTCATATTCTGCGGACAGGTCCATCCAGCTCTCTTCCCATTCGGCGATGCGGCTTTCGAGATAGCCGCGTTTCTTCGACAATTCGATCACCTTGTCCGCATCGTCGAGGGTTTCCGGCCGGGTCATGTCCGCCTCGATCGCCTTGATTTCCTTCTGGGCCTTGTCGATCCGGGTCTCGAAATCCTGAATCTTCTTCTTCAGCGGCGCGTATTCCTGCCGCCGCGCGGCGGCCTGTTTGCGCTTCTCCTTACCGGACAGCGACGGTCCGCCGGTTGCCGTGCCGTTATCGGCCGAACCGGATTTCGCCGGGCCTTTCAGGATCAGCTTGCGATAGGCTTCGAGGTCGTCGTCATAAGGCTCGACGCCGCCGTCATGCACCAGCCACAGGCGTTCGACGCAGGCCTCGATCAGGTGCCGGTCGTGGCTGATCAGGATGACGGCGCCCTTGTAGTCGTTCAGCGCTTCGGCGAGCGCGGCGCGGCTGTCGATATCGAGATGGTTGGTCGGCTCGTCGAGGATCAAGAGATGCGGCGCGTCGAAGGTGACGAGGCCGATCAGCAGCCGCGCGCGTTCGCCGCCCGACAGATCCTTCGCCTTCGTGTTCATCCGGTCGCCGCCGAGCCCGATCTGCGCGACGCGCGCGCGCACCTTCGATTCCGGCTGGTCCGGCATCAGGGCCCGCACATGCTCATAGGGCGTCTGTTCGGGCACGAGGTCGTCGAGCTGGTGCTGCGCGAACATGGCGATGCGCAGCTTGTCCGCCCGGGTCACCCTGCCGCCCATCGGCGCAAGCCGGTTGGCGACAAGCTTGGCGAAGGTCGACTTGCCGTTGCCGTTTGCGCCGAGCAGCGCGATCCGGTCGTCATTGTCGATGCGCAGGTTGAGATGCTGCAGGATCGGCTTGTCCTCGACATAGCCGGCGCCGACGCCCTCCATCGCGATGATTGGCGAGGCCGGCTGGCGCTCGGGCGAGGGCAGGCGGATCGGCTGCACGTCGCTGTCGACCGCGATGTCGATCTGCGCCATCTTCTCCAGCGCCTTCAGGCGGCTTTGCGCCTGCCGCGCCTTCGACGCCTTGGCCCGGAAGCGCTCGACGAACGCCTCCATGTGCTTGCGCTTGGCGGCCTGCTTCTCCGCCATCTTGGTCGCCTGCATCAGCCGCTCGGCGCGGGCGCGCGCGAACTGGTCGTAATTGCCGCGATAGAAGGTGAGCTTGCGGTTCTCCAGATGCAGGATCGCATTGGTCGTCGAGTTCAGCAGGTCGCGGTCATGGCTGATGATGACGACGGTGTGCGGGTAGCGCTGCACGTAGTTTTCCAGCCACAGCGTGCCTTCCAGGTCCAGATAGTTGGTCGGCTCGTCGAGCATCAGCAGGTCGGGCTGGGAAAACATCACCGCGGCCAGCGCGACGCGCATGCGCCAGCCGCCGGAAAAGGACGAGCAGGGCATCGCCTGCGCCTGCGCATTGAAGCCGAGCCCGTTGAGGATCGCGCCGGCCCGCGCCTCGGCGGAATGGGCGTCGATATCGGTGAGCCGGACATGGATGGCGGCGATGCGATCCGGATCGGTCGCCGTCTCCGCTTCCGCCAGCAGGGCGGTGCGTTCAGTGTCGGCGGCGAGCACGACCTCCAGCAGCGTCTGTTCCGTGCCGGGCGCCTCCTGCGCGACCTGGCCGATCCGCAACCCCTTCGGCATTTCGATGGAACCGCTTTCCGGCGCCAACTCGCCCGTCATCATCTTGAACAGCGTCGTCTTGCCGGTGCCGTTGCGGCCGACAAGGCCGACTTTCATGCCTTCGGGCACGACGGCGCTGGCGCCCTCGAACAGGGGGCGGCCCATCATGCGGAATGTGAGATCTGAGATTTGCAGCATGGCGGGCTTGTGGCCGAAACGTCTTCGTTTCGCAAGCCGAAGCAGGAAGGAAAACGGGCCGCTCGGGGGCGGCCCGATTGTTCATGGGTATGCGCTTCTAGCGCTGCAGGATGAGGCTGCAGAGCTGGCGAAGTTCGGCCGAGTAGCTCTTGTCGCTGACGATGCCCCGGCACGGCTTGCGATACTTCGCAATTTCGCTACCGGACATCGACGCGACAATATCTTCGGCGTCGGCATTGCCGCCGCCGGCGCCGCCAGTGCCGCCACCGCCAAGCAGGCCGCCAAGGCTCAGGCCGACATCGGCATCGACACCGTTTTCGCCACCGACATTCGCGTCAACATTGGCATTGGCGCCGCTTCCGCCGCCGATAGTCGCGTCGACATCGGCGTTCACGCCGTCTGAGCCGCCGATCGAAGCGGTCGCATCCGCATCGACGCCGCTACCGCCGCCGATATCGGCGCTCACATCGGCATTCACGCCATCGCTGCCGCCCATACTGGCGCCGACATCGGCGCTGACGCCACCGTCATCACCGCCACCCACGGACACACCGACCTGCGCACCGGCCGGCACGGAGAAAACGATTGCGCTCGCGCCAATCAACAGGGCGGAGATATTTCGGTTCATGGTCTTCATGGTCATTCTCCCAGGTTTTGCGCCCGCAACAATCCGCGCGGACATGGAAGGAGAATGACGGGGGAGAAAATAGGTTCAGATTATATTTGCGTGAGAGTGTATTACTGGTTTTAACGGTTAATATAATGACCATTATATCGATTAATGTCCCAATATAGGATTCTATATTGAAATATCGCGCAGGTGAGTATTTGCTCTACACTGGATCGAATCCAGAAAGGACGGGCCGCCAAGCGGCGGTCCGTCCTCGGTTCATTGTCATTTCCGCGCAAATCATTCGCGCGAAAAACGACTCTCCCGGTCGTCCGAGGGGCCGACGCTCGACGCAGAAACCTGCGAACCGCGGTCCTGTGCGAAGTCGAATCTCTTCATCACATTCGGATCGACCTTGTATGCGGGAATACCGACGGGAAAAGTACAAGCCCGCTCAAGCATCTCGCAGAGTTTGCTCGCAACTGGCATATTCACGTCTCCTGTCATCGTTGCACCGCGGCCGTCATGTCCGCGGTTCAAGGCACAATGCAGGGTTGCATGCCGCGTTCCATGTCGCGGCATGTCATGGCTAATGAAGGGTAAACGAACGGGCCGTTGCGCCGCGTTCGCGCCATGTCAGCCGAACGCCTGGCCGTCCTCGCTCCGCAGGAAATAGATGAGATCGAGCGGCGGAGGTTCGTGTCCGAGGACGGACAGGATCATGTGCGCATGGCCGCGATGATGCGTCTGGTGGTTGAAGAAATGCGCCAGGGCAGGGGCGAGCGGCTGGGTCACTTCCTTTGGATTGGTGACCGGCACATAGGAGAACAGCCCCTCCAGCGTCGCGTCGTCCAGCGTGTCGGCCCAGTCGGCGATGCGGTCGTCCATGGCGCCGCGCTCCCGGCGCAATTCGCCGAAATCCGGATGCGGCAGGTCGCTCAGAACCGTGTGCGTTTCGCCGGTGCCCGTGAAACGGTTCATCCAGATGCGGTCGGCTACGAGGATATGGTTGAGCGTGCCGCACATGGATCCGAAGAAGGCGCGCACGTCGCGTTCCCACTCCTCGTCGGACAGCAGTTCTGCCGCGTCGTAGAGCCGTCCGTTCGCCCAGCGATTATAGGCCGCAAACATGCGGTAGTGGCGTGTTCCGTCCATTGCCTGTCCCCTTTCGAACGGGCCGCGGCATGATGCCTTGGGCCCCTTGGCAAGCGCAATCCGGGCGGCTATAGACCGCCCGAATTTCGTTTTCTCCCCCTATCACGACCAAGAGGACTATCCCATGGCCATCGAGCGCACCTTTTCCATGATCAAGCCGGACGCCACCGCGCGCAACCTGACCGGCGCGATCACCCAGATGCTGGAGGAGGCCGGCCTGCGCGTCGTCGCATCCCGCCGCGTCTGGATGAGCCAGCGTCAGGCCGAGGCGTTCTACGCCGTTCACAAGGAGCGCCCCTTCTTCGGCGAACTGACGGAATTCATGTCGTCGGGCCCGACGGTCGTTCAGGTGCTTGAAGGCGAGAACGCCATCGCGAAGAACCGCGAAGTCATGGGCGCGACCAACCCGGCCGATGCGGCAGAGGGCACGATCCGT
>NZXU01000054.1 GCA_002698425.1 Ahrensia sp. | reverse complement strand
CCCGACCAGCTCCACCCGGTCGGGCGCTCACCGCCGGGCCCTTCAAAGGGGTCCCTTTTGGACGCCGATCGGGGGTCCCGATTCAATGCCGATTGACAGATTGGCCGTTGGTCCATCTTCACTCCGCTCGCAGATTCCTTTTCAGCCTATCGTGTTCACATCGTCACCATCATGCGCCGGCGAGTGCACTGTGACGGTATCGATCGCCTTTCGTCAGGACGGCCCATGCGATGCGTGCGAGTTTGTTTGCCATCGCCACGGCAGCAACGTTTACGTATGCTCTTTCCTTCAAGCCATCGGACCATTGGGTAATGGGTGACGTTCTGCCCTTCACGGGATGGAGGACCGTTCGCGCACCATGGATGAACAGCTTTCTCAGGTAGCTGTTGCCGTGTTTCGAGATTCCAATCAGCCTGGGTTTGCCACCAGTCGTGATCTGACGCGGCACGAGGCCGAGCTAGGCGGACAGATCCCTTGCTCTTGCGAAGCATCCACCGTCACCGACAGCGGCGACAAGTGCGCTCGCAATAGTCGGACCGATACCAGATATCTCCATCAAGCGCCGCATGTCCGCATTGCGGCGGGCATGCGCGGCAATCTCCCTGTCGAGTTCCGCGACCCTGTTGTTGATCGCACTCAGTTCCTCCGCCATGTCCGAGAGGATTGCTGTCATCGCCGATGACAGCTGCTTCGAAGGATCGCCGATCAACTCGCCGAGAGCGCGCTGGAACACTTGCCGACTGGTCCCAATACGAACGCCGCGCTCTGTCAGGAATCCACGTGCCTGATTGATCAGTCGGGTCCGGTTGTGCAACTGGCGCTCTCTGGCCCGGTGCACAGCTTGTAAGTCGAGCTGTTCTTCGGACTTCACCGCGACAAATGACATGGTTGGATGTGTGGCCGCTTCTGCGATTGCCTCAGCATCCCGGTCGTCGTTCTTGTGCACCTTCACATAGGGACGCACATAAAGCGGCGACATCAATCGTGGCTCATGGCCATGCTCGACGCAGAAGCGGCCGATGTGACGGGCACCGCCGCACGCCTCCATTGCAACAACGCAAGGCGGTAACGCAGAAAGAAAGTCCAGCAGTCGGAAGCGCTGGAATGCGCCTGCTCAACACCACGGCGCCTCCTTCGTCCAGACCGGCGACACTGAAAATCGTCTTCCCGAGATCTATGCCAAGAACCGCGACAACCATCAGGATGCTCCTTCTGCTCCACCATTTGCCCGCGACGATAGCCGCGTTCGAGGTGGGAAGGCAGTTCATCCCATTAGGTCACCAATCGCTTGTCGGGCGCAGAGATATTGTTCAGCCGCTCGAAAGCAACCGATTCTCGATGCTTGACGTCACCATATTATAGCCGAAGCAATCTGTACCCGCGATCAGTGGTCATTATGAGACGTGGTGTCGAGCCGGAATCACTCAATTTCTGCCTCAGCCGATAGATATGTGTCTCCAGCGTGTGAGATAGACTATCGGGATCGCCCCATACCTCGCCAAGAAGAATTCTACGAGAAACGGGGGCGCCGTCTGCCTGCACGAGGCGCTGAAGCAATTCGGTTTCCTTCTCGCTCAGCCTGATGCGTGAACCATTGGGCGAGACGAGAAGTCGGAAGTCCGGACGGAAAACAAAACGTTCTATTTGGATGGCGATGTGCCGGGTGTCGGAAAACTGTCTCAGGCGGGCCCGAATCCGCGCCACCAAGACGGGAAATGATTCCGTGTCTGCGATTACATCGTTGGCGCCCAATTCGAATAATAGGACTTCTTCACTCGTAGATGTCCTCGCGTTGATGACAACAAGGGGGCGATGATATCCTTTGCATCTCAGACGTATGATCATTTCCGTTGTGTCGATGTCTCCTGTTGCGCCATGGCTTATCAGGACGGCATCTGGAACCTGCGACAGGATCATCTCGGTGGCTTTCGACTCGCACCGTACTACCGTCGGCGCGAATTCCCGGTCGGCAAGCTGCGCGCCGATGGTGGGGGCAAACTCTCGATTGCTGCAAACTATCAGGATTCGAGGTTTCGTCATGCCTGACCTTCGAATTGTTCACACGCCGACGAATGCGACATAAAGCCCGCCGAAAAGGATCGGCTGATGCACAAGGTAGATCGCTAGTGTGTGGCGGCCCGTCCAGCGGAGAAAGGAGAACGGCTGCCCCCGTGGTGTCAATTCGGATACGGTCTGGAGCGCGCCGCCCATGGCAGCGGACTTGGCGATCGCCATGCCAATCAGCACAAGGCCGAACCAGGGGAATATTGGCTCGAAGTCATTTGAGGGAGGGACGAAGGTCGAAAGGCCGGTCCAGTACAAATACGGCGTGTCGAAAAAGGCGGACGACAGCAGTCGACCTGCGACAAGAAAGAACACGCCGAACGCTGCCGTCAGCAGCGCCGGTGCCTTCAGGAAGATCAGCGCCAATACGCTAGAGATCGCGATGGAATGCAGAATGCCGAAATAGATGAAGCTTCGCGGTGTCATCATATAGGTAAATGCCGTTATGGCGAAAGCAGCGATGAGGATGAGCAAAAGACGGCGGACAAACGCCAGCCATCTGATCACCCTGCCGTGGGCGAGGTAGAGGTTGATGCCGACGATCAACATGAAGCTGCCCGCGAGGCTTCTGGCAAAATATATCCATTCCGACCGCAACGTCATTCCCGCGGGCGCCAGTCCGAATGCTTCGAGGTCCCAGGCGAAATGGAAGACAACGACGCCAATGATTGCGAGGCCCTTCCATGCGTCCAGCAATTCGATCCGGGAGATCGGGGCTTTGTCATAGACGTTTTTTGCCATTAGCGCGGAGCGGGCGGTATCTGCGCGGTAGTTCATCATCTCGAAACCA
This sequence comes from Ahrensia sp., assembly GCA_002698425.1. The sequence goes on along the minus strand of NZXU01000054.1, from coordinate 18,407 downwards.
GGTGAACGAATGCCTCGAAAGACGGTGTGTCATTTACGAGCAGCCATTCGGGAAAGCAGATGTCACGGTAGCAGGAGAGCGAAAGAAGGAAGTTCGGCATCCACATGATGCCGTGACCAACGGACACGGTGAGCGCGTACAGGTAAAAGTCCGGCACGAACCTGGAGAGAACGGCCAGCACGCTGGCGAATTTTGCGTTTGATGCCGGACAGTCGAGAAAGATGCCGCAATTCCTTATGGTCAAAACGGAAAATGCCCAAATCGAATAGGTCAATCCGCCGACGATATCGAGGAGAAACAGAGCCTTGACGGTTCTGAGGACCCTTTTCATCTTTGCCCTCCTTGTATCCTCGACGTCGAAATCGAGCCGATAAAATGGGAGATTGTGCGTCGACGAAGCCGTGCGTGGTCGATCTTTCGAAGGCGTTGCTTCGCGCCATGCAGAACTTTGGCGCGGCAGTGTTGATGACCGATCAGGTCGTTTGTCCCTCCAAGAGGGCTGCGGAACACGCTGTCGGTGCATGTCATGCCCCTTGCCCTCCAGTCGTCGGTTCGGTCTCGGACTGCCGCTGTCGGAGAAGACGGGCTCTCAAAAGCAGGAAGAGTCCCGCCAGAAACATTGGAGCCGAGAGCACCATGCCCATGGTCAGCCAACCCTCAAACAGAAATCCCAGTTGAACATCGGGCTGGCGGAAGAATTCCGCGAACATGCGGGTCAATGCATATCCGGTAAGAAACGCCCCGGTCGTAAGCCCCGGCAATGCCAAGCTGACCGAGTGATAGGTGAGGAGGCGCAGGACCGCGAAGAGAACGAGGCCCTCAAGACCGGCTTCGTAAATCTGGCTCGGGTGACGCGGTAGCGGACCCGCGCCCGGGAATATCATCGCCCATGGCACGTCTGTCTCTCGCCCCCAGAGTTCACCGTTGATGAAATTCGCGATTCGCCCGAAAAACAGGCCGATCGGTGCGCAGGCGGAAATGATGTCGGCAAGGCGCCAGACGCCGATGCCGCGCGAGCGGGCAAACAGCACCATTGCGATGGTCACGCCGGCGAGGCCGCCATGGAACGACATGCCGCCACGCCAGATTTCGATGGCCCGTATCGGATGTGCGAGCACAGGCGCGAGATCATAGAAGAGGATGTATCCGACGCGGCCGCCGAGCACGATGCCGATGGCGGCCCATACAATGAAGTCGTCGAGATCAGAGCGAGCGAGGGGGGCCGGTCGGCTTCCCCAGAGCCTGCGGTTTCTCACGAGGGCGCGGGCGTAAAGCCAGCCGAGCAGAATTCCCGCCACATAAGCGGCTCCGTACCACCTGATGTCGAGCGGGCCGACAGACACAATCACCGGATCGATCGCAGGGTAGGCCAGCAAGGCCGACTGCAACAAAACATAATTCATGTTTTAAGATTTCCAGTTGGGCGCGGAATTCAATCCGCGCGTCAGGTACCAACTGACTGCGATGGCCGCCGATTTCAGACGCATCGCCGCCCCACATGGGCAGGTTCAGCGCCTATTACGGCGGGCTGAATTCGGGGAATATGGGGTCATACCCGTTTCGGTAAACCGAATGACCCATTCCATCGGTCGGTTTGACAGGCCAGGCGCAGTCAGCGCGCTCTATGAAAGGACACGCGTACCGATGGGCGGCCGGAAATGCACGGCAACGACCGCCGCATGCAATCGTCTGCCTGGCCGCAAGGTTGGCCGATCGCCACTTGGACCGAGAACTGAAAATTCATCGCCAAGGATAGCTGGGCAGGTCGACGCGCAGTGCGAAACCGGCGTGCCAGTGGCAAGGACGGTCGGGGGTAGGTGCACAGTATCCGCTGCAGCCTTGGCTGTCGGCACGGAGATGACAGATTCGGTCAGGACTTCTCCGGTATCGCGGGCTCCGTCCCAGTGCGCAGCGGGCACAATTGCAGAAGCGTGCATTAGCAGAATCAGGGCGAAAAACACAGATGCCGGGAACCTAAGCATGACCAAGAACTAGCGCATATCTGCTCATATTGCCAACGTCCGCCGGTAAGAATTTGCAGCCCGATGGATACTTGCCCGGACCTGATCAGACAAGCGGTCCTGAAACGTTTGTCAATTGCTCCGAGGTTTTTCGGATCTGTCCGTTTCGAGCGAGAGTTTTTTTCACGGGGACGATCCCAACAATTTCCGCTCCTGAGGAACCAAAGGTCAATTCGCCACATAATAACGAAGGCGACGATTTGTCATCAGATCGTGGCAGGGCCACCTCCCTTCGTGCAACAATGCTCAAGCTTCGCAATCGCCGAAGATCGCGCGAATACTCGTAGTCTGGTCTCATAATTCGGGCTTGTTCGCCGTGCAGCGCGGTCAATCGGTCATCGGGGCGGCCAAATGTGGCTCGAAAAGGGCGGCCTGTGGACGGCTCACCGGAACGTTAGTAAGTGAAGTCATCTCCGCCAGCTTTGCGGCGCCTTTCTGCTCTAGGATCCTCCTGAAATACGGGTTCATGCTCCCGTCCGAATAGGCGTGCGCTCCCGGTGCCTGTGGATTTCCATTAATCTGCGGAGACCTCTCGCCGTCGAGCGACCCATTTGCCGCGACCTCGAATATAGACTTGCTCGCGCCTCCCGGACAGTCTCCCAAAGGATTGTTCGGGAGTTCCGTGCCGGTTGCGGACGCGAACACGTAGCGTCCGCCGCAACTGCCGACCAAGGGGGGCTTCCTGCTCAGTTCGAAGCTGTCATAGCCGACCTTGAGGTTCTTCCAAAACTGGGAATTTGGATTGCCTTCGTGTTCCAGCATCTTGGCGACAGACATGCGGAACGGAAAGATTTGCACCTGTATGGATTTCTGCCCGGCCGTTACGGCTTCGCGCAACAGGGGATAGATTTCGGCCATGCCGCGGTCTGTAAGCGCATAGCAGCCGGATGACGAGCATGCCCCGTGCACCATGATTGCACTGCCTGTGTAGCCGAGCGCGCGCTCAAGCTTGTTCGGATAGCCAATATTGAAGGAGAGGTAGTAGTTCGAGTTCGGATTCAGTCCTGCGGGAATTACTTGATAGAAGCCTTCCGGAGCCTGACGATCGCCTTCACGCGTTTTCGGGCCGAGTTGACCCGACCACCTGCAGATCGGAAACGTCTTCAAGAGCGCATACCGACCCGATTTATCTCGCTTCCAGACCTCAAGCTCGCTTTCTTCCTTGAACAGCCGAATGAGAACCGGGTCCGCAGACGTCATCCCCTTTGACCGCATCGACGCCACGAGCTCAGTGGGAATCGGTTGATCGGCTTTCTTCACCGTTTCCAGTACGGTGACGCAGCCGGACACCAGAAGCGAAAAAAGGAAAACAAGCGACGACATAAGGATTGTCCGGGGCATTTGCGAATCCTGACCAAAACGATGCGGCACGGTTTAGCTCGGCCTGCGTCAGCCTAAGCCCAGATCGTTGCCGATTGTATGGATCAATTTTTATTTTTGCCTATCGTGCATAGGCTCCTTTGGAGCTCCGCTCCGCCATTTGGCCGATTGCGTCACGCAGATGTTTAGGCCTAGCCAACCATCGCAACTGAACCGCCCCGCGTGTGACGGAGGCCGATCAATAACTTACGTGGCCATTTCTGAAGTTTCCAGAGCTACGTTGAATTTTTCTTCGGCCTCTGCTGGCGGAGTGTTGCCGATGAAATTCAGCAAGCGACGATTGTGGAACCAATCGGACGCTTCTAATGACCGACGTTTGCGGCCCGGAAATGGTCGAGATGCGCAGATTGGCTGGATGCCGGCTGTGATTACAGAGGTTTTCTGACCTTCCGAGGTGTGATTTGGGCCGGCGCGCTGTCGGCTCGGGCCATTTCGGCGTCATGCGGGCGCACGTTGCCCCTCGTGCCAGACGAGACGCAGCATGTTGTAAGCGAGGTTGGACATGCCGATCTTCACCCGCGCCCGCTTCATGCCGATGGTGCGCACGACGTGGTTCATCTGCGCCTTCTGCCGCGCAAAGACATGCTCGATGCATGACCGGATCCGTGGACGCCGCACCCTGGCGCAAGACGTCGCCTCGCCCAGTGGTCGCCCTTTTGGCTTCTTCGAATGGATGTCGGAGATGAAGCCGTGCCGTTCGAGCCGGGCTTCATTCGCCTTCGAACGGTAGGCCGTGTCTGCCCACACCGTCGAGCCTGTATTGCTCCGGTCCAGGAAATTGCGGAGCTGCGCACCGTCCCAGGCGGCCGCACTCGTCACGTTCCAGCCGCGGATGAAGCCATGGTGCCGGTCGATTGCCGCGTGGTTCTTGTAGCCGAAGGCGGGAATGTCCGTGAATGTCACAGCCAGTTCCCGTGGTGATAGCTCCGGTTCATCGAGGGCTAGATCGATAACCTTCTGGCGCACCTCGTCGGGAATGCGGTTCCAGACCCGCTTGGGTTGAGGCTTGCGGTCTTCCAGTGCATCGACGCCACCTGTCAGGAAGCGGTCATACCACGATTGAAAGTCGCGCGCGGAATGCCGAGCTTGTCCAGCGTGCGCTTGGCCGGAAGATGCGACTGCTCGACGAGCCGGATGATCTCCAGCTTCTCGGATGCGGGGTATCTCATGCGTCGTCGCCCCCATCCGCGATCATGCTTTTTTTGACCAACCGCAGTTCCAGCGCCTGCTCAGCGACGACCTCTTTCAGGTCGCGGGCCTCCTTGCGCAGCACCTTCACCTCGTCGGTGGTGGCTGCACGCGCGGTGTCGCCCGCCGACCGCTTCTTGACGGCCTCGCGGAACTCCTTCGACCAATTGTAATAGAGGCTCTCGGCAATGCCCTAACGCCGGCACAGCGCGGCAATGCTCTCCTCGCCACGCAGGCCTTCCAGCACGATGCGGATCTTCTCCTCCGCCGAATACTGTTTGCGGGTGGCGCGGCGGATGTCCTTGATGACCTTCTCTGCCGGCTCTTTCTGTGTCCCGGATTTCCGTCTCATCTTCGCTCGTTGAAGGGCTACGATGAGCCAGAAATCCTCCTCTATCCGTTAAGCCGAAATTGTCTCATTGGCGCTGAACCCGGACACCATAAGCTAGCAAGAGCGTACGGCGCCTTAAATGGAAAACGCATTACGAAGCGCTGCGCGAACATCTATGATCAAGCCGACTTTTCTCTCGCAAGATCCATCACGTTACAATATTCCAGACATGTTTATGATGACCATCTGATACAATTGTTCAGGCACGGTTTCAAGTTGGGTGGTGTGACGGGCAATCGGTTCATCGGAGCTATGCGCGACCCGGTACATGTCCCGGCCGATCTAATAAGTTATGATTGCCTTTGACGCGGGCGAGGAAGCGCCGTTGATGTCGTACCGCCATCATATGGCGCGCATCGCGATGGGGATGATGACCTTACTGGACGTTTGGGCGGGTTAATCCAGGATTGCCAAAGAGGTTGGGATTAGCGGGAAACAGGTCTGTGGTCCGCGTCAAATGCCTTCTGATACAAATGGTGACAATTTTTCCTCTGACCAACTGTGATTTCTTTAACTAGAAGAGAATGAAGTGTCTGTTGTTCCGCACATACTCGTCGTTGACGATCACAAAGAGATTCGGGAAAGCGTTAAGCGATTTCTCGAAAAAAGCGGGATGCAGGCGACATGTGCAAAGGACGCCCGCGAGGCGGACGAGAGGCTCTCGACCGGCCATTTCGACCTCTTGGTCCTCGATGTGATGATGCCTGGCGAGAGTGGATTGTCCCTGTGTCGTCGGCTTTCAATTGAGCGCGATCTTCCAATCTTAATGCTAACGGCATTGGGCGAGGAAACCGATCGAATTGTCGGCCTTGAGACCGGAGCCGATGATTATCTGGCGAAACCGTTCAATCCTCGCGAACTATTGGCGCGCATAAAGGCAATTTTACGTCGTTCGCGACAGATGGAGAAGCACGCAGGCGATTTCGCCGGGAAGCGCATACGCTTCGGGCATTTGGTTTTCGATGTTGACAAGCATGTGCTTGTCGATGAGGCGAATAATGAAATCCGTCTCACGTCCTCGGACTTCAAGCTTCTAATCATACTTCTCAAACGAGCGCGTTTGGTGTTGAGCCGCGAGCAGTTACTCGAATTCACCGCCGGAAGGTCGGCGGGGCCACTCGACCGTACCATCGATAACCAAATCAGTCGTCTCAGGCGGAAGATAGAGGTTGATGTCCTGCGACCGAAAATCATCAAGACCGTTCGGAATGAAGGGTACTGCCTTGCGGTGAATATAGAGGTTCTGGAATGATCCGGGTTTCTCTTAATAGCCTGCGATTGCAATTAGTGCTGCTAGTAATTGCTGCTCTGATAATTGCGCAGTTGTTTAGTTTGTGGTTTTTCGCCGACGAGCGAAGTTTAGCGGTCAGGGCCGCACTCGGATTCGAAGCAGCAGGACGTGCCGCAAATGTGGCAAAATTAATAGAAGAAGCATCGCCGGATCTTCGAGAATCAATACTAAGAGCAGCAAATTCGCCTTTGGTGAGATTTGAGATAGGTGAACACGCGGCTGTTGATCATAATGATCCCGCCGGCGGGGGCGTGGTCGAATCCCGTATTCGAACCTTGTTGGGCGACACCTACAGTCGTGATATCCGTGTTGAGCTGCACCAAATCGAGGGCCGGATACTACCGTTGCCCCATTTGTCGCCCGACATGGCTGAAATGCATATTGCGATGATGCGCGGTGAGCTTTCCGCCGTTGAGATGAACCTATCGATCGCGTTATCGGGCGGCCAATGGCTGAATGTCGGTACACGATTTGAGCGACCGCCGCTTCAATGGCCGGTCTATTCGATGGTGACTTTTGCGCTTACAGCAGCTGCGATACTTGTCGCCGTCTTTTGGTTTCTCCTTACTCAGTTAACAGGGCCGTTGCGGCGCCTCGCTGTAGCTGCCGAGAAACTAGGCCGGGGCGAGGGTGTCGCCAACCTCAAGATGTCTGGTCCAAGCGAAATCCGGCAACTCACGTTCGCTTTTAACCAGATGCACAATAGGCTCACGCGCTTCATTTCCGATCGCACGCTTTTGCTGGCAGCTCTGGGGCACGATCTGAGGTCTCCGCTCACCGCCATGCGAGTACGAAGCGAGATGGTTGATGACCAGGAAACCCGCGAGAGTCTGATCGCTTCAATCGAAGAAATGCAAACTATGGTGGAGTCTACGCTGGTCTTCGCACGCGGAATGAGCGCTATCGAGGATACGGAGGAAGTTAATGTCCAAGAGTTCTTCCTCGGATTGAAATTGGAACCTAATTCCTCGTTCTCCTTGGAAACCGGTCCAGAAGTCTTGGCGCGGTTCCGGCCTACCGCTTTGCGGAGGGCATTGCGCAACGTCATCAAGAACGCAATTCGCTATGGTGGTTCCGCGCATGTTCGATATTTCACGCGCGGAGATGAATTGGTCATCACAGTCCATGATGATGGCCCCGGCATTCCAGAAGCTGAACTCCAACGGGTGTTCGAGCCATTTTTCCGGCTGGAAACTTCGAGATCGCTGGAGACAGGAGGCTACGGCTTGGGATTGGCAATCGCACGCACAATCATTCGCGGGCACGGCGGAGACATAGCGCTTCAGAACCGGGAACAAGGCGGCCTGTGCGTCACTATTACAATACCAATCTCGGCATAATTCACTCAAGAAGAGGCACTGAGATGAGACTAAGATCAGTAGCTATGGGACTGGCGACTTTGTTTGTGACTTCGGGTGCAAAGGCAGATCCGGAAGGGCCCTGGATCCGTGACTATACCCATATGGCGTGGGGCGGAGGATATGGGATGCTGGGCGGTCTCATGATGTTGGTGTTCTGGGGAGTTGTAATCGTACTCGTTTTTTTCGCAGTTCGCTGGCTCACCGATAACAAATCCGGTGCGCACACCTCCAAGGCGATCGATGTTCTTAAAGACAGATTTGCCAAAGGCGAAATCGATGAGGACGAGTATCGCAAGCGGAAAGCCGCTCTCGAAGAATGATCGCGCTTTCTCGCACGACAGCCTTTCAGAAGTGAACAGCATTGCATTGCAGCGAGGTTGAAACATGGTACCTGAAATGGGTCATTTCGCGCTAGCCTTGGCGCTCGCTCTTGCCCTCGTGCAAAGCGTACTTCCGCTGATCGGAGTTGCGAAGAAGAACCTTCTCTGGATGGGGTCAACCCGAGCGACATCGGTCGGCCAGTTGCTGTTCGTCGCGCTCGCCTTCGCCAGTCTCATGTGGTCGTTTGTAGTTAGCGATTTCACCGTTTTGAATGTCGCGGAGAATTCTCATTCACTAAAGCCGCTGTTGTTCAAAGTGGCCGGTACTTGGGGTAGTCACGAAGGGTCGCTGCTGCTTTGGGTGCTTATCCTTGTCGTATTTGGTGCCAGTGTTTCCCTGTTTGGCTCAAACATTCCCGAAGCCGTCAAGGCGCGTACATTGTCTGTGCAGGCATGGATCAGCGTAGGTTTCTTGTCGTTTCTATTGCTTACTTCAAATCCGTTTGAACGCGTCTTTCCGCCGCCGCCAGATGGACGTGACCTTAATCCGCTTCTGCAGGATGTCGGTCTCGCCATGCATCCGCCACTCCTATATTTTGGTTATGTCGGGTTTTCGATTGTTTTTTCTTTTGCTGTCGCCGCGCTTCTCGAAGGCCGCATCGATGCCGCTTGGGCTCGATGGGTCCGACCATGGACCTTGGCGGCCTGGATGAGTCTTACCGCCGGGATCGCGCTCGGATCGTGGTGGGCTTACTATGAACTCGGTTGGGGCGGATGGTGGTTTTGGGATCCAGTCGAGAATGTGAGTTTCATGCCGTGGCTATTGGGAACCGCCTTGTTGCATTCGGCCATCGTGACGGAAAAGCGTGATGCTTTCAAAAGCTGGACAATCTTGCTGGCAATCCTCACGTTTTCTCTTTCGCTGTTAGGAACGTTCATAGTTCGCTCCGGTCTGTTGACCTCGGTCCATGCATTCGCGGTCGATCCGGAACGCGGTCTGTATATCCTCATGTTACTCGGCATTTCCATTTGTGGCTCGCTTGCTCTCTACGCGTGGCGGGCGCCGATGATGGAAGGCGGTGGACTATTCAAGCCTATCAGTCGTGAGTCCGGTCTTATGCTTAACAATCTGATTCTCGCGGCTGCAACCGGTAGTGTGCTTGTTGGCACGCTCTACCCGTTGTTTCTCGAAGCAGTCACGGGTGAAAAAGTCTCGGTAGGTCCGCCTTTTTTCAATATAACCTTCGTTCCCATTATGCTGCCTCTCATATTCATCATGGGGATAGGGCCGTTTTTGTCTTGGAAGCGATCGGACTTCAAAGGCGTGCTGCAGCGTTTGAAGTTCGTCGCAGTGCTAACCGTGCTAGCCACGCTTGCCGCTTGGTACTTTATCAGCGGTGGACCTGTACTGGGTTATGTCTCAATCTTTTTCTCAGTTTGGCTGTTCCTGGCAACGGTCAGAGAATGGGCATTGAGAATTCGTCTTTTCGAGCTGCCGATGGCGACAGCGTTGCGCCGAGCGAAAGGTCTCCCGCGCGCCGCTCACGGGATGACATTGGCGCATGTCGGCCTGTCCATTGCGATGTTCGGCTTCATCGGCTCGAGCATATGGAAGTCCGAAGAAATCGCTTTCGTTGAACCGGGCTCCGTTGTTTCCATCGCGGGATTTGAGGTAACCTTTAACGGTGTCGAGAGGGTGAGAGGCCCAAACTACTTCGCCGAGCGTGGTTCGTTATCGGTTAAGAAAGACGGAAAACTTGTCACCACACTCTTCCCGGAACGCCGTAACTACCCCGTCGCACAAAGTTCGACTACAGAGTCAGCGATACGTTCGACCTTGGCCGGAGACTTATATGCGTCGATATCAGAGCCCTCGTCAAAGAAGGCGCGAGAAAGCGGTCAATGGACTTTGCGCATTCTCTACGAACCTCTAGTAAATCTGATCTGGGTAGGGTCGCTAATATTATTTTTAGGAGGGGGGGTGTCGCTATCGGACAGACGTTTGCGCGTTGGGGCGCCACGGCCCGCCGTAAAAGATGCACAGGCGGTTCCAGCGGAATAAGTCATGGCACGATTGCTTGCATCATTGCCCTTTTTCATAGCGCTTTTTCTCGGGATCTTTTTCCTCTGGGGCCTCAATCCAGACCGTGATCCGAACGAAATACCCTCGGTACTGATTGCGCAACCCGTCCCAGAGTTTCAACTTGAAGCCATTGAAGGCTTATCCGTTCCGGGGCTCGCGCGATCGGATTTGGTGAACGCTAGCCAGCCTATCGTCGTGAATGTTTTCGCGTCGTGGTGCGTGCCATGCCGCGCCGAACACCGGGTGCTCACGGATCTTGTCGAGAGGGAAGGCATTCGCCTGTTCGGAATCAACTACAAGGACCAGCCTGCAGATGCCGTGCGCTGGCTATCTGAACTTGGGAATCCTTATGAGCGTATCGGGTCCGATCTGACTGGCCGCGCCGGAATCGAATGGGGGATTTCCGGCGTGCCCGAAACCTTCATAGTCGGGGAAACCGGCACCGTGCTTTATCGCTATGTCGGTCCCATCATTGGCGACGAGGCCGTGAGGAAAATCGGAACGGTGCTTAAACAAGCCGGCGCGTTCGCGAGCGAGTGATGAGAATGTTCAGGATATTGGTCATCATGGTTGTACTGCTGTTGCCGCCAGTATCGGCATATGCAGTGGAACCCGACGAAATACTGCCGGATCCGGTGTTGGAAGCGCGCGCACGCGATATTTCGAAAAAGTTGCGGTGTGTCGTCTGCCAGAACCAGGACATCGACAGTTCGAATGCAGGTGTTGCGCGCGATCTGCGGCTGATGGTTCGGGAACGGCTTATCGAGGGTGACAATGACAAGGAAGTCCTTGATTTCATTCGGGCGCGCTACGGAGATTTCGTTTTGCTCAACCCGCCGTTCCAGCCAAAGACCGCTGTGCTCTGGCTTACGCCGGCAGCGTTCGCAGTAGTGGTACTATTGGCGGGTGCCATCATCCTTGTTCGGCACCGAAGCAAGCCCGGCGCGGACGTGTTGAGCGCGGAGGAAGAGGCAGAGGTCCGGGAGTTCGTAAAAGCGCAACAGGCTGGGAATCGGACATGATCTGGATTGGTTTTGGCGCTCTGGCGCTTTTGGCGGCAGGGCTGGTACTCTTGCCGCTTGCAATGCGCAACTCTCCCGTTTTGACGGATGACGATTCTGTGCCGTTGATCCTGGTGGATCAGCTCGACGAAGTGCAAAGAGATCTAGATCGGGGCCTGATTGCCTCGGAGGAGGCTTCGGCTGCGCAGTTGGAAATAAAAAGGCGTATTCTGGCCCGGTCGAGACGAATAGCCGAACCAGCGGCCATGAGGGCCGGCGAGGGCCGCCTGGCTATTATCGCCTTAGCTTTTATAGCGCCCGCCTTCGCATTCGGTTTCTATGCAGTCAACGGCTCACCCGGTCTCGCCAGTCAAACTTACGCGGAACGCCGCTTCCAACGCGCAGAGGAACAGCGAATTGCCGAACTTACCGAAACATTGAGGGGACGTTTGCTGGCGGACCCGAATGGTGGAGCTACCGATGGGTGGATGCTTCTGGGGCAGTCTTACATGCGATTGAGACTGTTTGCAGATGCGGCCAACGCGTTTGAGGTAGTTGTACAGCGCGATGACGCAAACTCGGCTATATGGTCGTTGCTCGCCGAAGCTTTGATCAATGCGGAAGCCGGAATAGTGACGCCGAATGCGCAAATCGCGATAGAAAAGGCTATCGAACTCGATGCGAGAAATCCCGCTGCCATCTTCTACAAAGCTGTTTCGCTGCAGCAGATCGGTGATGCCAGTGCGGCATATGATCTGCTGATCGGGCGGTTGGAGACCGCCGATGATTTTGCGCCGTGGATGGAAGCATTCGTGGGCGAAGCTAATCGCATCAGCGAAAGTATCGGAAAGCCGGAGGTGCGAATGTCCGACTACGCTTCAGGGGGGAGAGGTGGTCCGACAGCGGCGGATATTGCAGCCGCCCAGGCAATGAGCGGCGAAGATCGGGCGGCGTTCATCCGTTCAATGGTGGAGCGCTTAGCTTCGAGGCTCGAGAGCCAGCCGGAAGATCTTGACGGATGGCTTCGCCTTGCCAATGCTTACAGCGTCATCGGAGAGCGTAATAAGGCAATTGCTGCCTATGTGAAAGCACGGGCACTTCTGGGCGACGTGCCCGAAAACGACTCGCGGCGCGTTCAGATTGAGAATGGCTTGAAAAAACTCGGGAATTAGATCGGCACGGCGAATTGCAGGGGCACCCGGTACAACTCCGATAACCGGGTCTTATTTTCTCGTCCTGATAGAAGAAAACCGCGGGTTTCGCTGTGGCAAACTTAATTGCCCTGTCGGTTGGCCTTTACGGATGCGCGAGCTCATCAATCGCCGGAAACCCCGGACAAATGTAAAGACAAAACTCGAAGAGCTACCGTCTTCCGGCCATAGTATCATCAGCTTTTTTTGTTGCCATATCCAGGGACTCGATAACCTTGGCGCTTGATAAAATCTCTGATAGCACGATGCCGTCCGGGGCGCCGGGGCCAAAGACCGCATTGAACGGAATGCCATAGCGGCCGTAGCTCTCAAGAAATTTCGAAATGCGCTCGTCAGGTTTGGTCCAATCCGCACGCATGAGCGTCACGCCCTCCGTGTCCAACCGCGATGCAACAGGATCGCGATCCAGGACCAGAGCTTTGTTCGCCTTGCAGGTCAGGCACCAATCGGCAGTTACATCGACGAATACGGTCTGACCTCGCGACACAAGGCGCGGGATTTGCGCACGGTCAAAAGAAACCCAGCTCAAGCTCTCTCCATTGCTTGCTGAAGTTACCTCATCCTCCGTGAGAACCTCTGCGGCGAACAGGGGGAGGATCGCGAAGATGGTGATACTGCTCCAGCGCAGGGCTGCCCCAAGCCGCCGCCAAACCAGTACAGTTACTAGAGCTGTCGTCGACATCAGGACAGTAAAAGCTGCATACTTACCGGCTACTCCGATTAAAACCGTCAGCAGCCAAGCCGTGGTAGCGAGCAACAAAGCGCCCAAGACAAACCGTAGCGTCGTCATCCATACCCCCGGCTTTGGGAGAACATTCACCAGTCGGGGCGCAGAGGCGATAGCGAGATAGGGGAGTGCGAGACCAAGTCCAAGGCTTGTAAATACTATAAAAATATCGATTCCGCGCCCGGCGAGTGCAAATGCGACCGCGGTGCCCAGGAAAGGTGCAGAGCACGGGGTCGCCAGGACCGCCCCAAACAATCCGGTAAAGAAGTCGGATAAGTAGCCATTGTTGCCCCCAGACCTCGACAGGCGATTCTGGATGGCGGTAGGCAGAGTAATCTCAAAAAAACCAAAAAGGTTTGTTGCGAACACGACAAGGATCACGAACATAAGGGTGAGAAAAGCGGGATTCTGGAATTGCAATCCCCAGCCGATGGTCACGCCGATCCACCGAAGACCGAATAGGGCCGAGGCAAGCGCCCACATGAATGTCATTGTCCCTGCGGCTGCCACGAGGAAACCGGCGCGCGTCGCCCATGCCGTCCGTCCTTGCTGTTTCGTTGCCGAGTATAGTTTTACCGACAAGACCGGAAGAACACAGGGCATGACGTTGAGGATAAGTCCGCCGATAAACGCGATCGACGCGATCCAAAGAAGTTCACCCAGTGCGGGAGCCTGTTCTTCGATCGAAGTTGGAGGGGGAGGGGCGGACTTTATCAAATTCGGGACCACGGTCAGTGACCGAGCGGATCCGTCGGTCACGGTGATCCGAGGGGGTATCAAACCGTTTTTGTAGATGGCCAACACGGGAAAAGATGCCCACAGGAGGCGGCGATTCCCGCTAAGGCGAATATCAGGTTTTCCTAACGCACTTCCGTCGCCCAGTTCAGGAAAGATGTCCGGTGTCTTGAAGGGGATGTCGCTTTCCAGTTCGACGGTCAGCTTTGTGCGCTTCTCGTCGAGGTGTGCTTCGGAAGAGGTAATGCCCGCCTTTTCCTCTTCGTCCGGAATTCGTTTGAGATAGGCGCCAATTCTGTCAGCCGATATCTGGTCGATCGATGACCCTTGGCTTAAAGATAACTCCAAATCGAAGTTTTGGGGTACGCAGACCTCGGAACAGGTCAGCAGGTTCACTGTTGCCGAAAGATGGACCGGCTCACCGGCGCGCTTCAGAATAATGCGAAGCGGAAACAAGACCTCGTCTTTGTAGCCGAAGTTTTCTATGCCAAAGGCAGCGAAGCGTGCAGGCGCGGGCCAGAGGAAATCCACCCGTTCAACATTTCGCGATCTTGACCAATCGACCCGTGGCGGGATGCCGACCTCGCCTGGTGACCGCCAATATGTTTTCCATCCTTCACCAAGATCCAGGTCGAGGCCTGCTGACAGGGATTCCGCGCCCGGTGGCACACCATTCTGGGCAGTGACAAGTTTTGCTGTCACGGCAGGAGAAGTGAACGGGATCGATGATTTCGCAACTGCCAGATAAGTTGAAAGCAGCACCAGCCCGAGTGCGCCAATCAAGGTTCCCGTAAGCTTCGACATCTTTGCTCAATACGACGTGTTCAGAACGGCGACCACAATGTATCGCTTGACCGCGCCAAGCTGCCGAGTGTTCGGATTTCTTTCAGCTATCACAATGCTGCCTGCTCACCTTTTGGTACATATCGTCGGTGGCCACAAGGAGCGGTCACGAACTATGCCACAGGATCAATCCCGCACGCAGTCGGGTAGATGATGCCTTGAGACGGGGTACGTTGCTGTCGAGGCCTGCTTCGCAGGTTTCGGAAAGCCGGGGCGAAGATCTACACGGAACCTAATTACTGTCTATTTTCTGCTCGCTGATCCGTAAGGACTGGTACCGCCTGAAGTTCCTTTTCACTCTTTGCCGCATGGCATGATCTACCCATCAGTTTGTGCATGACGAGATGAGCGCCTACGCAAAGCAGAAGCGGCGCGAACAATCCTGCTTTAGTCCAAAGACCGGCCAAGCTGCCGCCAGCCACGAAAAACCCGGCTATGGGCAACAGCATGACGACACAACAGGCCATCATCCCAAAGCGCATCAGGTTCGACTGGGTATTCATTCTAACTTGGGATTTGGTAGGCATCGGATTTTCTTTTTTCCTAAGCGATTTTCCGTATTTGCAGCCCTTCCGCAGGGAAAGGTCAAGGATACATTTGGTTACAAAAAAAACCGGTTCGGGCATTTTCAGAATGATATTCTGATGGAATTGATTTCCAGAGAATTGTCGATTGAAAGGCGGGGGCCTTTTTGTCGGGTTTTGAGGTTGCGCATGAATTTCAAGTCTTGGTCGTTTGCAGCAGTGGTGCTGACTGCGTTTCCGTTCGGTGCCGCTGCGGATGATTTGGATGAAGCGCGCGTAAAAGCGCTTGTCCTTGAAGCGATCCGGGAAAAACCGGAAATCGTGATGGAAGCGGTGGAAATTTTGAGAAAGCGTGAAGCGGAGGCGCAGGCCGTTGCCCAGACGGAAGTGCTTACAAGTCAACGCGATATGTTGGAGCGGGATTCAAATGCACCTGTACTTGGAAACCCGAATGGTGATGTAACAATTGTAGAGTTCTTTGACTACAATTGTCCCTATTGCCGGCGTGTGAAGCCCGAAATTCAAGCTCTCCTGAAAGAAGACGCAAATATACGGCTCGTTTATCGGGAGTGGCCGATACTGGGTGAGGGGTCGGTATTTGCGGCTCGAGCGGCGCTTGCTGCTCGGGAGCAGGGCAAGTATGCGGAGTTCCACTGGGCATTGATGGCACTCCAGGAGCGCGCCGAAGAAGCATCTGTCCTCCGGGTGGCGAAGCAGGTCGGCCTCGATCTGGAGCAATTGAGTAATGACATGAACGACCCGTCGATCGAGCAGCACATTTCTACTTCAATGCGTCTTACCCAGCAGCTCGGTTTCAATGGTACGCCGTCGTTTGTTATTGGTGATGAGCTAGTGGCCGGGTTCGTGGAGAAGGAGAAACTGGCAGGCCTTGTAGATAATGCACGAGCGAGAGACGATAAGAAATGATCAATCTCGTTCGCAATTTCTGACGGAGCACATCAGAAGCGCAGAGCGCTGAACTCCGAGTTGTTGCATTGATAAGCAATGCCAAGTCTACAGATTGCCGATTTAAAATAAGTCTTTCGACAGAAGGGAATTATGAACCCAAAATACATCGTTGTTGGGGTTTTTAGCCTCGGAATATTTGTAGTTGTCTATGAAAATGTTTGGACAGGCTCTCCTCGGGAGCAGAATCCTCATTCGGTACAGGTGACACCCGGGGAGGCTGGTGCGGCTCTTGCCACGGTTGCAGTTCCCGGGCTTTCGCCCAAAGCGGAAGCGGGACGAATAGCGTTTGAAGCGAATTGTGCCACTTGCCACGGTGTTAATGCGGCCGGGCAGGATGGTACGGCTCCGCCCCTCGTTCACAGGATCTATGAGCCCAACCACCATGGCGATGCAGCTTTTCAGCTTGCGGCAAAAAACGGAGTGCGCGCCCATCACTGGCGTTTTGGGAACATGCCGCCGGTACCGGGTGTCAGCGAACAAGACGTTGACAAGATTATCGCCTACGTCCGAGCCTTGCAAAAGGCGAACGGAATATTCTGATGAGGGGATATGACATCGAGGGCAAGATTGTGTGGATGAAGTGGCCGGTCACTGTACTGGCCGTCTTCATGCTTGTCCTTGCCGGCGGCAGGTTCACGCATTTTGATATGATGCCGCATGAACACGCCGGGCCGATCCAGGCCGTTCTCGCCGACGGCTCACATGATCACACGGAGCGGACTTCGCAAAACCAGTCGGACGGGACGCGCGCAATGCATTGTGGTGCGCCTATCCTTCTGCCGGTCGAATCCATCGAAATCAAAAGCCGCTGTCGCACGGAACTGCATGGACCGGCAGGTGCCATGAACTATGCGGGCGTCACGTCCGGTTTCGACCCGCCACCTCCGCGGATCCTCTTCTGACGAAACAGCCAGCATTCCTGGCCATCGAAGAGATCATTCAGGAGAGAAATCGTGAGAACAAGAATTGCAGCTGCCGCGGCAGCATTCATCATCCTTGCAGGTGGCGTCGCGGCATATGCCCATGGCGGCGCCACCGGAATATACAAGCAGCGCATGGATGCCATGATGGACATGAGCAAGGTCGTCAAATCCCTTTCGGCGATGATGCGCGGCGAGGTCGATTACGATGCAGCGTCGGTGCAGGCGGGGGCGCTGATCATCAAATCCCACGCCGGCAAAGCCATGACCTCGCTGTTTCCGGAAGGAACGACCGAGGCACCTTCCGAAGCCCGGGCAGAAATCTGGACTGACTGGGAGGCCTTTGAAGCACTGGCCAGTCAGCTGGAAACCTATGCAACCGGGCTGGAAAGCGCCGCTGACAACGGCCTTGCCATGTCGGGCGACGCGCAAGGCTCGATGATGGACAACAACAACTCCATGATGATGGGCAGCCAAAACGGAATGATGGGTGGCGGATCGGGCATGATGGGCTCGACACAACCGATGATGACCGCCGAGCAATTGGCAACCATGCCCGCCGACAGCGTCTTCAACATGGTGGCCCAGACGTGTTCTTCCTGCCATACCAAATTCCGGCTGGAGAAGAAGTAACACATGAAAACGTTGCTCCTCCTGGGAGCTGCTGCGCTGGCATTGGCCGGCGTGGCGGTTGCCGGCCTATATTGGTGGCCTATCGGAAAAACCGTCACCTTGAACGCAGAACTGGGTGACGCGAACCGTGGTGCCTATCTGGCGCGCATGGCCGGGTGCATAGCCTGCCACACAGATGCCGAGAACGGCGGCGCTCCGCTTGCTGGCGGCCTGGCATTGCCGACCCAGTTCGGCACCTTCCACTCGCCCAACCTCACGACAGACACGACCTACGGGATAGGTGCGTGGTCGGTTGAAGACTTCGCCAAGGCGGTCCGGCAGGGCGTTTCCCGGGAAGGCAAGCCTTACTATCCGGCATTTCCCTACCCGTTTTATTCCCGGCTGACAGACCAGGACATCGCCGATCTCTGGGCGGCTTTCCAGACCGTCCCGCCGGTGGATGAGCCATCAAAACCACAGGAGACGGCGGTCCCCTTCAACTTCCGCGAGGGTCTGAAGCTTTGGCGCGCCGCATTCCTGGAAAACAAGACATTCGAACCTGATCCGGCGAGATCGGATGCATGGAACCGCGGCAAATATATCGTTGAAGGGCCGGCGCATTGCGGTGCCTGCCACACGCCACGGAACTTCGCGGGTGCCCGACAGGCGGAATTGCGCCTGCATGGATCAGACAGTCTGCCCGATGGCGGCAAGTCCCCTTCGATCAGGAGGGATGTGCTGAAGGAAAAGGGCTGGACTGTGTCCAATCTGGCTTATGCGCTGAAAACAGGCATCCAACCGGACGGCGACGCTTTTGGTGGTTCGATGGG
>NZXU01000053.1 GCA_002698425.1 Ahrensia sp. | reverse complement strand
TTTAGTACCCCAAAACACCTACCCGCTGCCGAATATCTGCAGGTCAAACCCTTACCAATCGAGAGAAACCCTCGAGGTGTCCAAACTCAGGTCGTAGAGCAGGCCGCTGCAGCTCTTGAGCACTTGTGGCCGCGCCACCAACTCCCGCCCGGCGGATACACCAGCGCTGTCGGTGAAAAGCGCCTCGGCCGGCGGTGCAACCATGTGGGCCTTAACGGCTTTCAGGGTGATTCCCAGATCCAACTCACCCTGGGTGTCATCGGCCAACAGCCGCTGAGCCTCCTCGAGGAGCAGACCCAGCTCGGCGTCATCACGCGCAGAGCCCACATGGCGCACGATCCGCCGGCGGCCGTCAACGGATTCGGCGATCTGGACCGCAGTCGCGCCCGAGGCCGTGCGCACTCGCCGAATCCAGACCATCCAGCGAGCCTATAGACACGAATTAGTGCCTAGCGTGCGCACTAAGCCGACACATCACTCCAGGTCAGCGCACTGCCATCCTCGAAAACTGACCAAAGTGACGCAACTCAGGCGATCTTAGCCCGCCACCGCGGCCCGGAACTTACAACAACAACGAGCAGGGGCATCCCGTACGTCAACATCACGGCCATGAAGACCGCACAACGAGCTGACAGATCGCTTGAGCGAAATGGCGAAAACCAGAATCTCACGCGTTTATAGGCGCGATTGGCAAAGGAGCACGAATCCTCGACGATAGATCCGAACCCCACTCGGGATGCGAAATGTAAACTGTGTCCGTTTCGGAACCGTTCTGAGTATACAAACCCCACTGTGGGTAACCCAGCACGGTCCTTCCACTTCCGTCCTCCAAGTCCTCGTAATAGCCGATTGGAGCGTCCGCATCGACGACTTTGCATCCGTCCAGCCAGACGTTCAAATGACCGTGCATCCCGAACGTGGCTTCCATCACAACATCGACTTTGCGATTTTCAGGAGGAAGAGGTCGCGTGTGGTGGACAACGAACAGACCGTTCTCTGGGTGACGGACGCCGTCTCCGCTACCGCCATATAGGCTAGCTGACGACGCCGTCCGTATTTTTAATCCATCGCGGGCCGCATTGAGAGACAGAACGGGCGAACGAGAGACACCAAGATCGTGACTATGCCATTGGTGAACTACACCATGGCTACTCTTTGCCAGCCCGGGCGCCGATCCCAGGATCAGACCGAAAGATATCCAGACAGTCCCTAAGCCGACGCCCCAGCCTTTCTCTGCGACGATTTCACTTCGGCGATTTCCGTTACTTGAATCCGTCGCGGCGCCAAAATCATTTGGCTTAACTTCGAACTTGAATACGTCAGCGCTGGGCATTGTCAACGAAGACCGCCTGCCAAACTGCCACATCACTTTGTCGTCTACTGAGAGAAACATGCGAGAGGGTTCAGGTGACATCCCAACGACAAATAAAGATGGATCCAAATCCTCCAACGACCACCCTGAAATTGTTGAAAGAACCGAATCGTACTCAGAGTCTCGAAGAAGGTCGGGAGACACCGCATACCGTCCATCGGTCAATAAGCGAGGAACAAACAGAACCTGCGGATTGATCAAGGATGCAGCGGCGTGAGCGTTTACGGCCTCCTCACGAGCGCCAACCAACATCCTAATTTGACACCCCCCGGAGATAGGCTGCCAACGCGGAGTACATCACTGCGTGCTGCTCGCTTGACAGCGCACCGCCGACAATTACTGCCGAAACTCGTCGGACAGAATAGTTGCCATCAACCATAAGAACCTTTAGGGACTGGTTCAATATGTCCTCAGAATCTATCGAAGCCTCCATGAGCCTTGACCCCGCCTCGTAAACCTGCACCCGGTCTCGCCAGCGGGACCACGCAATCAAATTGTCACCAGTGCGCTTCCTAGGAACCCGAATCGGATCGTGAGTATTGTAGTTTGCCCTAAGCTGCGTGTCGCCTGCTTGACTAGAGGCAATTAGATAAGAGCCCGGAAGCCCAATATCAAGTCCCCCGCGAGAGGCCGGCGTATCGTTACAAAATATGCCCATTGTCGCGTCGTTGGGCTTGAAATTCTCCAATTCAGGGCCCAACGTGCATGAATCCAGATAGGACGATACGCCATCGCCCTCAAATCCACTGTCGACTTCAAAGACAGGACCATTAACGGAAGTTAAGTCCTGCATGCATCCAACCCAATTTAACCGGGCAGCCTGAATGTCGTGCGCGGCCATTACGTAGAAGCCGTCGAGCCTGTCCCAAATATCTTGTTCGACTAGTGCGTAGATCAACACTTCGATAAGCGAGCGGCGCTGGCGGGTGGGCCGGACAGCCATACGCGCATACAGCTCAGCCGCGTAACACCTCACGGATACAGCGCGTAAAACCGCAGTGTCAACCATCCCGTCCCGGCTCGAAGAAGTGTGAATCACTGCGCTGCTGCCAGCCGCGGAAACCACACCAGCCCCCAAGCCTTTAAGAAAAGTGCTGCGATCAAACTCATTCACGACATAATCCTAGAAGCGATCGGCGACTCAATACAACGGCACGCCACGTCGCGCCAGCGCCACTGCCGGCGACGCGCTACACAAAGTTGGCAACCAGTCGGCACGACGCATCAGCGAAATCGGCAGTTCACCCAAAATGAACGACCCCGGTGGCCCGCAGTTGCCCGCTCGATACGATACTAACAGTGCGCAGCGCCGATACATAACTCGAACATGCTAATCGTACACTACCAAAGTGAGCTCGACCACGAATCATTGCGACTTTGGAGCTATCCCGAGAAAAACGTGACAGCCCCAATCTTGTATACTTAGTGTGGTTGGCTTAGCATGCGGATGGCGGCGTAATGCGCTTCGTTTAGCAGTTTGATAACTTTTCTAGACGGAAAATAGCCCATCGAACCGTGGTTCGAATGCGAGTAGGTAATCCGGGGTTCATAAACACAACGAAGCCCGGCCTTCTCACACTCGGAGCCTACCAAGATCTCTTCATTAAAGAGAAAGCATAGATGCTTAAATCCCGCAGTTTGGCGAAAATATATATTGGACATAATCATGAAAGCGCCGTGCGGAGCGAAGATAGATCTAGGAATGTGCTTACCACCGCGTGTAAAGCCCGCCTTTCGTTTTAGGTCACTTCCCAACCGGTGGGCAGCTGCGAGAAAATAATGAGAGGTCAGCTTCGCGAGTCGTTCATACTTTTTAACAGTCGGACGATTCACATAATGTGGTTGAGCTTTGGTTTGTCCATCTTTGCCAACCAAACGTGGAGCAATTGCACCAACTTTACCCAAATCATGCTGCACATTTCGCAGCGTGTGCACCACATCGTTGACTTGATAAATTACGTCTGTATTAGAGATCGCAATGTAGTCGCACTCCAGCAATTCCGGAAATCGGTCGAGTGCCTGTTCTGCACCGCCGAAATATCCCCGATTCTCGGGCTCGGCGATGCACACACGTATACCGTAGATATTCTCCCACCTCGCAAGAACGTTATGCCTAACTTCGGAGTGGGGAGTGTTGTCTACCAGCACAAGGTGGACATCTTCTGATTCCGAAACCTGCGATTGAAGAAACCTGTCAAAGTCCTCATACGAACCATATAGAACAAAGATGATAGCTAAGGTCGAGGGGCCGCGCACTAGGCATTTTCCTTCATCGAGATAGAACTCAAACGATAGCTCGGAGCGGCAGTAAAGTACCTTAACATAAATGGCAGTGCTAGCACAGCTGCGATATTAGAGGTATACGCAAACGAGCTGACTACAAACGCGCAGGCCATGAAGGTCATAATTGCCACGTAAAGGGCCGTCCTAAAGTAGGGCGTTGCCCAGTTGCCCCATGCGGCGGCTGCGCCTAAGAATCCGCATAACGCTAAAAACATGCCGCTTCCAAGCATGCCAAAGTCATGGTATAGGCCTCGAAACACTGTATAAACATTAGCGGGTTCGCCCCTGCTTAAAAATACAAATTCGTCGTAGGTTAATGCCTGCCGGGCGGCAATGCCGAGGTTATCGTAGATGCCCATGAAGGTGTAGTAACCCGACACGGCATCGGAGTCGGCGCGCCCCCATTGGTCGTACCACGATGAGAAGGCCGGAAGACTTCCCCAAGGATACTTCCTCAAGTGAGTCCACACTTCCGACGCGGACCGATCGCTCTGCTCTCCGAACCTGAGCAACTGAAATAAGAAAAATATAGCAGCCACGAGTGCAGTTGCACTTAGAGCGACTTTCAAGGTACTCGTGTTGCCAATAGAAGCAAATTTTCCATCTTTCGAAATTGACTTAGCCGTGAAGAGCGCGCCGAATATCATAGGAATAAGGAGAAACAAGATTGGCGCGCGCGTCGTTACCAGCATATTGGCCACAACGTAGATGGCTATTGGTAGAGTGAATCGCCATTCTATCCGCCGCACTGCAGCGAAGTGAATCGCCACGGTAACCGCGTATGAAAGAAGCAACGCATTAGATACATTGTAATAGATTGGAAAGTCTAGCCCTTCTGTATATCTTCTATATGTCACCTCTTGGGCGGACTGCATTAGTCCGGAGACTGAGGTGAGGTCGCCGATCCCGACCCCGGTAGCCCTCAGCGTGAAAAAGGCTGACGCGACAGAGGTAACAAGCCCGAAAAAGAAGAGACTCTGCTTCCGCTGCACTTCGAATGCACGCTTGGGAACTAATGCTGCCACTACCGGCCTCGACGACACAAACCTTCGCCCGATGAATGCTGCAAAACTTGTCACGATCACCAGCGATTGCAGGTAGATATTTGCTGCTAGCGACATAAAATACTCCGGCGCGAATACGATAGTGCCAAATGCGTTAGTCGACAACGCGAGCGCGAGAAAGCTCCCTGGCGACCACCATGTTCCTTCTATTGAGCGTGCAAACGACGCGACCACCGCCCAACAGAGCAATATCGTCATAATAATTCCTGTTTGGTTCTTTCGTTCAGTCCGCGTGGCAGCGGTAGTATGTGGATTTCTGTGCGGACCGATAGCCAAGCGACTTGCAACCCGTACTGTGCGGCAAACGCAATCGCCGTACCCACCGCTACAGCGTTCGCGCCTCCGGAAACGAATAGCGAGCAGATAGAAACCTGTAGCGTCATAGCGCAAAGTTGCGTTGCGAGAACAATACGTGTCCTACCCGTCATCTTGAGTATTTCGTCTGACAGGCCGCCGAAGGCTTCAGCTAGCACGCCCGCCATTAAGATAATTAGCACTCCTGTTACCGCAGCGTAATCAGGACCAAGCACAGTAGGTATTATTGTGTCGCCAGCGAAGGCCAATATCGCTATCCCGCAGGTTGGAGGAACTGCGGAGATCACAGAGCATTTTCGATTAAGCGTTACGATATCCTTGAAGCGATTTGCGATACTCAACTCGACAATCGTCGGCCGCACTGAGAACCGCATCGCGGCGACAACAGATGTGACTGCTACCGTGAGGCGTGACGCTGCTCCATAAATTGCCGCTTCCTCGGCGGACGCAACCGCGATCAAGATCCACACAGGCGTCCATGGAAACGTTGCCTGCATTAATCGGCCGGCCATTATCGGCATGCCGGTCTTCAGCATTTCGAGGATCCGCGGCGTCGGAGCACAGAATTCCGGCGGTGCCTTGAGCTTCAGCGCACCGCGAGCGGATGCTTGGCAGCGGCGTGACGACAGGGCAGCCAGGGCTCCACCAACAGCGGCGGCCGACCACGCTCCGACGTTGGCGGCGGCGAGAACGCCCCCAAGTGTTGGGTTCGTTGCGAACAATATGTATGGCGCCAGACTGAATAGGTAGGCTAGCGTGATGCTCGAGTAAGCTACGAAAGCGCCACTGCCGGGACGGCCCAAGCCGACAAGCAGTTGGGCGAAAAGAAACACCGCACTGTATGCGAGCCACCACAGTATGGTCAGCGTTATGACTGAATCATCTTCGATACGCGCAAAACAACTCGCCAGCGTGTGGACTATTGTTCCGATGGCGAGTGATATTCCCAGAGAAGTTGCCGACGTTCTAAGTACCAGAGAGTTGATAGCCGGCGTCTGATATCCGCTGCGGTATTGGGGAAGAAACTTTACGAAGCCGTCCGGTAGACCAAGGCCAACGGCCACAGCTGCAACCGTGACTAGGCCGAATATTGCGAAGTATCGGCCGGCCGTAACGACATCGACATGTTGGGTGATCAAAACGACTATGCCAAATTGCACGGCTATTGCGATGTATCGCCAGAGCACCGACGATAAGATCGATCGCATATGTTCTTCCCCGAGCAGCAATTCGAATTGGGTTAACTTAACGCGGAGCAGTCCCTCACCCTAAACGTCCTAACCTGTACGTTCCTACAATAGCTGGGGCCGCGTTGAGCGGAACCTCTTATTCGTCTGCTCGCGTGCCCTGATTCGACATTTCCTCACGTCAACTCCCTAGTAGCTCTTGCCTATAGACTAGCCAGTTCAAGTAAACTCCTCGGGGCTTTCCAGCATGGGTGATTAGCACCAGAGAACCATCGATGGCACCTAGCACTTCCTGATCGACAATGAACACCGATTGGACACGTATATCTGGCCAGCAAGCGGATTCAATAGTCCATCCTAATTGCGCAGACTGGCGCACCTCACAGCCTCCTGCACGGTTAGTCACTCTTACAGCCGATGAATATCTTTTCGCCGCGAACTAGACCGTAGCGCGAAACTCCAGGTTCCTCAGCTGTGAACTCGCTCAAGCTAAATCCAGCGTCGATTATACGGTGACGTACGTCGCGGCCAAACATGCGCACGTGATCGAACTGTCCGTAGTACTTCTCGCGCGCCGCCCGCGAGGTGTGAGCCGAATCTTCGTATGTTTGGTCCCACCCCTCTACTACTGGAAACATGAGCAGAACGCGCCCGCGCGGAGCAAGTATCCGATAAATCTCCGCAAGTGCCTTCTCGTCGTCCACGTGCTCCAGTACGTGCGAGCACACCACCAGATCGACCGACTCATCAGGGAGATCGATCTGTTCAATGTTTAGTACGGTGTCTGCGGCGCCCGGTGTTAAGTCAGCGGAGCGATACTCAACTGATCGCCGCCTGAATAGACCTTCTAAAAACGGC
The DNA here is from genome assembly GCA_002698425.1 of Ahrensia sp. The sequence continues at coordinate 11,327 of NZXU01000053.1, read as the reverse complement.
TCGGGCGCGAAATGAAGGACTCGAACTCCATCCACGAGATCGGTGTTAGCTTCAACCCACAGCGCCATCAGTCGATGCCGTTCCTTGGAGTCGCATCCCCCGCACGCAGCACCCCGGCGGGGCGGACTGCCGAAAGGCCAGAACCTACCCGAGTAGCCACAAAGATTGCATTCATGTTTCTCAGGCTTGAACAAGTTCGCTGCACCCTGCAGTGAACGAACTACCGCGATCGGAATATGCTCGCGGGCGAATTTTCTTAAGTCATTGTTCATTTTTTCCCTCATTGCCGATTCTTAAGATCGTGGACAAAACAGAGTTCTGCATTGTACACGCTCACCTCACGTTGGAATATTAATGATAACTGGTTACGCCGTAACGAGTATCCCATTCGATCCCCGCGCCCAGCCAGCGCCGATACTGTATGGAAATTGTTCACACGTAGCGCGAGATCATTATCATATTGCAATGAAGTATGTTCATAGCATCCGACTCTGAAATAATTTTCCTAGTCCGCGACTTATCATTGTCATCTGTCCCCCTGAATTGACTGCAATCTAGGTTACCGCCCCCGAAGCCTTGTCGCAGCTTACCAGTGTATCTCTCCTATGCGACCTTGTCCGCTGGCGAGAACCGGCCGCATTACGCCACGACCCCTTGCTGCTCGAACGCAGCGTCGCTACGCCTGGTCGGCCCAGGGGTCAGGCCTCTTTCTGAGGCCATTTTATCGCAGCCGACACCGTTCGCTTCAAATACAGCCTCTTCCAGACGGCCAGCAATGCATAGCGCACGAAACAATAGCAGCTGAAAGTCAGTGGAAGCCCTTCGATATCTCGATATAAATGCCACACCCCTTTGATGGCACTGAGCTTCTTACTGGATAGTGAACTATTCGTCCTCCGGTACTGACAAAGCACTTCCTGCATGCCGTAATTGATGTGGCCGGACTTCAAGATTTGCAGCCATGTGGCCGCGTCTTGCCGCCGTTTCAGTGTCGGCATCCTCAACAGACGCTTATCTACCAATTCTGTATCGACCATGATGCCGACCGTCTGTAACAGATTGTTGGTCAAAAAGCCGACGTAATCAACTTTCGGCAGCATCTTAATGCGTTTATCTAGTGTTCGGCCTCCATCATCGATCACTTCGTATGAAGCACATGAAAACCCGCATCTATTTTCAAGCATGAAACTCACTTGGCGTTCCAATTTATTTGGAAGCCAAACATCGTCCGCGTCCAAGTAGGCAACTAATCGGCCTTGTGCATTTTCGAGGGCTACGGTCCGGGCAGGCCCCGCTCCCGAGTTGACGTTCATTCGGAGAACGCGTATTCGCGAATCCTCCTGAGAAATCCGCTGCACAGTCTCCAGTGTTCCATCTGTGGAGCAATCATCCACGATGAGCAATTCCCAATCGCTGAATGTTTGTGCTATCACCGACCTGATCGCGGTTTCTACGTAAGCTAGGCTATTATAGGTAGGCGTGATGACCGACACCATTGGACTACCTTCCATAGATCCCCCTCTTGGCCATTATCTAGAATCATAGGTGTCGCAATCTCAGACATCTTGGAGATTCGGCCACTGCGGCTGATTATTACGCCCCACTCGTAACCGGCGACCGAGAACGATCTCCCGCCGCGGTCGCACAATGCCAGTCTATTGTTTTATTCTGCTTCATTTCTGAAGGTGACATCTAAAGTTTGGCTTTCGCAAGAAGCTCAGGAATGTCATCGAGTACCTCTAAGATGAGGGCCTACGGTGCTTATTTTCAGAGCCGTAATACGCGTAATTGTAGTTATAGGACGTACCGCGTATAGGCATCATACTGAAAACGGCACCTAACAGCGGGGCTCCGACATCCTCAAGACTCTTTGTCGCATGTATGAGTTGCTCACGCCTCGTATGTCCATGACGTGCAATGATGATCACGCCATCTGCACCCGCCGCCAAGATGGCGGCATCAGTAACGGCTAGAAGAGGTGTGGAATCGACGATGACGTAGTCAAACTTCGCCCGTAAGTCGCCAAGCAGCTTCTTGGCCGACTGAGAACCGAGCAACTCGCTCGGATTCGGCGGAATCGACCCCGATGTCAGCACTGTGAGGCCTGGATATCGCGTCTTTTGTAGTGCCTCTTCCAGGTTGATGCCACCGCTGAGGACGGTGCTGAAACCAACCGACCCTACCAAGTCGAGATACTTTGCAAGCGTCGGTCGGCGCATATCCCCGTCCACGAGAACTACGTTGCGTTCGCCCTCAGCGAGGGCGAGCGCAAGGTTTATCGCTGTCGTCGACTTACCCTCACTCGGTACGGAACTGGTCAGCACGATAACCCGGGGCGGGCTGTCGACTGAGAGAAATTGCAGGTTCGTGCGAAGTTTACGAAACGCCTCAGCGATTGGCGAATTATCGTTTTCGAACGCTATTGCCGCTTGGCTACGCCTTCCCTTATCAAGAGGAATTAGGCCGACCACGCCTGTTCCGGTTAAATCTTCAAAGTCCGCCCTATCTTTGACGGTATTGTCAAGCAGGTCTCTCAGCAGCGCCAGACCAACACCCAAAAGTAGACCGAGCGCCAGTCCTACCAGGAGGTTCCGGGTCGTGTTCGGCACCACAGGCGACTCCGGAATAGACGCTCGTTGCTCAACTATGACGCGCGAATCGGGTGGTGAACCATCCGGCGGCGCCTCCAACTCCCCGACCATCGCAACAAACTCGTCCGATAACGTATTTGCGATATCGCGAGCACGCACGGCTGAGCTATCAAGCACGTCGACATTTATCAGCACCGTATTCGCCTTCGAATCGGCACTGATGTGGTTCTGCAGCTGTTCAGCGCTTAAGTTTAGTCCGAGCTTGTCCACGGTACGCTGTGCGAGGGTCTGCCCTCTGAGCAATTCCACATAGGACACAACGCGTTCCTGCGAGTATCGGTTACCCTGATAGGCGTCAGATAAAGACGAGCCGGCCGCGGTTGAAACAAACAATCGCGTTGAAGCTTGGTACAGCGGCGTCGTTGACAGAGATAGCACAACTGCGATCAAGACGCACAAAACAGTTGTTGCAACTACTGTCACCCACCGCGACCGTAGGAGCTTGAAGAAATCTTGGAGATTCAACGGGGCCCCCCCACTGCAGAACGCCTCATGTATGCCGCATATATAGCAACAGGATCTAGCGAAACCGTTGCCGATGGCCCTCGAGCATTCAAGCAGAGCCTTCGCTTATGACGACGTACCCAAGCAGCTAAGCACATCATTCGTAACACGCGGGCACCGACACCTTCGGCTCGAACGAATCAACCAATGGTTGACTAGGCACGCGCGCGCTACCCGCAACGGTTGGCTCTGATAGTTGGAAGCTCACTTCCGCAGATTGCCCGGGCGGGATAATCACCTGCACCTCGAACACGGGATGCCCAAGCTCAGTATTAATGATGGCGGGTACCCGCTCACCATTAAGGATTGCACTGGACAATTCCGCTCCCTTTGTGGCGTAGAGCCTTAGAGAGGTGATGTTAGTGCCTTTCGGAACCGCGATCAGCAAGTCGCTTGATAGACCCGATGCAGAAGCTACATAGTCCGGTAGCGACTCACTCGGCGCATTGTTATCTAATGTTACATTGACCGTCGTAGCCCTGGTTTCACCTCGACAATCGTCGGCGGCATATTCAACCTGCGCATCCAGGTAATAATCCAACTTGTTTCCGCCCAGATTATTGACGACCACCGCGGCATACGGCTCCTCGTCAGAGGGAAGCGTATGAGCCAGCGGCGTCTCTTCGAGGAGCTGTTGCTCGTTCGGTGAGGCGCTCCAGACCGCTATGCGCCGTTCAGTGATTGCCCTACCGAGCGCATCAAGCAGCATGCGGGGAGAGCGCACGGGGCCCGTCATTTTCACCACAACCGCGTTAGCGATGTCTTGCAAGTACTGTTTGCGCGCAATCTGGTCAGTTGGAAAACGCAAATATGCGCTCGATTCGGTCAACTCGACAACATTCTCCCTTGCGACGACTTCGCCGTCCGGCATTGTGACTGGACCTACGGCTCCGAGAATGTAGCTAAGCGCGACCGGGTCGATTGCGATGACGCCGTCAACTTCCATTCCGGTTTGCTCCGCCCACATCGCTTTCCAGATCTGAGCAGCATAGGGAAAGTGCGGACTCAAGTTGCTATTGCGGAAGTCGGTGAACGGCTGAGCGTAGCCGTACTGCTGGTCGAACTCAGGACCAAACTCGATAGACGCCACCGCGTCCGTAAGGTCAGTGTTCGGCGCCAGATCGTCCACAATTGGAGTGCCGTTGTCGAAACGCAAAATTCCGTAGCCGCCCAGGAGTCCTCCAGTCCCCCGCGCCTCGGCATTGGTCTGAAACCCCATGAAGTAGGTACGCGGACCGTCAACTCCCATCATCGACGGTGCTAATCGCGCAGCCAGCGCGGCATTTTCGATCACCGAAGTGATGCCTGAGATCTGGGCCTGAAGTTGCGAGCGTGCGTCACGCATCAGCGATACGTACCGTGGATCAGAAATGTCGGCAGCCTCACCATTCAAACGCTTAGCGCTGTTAGCCAGCCCGCTTAACTGAGGTTCCTGGCTTCGCAGCAGATCGACGTCAACCCGACCATCGCGGTACAGACGTTCGGGAGCAATAGCGATGCCCACATCCGCTGCCGGTCTGAGCACGTCTGACGCGAGGCTTAAGACGACATCGGTGACCTGCTGACCGGTCTTAAAGGGACTGCCCAACCACGGCAGTCCCGCCACAATGTTCCACGCCACTGTATGAGTCGCATTGCGGGCCGTTTGAGCCTCCTCAAGAGCCGCATCGGCCGACAATGAAGCGGCCTGCGTATCTCCATCAAGCAGGGCGCGTTTGGCGTCCTGGGCGCTATTGCGCGCTTGCTCGAGATTCGACTTCGCCTGAAACGCGCCGACTGCCACCCAGCAGCCCAGGCCGAGGACAAGAAGGGCTGCAGCCACCGCGACCCAAAAGACGCCGCGGCTTCGGAGCAAGCCGGGTAATCGCCGGCGATTATCCTCGTAGCCTGCGTCGGTGTCATCAGCGTCGTCGCCACCATCGTACTCATCTGGATGGCGTCGCGGAAAAAATCGCACTCACATTTCCCTGCGCAAGGTTAAAGCCTGCACGTCGGAAAGCGACGTGCAGGCTTCAACATTCTTGAATTAGCAATTCGTGTCAAACAGCCAGTGATTCGTCAGCACGAACCCCGGGTAACGGTGCCATACGGCCCGGCAACGTAGCCCTCGCCGCCCCGGCAGATGTCGAAGGTGATCGAACCTATCGACTCGCGCTGCGCTGCGAGCTGCTCCAGCCGCCGCTCCCAGAACGGGGCGAAGATCGAATCTGGACGACGCTCAAGCTTGTCTTCGTAGATGGAGATCGTCAGGTCAGTCCAGAACGTCTCGGTCCGCAGACCGGCGGCGGCCAGTTGCAGCGACGTCACCTGGAAGAACCAGATGAGGTCGCCGGGGGCCTGGGCGAAGTCGCCTGCCAACTGCTGCACGGGCACGGCAGGAATCTCGACCGCGGGTGCGGCGTTGGCCGCGGCCGGCGCGAGAGCGGCCGACGCGCCAACAGCGAGAACGGCGGCACCAACCTGGAATTTGGTTGCTATTGCATTCATTGTTTTGTCCCCCCATGAAGGTCAGGTCCCTTGATGTTGCTGAGAGCTTCTCAGAATCCCGGCAGCCTGTCAACCGGAACAGGCATCTCCAACGCACTTTTTCCGCAAAACGGCCAAACACACGTGAACTGCGCTTATTAGTCGGCAGCTACCTCCGTGTCCCCCGCCCAGTACTGGGCTTCGCGACTCTCAGGCTCGCCATGGCTGATCCCCCTGGATTATTTGCCGACAATTGTTTTTGGCGCCGATTGTTCAGTTAAAGCACCATTCTCACCCCAGCCTTACCCGTGGCTGCCGATACTCAGCAGTGACCAGTTTCTGCGGTAGCGACATGCCGACCCCGCCAGAACCCCGCGGGCGAACCGGCGCGCGGCGTTTGAGAACCGCGGAGGACATTGACGACATTGGAGTCGCTCATCACTGTCCAGGCGCACTCCGGGCGGCCGGCTTGAGCGACTCAACCATTGCGGCCGGCCTTGGCGACTATGCGCACTGCGGCCTCGCGACTCCCGGGATGCGGCTTCCTAAGAGGCCAATAAGGGCCACTCGCGACCCTCATTCACCCCGCCGATACCATCACCTCATGACCAGCGTGACTGAGCCTGCCGCCGAGCACGAGATCGACATCCACACCACCGCCGGAAAGCTTGCTGATCTGCGCAAGCGCGCCGAAGAGGCACTGCACCCGGTTGGAGAGGCCGCGGTAGAGAAGGTGCACGCCAAGGGCAAGCTGACCGCCCGCGAACGCATCCTCGCGCTGCTGGACGAGGAGTCCTTCGTCGAGCTCGACGCGTTGGCCAAGCACCGCAGCAAGAACTTCGGCCTGGAGTCCAATCGTCCCACCGGCGACGGCGTAGTCACCGGCTACGGCACCATCGACGGTCGCGACGTGTGTGTGTTCAGCCAGGACGCCACCGTGTTCGGCGGGTCGCTGGGTGAGGTGTACGGCGAGAAGATCGTCAAGGTCCAAGAGCTGGCCATCAAGACCGGCCGGCCGTTGATCGGCATCAATGACGGCGCCGGCGCCCGCATTCAGGAGGGCGTGGTGTCCCTCGGGCTCTACAGCCGGATCTTCCACAACAACATCAAGGCCTCCGGCGTCATCCCGCAGATTTCGCTGATCATGGGTGCTGCCGCCGGCGGGCACGTGTACTCGCCCGCGCTGACCGACTTCGTCGTGATGGTCGATCAGACCAGCCAGATGTTCATCACCGGCCCCGACGTCATCAAGACCGTCACCGGTGAGGACGTCACGATGGAGGAGCTCGGCGGCGCCCACACCCATATGGCCAAGTCGGGCACCGTGCACTACGTCGCTTCCGGCGAGCAGGACGCTTTGGAGTGGGTGCGCGACCTGCTGTCCTACCTGCCGCCGAACAACTACGCCGAGCCGCCGCGCTACCCGGCTCCGCACCCCGGCCCGATCGAGGAGAACCTCACCGAGGAGGACCTTGAGCTCGACACGCTGATCCCGGACTCCCCGAACCAGCCGTACGACATGCACGAGGTAATCACCCGAATCCTCGACGACGACGAATTCCTCGAGATCCAGGCGGGCTACGCAGGCAACATCCTCTGCGGCTACGGCCGCATCGACGGCCGCCCCGTCGGCATCGTGGCCAACCAGCCCACCCAGTTCGCCGGCTGCCTCGACATCGACGCCTCGGAGAAGGCCGCCCGGTTCGTGCGCACCTGCGACTGCTTCAACATCCCGATCGTCATGCTCGTCGACGTGCCCGGCTTCCTGCCCGGCACCGACCAGGAGTTCAACGGCATCATCCGCCGTGGCGCCAAGCTGCTCTACGCCTACGGCGAGGCCACCGTCGCCAAGGTCACCGTCATCACCCGCAAGGCCTACGGCGGCGCGTACTGCGTGATGGGTTCCAAGGACATGGGCTGCGACGTCAACGTGGCTTGGCCGACCGCTCAGATCGCCGTAATGGGCGCTTCGGGAGCGGTGGGCTTCGTCTACCGCAAGCAACTCAAGGAAGCCGCGGAGAAGGGCGAGGACGTTGACGCGCTGCGCTTGCAGCTGCAGCAGGAATACGAGGACACCCTCGTGAACCCGTACATGGCCGCCGAGCGTGGCTATGTCGACGCGGTGATCCCGCCCTCGCACACCCGCGGCTACATCGGCACCGCCCTGCGGCTGCTGGAGCGCAAGATCACCCAGACCCCACCGAAGAAGCACGGCAACATCCCGCTCTAACCCCGCACGCACGTCGACGGAGCCATCTGCCAGACAAGGACTGTGACATGAGCCAGGACACCGACATCGCCGAGGTCTCCGACCCGCGGGACATGACGATCGACAATCCGCCAGCCCCGGAGCCGCACTTCCAAATCCTCAAAGGCGACCCGAGTCTCGAGGAAATCGCCGCGCTGGCGACTATGCTCGCCAGCGCGGGCGGCGGCCATCACGAACCAGGCCCGCAGGAACTCAACCCGTGGGGCCACCCAGTAGACAAGCTGCGCTACTCGTACGCCAGCTGGCAACGAGTGACGCTGCTGGAGCGCACGCACATGCGGCGTTGATTATCCACCTCGACGAGAACGCGCAGCCATGACGCGGGTTGTTCTCGGATCGGCGTCGACCGGGCGACTGCGGGTGCTGCGCCAGGCCGGCCTCGACCCGTCAGTTCTGGTCTCCAAGGTCGACGAGGACGCGCTGATCGCGTCGCTGGACGAGGACACCCCGCCCGAAGCGGTGGTGGCCAAGCTCGCCAATGCCAAGGCGCTCGCGGTGGCGGCGCAACTGCCCAAGGACGTCACCAGTGACTGCATCGTGCTGGGCTGCGATTCCATGCTGTTTCATAACGGCGCCCTGTCCGGAAAACCGGGTTCCGCGGAAGCGGCGCGGCGGCAGTGGGTCGCGATGGCCGGCTCTACCGGCCATCTACTCACCGGGCACGCGCTTCTCCGCATCACCGACGGGGTCATCGCGCACACCGACAGCGAAACAGCAAGCACCACCATGCACTTCGGCACGCCGACCTACGATGAACTGATAGCTTACGTTGACAGTGGAGAGCCGATCCACGTCGCCGGGGCGTTCACGCTCGATGGCTTAGGCGGCTGGTTCATCGACGGCATCGAGGGCGACCCCTCCAACGTCATCGGGATCAGCCTGCCGTTAATCCAACGCATGTTGCGGAGCGCGGGACTGTCGATCACCGATTTGTAGGGGAACTAGCCCGGCTCAGCAGCCGGAGGTATTTGGCCGTCGCACGACCAGAATCACCCGCTTAGATTTCTGCGAAATGCTTTGGCCACCCCGCGGCGCCTGGGAGCACACTTCCCAATTCGTGTAGTTAATGACCTCTTGTGCGTTCTTCCGGTTGCGAATGTCCAAATTCAAGTCGACGTCGCCGGTGACGTCTAGTACCGAATTGATCGCGCGCTGAAGAATTTCCCCCCGCACATCCGGCATCTCCCACGGGCCGGGGTTGCCCTCCTGGGCCGCCGCCGCGGGCGCTGCCACGGTGAGCATGCCACCAGCGGCCATGACTGCCGCCAACGCGATCTTCAACTGCTTGCGCATGAGAATCCCCTCCACGTCTGCTGTGAGTCCCCCGACGAACAGTAACCGAGTCAAACCACGACGACGGTAACAATCCGCTCACATCCGAGTTTGCTGGGCCCCTGCGAGCCGCCGCGCGCACCTAAGAGTGCGCGTTAGAGCAGCGTGATTCAAGCCACACTGAGGTTTGCTAACTTTCCCCTTCTGCGTTTTTCAGCCATGATTTGACGTACGTAGCATTTCTCAGCTGGGGGGCAATGATGACTACTACGCTGGATAGATATCGGAGCTCATCTCGACGCCGAGATCAGAAAGCAGCAGAAGCAAACCTTCGCTTAGATCTTCAAGGTTTGCGAGCTGCGGCTGCTGTCGCCGTGATCGCCCATAGCCTGTGGGGGCAACCCGTCGGTGGCTTCGTCGGAATCGACATATTTCTAGTCCTGTCCGGTTACCTCGTCACCGCGAGCCTGTTGCGGGGTGGAAAACACAGCAAAACCATGGCGGTCGGGCACTTCCTGTGGGGCCGCACGCTGCGCATCGTCCCCCTCGCCACCGTCGTGCTGCTGCTCACCTACGTCGCGGCAGTCTTGGTCTTCCCACAGAGCCGCGCCGAGCAGGTCGGCATCGACGCGGTGTTGGCCGCGGTCTTCGCCGCCAACTGGCACTTTGCCTTCCTCGGCGCCGACCAGCTCGCGGGCCCGATGTCGGCGTCACCGTTGCTGCACTTCTGGGCGCTGTCGGTCGGTGAGCAGTTCTGGCTGGTGTGGCCGCTGGTGATCCTGGCCGCCGCGACGGTCGCGGCCGCGCTCGCCTGGACGCAGGCCCGCAGAACCGCGTTGGTGGCCGGGGCGGCCGGCGTCTTGGTGGTCGCCTCGCTGGCGTGGTCGCTGTACAGCTCGGCGAACGCACCGGACTGGGCGTACTTCAACACCTTCGCCCGGGTCTGGGAGCTCGGCGTCGGTGCGCTGCTCGCCACCGCCGCCGGTCTTCTCGCCCGTACCCCCGTGCTCGTGAAGCCGCTGCTGTCGTGGGCGGGCGTGGCGATCATCATCGCCAGCGTGTTCGTGATCAGCGAGACCACCGTCGGCTACCCCGCCCCGTGGGCACTGCTGCCGGTCGCGGGCGCCGCGCTGGTGATTGCCGCCGGCATCGGCGGCGAACCGTCCTTTCAGCCGCTGCTGCGCAACCGCGTCAGCACCTACCTTGGCGACCTCGCGTTCGCGCTGTTCCTCGTGCACTGGCCGGTCATCGTGCTGCTCGCCGCGTTGATGCATGGCAGCGTCTACCACTACGCCAGCGTGCTGTGCCTGACCTTCGGGCTGGCGCTGCTGCTGCACCACGGCATCGAGAAGCCGCTACGCCACGCCAGCCGCGAGAAGATCCGCGACGGCATGCGCGCGATGGAGCACGGCCTGCTGCACATCGAACGCGCCACCAAGGTCGCGCTGGTCGCCGGGCTGGTGCTCGTGACCCTGGCGCTGGTGTCCTACGCGATGCGACCCGACGCCCTGGAACCGGCGGGCGGCATCACCATCGTTCAGGCGCGCTGAAAGCTCAGCGTCTCTCCGCGCACGCCGCCCATCCACAGGTCCTGGCAGGCTTCGGCCATCGCAGGCAGACCCTCGATGATTTCGCCGAACACGTTGCCGGGCACCCAGCCCTGGTCACCGTTGATCAGCAGGTTGTTGCGGCCGTAGAACAGCGCCAGGTCGACGATCGCGCCTTGGGTCCCGGTACCGGTTGAGTTCTCGTACCCGTAGGCCGGGTTGCCGAGCTGATCGGAGCTGAACGAGAACCAGCACAGATCCCCGGGAATCGGTGTCACCGTGGTGTTCTCCAGGCCCGGGTCGGCAGCCGCGAAGGCGGGCAGCAGCGTGTAGATCTCGTTGCGGGCGTACTTGCCGTGAAACACCGGCGCCGAGAGCGGCCCGTCGGCGAGCGCATCCCACACCGCCGCGCACGTCCGCGGGGCGGCCTCGTCGAGCAGCCGCGCCGGGCAGCTCACCCCTCGCTTGTCCAACGAGACGGTGATCAGTCTGCTCACGAGTTGTCCTCCTGCGTCATCAGTGTGGGAGTGCGTCGGTGCCAGTCGGTCACCGACTGGTAGGCCTGCCCGACCCGCAGCACCGTCGCGTCGGCGTGCCGGGCCCCGACGATCTGCAGCC
>NZXU01000052.1 GCA_002698425.1 Ahrensia sp. | reverse complement strand
TAATCATCGGCAAGATAGCCGAGATTGTCGACCAGCTTCGTATAACAGAATGCGAGCGAGCGCGGCAGGCGGCGGTCGCGTATCAGGAATTCGGCGATGCCCTTGGGGTTGATGTCGCCCGCATTGAGCCAGCGATAGGCGCGCTGCGCCGAGACCGATCGCAGGATCGTCTCCCACTGCACATTGTCCAGCGACGAGCCGACATGCATGACCGAAGGCAGCAGCACGTAGTATTTGACGTCGAGAATGCGCGCCGTGTTGTCGGCGCGTTCGATAAAGGTTCCGATACGGGCGAAATCGTAGATGTCGTTGCGCAGCATGGTGCCGTGCAGGGCGGCGCGCACCAGCGCGCTCTGCTGGCGAATGGTGCCGAGCGTTTCCGGGAGGCCGCGTTCACGCACCGGGCGGGCGAGCACGTCTTTCAGCGCCAGCCAGCATTCGTTCGTCGCCTCCCAGACCTCACGGGTCAGGGCCGTGCGCACGAGCCGGGCGTTGTTGCGCGCGGCCTCGACGACCGAGAGCACGCTGGACGAATTGGTCTTGTCGCGCAGCATGTAATCGGTGACCGTGCTGGCGTCGGCCTGGTCATGGCGCTCGAGGAAGCCTTCCTGCACGCCGGCGGTCTGGATCACCGACATCCACTCGTCCTCGGCGGCGGCGGAACGGGTCAGGGCGATACGGAATCCGGCATCGACCAGGCGCGCATTGTTCTCGCTGCGCTCCAGGTAACGAAACATCCAGTAAAGTCCGCCCGCGGTCTTGCCGAGCATCTATTCCTCCAGCACCCAGGTGTCCTTGGTGCCGCCTCCCTGACTCGAATTGACGACCAGCGACCCCTTTTTCAGCGCCACGCGGGTCAGCCCGCCCGGCGTGATGTTGATGCCGTTGGGCGACACCAGCACGAAGGGGCGCAGATCGACATGGCGCGGCGCCAGACCATGTTTCGTGAGGATCGGCACCGTCGACAGGGACAGGGTCGGCTGGGCGATGTAGTTGCCGGGCTTGGCCTTCAGCTTGTCGCGGAAGGCGGCGATTTCGCGTTTCGAGGCGGCGGGGCCGACCAGCATGCCGTAGCCGCCGGAACCGTGCACTTCCTTGACGACGAGTTCGTTGAGATGCTCGAGCACATAGGCCAGAGAATCCTCGTCGGAACAGCGCCATGTCGGGACGTTTTTCAGGATCGCGCTTTCGCCGGTGTAGAACTCGACGATGTCGGGCATGTAGGAATAGATCGCCTTGTCGTCGGCGATTCCGGTGCCCGGCGCATTGGCGATGGTGATGCCGCCGGCGCGATAGACATCCATGATGCCGGGCACGCCGAGCATCGATTGCGGATTGAAATTCAGCGGATCGAGGAAATCGTCGTCGACGCGGCGGTAAATGACGTCGATCGGCGTGTAGCCGCGCGTCGTGCGCATGGCGATGCGCCCGTCGACGACACGCAGATCGTGGCCCTCGACCAGTTCCGCGCCCATCTGGTCGGCGAGGAAGGCGTGTTCGAAATAGGCCGAGTTGTGGATGCCCGGCGTCAGCACGGCGACCACCGGCTTACCGTCGCATTTGTCCGGCGCGCAGGCCGACAGGGAGCGGCGCAGGTTCTTCGGATAGTCGCTGACCGGCTGGACACGAATCTTCGAGAACAGTTCCGGGAACATCTGCAGCATCGTCTCCCGGTTCTCCAGCATGTAGGAGACGCCGGACGGCGTGCGGGCATTATCCTCCAGCACGTAGAACTGGTCCTCGCCGGTGCGCACGATGTCGGTGCCGACGATGTGTGTGTAGATGTTGCCGGGCGGCGCGACGCCGATCATCTTGTCGAGGAAAGCCTCGTTCTGGGCGATCAACTGGACCGGGATGCGGCCCGCGCGGATGATTTCCTGGCGGTGGTAGATATCATGCAGGAACGAGTTGATGGCGCGCACGCGCTGCTCGATGCCGCGCGACAGCCGCGCCCATTCGCGCCCGGAGATGATCCGCGGCACGATGTCGAACGGGATCAGCCTTTCGGCCGCTTCCGCCTGACCATAAACGTTGAACGTGATGCCGGTCCGCCGGAAGAAGGTCTCCGCCTCCTTCGACTTCTGGTTCAGCCTCGCGGTGTCCTCGTCGACGAACCAGCCGTGATAATCGCTGTAGGGCGCACGAGCCAAATCCTCGTCAGCCAGCATCTCATCGAAGATACTTTTCGCCTTATCCATTCCCTCAAGACTATGTTTTTGCGCATAATACGCAAGTGGGCTTGTGCATGGCCAACGGGCAAGGCGCAAAAAAGGTTGCGTAAATTATCGGCAAGTCGCCCGTTTGCGCGGCAAGATAAGGACGCAAAGGACGTAAAGGCGCCGGGCGACGCGGGACCCAGCGACTCGGGAGGACTTCATGATCTGCGAAATCGTCACCTTCCCCGCTCCGGCGGGAGCGAGCCGCGAAGATATCGTCGCCGATGCGCGCCATGTCGTGGCGCGCTGGCAATCCGAAAAGGAGTTGGTTCGCAAGCACTTCGTGTGGAGCGACGACCGCACCACGCTGAAGGGGATCTATTTCTGGACGTCGCGCGCCGCCGCCGAGGCCGCCCATGACGAAGCGTGGCTGCAGCAGGCGGAAAAACGCATCGGCACGCGCCCGACGATCGACTATTTCGACGCCTTCATGATCATCGACAACGCGGCGGGCACGGTGACGGAATATCCGGAGGACGACGCGGGCGCGTGAGCCGCCGCCGGCGCCCATGCGGATGGGCCAAGTCCGGCCGGCATCCACGACGCTTCTTCGATCCAGTCGCAGACATCCGAGAGCCCGTCGAACAGGTTTTGCGACCGCCCATAGGCGATTCCCCTGCCGGAAAGCGCGCCTTCCCGGTCGGCGCAGACAGCCTGCAGCCTCGAAACGAATTCGGCCGCATCGAAGCCGTTTTCGAGCACATGGCCGGCGCCGCTCTTTCTGACATGCTCGGAAAAACCGCAGATGCCGGTGGCAACCACCGGCAGGCCGTTGACGAGCGATTCGAGGATGACCGCTCCCGTCGTGTCGACCCGGGCGGGGTGCGCCAGCACGTCGCTGGCGGCCATCGCCTCCACGACCGATTCCGGCGACAGATAGCCGAGGAAACGGATGGACTGCTCCAGCCCGAACCGGCGGATCTGCCTTTTCGCGGGGACCGTCCCGACACTGTCCGCAGAAAGCCCGCCGACAAGCAGGACGGCGTTCGGGCTCCTGGCCAGCGCGCGGATGACGCGGTCGAGCCCCTTGCTTCGCGCGCACAGGCCGAGCCACAGCCACACATGTGCGTCCTGCGGGATGTTCAGCGCCTCGCGAAGGCGCGGACCGGCTTCGGACTGCCTGAGTTCTGGGCGATATTTTCCAGGCGACAGAGTCGGCCCGCTGATGCGGATTCGCGCCTCGGGCGTCGCGTGAACCCGGGTAATCTGGCTCTTCTGCTCCGACGAAAGCCCGATGACGCGGACGGCGTTGGGCGGCGAGAAACAGCCGGCCTCCAGCTGCCCGTAAGCGCGGTAGCGCGGCAACAGGCGCTTCCACACCGGCAAGCCTTCCCGGCATCGCAGCGTATCGCCCCAAAAGACAAAATCCGTGCCCCGCATGGGCTGAAAGGCAATGGTCGCGTCAAAACCGGTTTTTGCAAAAGCGCCGACATCGGCGGCAAAGGCCGCCATCCTGTCATGGTTCGTCCGCTTGACGGCGGCCGAGGGCATCAGTTTCACCGGATGAGGCGCGTCCTGTGCCGCTTCCGCGCACAGAAATTGCACCGTATGGCCGCGCCGCACGAGCTCATCGGCGATGCGGATGCAATTGTCTTCCAATCCGCCGCGCGGATGAAGACGGTATATCGCCAACCCTATGCGCAAGAAACGCCGCCCAACCCTGCCCCGGCATCGAAAGAATGCCGGCCCAAATAGCCCCGGTTTTTCTTACAGCTTACCTCGCGTCCGATCAATGTCGGAGCGGACGGCCGCTAGCTTCTGGGCAGTAGTTCACCCGGCAGGTCTTCGGCGAAATTGAATGAAAACAGATTGTAGCTTTGCAGCGGTATCTCTTTCTTCGGCGCTTTTATCCGCCATCTTTCGATGCAGCCGATCAGGAAAAGCGCGATCAGGATACGCGCCAGCGAAAGGCCGAGGCATGAGGTGATGCCGGCGCCGAACGGGATGTAACAGCCGCTCTTTCGCGCCTGGCCGTCTTCGAAACGGTCGAGGACGAGGCTGTCCGGATCGTGGAAGCATTCGGGATCCCTGTGCAGCGCGTGCAGGTCGATCATGATCTTGCTGCCCTTGCGCGCGAGGAAACCGCTGGGCAGGCGCTCCGTCTTCGCGACCTCCCGGCTAAGCATCCATTCGGCCGGATACAGCCTGTGGATCTCATCGATAAAGCCGTTGAGCTTGCGATATGTTTTCAGGTCCTCGCGCGCATGGGCGGCAAGGGGTTTTGCCGAAAGGCCTGCCGCGACTTCCGCGGCGATCTCGGCCTGCAACGCATCGTCCTGCCCGAGATGGACAAGGGCCGCCGCCGCCGTGATCGACACCGGCTCCAGCGAAGCGAGATAGAGACCCGCGATGCTGTTTGCGATATCGGGCCGTAATTCGGCGCTGTCCGCCTGCTTGTCCGCTAGCAATTGGTCGAGGATGGAGAACCGGAACGCCCTGTCGGGTTTTTCGGCCAATTCCCCGACGATGGTGCGGAGCTCGGCGAAACTGCGCTCGATGATGCGATCGTTCCGGCGCGAAACCAGCTCGGACACGGCATTGAACGCGCGCAGCTTTCGGCAGGAGCGTTGATGCATGACCATGATCGCGTCGTCGAGCCGATCGACATAGTCGGTGTCCGTTTCGCCGAAGAGCAGGACGCTGCTGACCGATTTGAGGACATCGCGCGACCGGCGGAACAGGTCGACATCGGATCCGCCCGGACACCGGTCCAGGGCCGCGATCATGCTCCCGGCAATGACCGGAAAGAGCCGGTCCAGCGATGCCGGGCTGAAATAGGGCGCGATCTGCCGGCGGATCACCGAATGCTCGGGATGGCGGGTGCCGAGAATGGAATTGCGAAAGACCGGGAACGCCCGCGCTATCCCCGCAGGCTGATAGTTTTCGGGGTTCTTGGTCAGGATATGCCCGGCATCCTGCCGGCTGCAGGTGATGTAGCTGCGCGTTCCGTCCCGTACACGCACAGTCTCACGGCCGCCGCCGAGGTGCTTCTTCGCGAAATCGACCGGATTGTCATGGAAACTGCGCCTGTGGCCGAGCAGCCAGTGCCCTTTCGGGTCGGCCACGGGGCCTTCGTCACTGCCGGCGAGCGCCTTGGCGAGGCTGACGACGCCCCGGCGCAGGTTCCGCGTATCGGCCAGCGTTTTCGGGTCGGCGCGGACCGCCGCGACATAGCAGGGCCAGGCGTCGGAATACCAGCCGGCACGATAGAAGGAGCGGGCGCGCTCGCGCTGAAGAAAGGCGACGAACTTTCCGCGCAGATGCATGAATTCCGGCCCGATGCGCCTGTCGTCGAAGATGAAATCGACGAGTCGCAGTCCCGACCGGTCTATGTAGCCGACATTGTCGCGGAGACGGCCTTCATGGGCGTGAATGTTCAGCGTGCAATGATCGATCTGGACGCAGCCCCTGGTGAGCCCGACCGCCAGGACCGCGAGATCCATGCTGATCGGATAGTCCGGGTCGGTTTCGTCGAATTCCAGAAGCAGCGAACGGTCTACCAGGCCGCCGGCGATCGGCGCCTTGAGCGCACCGCGGCAAAACCGGGAAAAATTCTCCAGCGGGCTGTCGGACAGCGCGACCGCCGCTTCGTAGGACGTGCGGCCGGTGGCCTCGTCGATGTTGCATATCCTTCCGAGGATCACGGGCTTGTCGGGATGGACCCGCGCGGCGTCGGCCAGGTGCCGCAAGGCGCCCGGACGCAGTTCGTCATCGGCGTCCAGGAACAGGATTCTCTCGCCCCGCGCCCGCCTGACCGCCGCCCGCGCCGCCATGAACGCGCCGCTGTGCGGCTGCCGGACATAGTCCACCCGCGACAGATAGTCTTGCGCGATCGCTTCGGAACCGTCGGTGGAGCCGTCGTCCAGCAGGATCAGTTCATAGTCGTCGAAATCCTGGTCGAGGGCGGAGTCCAGTGCGCGCCTGAGATAGCGTCCGTAATTGTGATTGAGGAGGACTATCGAAATCGGTTTCGACATCAAGCGATCTTCACGTCCATCGATGCTGACAAGACCTCCAACCCCGGCGCCGGCCGCATCGCTTATTTCGTAAGGGAAGTTCTACCTTGCGCTTCGCCGGGCGTCCATGCGGCGCAAGTCGGGACCGGTCGCCCTGCGTGGACGATCCTCACGCCGCCTGGCAGGCGTGGCACAGGCCGCGCATCTCGACCGTCGTCTTGCGCGGCTTGAATTCTGCGTTCCGTGTGATCGTCTCCAGCGCGTCGGCGAGCGACGTGTCGGTGATCTCGGCGACGGAGCCGCAATCGTCGCAGATGGCGAAGGCGACAGTTTCATGTCCGGCGCAGCCGGGATGGCGGCAGGCGACGAAGGCGTTGAGGCTCTCGAGACGATGCACCATGCCGAGGTCGAGCAGCTTGTCGAGGGCGCGGTAGACCTGCAGCGGCGCGCGCAGCCCCTCGCCGTTCAGCCGGTCGAGAATGTTGTAGGCCGTCAGCGGCGCGTCGGCATCCTCCAGCGTGTCGAAGACGAGCGCCTGGTTGCGGGTCAGGTCGGCCTTGTCCGCATGCGGATGGTCGTGACGGTGGTCCCGATTCATGTCCTGCCCTCCTCCCGTTTCGCCCGCGCCCTGACAGGTATCAGGCCAAGCACGAAAATCGCAAGCGCTGTGACGACGATCGACGGGCCGGACGGCGTGTCCCATTCCAGCGATGCGAAAAGCCCGCCGACCACGGCGGCGACGCCGAACAGGGCGGCAAGGAGCGCCATCTGTTCCGGCCCGGCGGCAAAACGCCGTGCGGTCGCTGCCGGGATGATCAGCAGCGCGGTGATCAGCAACACGCCGACGATCTTCATGGCGATCGCCACGACGATGGCGAGCAGCAGCATGAAGACGACATTGGCGCGCTCCGGCCGCATGCCTTCGGCCGCGGCCAGTTCCGGATTGACGGTTGCGGCGAATAACGGCTTCCACACCCAGGCCAGCACGGCGAGGACGAATGCGCCGCCGGCATAGATCGCGGCGATATCCGCCTTCGAAACGGCCAGGATGTCGCCGAAGAGCAGCCCCATCAGGTCGATGCGCACCCAGGTCATGAAGGCGAGCGCGACGAGGCCGAGCGCCAGGGCCGAGTGGGAGAGCAGACCCAGCAGCGCGTCCGCCGACAGGCCGGCGCGGCGCTGCAGCCACAACAATGACAGGGCGACCGTCATCGAGACGGCGAAGACGGCCAGCGTCACGTCGATTTCGAGCAGGAATGCGATGGCGACGCCGAGCAAGGCCGCGTGCGACAGCGTATCGCCGAAATAGGCGAGCCTGCGCCAGACGATGAAGCAGCCGAGCGGGCCGGCGACGAGCGCGACGCCGGCCCCGGCGACGATCGCGCGGACGAAGAAATCATCGAGCATCGGACGCATCCCCCTTCCCGGCTTCGCCTTCCGCGCCGTGATTATGATCGTGATGATCATGCGCGTGGTGATGGTGGCCATCTTCCTCGTGGCAGTGATCGGTGACGGTACCGTCGGCATGGCGCACGCGGCCGTCGGGCAGATGGGTATGGTCGTGATGGTGCTGGTAGACCGCCAGCTGCGCCGCGCCCCGCGCGCCGAAGAGCTGGCGGTATTCGGCGCTTTCGGCGACCACCTGCGGCGTGCCGTGGCAGCAGACATGGCCGTTGAGGCAGATGACACGGTCGGTCGCGGCCATGACGACATGCAGGTCGTGCGAGATCAGCAAGACGCCGCAATGCAGATGGTTGCGGATGTCGGCGATCAGCTCGTAAAGCGCGATCTCGCCGGAAAAGTCGACGCCCTGCACAGGCTCGTCGAGGACGAGGAGGGCGGGACGCCGGGCGACGGCGCGGGCGAGAAGCGCGCGCTGGAATTCGCCGCCCGACAGATTGCGCACTTCAGCATGGGCGAGATGGGCGATGCCGGTCGATTCCAGCGCGGCGGTCTTTTCCTCGCGCGACAGCGGGTTGGTCAGCGTCATGAAACGGTCGACGGTCAGCGGCAGGGTCCAGTCGACCGCGACCTTTTGCGGCACGTAGCCGACGCGCAGGCCGGCGGCGCGGGAGGCGCGGCCCTCGCTCGGGGCCAGTACGCCGAGCGCCATGCGCGCTGTCGTCGATTTGCCGGAGCCGTTCGGCCCGATCAGCGTGACGATCTCGCCGCGCTCGACCTCGAGGTCGATATCGCGCACCAGCCACCGGCCGGCGCGTTCGACGCCCGCCTTTTCGAGACGCACCAGCGATTGCGGCATTTGCAGCACGTTCGGTCCTTTCCGTGATGCGAAGATTTCGCGCGGCTTGACGGCCGCGTCAATCTCAGGTTATCCGATATTGGAATGTTATGATATAACATCACGCACCCGATCCGCAATGTCTGCCAGGAACACGAGATGAAACGCTTCCCGAAACTTCTGCTCGCCACCTCCGCGCTCGGCGCCACCGCCTTTTCCGCGCATGCCGATGTCAATGTCATCGCTTCGATCAAGCCGGTTCATTCGCTGGTCGCCGCGGTGATGCAGGGCGCCGGAGAACCGGCCCTGATCATCGAGGGCGCAGGCTCGCCGCATACCTACAGCCTCAAGCCGTCACAGGCGGCCGCCTTGCAGAAGGCCGACCTGATCTTCTGGATCGGCGACGATCTGGAAGCCTTCCTCGAAAAACCGATCTCGACGATCGGCAGCGGCAAGTCGGTCGAACTGATCCATTCGCACGGGCTGGAGATGCTCGGTTTTCGCGAAGGCGGCGCTTTCGAGAAGCACGCGCATGATGACGACCATGCCGAAGAGGGTCATGACGATGATCACGATGCCGAAGACGAGGACGAGCATGAGGAAGCCGGCGATCATGACCATGAAGAGCAACATGCCGACAGCCACGATGACGACCATCACCATGGCGAGGTCGACATGCATGTCTGGCTCGATCCTTTCAATGCGAAGGCGATGACGCATGAGATCGCCGAGGCGCTGGCCGAGGCCGATCCCGACAATGCCGCCCTCTATGAAAAGAACGCGGCCGCGCTGACCGAACGGCTCGACACGCTGACGACCGGGCTTTCGGCCGAACTCGAACCCGTCAAGGACAAGGGCTTCATCGTCTTCCATGACGCCTACCAGTATTTCGAACACCGTTTCGGCCTGTCGGCCGCGGGATCGATCACGGTTTCGCCGGACATCATGCCGGGCGCGGACCGGATCAGGGAGATCCAGGCGAGGGTTGGCGAACTCGGCGCGACATGCGTCTTCGCCGAGCCCCAGTTTGAACCGCGACTCATTACGGTGGCGACCGAAGGCAGCGATGCGCGCTCCGGCGTGCTCGATCCGCTGGGCGCGGATATCGAAGCCGGGCCGGACCTCTATTTCACGCTGATACGGAACATGGCGGACTCGTTCGAATCCTGCCTTTCCGGCAGCTCACAATAGACCTTAAGGTCCGTTTCGTTTCAAAAAAGACGACCAACGCCCGAAATCGGTAACCTTTTTCTTACTTTCCATCACCCAAGCCCGCTGCTAGGGTCGGGGCGATGGGGGAGGAAACCGATGTCGGGCGACGTGGCGACACGGGAAATCGAAATCGGCGACCACAGGCTGGGCGGCATTCTCGCCCGGCCGCCTGACGCAAGCGGCCTGATCATCTTCGCCCATGGCAGCGGCTCCAGCCGGTTCAGCCCGCGCAATACATTCGTCGCCGAAACGCTGCAGCAGCGCGGCTTTGCGACCCTCCTCTTCGACCTCCTGACGGAGCCGGAAGCCCGGACCCGGCGCAATGTGTTCAACATTCCGCTTCTCGGCAGCCGCGTCGCCGAGGTGGTCTCCTGGGCGAAGGACGATCCTGAAACGCGCGATCTGCCGATCGGCCTGTTCGGCGCCAGCACCGGCGCGGCGGCGGCGCTGGTCGCGGCCGCGTCGATGCCCGAAGCGGTTCAGGCCGTCGTGTCGCGGGGCGGCCGGCCCGATCTCGCGGGCAAGGCTCTGTTCAAGGCGAAGGCGCCGACGCTGCTGATCGTCGGCGAGCGCGATTACGAGGTCGTCTCGCTCAACAAGGAAGCGCAGGCGATGATGTCCTGCCCGACCAGGACGAGTGTCGTGCCAGGCGCAACACATCTGTTCGAGGAGGCGGGCACACTGGAACAGGTCGTCGAACTGGCCGCCGCGTGGTTCTCGCAACATCTGCGGGCCGGCTGACCGCCGTTTCTCCCCACCCTCGCCCGGCTTCCCGAAATGCGGTATCTGCAAGACCGTAACAGCTCCAGCCGGAGGGTGGCGTTGCGCCCGATCCGGCCGGACGGCAGGGAGGGTTTATGGCCGAGCCGATCGTTCTGGACGACAGGGACAATGTCGCGATCCTGACCGCGCGCGCAGACGCCGGCGACAGGCCACTCGGGTCAGGCGCGGTGCTGGATGCGCCCGCCGCGACCGGCCACAAGATCGCGCGCCGCGACATTAACGCCGGCGAGACAGTGATCAAGTTCGGCCAGATCATCGGCTATGCCGCGCAGGCGATCCCGGCCGGCGCGCATGTCCACACCCACAATTGCCTGATGGGCAGCCACGACCAGGACTACCGGGCCGGGGCGGATCTCGACCGGGCGAGAGCGGCCGTTCCGCAGATGCCGGCGCGCAGTTTCATGGGCTACCGGCGCAGCGACGGAACGGCGGCGACACGCAATTACATCGCGCTGTGCGCCACGGTAAACTGCTCGGCGAGCGTGATCCGCCGCGCCGCCGAGATCGTCAACCGCGATCCGGTCCTCGCCGAGTATCCGAATGTCGACGGCGTCGTGGCCTTCGGTCACGGCACCGGATGCGGCATGGCGTCTGAAGGACCCGGCTGGGACAATCTGCAGCGGGTCTTGTGGGGCCACGCGACGCATCCCAATGTCGGCGCGGCGATCTTCGTCGGGCTCGGTTGCGAGGTCATGCAGGTGGCGCGCATGCGCCAGCGTTTCGGAGCGGAAGGGGCCGAGCGCTTTCACGGGCTGACGGTCCAGGAAAGCGGCGGCACGACGAAGACGATCGAGGCGATCGTCTCCAAGGTGCGCGCGTTGCTGCCGGAGGCCAACAACGTACGCCGCGAGGAAATCCCCGCCGCGGCGCTCAGGGTGGCGCTGCAATGCGGCGGGTCGGACGGCATGTCGGGCATCACCGCCAATCCCGCGCTGGGCGCGGCGAGCGACATGCTGGTCGGGCTCGGCGCGACGACGGTGCTTGCGGAAACGCCGGAGATCTACGGCGCCGAACAGCTTCTGCTGCGCCGCGCCGCCGACGCGCAAGTCGCGGAGAAGCTTGTCGAGCGCATCCGGTGGTGGGAGCGATACACCGAGATGAATGGCGGCTCGATGGATAACAATCCCTCGCCCGGCAACAAGGCCGGCGGGCTGACCACGATCCTCGAAAAATCGCTCGGCGCGGCGGCGAAGGGCGGGGCGACGCCGCTGACCGACGTGCTTATGTACGGCGTGACCGTCAGCAGGGCCGGACTCAATTTCATGGATACGCCCGGTTACGACCCGGTCTCGGTGACCGGACAGATCGCCGGAGGCTGCCAGATCGTCGTGTTCACGACCGGACGCGGGTCCGCCTTTGGCTCCAAGCCCGCGCCGACGATCAAGCTCGCCACCAACAGCCGGCTCTTCGAGACGATGCGCGACGACATGGACGTCAATTGCGGCGACATCGTCGATGCGGGCGTGCCGGTGCGCGCCAAGGGCGAGGAGATCCTCGAAACGATCCTGAGGGTCGCGTCCGGCGAACCGTCGAAAAGCGAAGCGCTCGGGCTCGGCGACAATGAATTCGTACCCTGGCAGGTCGGCTGCGTCATGTAGGTGCGCCTGTCTGGGATCGCGGGAGAGAGGGAGAAGACAATGGCAACTGACGATGTGTTGGCAGCGACCGACGCGACGGGGCTGGCGGAGCTTGTGCGCAAAGGCGACGTCGCGCCGGCCGATCTCGTCGAGGCGGCGATCGCCCGGGCCGAGGCGATCAATCCGCAGATCAACGCCATTGTCGAACGCCTCTACGACCGGGCGCGCGAACAGGCCGCTTCCGTCGACCGGACGCTGCCCTTCGCCGGCGTGCCGATCGCCATCAAGGATCTCGGCCTTTCACTGAAGGGCACGCCGATCCATTCCGGCAGTGCGATGCCGCCGCGGACCGGCGACGGGAATTCGCGTATCGTCGAGGACTATCTGTCCGCGGGCTTCATCCCGGTGGCGACCAGCATGACGCCGGAGTTCGGTTTACGCTTGGTAACCGAATCCGAACGGTTCGGGATTACCCGCAATCCGTGGGATACAAGCCGCACGCCCGGCGGGTCGTCCGGCGGCTCGGCGGCGCTGGTAGCGGCGGGGATCGTGCCGGTCGCGCATGCCTCTGACGGCGGCGGCTCGATTCGGGTGCCGTCCGCCTGCAGCGGCCTTGTCGGCATGAAACCGTCGCGCGGGCGGGTCTCCTTCTCGCCCGGCGCGGTGGAGCCCTGGCACGGTTTTACCGTGCAGCACGCCGTGACGCGGTCGGTGCGCGACAGCGCAGCCATGCTGGACCTGGTCTCGTCCCATGATCCGCTTTCGCTTTACGCGGCCCCTGCCCCGAAAGGCCCTTTCGCGCAGGCCGCCCAGTCGCAGCAAAAAGGCATGCGGATCGCCGTTTACCGCGAGACGCCGCTCGGCCTGCCGGTCTCCGACGAGACGTGGACGGCGCTGGACGAGGCGGCGCGGCTGGCGCGCGAATGCGGCCACACGGTCGAAGAGATCGCCCTGCCGATGCTGACGCGCGATTTCTTCGCCGACTACGCCCATGTGATCTGCGCCTCGATCGCCGGAGAGTTGCGCGAGCAAGCGATGCGCTGCGGACGGTCGGTCCATGGCGACGTCGAACGGCATGTCCGCGTGTTGGGGCGGATGGGCGAGATCCTGTCGGCGGGCGAGGTTTATGAGACGCTGCAGAGGCTGCACCAGCTTTCCATGCAGATCCTCGCCGCCACGAGAGAGTATGACGCGGTGTTGATGCCGCTGATCGCCGAGGAGCCGGTCGTCTGCGGGTCGATGGACCCGACCGGCCCGGATCTGGTCGCGCAGCGCATGCTGGACGGGCTGCATCTCACCCGCCTGCTGCGACTGCGGCCGCTGCTCGACAAGCTTCTGGACCAGTCCTTCGGCTTCACCCACTGGCCGGCGATCCAGAACGCGACCGGCCAGCCTTCCATCGCGCTGCCCGTCCATGTCACCGCCAATGGCCTGCCGCTCGGCATCCAGGCCGCCGGGCGCATCGGCGGCGAGGAAGCGCTCTTTGCGCTTGCCGGGCAGATGGAGACCGCGTCCGGCTGGTTGACCCGGCGCGCGCCGCTGGCCATGTCCGCGTAACGCCGCCGCGGGCGCCGGCCGGTCTGGCAGGCGCGCATCGGGGTTCTTATATATTCCGAAAACGTAATCTCTCCGGAGCTCCCGTCATGTCCGACCGTCACCAAGTGGTCTGCCCGTCCTGCGCGGCGGTGAACCGCCTGCCCGCCGCAAAACCGGCCGAAAAGGCGAAATGCGGCGTCTGCCACGAGCCGCTCTTTTCCGGCCATCCGGCCAATGCGAACGGCGCCATGTTCGACAAACAGGTCGCGCGCAGTTCTGTCCCGGTCGTCGTCGATGTCTGGGCGCCGTGGTGCGGCCCGTGCCGGATGATGGCTCCGGCCTTCGAACAGGCGGCGCAGGCCATGGAACCCGATGTCCGCTTCCTGAAACTCAATTCCGACGAGGAACAGACCGCCGCCGGCCGCCTCGGCATCCGCGGCATCCCGACGCTTTTACTCTACCAGGACGGCAAGGAAGTGGCCCGCCAGTCCGGCGCGATGTCCGCCGGCCAGATCACGGCGTGGGTGCGGCAGCATATGCGGGTGAAGGCGTAGGCAGACCTTTGCGTTAGTAACGATTACGGAATCGCGCCCCGCCCTGCACGTCGCTCTGTTGAGTCAATCGCGAACCTGTCGTTAGATTGTACTCGAAGGGGCAGATATGTGATGCGTTTACTGGCGAATGTCGTTGTTCTGTTGTTTCTCTGGTTATTTGCAGGGCCTGCAACTGCCGAACTGAAATATTACCCAGTCCGACTTGATGACGGGACCGAAGTCCTCATGGTCGCCGGAGAGTTCGAGTTCGACGAGTCCTTTGATCCGTTCTTAGACGCCGTTAAGGATCGGGGCACGGATTTGGTGATGTTCGATTCTCCGGGCGGCAATCCGGTTGCGGCAATGAGGCTGGGGCGCCTGATACGCAAGCAGGGACTGCCAACGATCCAGACAAGAGCGTTTCAGTGCGACTCTGCATGCGCTCTTGCATTTTTCGGTGGTGCCTTAAGGCATGCCGAACCCGGTGCGATCGGCGTTCACAAAACATCCTTTGCGCCCAATGCTGCATTGGACCGGGACGGCGCCGTATCAGCGGTGCAGTCGCTAACCGCGGAAATCATCAGCTACATGGTAGAGATGGGCATCGACCCGGCTGTGCTGACACTAGCGCTCTCTTATGAGAGCAATGACATGCGTTATCTCTCGGCGAGCGAGATGATCGAATTCGGTATCCTTTACTTCGGGCCGGACGCGCAAATGCCTATGATCGCCAAGGACCAAGAGAATGAAACGCCGGCGCTGCCACAGCAAGGTCAACCTGAAGCGCCGGTACGATCCACAATGGATTCCCGACAGGCCACAGCTTTCGTTACGATGCTTGTCGAGACGCATATGTTGCCTTCGTATCAGGCAATCTCGGCGCTGAAAGAACAGTATAGCGAGATCGTCGACTACTACGGCGAGCCGGTCAGCCTCGCGAGCGTGATGGATGACAAGCAAAACTACTTCAACCGCTGGCCATTGCGGAGCTACGAGATCCTCCCGGAGTCGATCCGAACAGATTGCTCGACCGGAGAGATCTGTCGCGTAACCGGCATATATCGCTGGGCGGTAATCAGCGTTGAACGCAACAAGAAAGCCGCGGGATCCGCCACGTTCGAGTACGCGTTTACCGCTCGTGCCCCCTACCGGGTCTTGAAGGAGACCAGCGAGGTCATCGATCGCCGCTAGCGCCGCAGCGATTCCACGAGGCGGCCGATTTCGATCTGGCTTCGGACGCCCATTTTCGTCATGGCGGACTTCTTCTGGTTTCGCACCGTGTGGATGCTGACCGAGCGTTCGTCGGCGATCTCGCGCGGCGAGAGGCCGTCGGCCAGGCGGATAACGGTTTTCATCTCATGCGCGGTCAGGCCGTAACGCTCGCCGAGGATGTCGAGAGGCGAGCGATCCGTCGTGTTTTGCGACGAGACCGCGACCAGGAAAAGCGGCTCGTCGGAGCCGAACAGGAGGCCGGGGCCCGGATAGGGCAACAGGCCCGGCATGACATGCGCGATCCGGCAGGTGTGGACCGTCTCATTGTCGCCGCCGGCCAGGTCGAAAGCGACAGGGTGGTGCAGCTCGGACGCGGCAACCGCGGCCAGATTGTCCTGAAATGTGCGCTCATGCGACCATTGCGCGAGGACAAGTCGGCCGCCGAGATCCCTGCGCAACAGGTCGCCGCTTTCGAGAAGCATCTCGCCCGCCCGGTCGGCATGGACGATGCGGCGATCGCCTGTCACGGCAAAGCAGCCTGACGTGACCGGACCCGGAGCGCCGGCATGGGCCTGCTGCTGCAGCGCGCGCCCGGTTATCGTGCGCATCATCTCGAAGGCCTGCCGGAGATGCGGCGCCAGCAGCGCCATCAGTTCCATCCAAGGCTCTTCGAGCCGGTCTATGTCGCGGCTGCGGATATTGCCGCCGATCAGGAAGATCCGGCGGTTTTCCTTGAACAAAACCACGCCGCCGCCGCCGAGAATATCCTCCTGCGGCCTGACCCAGTCATTATACCATTCCGTCCTGCAGAGCTCTTCATGCGAGCAAATGGATCGTCCGAGCGTCGGAACTCCGACCGTACCCGCCAGCAAACCGTCCGCCCAGGCGTTCTTCGCAAAGTAGTAATCGTGATAGCTGCGCATGAAATCGGGGTCGTAGCCCGATTCGCGCGCGCCAAGATCCGTGTTGGTCTCGAAATCGCAACCGAACATCGATGTGCGGACCCCACCGGACGTATGCGCCAGCCTTTCGAGGAAGACATCCCACTTGGCCTCGTCGAGCGCCGCGCCGTAAATCAGCGAGGTGAGTTCGCTGAACTCCCGCATTCCGACCGTCATGCTCCGCCTCCTCTCCAGCGGAAACCTATGCCAAAATCGGCATGGGATGCAAAGCCCGGAACCGCCGCCGGGATCGCATCATCCGCAGAGCCTGTTTCGACATACACGAAAACGTCATCCCGACCGAGCCGGCAAATAGTCCAATTGGGTCATGAGCCGGCAGCCGTTTCGCGGCTAGACTGGTAGCGACGGCCTTACCGGCCACCGCCCTGGTCCGCTTTTTTTGCAGGGTGTTCAAGCGAATGCGGCACTATCCAGTCAGCCGCTTTTGCCGCCTTGCCCGATGCCCCGAGGCAAGGCGGCCTTTTTTGCGCCATCTGCCGGCTCAGAACCGGGCCATCCTGCGGCGGAACAAGCTCCGGCCTTTTCCCCCGGTGCGATAGAAACTCCCTGACCCCCGGAGCGTAATCTTGTGCGTAAGGGACGCATGCCCGTGCGAATGTGCCTTGGCAGCCGCGGGCGCAAACGGTTAGCCTAAATCCTTATTCCGGAAGGTTTATTGGAAGGGGCATTCATGAAAGCCGGGGATTTTCGCAGGCATGCCGCTGTCGCGGCGATCGCGTTGGGCTGCGGTGTGCCGGCGGCGACCGCGCAGGAGACCGGCGGCAATGGCGCAGAACAGGCCCCTGCCTGGCGGACCCAATGCAGCGGCTCTGCGCGCAGCAGCGCCGCCCTCGAATGTTCCATGGAGCAAAGGCTTGTGCTGGAAGGCAGCGGCCAGTTCCTGGCGCGATTGCTCATTCGCATGCCCGCCGAGACCAAACGCCCGGTCTACATGATCCAGGTGCCGCTCGGCATCGCGCTTCCGGTCGGACTGCGCATCAGCGTCGACGGTGCGCCCGGCCAGAATCTCGGCTTCCAGACCTGCGACCAGGCGGGATGCTATGTCGGCGAACCGATCCCCGACGACATGCTGAGCGCCATGAAGGCCGGCAATGTCGTCTCGATCAGTTTCGAGGACAATCAGAAGCGGCCGATCAAGCTCGATTTCTCGCTGAAGGGCTTCACCAAGGCCCTGAACGACATCAGCCCCGCCTGATCCAGATTTTGTCGAATGCAGATCGGTAGCGATCCGTGATCAGAACGGCAGCGACAGTTTGAGATCGCCGCTGTAGGTCTCGGTCGTTTCGCCGATGCGCGCGCCCGCCATCGCCCTCACGCTCAGGCCCGGCGCGGTCACCACGTCGAAGCCGAGGCGCAGATCGAGCGCGATATCGTCGATCGTCTCATCCACCGTAAAGGGCTCGGCGGACGGCTCTCCCGCGAATGTTCCGGAAAGGCCAAGATCGTCCCCGACCGGGACGAAGAGAACACCCGCTGCCGCGAAGGGCCTTATGACCGATCCCGCATCCGTGGCGATTTCCGCTCCGAGCTCCACGCCCGTGTTGACGGTAACCATCGTATGCGCCGGCTGGGAGACATTGACGTCGAGCGGGCTGTCTCCGCTCTCGGAGAAATCGCTGCCGAACATATGCGTGATGCCGAGATCCAGATGCGGGCGCAAATAGGCGATCTGGCTTCCGAATGTGTGAGAGATCCGGCTGTGCGCCGATAGATAAGCTAAGTTCTGGGTGCCGTCGTCGACGTAGCTTGGGCCGAGCGGCAGGTCGATCGCGCGCTGGACGTTGTAGCTGTCATAGCCTGCCGCGACCGTGCCCGCGAGAACGGTGCCGCCAAAAACGCCCTTGAGAGACGCACCGGCGAGATAGCTCATGCCGGTCGACTGATCCAGGCTGCCGGAGTTGCTGGTCACGCTCTCCACAGACAGACCGAAACCCGCCCGCACATGCTCGGAGACAATTCCCTGCGCGCCCAAGCGCCATCCGTGGCGATTGTTGGAAAACGATGTGCTCGGCATATCGGACGATTTGTGGCTGCTGCTGCCGGTTGCCGCGAACCACATGCATTCGCCCTCGGCGTTGAACTTGTAAGGCCCGTCCATGACCTTGCAGCTGAGCAGAGCGTCGGAGAAATCCAGAACTCCGTAAAGCGATGCGATCTGGTTACCCAGATAGGGTGCGGGGTTCAACTCATCGATAATCGCGGCATATTCGGCGAGATCCTGGATATCGAACAACGCCACGATCACCGGCTCCAGCGCCGCGGATCCGCCCGCCAGCTGCAACCGGTTGATATATTCGCCGACCGCCGCATCGTCGGCGTCCAGGCCAGCCGGCGCGAAATCGATCCCGTAATCGAGGATAAGGTCGGTCGCATTGGTCGAAAGCGAATACTTGGCGACCGCGCTGACCGGCGCGTCGAGGACCAGGCCGTTGTCCGTCAGCGATATTTCGGAGCGCGCGAGGAGCGCCGTGTGCTGACCGGGCTTGGCCGTGCCGATATTGAGAAGCGACAGGCGGACGGCGCCGTCGAAAGCGATCGTGTCAGCCGACATCAGCGTGTCGGCCTCGGCCGGCATGAGCGGCGAAACGGTAACCAGCGATGTCTTCGACAGGTCCAGATCGACGCCGTAGACACCGGTCGCGGTCTGGGTGAAGTCGCCCGTCATGCTGGTCGTCATGACCTTGCCGTCACCGCCGGGCGACATCCAGCCGCTGTTCGAGACCGTTCCGCCAGCCCCGGCGAAAGCATATTTGCCGAAATTGAGCGTCGCGCCCGCCTGGTTCGTGAAGCTGTTGACGCCCGTGCCGAGATCGAAGGAGCCGGTGACGGTGCCGGCATTGGTGACCGTCTCGGAGCCACCGAGATGGGTCGCGTCGCTGCCGCTGGCGAAGATCGCGTAGCCGTCGTCGACGCCGTCGAAGGTGGTGATATGGCCGTGATTGGCCAGCGTGTTGGCGTCGCCGTCGGTGAACCAGACGCCGACGCCCAGGAAAGTGTGCTTGTCGTCCACGACGAGGCTGCGGCCGCCGGCGACCACCGTGTCCGCGCCGTTGATCGTAACCGTGATGTCGCCGTTTTTGTCATTATCGACCGCGACGCTCTGCGCGAGGATGCCGACAGCGCCGAGACCGCGCTTGGGGGCCTCGAGGGTTCCGTCGTCCTCCGTGTCGAGGATCTGCGCGGTGAGGACCGAACCGTTCACCGTCACATTCACATTGCCGGCCTCGCCGGTGTGCGCGCCGCCGGCGGTGCCCGCGGCGCTCTGGGCGAAAATGCCGGTCGCGCTGTTGCCGGCGGTCTTGACGGTTCCCGTCAGGTCCACGGTCACGACACCGGCATTGCCGGCGTCGCCGGCGCTGCCCAGCTGATAGCTCAGGACATCGGTGACGTTGCCGAGATCGCCGAGGACGCCGCCGCCGCCGCCGACCGACTGCGCCATGATCGCCGCGGCGCTGTCGCCATGGGTGACGATCATCCCGTCGAAATCGACCTCGACCTTCGCCCCGCTGCCGCCATTGCCGCCGCTGCGGCCCATGGCGAGCCCGGCGCCTATATTCATCGCCGGCACGTTGACCGGCCCCTCCTTCATGGCCGACGTCATCACCCTGTTGACGCTGCCGGCCATGCCGCCGCCGCCGCCGACGCTCTGTGCAAAGACGCCGTGGGAGGCCACGCCGAATGTCTCGACAATGGCCTCGCCCGTCTGGGTGACGGTCACGATCCCGCCATTGCCCGCCGAGCCTCCGGCGCCGCCGAGCCCCAACAGCCCGGTCGCGCCCGACACGCCAGTGCCGCCGATGCCGCCGCCGCCGCCGACGGACTGCGCCAGGATGGCGATGGAGTTCGCGCCATGCGTCGTGACGTGGTTGGAATTGTCGACCTCGACCACCCCGCCATCGCCCGTCGAGCCGGCCGAGCCGCCGACCGCGACCTGGATGTTCTTGTAGGTCTTCAGCGACCCGTATTTCGACGTGATGATGGAGTCGGCGCCCTTCAGGTTCAGGATCCCGCCGAGCCCGACGGTGCCGTTGCCGCCATCGCCGCCGCCGCCGCCCACCGACTGGGCGTAGATGCCGTGGGCGGTGTCGCCCGAGGTTTCGATCTCGCCGGAATTGTCGACCTTGACCTTGCCGCCGTGACTGCCGGTGCCGCCATTGCCGCCGATGGTCGCGGCCAGCGAAAGGTTGTTCTTGTTCGCTGTCTGGCCCTCTTCGGGCTTCGTGATGATCACCTGGTAGGTATTGGCCCGTCCACCGACGCCGCCGCCGCCGCCGACAGACTGGGCCTGGATGCCGTGGCCGCTATCGCCCTCGGTCTTCACGTTGCCGGAATTGGTGACGTCGACCTCTCCGCCATAGTTTCCGTCGCCGCCATTGCCGCCGATCGTCACATCGGCGACGACGGACCGCGAGGATTCATTGGCGGAATCCGTCAGCATGCCGACGCCATTGACGCCGCCGCCACCGTCGCCGCCGCCGCCGCCGACCGATTGCGCGAAAATGCCCGTCGCGGCGGTGCCCTTGGCCGTGATCCCGCCGTCATTGGTGACGGTGACCGTGTTTCCGAAACCGCCGTCGCCGCCCGCTCCGCCGACCGCGACGCCGACATTCAGCGTCTTCGATTCCTCGTCTTCCGTCCCCGAGGACTTGCCCAGCTGCGCCGTCACGGCGAGACCGCCATTGCCGCCGCCGCCGCCGATGGACTGCGCCTTGATCGCGTGGCTGCCGTAGCCATTCGTCAGGATCGCCGCCAGCTGGTGGTTGGTGATCGTGACCATGCCTGCGCTGTTGCCGGTTCCGCCGCCGCCGCCGATGCTGACGCCGACCGTCGCGCCGATATTCGAGGTTCCGGTCATCTGCGCGGCGACCGCAAGGCCGCCATTGCCGCCCGATCCGCCGATCGACTGGGCGAGGATGCCGATGGAGTCCCGGCCCCAGGTGGTGATCGCGCCGTAATTGTCGACGGTCGCCGCATTCGCGGTATTGCCGTCTCCGCCAGCCCCGCCGACGGATACGCCCGTTGCGCCGGCCGATTCCGAGAAGGCCAGGGTTCCGCTCACGGCCATGCCGCCATTGCCGCCGCCGCCGCCGATCGATTGCGCCATGACGCCGATGGAGCTGTCGCCATGGGTCGTGATGTCCTGATAGGCGGTGACGGTGACGACGCCGCCCTTGCCGCCCTGCCCGCCCGGGCCGCCGATGGCCACGGAGACATCGACGGACACCTCGCCGCCAAAGCCGAAGGCGCCCGACATGGCGAAGCCGCCATCGCCGCCGCCGCCGCCCACCGACTGGGCGTGAATGCCGTCCGCGCCGTCCGCGTGGGTGACGATCGTCGCGGCCGTGTCCGCCGCGCCGGCCGTGACGGTCACGGTTCCGCTGTCGCCGCCGCCGCCGCCGCTGCCGCCGACCGCAACGCCGACGGACGCGCCGGAGCCCACCGTCATAGAGACGCTGCCGGCAAAGCCGCCATTGCCGCCGCCGCCGCCCACCGACTGGGCGTAGATCGCATGGGAATCGAGGCCGAAGGTTTCGATGCCGCCGTAATTGTCGACCGTGACCGTGCCGCCGGTGCTGGCCCCGCCCCCCTTGCCGCCGACCGAGATCGCCGCGGCGCCGCCCGGCATGTCCGGGATGGACACGCCCAGCGCGCCGGAGATCGCATAGCCGCCATTGCCGCCGCCGCCGCCGACCGATTGCGCGAAGATGCCGTAGGACTTGCTGCCGAAGAGTTCGGTGACCGTCTCTCCGTCGACGACCGAGTCGACCGAATAGCCGGTGGTTATGTTTCCGTGGTTGGTAAGATTGACCGTGCCACCATTGGAGCCGCCGCCGGCCTTGCCGCCCACCGCGACCGAGACACCGATCACGCCGCCGGAGCCGGACAGCGAAGAGCCGCCATTGCCGCCGCCGCCGCCGATGGACTGGGCGAGGACGGCCGTCGCGTTCTTGCCGCGCGTCGTCACGTCGGTGGCGTTGCCGACCGTGACCGTCCCGCCCTTGCCGCCTGCACCGCCGGTGCCGCCGAGCGACACGCCGATGCCGCCGCCGCCCACCGAGAGCGAGCCCGCCACGCCGCCATTGCCGCCGCCGCCGCCGATCGACTGCGCGAAGACGCCGACGGAGCCGTCGCCCGCCGTCGAGACGACGGAACCGGACTCGTCGCCGGCCTGGGTGTTGACCACGACGGTCTTGCCGTCGCCGCCTTCCGAGGCGCTGCCGCCGAGCGAGACCGTGCCGGACATGCCTCCGACCGCGCCCGCCGCCGAGAAGCCGCCATTGCCGCCGCCACCGCCGATCGATTGCGCCAGGATCGCATGGGACAGATCGCCCTTGGTGATCACGGAGCCGGCGGCGTTCACGGTCGCGGTGTTGCTGGCGCCGCCGGTGCCGCCGCTGCCGCCCACCGCGACCCCGACGGTGTAGCTGCCGCCCACGGACGCCGCCACGGAGCCGCCGCCATTACCGCCGCCGCCGCCCACCGATTGGGCGAAGATGCCGATCGACTGGTCGCCGGATGTCTCGACGAGGCCGTTCTGATTGACCGTGACCGCGTTGGACGCGCCGCCCTTGGCGCCGCTGCCGCCGACCGAAACGCTTGCGTTGAGCGTGCCGACGCCGACGCTGCCGGCAACCGCGAAGCCGCCATTGCCGCCGCCGCCGCCGACCGACTGGGCCTGGATCCCGTGCGAACGGTCCCCGGTCGTCACGACGGAGGAACTGGCGAGATCGGCGACCGTATCGCCATCGGCGAGCGGGTTGTAGGAGACCGTCCCGCCCTCACCGCCGATCGCGCCGCTGCCGCCGACCGCGACCGAGATGCTCGGACCGCCCGAATAGGCGTTGCCGCCATTGCCGCCGCCGCCGCCGACCGATTGCAGGAAGACGCCGACCGAGCCGTCGCCCGGCCCTCCCGCATCACCGCCGGTCTTGACCGAGCCGCTGTTGTAGACTTCGACCTTCCCGCCGTTGCCGCCGGACGAGCCATGGCCGCCGACGGAGACGAGCGCGCCGGAACTGCCGCCATTGCCGCCGCCGCCGCCGACCGACTGGACGAAAACGCCGAAGGCGTCGCTGTTCGTCGTCTCGATGGAGCCGCTGTTGCGCACCGTGACCACGCCGCCGGTCGAAGAGCCGCCGCCCGCGCCGCCGACCGCATAGATGCCGCCGGAACTGCTGCCGCTGCCGGCGCCCGCGCCGATGCTCGACGCGTTGATGCCATAGGCGGCTTCGCCCGTGGTCAGGATGGAGCCGGCATTCGCCACCACCACC
Source organism: Ahrensia sp. (assembly GCA_002698425.1). Next base: position 44,319 of record NZXU01000052.1, on the reverse strand, counting down.
GCGCCGGCATTGCCGCCCTGGCCGCCCTTGTCGCCGAGCGCCGCGATGCCCGACGGTTCGCCGCCGGTGCCGCCATTGCCGCCGAGGCTCTGGACGAAGACGCCGTGGCCGAGCTTGCCATGGGTGGTGATGTCGGAATGGATGCCGAGATTGATGGTGATCTCGCCGCCGGTGCCGCCGGCGCCGCCATGGCCGGCCTTGGAGGCGAACAGGCCGAAGGCGCCGCCGCCGTCGCCGCCCTCGCCGCCCTTGCTGATGGCGTTGATCCCGTAGCGCTTGTCGCTCGTCGCGTCGACGGTAACCACGCCATTGTTGTTGATCGCGACCGAGCCGGCGTTCCCGCCGTGATGGCCGTCATGGCACCAGGTGTAGACGAGCACCGAATGGCAGCTGCCATTGCCGCCATTGCCGCCATAAGACGTGACGGAGACGCCGTAGGCGTTCGTGGTCGAGAGCCCGCCGTCATTGCCCGGATACGGTTCCCGATGCGTCAGGGTAAGGCTTGCATGGACCGTTTCGCCGGGATCGTCGGGCGTTCCGGCAAGGTATTGCGCCAACTCGTCGCCGGTATAGCTGGTGCCGTTGATGGAAAAGTCGTTGTCGCCAACCACGATGATGTAGAAACCATCCGAGAGAACCGGCTGGTTGTCGCTGTCGGCGATGACTTCCGTGTCATTGCCGTCGATCTTGACGGTTACGGTGTTGCTGAACGTCGTCGAAATGCCGTCGCTGCCGTCGGCTCCGGTCTGATCCAGCTCGATGCCGATTCTCGACGGATCGACGACGGTCACGCCGGGGGTCGACCCCGACACGGTGACGGTGGTGACGTGGGATGTGTATCGGATACCGGCCTGGGGCACGTCGGGGCAGTCGGCGGTCGAGCCGTTGACGACGCAGCCCTCGTTCTCGGCGCGGGCGGAGCCGGAGCTCGCTAGGTAGGGCAGCGGCACTCCGAAGGCGGCGACAAGCACGGAAAGGACGGAGACGTGCGACAACGCACGCCGCATTGATCCGCCCGCAGCACCTCCCCGTTCAGCAATCACAGCAGGCCGACACTCGGCAACAGCATGTCGAATCAAAACGTCCACCCTCGCCAGCAGGTTGGTCACGATTTGAATTCAAATCAATGTCGAATGATTCGAAGGCGCGAAAATCGGAAGTTTTATCAACAGACAAGCCTGCCCTATCCACAGGATGGACAGCGTGCGGCGCAAACGAATACTGCGGATGTCGGGTTTGGTGGTGCCCGGGGGCGGATTTGAACCACCGACACGCGGATTTTCAATCCGCTGCTCTACCCCTGAGCTACCCGGGCAAACACTTCAGACAATCGTCGTGAAGGCACGTTCCGGGGCTGCGCCGCCGGAAAGTGCGCGGGTTATAGCATGTGATTTTGCGCTGGCAAGCGCCAATTTCCCGATCCCGCCGGAGACCGACTTCAGGTCCGGTCGGGCAGCATGCCGCCGCCGTTTTCGCGCTTTTCCTGTTCCTCGATGATGCCGAGGAAACGGCGGAAGAACTTCTCCATGCGGTCGAGCCCCTCGTCGAATTCCTCCTCGCTCGGCACGGCCAGCGTGCGGTCCGCCTTCTCCTCGAGGCGCGAGACGCGTTCCTCGAGCCGGTCGAGCGCATCCTGGAAGGCGGCGCGCTCGTCGGCGGCGAGCTTGCAGACGAGCTGGCCGCTCTTTTCCGCGCAGATCGACATTTCGCCGGTGGCGGTGTCCATGCGGACATAGCCCTCCGCGGTCTTTTCCATCACGTAACGGCCGGTTTCGGCGGATGCCGGGGCGGCGGCGAGCAGCGGGGCGAGCAGCACCGTGGCGGCGAATTCGCGGCAGGTCAGTCTCATCGCGTCAAATCCTCTTGCGTCATGTCGGCGTCCCTTTTGCCTGCCATAGCAGATAATTCGGCGCGAATTGCGACAGTTCGCCGTAGCCTTGCAAGAATCCTGTCCGTTTCGCGGTTCATGGCTTTCCTCCACAGGGCGCCGGCACTATTCAGCAAGCATGGACCGGATCATCTACAAGATCGCCACGCGCGACCAATGGGCCGAGGCCGAAAAGGCGGGCGCGTTCGCCGGCGCGCCGATCGATATCGCCGACGGCTTCATCCACTTCTCCACCGGCGACCAGATGCGCGAGACAGCGGCGAAACACTTCGCCGGGCAGGACAACCTCCTGCTGGTCGCCGTCGACACGAAGGATTTCGGCGGCGACCTGAAATGGGAGGTGTCGCGCGGCGGCGCGCTGTTCCCGCATCTCTACAAGCCGCTCGATCTCGCGGCGGCGATCTGGGTGAAGGACTTGCCGCTCGGCGAGGACGGCGCGCACATCTTTCCGGAGATCGAGGGATGAATCCCGCATCGATCCTGTCCTGCGCCGGTCAGTGGCTGGCCTTCCGCTTCGAGCCGGAGACGGCGCATCGCATGGCGATCGCGGGGCTGAAGACCGGCGTCCTGCCGGTGCGCGCGGCAAGGCCCGATCCGCGTCTCTCCGTGACGACGGCGGGGCTGACCTTCGCCAACCCGGTCGGTGTCGCCGCCGGCTTCGACAAGAACGCCGAGGTGCCGGACGAGTTGGTCGCCATCGGCTTCGGCTTCGCGGAAATCGGCACGACGACACCGAAGCCGCAGCCCGGCAATCCGCGCCCGCGCATCTTCCGGCTTCCCGCCGACCATGCCGTCATCAACCGGCTCGGTTTCAACAATGAGGGCCATGACGCTGCCTTCGACCGGTTGGTCGCGCGGCGCGGCCACGGGCTCCTCGGCGTCAATATCGGCGCCAACAAGGACGCCGAGGACCGCATCGCCGACTACGTGACGGGGCTGCACCGCTTCTACACGCTGGCCGACTATTTCACCGTCAATATCTCCTCGCCCAACACGCCGGGCCTGCGCGATCTGCAGGGCCGCGCACAGCTGGCCGACTTGCTGACGCGCCTCGCCGAGGCGCGGCGCGAGGAGGAGGAGACCCACAAGCGAGTCGTGCCGGTGTTCCTGAAGATCGCGCCGGACATCACCGAGGACGGGCTCGACGACATCGTCGCCGAGGTCCTGGACAAGGGCCTCGACGGAATGATCGTCTCCAACACGACGCTGTCGCGCGCCGGGATCGGGCGCGACCCCGGCGAGGCCGGCGGATTGTCGGGCCGGCCGGTTTTCGATCGCTCCACCATCGTGCTCGCCAAGACGAGGCTGCGGCTCGGCCCGCTGAAGACGCTGATCGGCGTCGGCGGGGTGGACAGCGGCGCGACCGCGCTCGCCAAGATCGAGGCCGGCGCGGACCTCGTGCAGCTCTATACCGGCATGATCTATCGCGGCCCCGGCATCGCCAACGAGATCACCCGGGACCTGTCCGCCGCGCTCGACAGACGCGGAGCGGCGGCGATTGCGGATCTGCGCGATACGAAGGCGCAGGACTGGGCGGCGAAGCCTATTCCGGCGTGATTGGCCGATAGCCAACGCGTTCCACTTTCAGGTCAACCGATCGCAACAATCGCTGCCCAAAGCGCGCGCAACGTGATAGTGCGCGCCTTTCAGAGAAAGTGACCATCACGTTGAGTGCCGACCCGAACCCGACTTCCCAAAATACCGCCATCCATCCCTCCCTCGCCGCCGCCCTGGCGCAGAAGGGCTACGATCAGCTGACGCCGGTCCAGCAGGCGATGACCAACGAGGAGCATGGCGAGGCCGACCTGCTGGTCTCCGCGCAGACCGGCTCCGGCAAGACGGTCGCCTTCGGCATCGCGATCGCGTCGACGCTGCTGGGTAGCGCCGAGCGTTTCGATGCGGCCGCCGCGCCGCTCGGCCTTGTCATCGCGCCGACGCGCGAACTGGCCATCCAGGTGCAGCGCGAACTCGAATGGCTCTACGCAACGGCCGAGATCAGGATCGCGACCTGCGTCGGCGGCATGGACATGCGCACCGAACGCCGGGCGCTGCAACGCGGTGCGCATCTCGTCGTCGGTACGCCCGGACGCCTGCGCGACCACATCACTCGGGGCGCGCTCGATCTCGGCGCCATCCGCGCGGTGGTGCTCGACGAGGCCGACGAGATGCTGGATCTCGGCTTTCGCGACGATCTGGAATTCATCCTCGGCGCGGCGCCGGAAGAGCGCCGGACCCTGCTGTTTTCGGCGACGGTGCGGCGCGGCATCGCCGAACTGGCCAGGACCGTGCAGAACAACGCGGTGCGGGTCGAGACGGTCGCAGCCACCGAACAGCATGCGGACATCGAATATCAGCTGATGCTGGTACGCCGCGACGAGCGGGAACACGCCATCATCAATGCGCTACTCGATTCCGACTCCAGAAGCGCGCTGGTGTTCTGCCACACGCGCGAAGCGGTGCGCCATCTGACGGCGCGGCTCGCCAATCGCGGCTTCTCCGTCGTTTCGCTTTCGGGCGAGATGGCGCAATCGGAGCGGTCCAATGCGCTGCAATCCATGCGCGACGGGCGCGCCCGCGTTTGCGTGGCGACCGATGTCGCGGCGCGCGGCATCGACCTTCCGAACCTCGACCTCGTGGTCCATGCCGACGTGCCGAGCAACCCGGAGACCCTGCTGCACCGTTCCGGCCGGACCGGCCGCGCCGGGCGCAAGGGCGTCTGCGTGCTCATCGTTCCGGAACACAGGCGTGGCGCGGCGCATCGCGTCCTCGCCATGGCGAAACTGACGGCGACCATGCGCGCCGCCCCCGGCATCGCCGAGATCGAGGCGCGCTACCGCCGCCAGATCCTCGACGCCGCCGTCTCGGCCGCCGAGCCGTCCGGGCAGGAAGCGGAATTCGTCGCCGAGTTGCTGGACAAGGTCGGGCCCGAGCGCATCGCCGCGGCGTTCCTGCGTCAGCAGCTGTCGGCCCGGCCGATCCCGGAGGATTTGCTGCCGCTTCCCGCCGAGGCCTTGCAGGACAAGCGGTCCAAACGCGACCGCCGCTCCGCCGACGAACAGCCGCGGGTGCGCGAGCCGCGCCCCGACATGCAGGGCGGCGTCTGGTTCACCATCTCGCTCGGGCGCAAGCACCGCGCCGATCCGAAATTCCTACTGCCGATGATCTGCAACGCTGGCGGCGTGACCAAACGCGATGTCGGCGCGATCCGGATCGACGCCGCCGAAACCCGGTTCGAGATTTCCGCCGACAAGGCCGCCAGCTTCGCCGAGCGAATCAGCCAGGCCGGAACCATCGAGAGAGGCGTCGCCATCGCCCCGGCGGATGAGCCGCGAGGAAAGCCGAGGGATGCGAAGCCCAGAGATGCGAAACCGGGCGACGGGAAACCGAAATTCAAGAAGGGCGGCAAGCCGGGCCATAAACACAAGGGCCCGCCCGCCGACCGCGGCCCCGCGCCGAAACGCAAGGACCGCAAGCCGAAGCGGCCGGCGTGATCAGGGGCGGCGCCACGCGCCGCCCCTTCACTCCCGAAGCGAGTCGGCGAGAAACTCCACCACGTCGTCTCGCGCCGCTTCCGCCGCGGGTTGGCTATAGGCGACCGTCACGCCTTTCGGCGGCGTCTTGTAGATGTTTTCCCACTCCGGCATCACCGTTTCGGGCTGGAAAGCGGGATCGTCGAAACCGTAACGGGCGCCTTCGAGGCGTTTGACGACCGGCTTCACTCCGGAGGAGTTTTCGGCGAGCCCAGTGCAGTCGCCGTAGACCGCCCAGTCATTTTCGCCGGGAAGCAGCAGCAGCAACGGCGCATGGAATTGGCCGCCGGGCTTCGTCGACCGGCATTCGGGATAGAACTGGACCGAGGCGGCGAACTTCCTGTCGAAGAATTGCGAGACGCTGTCGTCGTTGGTCAGGCTGATCCCGGATTCCCGGGTCCAGGCGAGGCCCGCGATCCGGTCCGGCGCGACAAAGGGCTGCTGCGCGAGATAGTCGAGCGCGCCGAAAGCATCGAATACCCGGCCGGAGACCAGTTTCGACCGCTTCTCGGTGCTCACCTTGTCGCAAATCGGGTCCCTCTGGCCACGCGCGGAGAAACTGTCGACGAGGAGCGTGACATAGCCCTGCGCAGTCAGATAGGCCGCCCAATCCTGCTGGAAGGCTTTTATGCCCTCGCAGCCATGCAGCAATATCGCCGCGGGAAACGGCCCGTCGCCGTCCGGAACCCTCAGGAAACCCGTCAGCGTGTCGCCCGGCCGGCCAAGCGGACCGTCCTGCACCTCGGCGCGTTTGAGCTGCAGCGAGGTCGGCTGCGTGTCGGCGCTTCGGAAATCGACCTGCCGGTAAGTCTTCGCGGCCGCAGCCTGCGATAGGAGCGGGACGAGCGACAGCATGAGAACGGCGGAAAGGGTTCGATTGCAGAGCATTTCGTGATCCTCCGGTGCGACGGCGCCGACATCGAGCCGAAGCGCCCGTTGGCGGGACGCCAACCATCGGCCTGAAATTAGCAATCGGCTTTTCCTGTTACCTTGAGGAAACCTTGAGTTTTCGTCATGGTTCGACGGTACAACGGGATCATCGGGGTTCAGCCGAGGCGGCGATCATGAGCTTCACAGTCTATCGGTCCGACGGTTTCGAGATCGACTTGCGCCGTGGAGAACTTCTGCGCGGGGGCAAGCCGCAACGTCTGGAGCCCCAGGTCTTTCATCTTCTGGTGCATTTGATCGCCAACAGCGACCGCGCCGTCGGCATCGATGAGCTGATCGAGGTGGTCTGGAACGGCCGGCTGGTTTCGGACGCGACCGTCCTGAGCCGGATCAGTTCCGCGCGCGCGGCGATCGGCGACAACGGCCGCGACCAGCGGTTCATCCGCACGCTTCGCAAGGTCGGGTTCCGCTTTGTCGGGCCGGTCGAGGCGCTGGCCCGCCAGCCAGGCGAAGGAGACAATACGGAGCCTGGCGAATGGGCGGAGGCGGCAGAAGCGCCGGCGGATTTTCTGGGGGCCGGATCGACAGGTTTCATGGGGCCGGCGATCGCGGTGTTTCCGTTCCAGGCGGATACGGGCGCTTCCGAGCAGTTCTTCGCCTCCGGCCTCGCTTCGGAAATCGCCACGGAACTGGCGCGGAGCGGCAATCTCTTCGTCATAGCCCCGGCGGCCACGGCGGGACTGACCGCCGGCGGAGAGAACCTGCGCAAAGTGGCGCGGCAGCTTGGCGTCCGCTATGTCCTGAAGGGCTATGTCTTCGCGGTGAACCAGCGCCTCAGGCTGAATGTGCAGCTCCACGACGCGCTCGACCTGCGCCTCGTGTGGGCGGAGCGCCTTCAGGGCGCATTGTCGGATGTGTTCGCCTTTCTCGACACCGTCGTCGTGAAGACGATCGACCGGATCACCACGAAGCTGCCGCAGGTCGAACGCGGTCGCGCGCTGCGGATGAGCGCGGATCAGCTCAACGCCTATGAATGGGTGCTGCGCGGCGATCATTACCATTCGCACATGACCAAAGACGACAATGATCGCGCGATTGCGATGTACCGCAACGCCATAGACCTCGACGACCGCTTCGCGCCGGCCTTCGCGGGTCTCGCCTGGGCGCAGAACCACCGGGGCAACCAGGGGTGGTGCGACAACCAGCGCGAGGCCATCGCGCTCGCCTACGAAACCGCGACGGCGTCCCTGAAGCTCGACCGGCGACTGGCCAAGGCCCATTCGGTCATGGGCGATATCCGGTTGTGGCGACGCGACCACGAAAATGCGGTCCGCTCCGGCTTTCAGGCGATTACCAGCGATCCGAGCCATGCGGATTCACGGATGATCTTTGCGTACTGCCTCGCCATGAACGGCGATGTCGACGAAGCGCTAAAGCAATCGAAACTGGCGCTGCGTCACAATCCGTTCCGGGCCAACCGGATCTACTATTCGGCCCTCGGCCATGCGCATTATCTCGCGGGCGATTTCGACAAGGCGAGACTGGCGTCGGTCGAAGGCATTCGCCGGGACCCGAACCATCGCGGATTGCGGCTGTTGCACGCGGCGGCGCTCACGCGGCTCGGCGAGACCGGCCCGGCCGCCGGCGAAGTGCGTGTGGCCCTCAGCCTCGACCCGGAACTGCGGTGCAGCCGGCTGGAAAATCTGTGGCCCTACAAGGCCCCTGAAAGGCTCGAGGACTTTTCGGACATGCTGGCGCGGTGCGGTCTACCCGCCTGATCACACAAACACCCCCCGCGCCTTCCTCGGCAAGTTCGCCAGCAGCGTCAGCCCCCGCGCGCCGAGAAACGCATTCAGCGCAAACCACAGGCCGTGATTGCCGAAGACCGGAACCAGCGTAAACAGCAGCGCCACCATCAGCGCCAGGGAGGCGAGCATCATGTTGCGCATGTCGCGCGACCAGGTGGCGCCGATATAGACGCCGTCCATCTGGAATGCGAGGACGCCCATCACCGCCGTCAGCGCGGCCCAGGGCAGGTAGGCTTTCGCCGTCCCGCGCACCCCTTCCGCCGTCGTCATGATATCGATCACCGGGCCGCCGAAGAGAAGCACGACGATGCTGGTGAAGCCGGCGAGCAGGAAGCCCCACAGGATGGTGAGCTTGATCGCGCGCCAGAAGGCCGGCTGGTGGTTGGCGCCGATGGCGCGCCCGACGATCTGCTCGGCGGCGGTCGCGAAACCGTCGAGATAATAGCCGGCGATCATGAAGAAGTTCATCAGGATAGCGTTGCCCGCCAGCACCACCGCGCCGAATTGCGCGCCGGTGCGGGTGAACAGCGAAAAGCCCGCCAGCAGCGCGAAGGAGCGGATCATGATGTCGCGATTGACCGAGACGAGGCGCAGGAATTCGACCCGCTCGAAGACATGGCTCCATGCCGGCGCATGGGCGCGGTCGAAACCGCGCATGATGTAGAGGAACCCGACGATCGCGGCGGTCGCCTCGCCGAGAATGGTGCCGAAGGCGACGCCCTCGACGGCCCAGCCGAGATGCAGCCCGAAGTAAATCGAGCCGACGATGTTGATGCCGTTCAGCAGCGTCTGCAGCAGCAGCGCCGGCACCGCCCTGCCCTGTCCGAGCAGCAGGCCGAGCACAGAATAATTGATCAGCGAGAACGGCGCGGCAAACATGCGGATCGTCACATAGGTGCGCGTCGCCTCGGCGACGCCCGGGCCGGGATCCATCAGCAATATGCCGAGCTCGCGGATCGGCCAGGCCAGCAGCAGCAGCGCCAGCCCCAGCCCGGCGGCCAGGATGATCGCGCGCCAGAACACGGCTTGCTGTTCGCGCTCGTCCTCGCGGCCCACGGCCTGTGCGACGAAGCCGGTGGTGCCGGAGCGCAGGAAATTCAGCGTCGTGAAGACGATGTCGAAGATGATCGCGCCGACGGCGAGGCCGCCGATCAGCGCCGCGTCGCCGAACTGGCCGATCACCGCCGTGTCGACGATGCCGAGGATCGGCGTCGTCAGGAAGGCCAGCGTCATCGGCACGGCGATGGCGAAGACCATGCGGTTGGTCACCTCGAAGGGGCGCGACGGACGCGGCGCGGTGGGCATCTCGGCTGACATGGATCGATCCCGGGAGGTCGGGCCGCAAGGGCGGGACGGAGACCCTAGTTAGCCCCGAACGCAAGCCGCCGCAATCCTCGGCCCCGGGCGATCGGAACCGCGATCAGAACAGGCCGGGCGGGATCGGGTTGACCAGTTCGGTTTCCTTCGCCTCGCAGAGATCGGCCATGTGCGGGCCGGCCTCGGCGGGGTCCATCTGGTCGACGGTGATGATCCCGGCCATGCGCTCGATGAAGGGCTCGTAGGGGCCGGCATCCTCCGGCTTCAGCCATTCGCGCACCGAGGCGACCATGCGGTCGTTGAAGCCGGTGCCGTAGGCGCCCGGATTGGCGAGCACCACGTCGACGCCCTGCGGCGCCAGCTCCATGCGCAGGCTGGAACCCATCGCCTGCAGCGCATGCTTGCTCATCGCATAGGGACCGGCCATGGCCGAGGCGCGAATGCCCGCGACGGACGATACGATGACGATGCGGCCGGAGCCGCGCGCCACCATCGCGGGGATCATCGCCTGCGTCATCTGAAGCGTCGCGAAGACATTGACCTCGAACAGCGCGCGGACGCGGTCCATGGGAAACAGCGCCAGCGGGCCGATCATGCCGACGGCGGCATTGTTGATCAGCACGTCGGGCTCATGCGCGGCGGCGGCGGTCCGGTCCTCGGCCTTCGTGATGTCGAGAAGCATCGTCTCGACGCCCGGGACGGCCTCATAGACGCCGCGTTCGCTTTCATTGAGCACCCCGGCTATGACCTGATGGCCGCGATGCGCCAATTCGCACGCCGTGGCGAAACCGATGCCGCCGCTCGCGCCCGTGATGAGAACCTTCATGTATACATCTCCTCCGCTTTTCCTGCCCATTTGGCTTGGTTGCTTTTGCGAAAGAATACAATAGGTCACTCGCGCATGCGCCTGCCAATCGTCCACAATCCCGCCTATGACGCGAAATTTTCGCCCGACTACCGCTTTCCGATGTCGAAATACCGGCTGCTGGCCGAGGCGATCATGCGCGAGGGGCTGGCCGGGCCCGGCGATTTCCACGTGCCGGCGCCCGCCCCCGCCGCCTGGGTGAAGCTGGCGCACGACCCGGCCTATGTGGACCAGGTCTATGGCTTCGACGTGCCGCGCGACATCGAGAAGGCGATCGGCTTCGACGTGACCGAGAAGACCGCGCTGCGGGCCCAATGCGCGACGGCCGGCACGGTCATGGCGGCGCGGCTGGCGCTGGAGCATGGCGTTGCCTGCAACACGGCCGGCGGCAGCCACCATGCCGGCCGCATGCAGGGCGCGGGCTTCTGCACCTTCAACGATGTCGGCGTGGCGGCGCATGTGCTGCTGGCCGACGGGGAGATCGGAAACGCGCTGGTGCTGGATCTCGACGTCCACCAGGGCGACGGCACCGCCGAAATCTTTTCAGACGACATTCGCGTCTTCACCGCCTCCGTGCATGCGGAACGCAACTACCCGCATGTGAAGCAGACCTCCGACTACGATCTCGGCCTGCCCGACGGCATGGAGGATCTCGCCTATTGCAAGACGCTGGCGCTGGTGCTGGAGGAACTGCGCGACAGGATCACTCCGGACATCGTCTTCTACAATGCCGGCGTCGACGTGCATCGCGACGACCGGCTCGGACGCCTGTCCCTCACCGATCACGGTATCGAGCAGCGCGAGCGCATGGTGTTTTCCCATTTCCGACAGCGCGGCATCCCGGTCTGCGGCGTCATCGGCGGCGGCTATTCGAAGGACATCGAGGCGATCGCGCTTAGGCACGTCATCCTGCACCGCGTGGCAGCCGAGTTCGTGTTTTAGCCCGAAAGCCCCATCACCCAGAACCTGCGGCCCTCGCTGTTGGAGGCGACAGCGACGCCGAGCTTGCGGAACTTGCCGACCAGCATGTTCTCGCGGTGCTTCGGCGAGGTGGCGAAGGCCTCGAACATGCCGGCGATATCGTGCTGGCCCTCGGAGACATTCTCCGCCGCGGGCAGGTCGACCTTCCATTTGCGCATGCGCTTTTCGAAATGGTCGTGCGACATGCGGCCCTTGCGGGCCATGTATTGCGCATGCGCCTCCGCCTGGCGGCCGAGATTGCGGTCGGCGGAAAGCCGCGGCAGGCCCGCCCCGACGCGCAGCCGGTTGACGCTGCCCAGCGTCTCGCCGGTGACGATTTCGCTTTCGCCGGCGCCGATCGACAGGTCGAGCAGGCTCGACGTCGTGCAGCCGGCAAGCAGCCCCGAGGACAGCGCCCCGAGAATGACGACACGCCGCCGGATCATCAGCCGCGCCTGTAGTTGAGGACGCGCAGCAAGAGGAACACCGGCACGACGACCATGGCGCCGAGGATCAGCCAGTCGCCGAAGCGTCCGAGCGCGGCCCAGCCCTTTTCCCACAGGTTCACGATGAAATCGCGGAACGCATAGAAGATGTCGAGCGGATAGACGCCGAACACATTCATCGCCATGCCGACAAGGATCGACACAACGATCAGCTTGATGATCGTCCGGGCGACCGTGTCGCCGAGAAACCGGTTGACTGCCATGGATATGCGCTCCCGCTAGGCCTGGCGTGTCAGCTAGGGAGAAATTGGGGCGGACGCAAGGCCCGATAGCCGCGCCTTCGCGGATAGTCCCGCCTGGCGCGACAACCGCGCCCCCTCAGTACCGGAACGAAAACCCCCTTTCCCGAGCGCGGCGCCGGTGGGCGATGCGGCGCAGTTCGATCGCGGCGTTGACGGCGAGCGGGAGGCGGCTGGCGAATTCGACTTCCGCGCGCAGCACACCGATGTCCTCGAGCATGCGGTCGTCGAGGGCCAGCATGCGGTTGAACGCGCGGCGGCGCCTGAAATGGAAAAGCCATGTGCGAAGGCCGGCGAGGCGGACGCCGCCGAGTTCGCCATGGGTTGTTTCTGTTGCGAGTTGGATCATTGTCCTTGTCCTTTCGGAGATTTTCCGGCCGGAAGAAACAAAGCCCGGCGCCAGGGCGCGGGCCTTGCTCTTCGGGGCCGTGCGATGGACCAATTCGGCCCCGGGTCGCGGTTTACTTCACGACGTGCCAGACGCCGCCGACGCCGTCGCCACGGGTGTCGCCCGGCTTCTTGTCGCCGGCCCAGTAGTAGAGCGGCATGCCCTTGTAGGCCCACTGCGCGGAGCCGTCCTTGCGGGTGACCAGGGTGAAATCGCCGTCGGTCCCGGCCCCGGCCTTGGCGATGAAGGGCGGCCAGCTTGAGGCGCAGCCGCCATAGCAATTGCTGACGCCAGTGCTGTCGTTATCGAATGTGTAGAGGGTCATGCCCTTGCCGTCGGCGAGAACGCCGTTCGAGAGGCCGGCGGGGGCCGCGGCGGCGAGGCTCGCGATCAGCGAGAGGGCGGCGCCTGCGAAGAGGGTCTTGATCTGCATGGTGTGTGCTCCTGTGTTGTCCTGCGGTCCCGGACCGCGCGTTTTCGGAACAACGGCGAACCGGCCACCGATTTGGCGGTCCGTTTCTCCCCGGATGATACAGTTCGGTAATGCCGGTCACGCCGTTGCGGGCCGGCCTTTCGCGAGCAACCGTTGTCATGAGCGTTGGAATCGCGCCGCAATAACGGCGCGAAGCGTTGTATTTTACCTTTTGATCAAAGATCTTGCCGCTTTGCGTCCCTCATCAGGCAAACATTCGCGGTACCCCTACGTCACGTTCCCGCAGCATTGCGCGATGTTAAATCGCTAAAATTTTAAATATTAAATAAACGCCTTAAGGCTAGATCGGAAATCGGCTTGAATTAAAGCGCCTTCCCGGGATTTATGAAATTGAAAGCAGGACGATTTAGACGGAGAAATACTTTTCCGTCCGGCCGACAAAGCCCGGTCTGCTTGCATTCGATCGATCACCACCCCGGAGGACAAACCGTTGGCCCAATCCATTATTACGAACTGGGAACCCAAACACTCCGCGCTGTACGGCAAGCATATCGTGCACCTGCAGCACCGCCTGCATGAATCGCCGCTTTTCTCGGACGATGCGCTGGCCGGCCTGATCGACCGCGTTCCGCGCGAATATTATCACGTCAACACGATGAACACGGACCGCCATGCGCCCGGCACATGGCGCGAGGGCGATTTTGCCGGTGCGTCAGGACGCGAGGTCATGGACGCCGTCCGCAACGGCAATATCTGGGTGCTGATCCAGCAGGTGGCCGAGCTCGATCCCGCCTATCGCGAGGTGCTCGACCAGCTCTATGGCGAGTTCGAGGAGCATGTTCCGGGCCTCGAGACCTTCAAGCGCAAGATGAGCATCCTGATCTCCTCGCCGAAGGTGCAGGTCTATTACCATTGCGATATTCCCGGCCAGTCGCTCTGGCAGTTGCGCGGCTCCAAGCGGGTCTACATGTATCCCAATTCCGCGCCCTTCCTTCATCCCGAGGCGATGGAGAAGATCGTCCTCAACGAGGCGGACGAGCAGGACACGCCCTATGAGCCCTGGTTCGACGACTATGCCGAGATCGTCGACCTGAAGGCCGGCGAGATGCTGCACTGGCCGATTCACTCGCCGCATCGCGTCGTCAACGGCGATTGCGTCAACGTCTCCTTCACGACGGAGCACTGGACCGCGCCGCTGCGCAACCACTATGCGAATGTCTATGCGAACGGCATCCTGCGCCGCAATCTGGGCATCACCCCGTCGATCACGCCCTCCGGGCCGGCGCTTTGGGCCAAGCTCGCGATCGCCGGCCTGCACCGCCAGCTGGGTTTCCGCAAGAAGAACAAGATGGCGTTCAAGATCGACTTCAGGGTCGACCCGAAGGCGCCCGGCGGCTTCTCGGACATCGACACCTTCGAACTGGCCAAGTAACCCGGCGCGGACGCGAACAAGGAAACATCCATGCCGCCGCCTGCCGCGACGACAGACGAAAACCGGCCCGCCGGCGGCATACGTGTCGACATCCTCCGGTCCGCGGACGGGCTGGCGTCGCTGGAGGAAGAATGGCGCGCGCTCGAACAGCGCGCCGCCGATCCGCTGACCTATTTCCAGAGCTTCGACTGGTGCTCGACATGGTGCCGTTTCAATCAGGACGGCGCCGACCCCTGCGGCATCCGCATCGTCACCGCCCGGTCGCGCGACCGGCTCGTTCTCGTCTGGCCGTTGATGCTGACCGGCTCCTCCTGGACCGTGCGCCGCATGCTGCCGCTCACCATGCCGCATGGCCAGTATGGCAACATGATCGTAGACCCGGATTTGCAGGCCGACGGGCCGCTGCGCGCGACCATCGAGGAATGCCTTTCCCGGCTCGTCGCCGCTGAAAATCCCGATCTCGTCAGTTTCGCCGACGTTCCGGCCGGCGGCGAGGAGCTGCCTTCGGCCTTCGACGGCGCGGGCCAAATCGAGTGCGCCGGCAAGAGCGCCTGGATGGACCTGACGCAGTTCGAGGATTTCGACGATTACAACCGCCAGCTTACCCGGTCGGTGCGCAAGGGCCGCAAGCGCAAGCGCAACGCGCTCGACGGCCTCGGCCGGATCGAGCACGTGGTGAGGCATGGCGGCGAAGCGGGCTTCGGCGAACTGGTCCGGGCCGGCGTCGAGATGAAGCGCATATGGCTGCAGGAAACGGGCCGGCCGACACGCGTCGTCAACCGCGCCGATTTCGCCGACTTCCTCGGCGCGCTGCCGCATGATCCCGAAACCGGCAATGGCGCGCTGGCCTCAGCGATCACGCTCGACGGACGGCCGATCGCGGTTGAGATCGGTTTTCGCTGGTACGGGCGCTTCTATTCCTATCTCGGCTCCTTCGACTGGGAACTGCGTGACTATTCGCCGGGCAAGGTGCAGTTGGAGGAAGCCATTCGCTGGTGCCTCGAACAGGGCATCGAGGCCTACGACCTCCTCGGCGAGCCGGCGGCCTACAAATCCGGCTGGTCCAACATGTCGACCAGCCTGAAGACCTACCGGCTGGAGCCGACCTTGCGCGGCAAGGCCTTTGCCTCCGTGTGGAGCCGCTCGATCCGGCCGGCGGCCAAGTCGATGATGCAGGCCGCGCCGCTCGGCCTGCGCACCCGGCTGGCGCCGATCGCCGAGCGCATCTCCGGCGCTGCGGAGAAATCGGCCTGAAAGCGCTCTACGCCGCCTCGTAGGCGGCGGCGATCGCCCAGATCGTTTGCGAATCCATCACCTGATACTGCTCGGCGGTGAAAGCGTCGAGCTGCTCGCGCCGCAGGCTCATGATGTCGCTCTCGGACAGCCCGTTTATGCCAGAGCGGGTGAGCGACGCGATATCCGCGGCCGAGAAGGCGGCGAGGTCTTCGACGTCGAAGGCGTCGACCTGGGCGAAGGTCAGCCTGGCGACCTGGGCGGAGGTCAGCGCCTCGGCCTGGATCGGCGTGAAGGCCTCGATCTGCGCGGTCGTCAGGCCGGGGACAGACATCGGGTCTATAGCGGCGATCTGCCCGGTCGACAGCAGCGGAACCGCCTCGGACCCGAGCGCCGAGACCTGCAATCCGTTCAGGGCGCCGATTTGCGCCGTGGTGAACACCGATAGCTGGTCGCTGGCGAAGGCCTTGATCTGGAAATAGGTCAGCTTGGCGATCTGCGTGGATTTCAGCCCGCCGATCTGTTCGTGATCCAGCGCGGCGATACTCGCGGCCGTGAGCCCGGATATCGCCTGGTCGGAGATCGCGCCGATGTCGGCGGGCGACAGGGTCGCCAGGTTGGCGGCGGTGATCGCCTCGACCTGCGTCGCGGTCAGGGCGCCGATCTGGGACGCCGACAGCGCGTCGAACTGGATCGTGCTCAAATTCCTGATCTGCGCGTCGGTGAAGCCCGCGACCGTGGATGGTTTCAGCGCCGCGATCTGCTCCGCCGTCAGCATGCCGGCCGCGTCGGTCGTAATGGCGCCGAGCTGCTCCGCGGACAACGCGGCGATCTGGTCGGTCGAAAGCTGCTCGACCTGGGCCGGGGACAGGACCGCGACCTGCTCCGCTGTCAGCGCCGCGATATGGGCCGGCCTCAGCGCGGCGAGCCGGTCGCCGTCGAAGGAGGCGAGCGCGTCGGCCGAGAGGCCAGAAATCGCCCCGACGCTGATCGCCGCGATCCTGTCCGCGGTGAAATTCGCCAGCATCGTCGAGCCGAGCGCATTCAGCTGCTCGGCGCCCAGCCCGCCGATCTGCCTGTCGGAAAAGGCCTCGAACTGGCTCGCATCCAGGGATGCGAGCTGATCGGGCGTCAGGCCGGACATGGCTCCGACGCTGAGCGAGCCGAGTTGCTCCGCAGACATGGCCGCCAGTGTCTCCGGGCTGAAAGCGGCGACCTGGTTGGCGGACAAGGCGCCGATCTGGCCTTGCGTCAGCGCATCGATCTGCGTCATCGACAGGACGGCGACCTGTTCCGGCTTCAGGGCCGCGACCTGGGTGGTCTTCAAGACGGCGATCTGGTCCATGGTCAGCGAGGCGATGCTGTCGACCGACAGGGCCCCGATCGCCGCGCCGCTCATCGCCGCCAGATCGGCAGCCGAGAAGGTGGCGAAATTGGCGGTGCTCAGCGCACCGGTCTGCGTCGCGCCGAACCTCGCCACCTGCGAGGTGGTGAACGCTTCCGCCTGGTCCGCGCTCAGCGCGGCGATCTGCGCCTCCGTCAGGCCGGATACGGCCCGGGTGCTCAGCGCGGCGATCTGGTCGGTCGAAAACGCCGCGAGTGTCTCGGTTCCCAGCTCGGCGACCTGCGCCGCGTCGAATGCGGCGATCTGCTGCGTCGAGAAATGCTCGATGCCGGACGGCGTCAGCGCCGCCATGTGGTGCGCTCTCAGGCCGCCGATCTGCCCGGTCGTCAGCGCCGCGAACTGTTCCGGCGATAAGGAGGCAAAGACCTCCGCCGAGAGCCCGCGAACGCCCGACACGTTCATCGCGGCGATCTTGGCGGGCGAGAAGGTCTCGATCGCCTCCGCGCTGAGGACATCGGTCTGGCCCATCTTCAGCGCGCCGACCTGCATGATCGAAAGGGCCGCGATCTGGATATTGCTCAATGCGGCGATCTGGTGACCGGAAAAGCTCGATATCGAGCGGGGATTGATCGCGGAGATCTGGTCTTCCGACAGCGCGGCGATGTTTTCGAGGCCCAGCGCGGCAAGCTGCGAGCCGCTGAGCACGGCCATCTGGGACGTCGTGAAGGATTCCGTCTGCACAACGGACAAAGCGGCGACCTGGTCGGGTCGAAGCTGCGCGACCTGGCTCGGCTTGAGCGCCGCGAGCTGGTCGAGCGACAGGCCGGCGACGGCGTCGGGCGAAAGCCTCACCATCGCCCTCGGGTCCAGCGAAGAGATCTTCTCAGGCGACAGGGCCGCAAGCTGCTCGGTACTGAAGAAGGCAAGCTGGAGGGGGCTGATGCGGCCGAGCTGGGTCGTCGTCAAGGCTTCGATCCGATCGGTCGCGAGCACCGCTATCTGGTCTTCGCCCAGCCCTCGGAAGGCGCCGGGATTGAGCGCGGCGATCTGATCGGCGGAGAGCGCGGCGACGGCGTCGGTGGTCAAGGCCCTCATATCGGTCGCGCTCAATATGCCGAGCTGTGCGCTGTCCATGGAGCCGATCTGCGACGGGGTCATCGCCGCGAACTGGAACGGCCGCATCGCGCTGATCTGCGAGGGTTTCAGCGCCGCGAACTGCTCGGTGCTCAGGGAGGCGACCTGCTCGGCAGTGAAGCCCGGAACGGCTCTCGTGGCGATCGCAGCGACGCCTTCGGGCGACATCGACGCGAGATGCGCCGTGCCCAGTGCCGTGACCTGCCTGGAATTCAGGTAACCGATCTGCGACGGCGTCAGGGCCTGGATCTGCTCGGTGCTGAAGCCGGCGATCCGCTCCGGGGACAGGCCGGGGATGGCGCGCGGGCCGAACGAGGCGACCTGGTCGGGCGAGAGGGCGGCGAAGGCCTCGTCGCTCAGCGCGCCGATCTGGCTGGGGCTCAGCGCGCCGATCTGCGCCGTCGACATCGCGGCGAGTTGCGACGGCGTGATCGCGGAGATCTGGGTTGTCCTGAGCGCCGCGATCTGGCGCGGCTCCAGGGCGCCGAACTGGTCGAGCGACAGCACGCCGATCTGGTCGGCGGTCAATCCCCTGATCGCGCCGGTGGTAATCGCCGCAATGTCGGCGGTCGAGAAGGTCGCGATGTCCTCGGGGTCGAGCGCTGCGATCTGGACCGAATTCAGCCGCGCCACCTGCTCGGGCGTAAACGCCTCGGTCTGCTCGCTCGTGAGCGCGGTCAGCTGGTCCGCGCCGAGGCTGGCAACCTGGCTCGTTCCCAGGCCCGAAACCTCGTCCGGCGTCAGGACACTCAGCTGGTCCAGCGTCAGGCCGACCATCGACCTCGGCGCGATCGCCGCAAGCTGCGACGTCGTCATGCCGGCGAAGCCGTCGGTCTCGATCGCCGCGACCTGGCTGGCGGTCAGCACGGAGATCTGCTGCTCGGTAAGCTCGGCGAGGTCCTCGGGCGTCCAGGAGGCGACAGTCGCCGTGGACAGGTTCCTGATCTGCTGCGTGGTCAGGGAAGACAGGACGGAAGTCACGGTTGGCGGCCCTCGATCGGTCGGAATTCGCAGCGTATCTGTCTGCCGCCTGCCACACGAAGCGGCGCGTCACTGCCCCGAGACAGAACGAACACCCGCTGGCCATGCGCAACCGGCTACCGGTCCGCCCGGACGCCGGGATCACGATCGATGATCCGAGCCCCGCCGGACACCCAGTCCCTATCATTTGTAGCTTGCCCGAATCTGAGCCTCGGCGGCCGGTCGAGCCGGCGCGTCGCCGCTAATCTAGCATCGCTTCCAGCGTCTCCAGCCGGTCGGCCTCGTGAAATCCCGCCGGATGTCAGGAGTGCGGGAATTTATGCACCGATGTCATGCTTCTTTCGGCGGGCCGCAAAACCCGCCAAAACCATTGCGCTTGCCAACATAGGCAAGGCCGCCGGCAAGGGCACTTCCGACAGTACGCTTGATGCACTAAATGTATATGATGGCTGGCTCGCGCCGCCATCCGAAAGCGTCAAACTAAGAACGCCACCTCCAGAGAAGAGGGCTGTTGCCACGGCATTCGCGACCGAACCATTGTTTAACAACACCGTTCGATAATCTTCGACGGTATTATCGCTATCCACATCGACATCCACGATCCAGGACGACGTTTCTCCGGGGTTGAAGCCGGTGTAGGAGATATCGATCAGGTCGGATCGGATTGCACCCAAGTTATTTGTATCGGGCGTATTCCCCACGGCCGTACCGCCGGCCGGGTTTGACGGCAACGAATTGAATGCGTCGAAATTGTAGTCTGTGTCGCCGATCGTCAGGCTGAAGCCCGTAAGTAACGCCAAATCGCTGTCATTCGTGAGCAGCATACTCGGCGTGTTGGCAGCACCGGAAATTACCAGCGTAAATCCGACGGTCGCGGCAGACGCGCTACCGGCGCATGCGGCCATGACGCCAACCCCGGCCACGCCCAAGCGAGCCATTCGAAACAGCGAAGTCATCCCAACCCCCTAAATCCTGCCTTGCAGGCGATTTAGCCCCAATAGAGTGATAATGCATTTGAACTGACGTTGAGTCAAACAACCCGACAACGGATCATCAACGATGCAAGATAGCGATATCATCATATAGAAGACCTATCATTCTAATCTAAACTTTAATTATTTCAATATAATGACTATTATATTTTATATTATTAGGTTTTATAATATGTTTATTGGCATATATAGACAATCAATGTCTGCATAATCGACTTGATCATCGTGAGCCCGTTGTCTCGCACAAGGGTGATCTTTATTTACCGCGTCGCCGCTAATCTAGCTTCGCTTCAAGCGCTTCCAGCCGGTCGGCCTCATGCGGGGGCTTGTCCCAGCGAAGCCGGGAGATGCGCGGAAAGCGCATGGCGACGCCGGATTTGTGGCGGGTCGAGCGGTTCAGGCCTTCGAAGGCGACTTCGAGGACAAGGCCGTGATCCGGCTCCGCGCGCACCGAGCGGACAGGGCCGAAGCGCTCGATCGTGTTGTCGCGGACGAATTTGTCGATCTGTTTCAGTTCCTCGTCGGTGAAGCCGAAATAGGCCTTGCCGACGGGCACGAGCTGCGCGTCGTCCGCGGGCCCGGTCCAGACACCGAACGTGTAGTCGGAATAGAAGCTCGACCGCTTGCCATGGCCGCGCTAGGCATACATCAGCACCGCGTCGACCAGATAGGGATCGCGCTTCCACTTGAACCATGGCCCTTTCGGGCGGCCCGGCACATAGGCGGAATCGCGGCGCTTCAGCATCAGCCCCTCGATCACCGGATCGGGCGAGGCGTTTCGCTTCGCGGCGATTTCCTCCCAGCTTTCGAAAGGCACCAGCGGCGACAGGTCGAACCGCTCCTTCGGCAGCGCCTCGACAAAGCCTTCCAGCCGCGTGCGCCGCGCCTCGAAAGCGAGCGGCCGCAGATCGTCCGCGCCCTCCTGCAGCAAATCATAGGCACGCAGCACCGCCGGGTATTGCTTCTGCAATTTCGCCGGCACGGTCTTGCGGTTCAGCCGCTGCTGCAGGTCGGAGAAAGTGCCAGTGCGGATCGCGCCGGCCTCGAAATGGCCGACCAGCAATTCGCCGTCGATCGCGCCGTCGAATTCCATCGCCTCGAGCAAGTCCGGAAAGGCGCCGGAAATGTCATCGCCGGTGCGCGAATAGATACGACATACACCCCGCTCCGCCGTCACCTGCACCCGGATGCCGTCCCATTTCCATTCGGCGAGATAGTCGGCCGGCTCGTACCGGGCGAGTTCGTCGAGATCGGTCGGATTGGCGAGCATGACCGGCCGGAACGGCGCGGCGGCAAGGTTTTCGGGCTTGTCCGCCTTGCCGTCGAGCCATGCGAACAGCGGCAGATAGGGCGGCGCGAGCCCGTGCCACAGTTCCTCGATCTCGGTTACGTCCTTGCCGCCGTAATCGGCGAGCGCCTGCTTCATCAGCCGCGATGACACGCCGATGCGCATGCCGCCGGTGATCAGCTTCAACAGGGCGTAGCGTCCGGAGGAATCGAGATCGTCCAGCCAGCGCTCCACCAGCTTCGGCCCGTCGGAACGCGAGGCAGTTTGCAGGGTTTCGACGATCTGCGACAGCGTCGGAGTGGCCGACGGCCCCCCCTCTGTCCGCTGCGCGGACATCTCCCCCGCAAGGGTGGAGACTGGAGCCCCATCTGCCAGCATCCCGCCACTCTCCCCCCTTGCGGGGGAGATGTCGCCGGAGGCGACAGAGGGGGGTTCCGGCGCCGGCCAGATCAGGCTCACCGTCTCCGCCAGATCGCCGACGAAATCGTAGGAATAGCCGAACAGCACCTCGTCGACGCGCTCGGAAACCAGCGCCCGGATCATCGCCGGCTTGACCGAGAGGATGTCCAAATCGCGAGTGATCGCCGCGATGGCGTAGCCGCGGTCCGGGTCCGGCGTCGCGGCGAGATAATCCGTCAGCAGCTTCAGCTTGGCATTGCGCGAAGGCGTCAGGACAAGCCGGTCGAGGAGATCGGCAAAAGCTTTCATTTCCTATGGCCCGTGCATAGATGCAGTAACGCCAGATTACGCATATGCATGGTGGTCGAATGAATAGGGGTATTTGTCACTTTTGTGGCCAGCAGTCTGAATTGCGTAATTCCCATGCGATACCGCGTTCATTCATACGAGATATCTCTCGCCAAGACAGTGGCAAGATGGTCCATCTCAGCAGCGGTAACGAACCTGCAAAACGGCTCGGCGATAGATCTCAAGATCGCTTGCTCTGTCACGAATGCGAACAAACTTTTGGGGACAATTTTGATCGTCCGCTCAAAGAGCTGTTCGCTGAACTCCGTCGGAAATACCGAGCCGGTGAATCCCATCTGATTTTGTGCGACGGCGCAAAAATCAAAAATGCGATTGCTTCAGTACTTTGGCGCGCGGCAATTTCGAATGCGGAGTACTATAAAGGGTTCAAGCCGCCTCGAACTATCGTAGAAACTCTACGCGAGGATGTTTCTCGGATGGAGAATTTCTCCTTTTCATATCGAATTCAACCAATCTTTGACCCAAATTCCGCATCAGAAGGGGGCTTGGACGATGGCGCTATTGACACGTTCTTGCTCACGCCAAGAATTTGGGGGGCGCGGTCAGGATTTCGTGGTCGGCAAAAAACCCGAACTGGAATGATTTTTATTATGGGTGGGGTCGTCGTTGACGTCATAGAGAAGCTCTCGAAATCGAGAGAACGTAAACTCGGTCATCTGACCAACGAAGAATCTCACATTTCGCTAAGAGCAACCAACCTGTGGGAGATTCCCGCTGTTAAAGAATTCCTGCGCTGGGCAGTTTGGAAAGAGCATAATCCA
Source organism: Ahrensia sp. (assembly GCA_002698425.1). The sequence continues at coordinate 21,563 of NZXU01000052.1, read as the reverse complement.
GACTTCATTGATAAGTTTAATTCTGCTTAGCAATATTAACCGGCGATTTTGAGCGGCCTTGCTCTGATCTGGTTCAGCTCGCACCAGCGCATCTTCGCTGACGCGCTGGCGCACGCGTACTCACCCCGGCGGATAGCGGGATATCGGGTCTGGTAGGCGGCGCACCGAGCGGTCGGCGAACGCCTTCAAAGCTGCGGGACCAGTTCCAGGATCTCGAAGAAGGTCGGGTCCGGCTCGGTCATGCCGCGCTCGTCGATGGAGACAAGGAAGAGCCTTTCGCCCGAGCGCAGGACGCGGCCGACCTTGTTGCCGAAATTGTCGTTTTCGGCATTGGCCGGGCGGGTCGGGTCGTATTGCCGCTCCGACTGGCCGTCGATCCATGTCCGTCCGGCATAGGCAGTCTGGCCGTCTTGCATCGCGACAGTCTCGGCATGCAGATGCTCGCCGGTCGTCTTCTCGATGACGAGCCCGCCGCCCGGCGCTCGCGATACCGTGCAGACATGGGTGCCGACGCGACGCGCGCCCTCGTCGAGGAAACCGTACCAGAAGACATTGCAGCGATAGGGCCCGGCCGGCAGGGAGCCGATGTCGTCGGACTTGACCCGCCCGTCGAGCAGCGCCTTGACCGTGTCGGCCTGGCCGTTGACGGGAACGCCCCGCTTCGCCAGCTCGTCGAGCGTCGCCTGGACCTGCGGCGTCAGGTCGGACAATTGCGTGGCGTCCTGCGGCGAGAAGGGCTCGACCGGATCGGTCATCATCTCCAGCGCACCGCCGAGCTCGGTCTTGCCGGTCTGCTTGTCGTAGACGCAGACATGCTGCGCCCCGGTCGCCGCGTCGGTCAGGAGCGCGACGCCGAAACTCGTCGTGCCCGTCGGATCGATGCGGATGCTGGCGACCTTCATGCGCGGCGCGGCGAGCGCGACGCAGGCGCTCTCGACTTGCGTGCGGAATTGCTTCCAGGTGTCGGGGCTCGATCCGACCGCGTGCGCGCCGGAAAAGACCAGGAGCGCCAGGCAAAGCGGCGCGACGATGCGGGCGAGACGGGATGGCGATGTCATTCGGCTTCGTCCTCATATCCGACGATGTTGAGCGGCTTCGCCCTTATCTGGTTCAGTTCGCACCAGCGCACAAGCGCCTCCTCGCGGCCATGGGTGACCCAGACTTCCCTTGGGCCGATCTCGCGGATCGTCTCCGTTAACTCGTCCCAGTCGCAATGATCCGACAGGATCAGCGGCAGCTCGACGCCGCGCTGCCTTGCGCGCTGGCGCACCCGCATCCAGCCAGACGCGAAGCAGGAGACCGGGTCGGGAAAACGCCGCGCCCAGCGATCGGCGAAGGCCGAAGGCGGGCCGATGACGATGGCGCCGGCGAACTGGTCCTTCGCTTGCCTCTCGACGGTGGCCGGCGCGAGCGGTCCGAGATCGATACCGCGGCTGACATAGTAGTCGCAGAGCTTCTGCATCGCGCCGTGGATATAGATCGTCTCCCCGTAGCCGGCCTCGCGCAGCAAGGCGATGACGCGCTGCGCCTTGCCCAGCGCATAGGCGCCGACCAGATGGGCGCTCGCCGGGAACTGCGCGACGCTCTTCAACAGCTTGCCGATCTCCTCGCGGTCGTCGGGATGGCGGAAGACGGGCAATCCGAAGGTGGCCTCGGTGATGAAGACATCGCAGGCCACCGGCTCGAAAGTCGCGCAGGTCGGATCGCGGCGGCGCTTGTAGTCGCCCGAGGCGACGATACGGGTACCGTCCTTTTCGACCGCGATCTGCGCCGCGCCGAGCACATGGCCGGCCGGATGCCAGCTCACCGTGACGCCGTTGATGTCGAGAACCTCGCCATAGCCGGCCTCCTGTGTCGCGCCGGCGAAACCGTCCCCGTAGCGGATGCCCATGATGTCCAGCGTCTCGCGCGTCGCCATGACATGGGCATGGCCCGGCCGGGCATGGTCGGCATGGCCATGGGTGACCAGAGCCCGCTCGACCGGCCGCACCGGATCGATGAAGAAATCGCCCGGCGGGCAGTAAAGCCCTTTCGGTGTCGGGCGAAGCAGGTCCTCGAAGCGCATTCAATCCATATCCGGTCGGTGATGAACCCTATATATGGCCCGGATGGCGCTATGCCCATGGTCGGCGTCGCGTCACTTGCCGCGTGGCGCAGCACCATCGCCAAACGGCTGCCCCGCGACATCCTGCGCGCCGTGAAGGACACGAAGGATCACGACCCGGTCATCATAGAGCCGGTAATAGATGCAGCGATGCTTGTAAGGGAACGCCCGCAGGCCTTCTGCAACATGATCCCTTGGAGAGCCGGTGAATCCGGTCTCGGCGATAAATGCCATCTTTGCCGTCAGTTCCGCGATGAAGACGCGGGCATTGTGCGGACTGTCTTCCGCGATATAGCGGCGGATGTTACGCAAATCGGCGCGGGCGGCCTCGGTCAGTTCGAGCCGCCTCGGCCCCACCCTACTCGCCGTCCCGCATGATGTCTTCGAACAGCTCCTGCCCGCTGTCATAGGCAACCACGCGGCCCGCAGCGATGTCGGCATCGCCCATAGCGATTTCCGCCCGCAAGCTGTTCAGCCGGGTCTCGTAGTCCTCCAGCATGCGCAGGCCTGCCCGCACCACCTCGCTGGCGTTGTTGTAGCGCCCCGTTTCGACCTGCCGCGTTATGAACGCCTCATAGCGCTCTCCGACCACATAGGATTTCTTGGTGTTCATGTTCGACACGGCCTTTGCCTCCGGCTGAACACTCTATAGCACAAGGTAGGAACTATTCCTACCTTGTGGAAGAAACGCGTTCCTGCGCATTCGCGTCGCACCGGGAAGGCTTTCAGATTCCGATTGAAATTTTCCGCGTCCCGCAACATATGCCTGCAGCGATTCCCGCATGAGACTTTCTTTCATGACCACCCAGACATCGGGCGACCTGACGGCGGACCGACGCGCCGAGTTCGCCCGCCATTACGCCGAGGCGAGAGATTTCGCCGCCGCCGCCGATCTGATCGAACAGGCGCTCGAGCTCGCGCCCGGCCACCTGCCCTTCCTGTCGCTGCAGGGCGAATGGCTGGACAAGGCCGGCCGCACGGCGGACGCCGCCGCCGTCTGGGCGCAGATGCTGAGGCTCGACGCGGACGACCGGTTCGGAGCGCAGCTGAAGCTCGCCAGCATCGGCATGACCGATACGCCCGACGCGCCGCCGCCCGCCTATGTCGAAAGCCTGTTCGACGATTTCGCGCCGCGCTTTGACACGTCGCTGGTCGAAAAGCTCGACTATCACGCGCCGCAACTGCTCGCCGACGCGATCCTCGCCGCGCGCGGCCCGGACGGGCAAGCGATCCGCCATGCCGTCGATCTCGGCTGCGGCACCGGGCTGATGGGCGAGCGGCTGCGCAGCCGGGCAAGCTTTCTGGAAGGCATCGACCTGTCCGCCGGCATGCTGAAACGCGCCAGGGCCAAGCGCATCTACGACCGGCTGGAAAAGGGCGACGTCACCGCGCCGGGCTTCGCGGAGGCCGAACCTGGCCGCGCAGACCTCACGGTGGCGGCCGACGTCTATATCTATCTCGGCGATCTCGCGCCGGCGTTTGCGCTCGCCGCGCGCCTGCTGGAAACGAACGGGCACTTCGCCTTCACGGTCGAGGCGCATGACGGGCCGGAGGACTTCGCCGTCCGTCCGTCGCTGCGCTATGCCCATTCGCAAGCCTATCTCGCCCGCGCGCTCGCCGAGGCCGGGTTCGAGACGCTGACGCTCGAGCGGATTTTCCTGCGCAAGGAAGGCGCGGCGCGCATCGAGGGTTTCCTCGTCGTCGCCAGCAAGGCGGGTGCGCATCCCGAGCTGCCGGCGGCAGACCGTGACAAGCCGGCCCGCATCCGCGCCGCGCATTGAGCCGGCCGGCGGCGGCATGGCAAACAGACGGTGAACAGAATAGATAAAATTTGAACCATCTCGTCTGTGCCGAAACGGCACAGCGAGTCAGGCATCCCGGATATCCGGCATTTGCCGAGTCGACCCCGGATTCTCCTCCGGGAAGAAAACGTGAACATCGCACTTGGCGATCGCGGTCCCCGGCTCTAATCTTTGCGCGTGAGCATCGCAACGCCCCCGCCCAAGCCGTCCTCCGCCGGCATCGACCTGCCGAAGCCCTTTCTCGACTGGTTTTCGTCGAAGAGTTGGCAGCCGCGCGCGCACCAGCTCGATCTCCTGGCGCGCGCCGAGGCCGGGCAGTCGACACTGCTGATCGCGCCGACCGGGGCCGGCAAGACGCTCGCCGGCTTCCTGCCGACGCTGGTCGACCTTACCCGGCGCGGCAGGCCGAGACCCGGCGTGAAAAAGCCCGGCGTCCACACGCTCTATATCTCGCCCCTGAAGGCGCTCGCCGTCGACATCCACCGCAACCTGTCGACCCCGGTCGAGGAGATGGGCCTGCCGGTGGAGATCGAAACGCGCACCGGCGACACGCCGCAGTCGCGCCGCCAGCGCCAGAAGCTCAATCCGCCCGACATATTGCTGACGACGCCGGAACAGCTCGCTTTGCTGCTCTCGCACAAGGACGCCGAGCACTTCTTTTCCGATTTGCGCCATGTCGTGCTCGACGAGTTGCATTCGCTCGTCACCTCGAAACGCGGCCACCTGCTGGCGCTCGGCCTCGCCCGGCTGCATCGGATCTGCCCGCATCTGAAAGCGACCGGCCTGTCGGCGACGGTCTCCGAGCCCGACCTGCTGCGCCAGTGGCTGGTGCCGCAAAAGACCGGCGGCGAAATGGCCGGGCTCGTCACCGTCGCCGGCGGCGCAAAGCCCGACATCACAATCCTGAAATCGAAGGAGCGGGTGCCGTGGTCCGGCCATTCGGCGCGCTACGCGATGCCGGAGGTCTATGAGGCGATCCGGCGGCACCAGACGACACTGCTCTTCGTCAATACGCGCTCGCAGTCGGAATTGCTGTTCCAGGAACTGTGGAAGATCAACGAGGACAACCTGCCCATCGCGCTGCATCACGGCTCGCTCGACGTCAGCCAGCGGCGCAAGGTGGAACACGCGATGCAGGCCAATTCGCTGCGCGCCATCGTCGCCACCTCGACGCTCGATCTCGGCATCGACTGGGGCGATGTCGATCTCGTCGTCCATGTCGGCTCGCCCAAGGGCGCGTCGCGGCTGGCGCAGCGCATCGGGCGCGCCAATCACCGCATGGACGAGGCGTCGAAGGCGATCCTGGTCCCCGCCAACCGCTTCGAGGTGATGGAGTGCCAGGCGGCGCTCGACGCCAATTATCTCGGCGCGCAGGACACGCCGCCGCTCGCAGACGGCGCGCTCGACGTGCTCTGCCAGCATATTCTCGGCAGCGCCTGCGCCGAGCCCTTTTCCGCCGACGATCTCTATGCCGAGATCACCACCTCGGCCCCCTATGCAAAGCTGCCGCGCGAGACCTTCGACCGCGCGGTGCAGTTCGTCGCCCATGGCGGCTACGCGCTGCAGTCCTATGAGCGCTACGCCCGCATCAAGCTGACGAAGGACGGCACATGGCGGGTCGCGCATCCCTCCGTCGCGCAGCAATACCGGCTCAATTGCGGCACGATCATCGAAGCGCCGATGCTCAATATCCGCCTGACCCGGCAGCGCAAGGGCGGACCTTTGCGCGGCGGGCCGGTGCTCGGCAAGATCGAGGAGGGCTTCATCGAGGCGCTGGTGCCGGGCGACACCTTCCTGTTCGCCGGCAAGGTGCTGCAGTTCGAGGGCATCCACGAGAACGACTGCATCGTCTCGAAGGCCAGCGACCTCAACGCCAAGGTGCCGGCCTATGCAGGCGGCAAGTTTCCGACCACCACCTATCTCTCCGAACAGGTGCGCAAGATGCTGGCCGACCCCTCCGGCTGGGACCGGCTGCCGAAACAGGTCTCCGACTGGCTGGCGATCCAGAAGGCGAAATCCGTCGTGCCGGGTGCGCGCGACCTGCTGGTCGAGACCTTTCCGCGCGGCAACCGCTACTACATGGTCGCCTACCCGTTCGAGGGACGCCTCGCGCACCAGACGCTCTGCATGCTGCTGACGCGGCGGCTGGAGCGGGCGAAGGCCCACCCGCTCGGCTTCGTCGCCTCCGACTACGCCGTCGCCATCTGGGGCCTGCGCGACATGGGCCAGATGCTGCGGCGCGGAGACCTGTCGCTCGCCGGCCTGTTCGACGAGGACATGCTGGGCGACGATCTGGAGGCGTGGCTGGACGAATCCTACCTCCTCAAGCGCACCTTCCGCGCCTGCGCCACGATCGCCGGGCTGATCGAGAAGCGGCATCCCGGCAAGGAGAAATCCGGCCGCCAGATGACGATCTCGGCCGACCTGATCTATGACGTGCTGCGCAGCCACGAGCCGGACCATATCCTCTTGCAGGCGACGCGCAACGACGCGCGCACCGGCCTGCTCGATATCGGCCGACTCGGGGACATGCTCTCGCGCATCAGGGGACGAATCGTGCATAAGGATCTGGAGATGATCTCGCCGCTCGCCGTGCCCGTGATGCTAGAAATCGGCAAGGAAACGGTGCATGGCGAGGATGTGAGCGACGCGCTGATGGCGGAAGCGGCGGAAGACCTGATCCGCGACGCGATCGGGGCGGATATCTAGCGTTTCCAGGCGAAGTGGACACCGGTTCGCTGTCCGGAAACGCGGCAGACCTAGGATGAGAAGGACAGCATGCGCGCAGCGCTGAAGACGGTGGAACAGGTGACGGCGGGCGAAGCGCTGGCGATCGATTATGCGGGGTCGGACGTTCTGCTCGATCCGGCCGGCGCCGCGTATTTCGCCGATGAGCGCCTCCTCGTCGTTTCCGACATGCATCTGGAAAAAGGCTCCTCCTTTGCGCGCCGGCGGGTCTTCCTGCCGCCCTACGACACGGCGGCGACGCTCGCCCGGCTTGCGGCGATGACGGCGAAATACGACCCGGCGACCATCGTCAGCCTCGGCGACGCCTTTCATGACGACGAGGCGAGCGAAAGGCTCGGCGAGGACGCTCTTCGCGCCATCGGCGCGATCGCGCGCGGCCGCGACATGGTCTGGGTGACGGGCAATCACGATCCCTCGCCGCCGGAGGGCGTTCCGGGCCAATCGGTGGAGATGCTGGCGCTCGGGCGCATCGTCTTCCGCCATATCGCGGTCGCGGAAGAGACCGGTCACGAGGTCAGCGGCCATTGGCATCCCTGCGCGCGGCTGGTGCGTCACGGCCGGGCCGTGCGCCGCGCCTGTTTCGCTTGCGACGGGGTGCGCCTCGTCATGCCGAGCTTCGGCGTCTTCACCGGCGGGCTGAATGTCCGCGACGAGGCCTATGCGGGCCTGTTCCACGCCGCGACGTTCCGCGCCTACATGCTGGGAAGCGACCGCGTCCACGCCATCGGGCCGCGGGACCTTTACGGCGACTGACGTTCAGCCCGCCGAATAGCTCGCGGCGAAGGCCGAGATCATCGTCGCCATGACCAGCACAGTCAGCAAGACGCGCAGGCGGCCGAACCATGTCGGCACGCCCTTGTTGCCGGCAAGCCGGCTGTCCCACCATCCGGTGGCGGCATAGGCGACGGCGAACACGGCATAGGACCACGGCTCGGCGGTGAAGAAGGCGAACCAGCCGATAATCGACGGGCCTGCGGCCAGCACGAGCGCCTCGTTCTCCTCGCGTCCGCCCTCCTGCTGCACGATCGCCACGCCCCATCGAATGCCGCCGATGAAGGACAGGACGATCGCCGCATAGACCTTGAAGGCGGTGGCCAGGAAACCGCCGGCGCCGGCGTCCCATCCGGTCTCCTGCGGAATGAGGCCGGGATCGACCAGCAGGAGCGCGGTGAAAAAGGCAAAGGGCAGGAACCCGAGCATCGCGAGCATGGTCGCGGTCTTTTCCACGGACATGCGCGCTTCCCCCTTTTTCCGCGACGACCCGCCGGTCAGTCTTTCTTGAACAGAACGCGCCCGAGCCAGCCGACGATAAAGGCGAGCGCGACAGCCGCCATACCATAAAGCAGCGATTGTGTCTGCGCAGCCGTGTAGATCCGGAACTCGAGGCCGGCCTTGCGGATGTCCAGCGTCGACTGGGTCTGGGCGACCAGCGTCCCCTGGCGGAACAGATAGGCGCGCGCCGTGTGGCGGCCGAGCGGCACGTTCGCCGGCAGTTGCAGCGTCGCGCGGAACAGCGACTGGGATATGAAGCGCACGCCGCTCGGGAACTCCTCATAGAGGTTCTTTTCCGCCTTCAGGCGGCGAAGTTCCTCGGTGAAGGTCGCGATATCGTCCACCGTCTCGGTGCCCAGCACATAGGGCCGCAGGCGGATATTCCTCACGCCGAGCGACAGGCGCTCAAGCGTTTCGGAATTGGCGATGTCCTGGCTCGGCCGGGTCGAGGCGATCAGGAAGGATTCGGGCACGTCCAGGTAAGCCTGCGAGTCGACATTCATCCAGATGCCGAGAACGCGGCCCTTGCGCCGGGTGACGAGGTCGTTGGTCGGCCCCTCCAGCAGGACGAAGATATCGTAACGGCCCTGGCGCTGGATCAGCGGATCGACATTGTCCACCGCGCCGAAGATGGTCAGCTGCGCGCCGGAGAAATCGGAGGTGATCGCGATGGAATCGGTCGACAGGCCGATCTCGATGCGTTCGGGCTGCACGCCCGTATTCAACGGCACAGCCGGTGCTTCCGGCGTTGGAGCCGGCGCTTCCAGGGTTTCCGGCGTCGCGGCATCGTCCTGCGCGCGGGCCGGCATCCCGGCCAGCAGGAGAAGCGTCAGGAGGATTGCGCCCGCCGCCCTCACAGGATGAAGTTCCGCGAAATGGAGTAGATCTCGTCCGGCACGACGAAGAGCGCATAGCCGAGGCGCAGCGCCACTAGCAGCACCAGCGCCGCGAGAAGCGCGCGCAGTTGTTCGCCGCGCAGCCGCTGCCCGGCCTTGGCGCCATATTGCGCGCCGACGACGCTGCCCATCATCAACAGCAGCGCCAGGATCACGTCGACGGAATGGTTGGTCGTCGCCTGAACGACGGTCGTATAGGCGGACACGAAGATGATCTGGAACAGCGAGGTGCCGATGACGACATTGGTCGGCACCTTGAGCAGGTAGATCATCGCCGGAACCATGATGAAGCCGCCGCCGACGCCCATGATCGCCGAGAGGCCGCCGATCATCACGCCGAGCACCAGCACCGGGATGACGCTGACATAGAGCTTCGAGGCCTTGAAGCGCATCTTGAAGGGCAGCTTGTGGATCCACATATGCGCGCCCGGCCGGCGCAGGCTCACCGTCGCGCCGGCGCGCTGGCGCAGCATGGCGCGCACGCTTTCCTGCATCATCAGCCCGCCGACGATGCCGAGGAAGACGACATACAGAACCGAGACGATCAGATCGAGCTGGCCGAGCGTGCGCAGGATCGAGAAGATCCAGACGCCGACGGTCGAGCCGGCGATACCGCCTATCAGCAGCATGGTGCCGAGCTTGATGTCGACGGTGCCGCGCTTGAGATGCGACAGCACGCCGGAGACCGACGAGGCGACGACCTGGTTGGCGCCGGTCGCCACCGCGACCGCGGGCGGGATGTTATAGAAGATGAGCAGCGGCGTGATCAGGAAGCCGCCGCCCACGCCGAACATGCCCGACAGGAATCCCACGGCGGCGCCCATGCCGAGCACGACGAAAATGTTCACCGACATTTCCGCGATCGGCAGATAGAGAGCCACCCGTGTCCCCTTTCATCTGTAGAACGGCATGTTTCGTCATGCGCCTGCCGATGCGCGGAGTCAAATCGGATCGGCCGCGATATCGCTTAGCACAAAACGAACGGGGCGGTGACCCTGCACCGCCCCGAAATACGCCTGTTGCGACCTTTGAGCGCGTCAGGATTGTTTGTTGACTTCCAACAGCTTGTCGACAAGCGCCCGGTCCACCTCGCCGCTGGGCAGGAGGCCGTTCGCCTTCTGGAACTCGATGATGGCGTTGCGGGTGCGCGCGCCCATGATTCCGTCCGGCGTGCCGGCGTCGTAACCGTTGTTGTTGAGGATGGCCTGGATGTTGCGGATGGCCTTCTTCATGTCCTCGCCGGAGATCGGCGCCGAGGCGGTCATTTCGCCGCCGGTCTTCCACGCCTCGGGCGCCTCGATGGCGTTGGCGGCGGCGTCGACCGGCTTGACCTTCCACAGGTCGACCGCGTCGCGCGCCGTCTGCAGCTGGTCGGGCCGCATGAAGCCAGCGACCTCGTCGCGTTTGGCGCCCGCGTCCTTGTCGCCGGCCTTGGCGGCCAGAGCCAGCCACTTGTAGGATTCGGCGAGATCCTGGGGCACGCCTTCGCCGCGCGCCGCGAGGATGCCGAGATTGACCTGGCTGTCGGTGACGCCGTGATCGGCGGCCTCGTTGAACCAGCGCACGGCCTCTTCCATGTCGCGGGAACCGTCGACCTCGGTGGCGTAAAGCACCGCCAGATTGTGCATGGCGCTGATGTTGCCCTGCTCGGCGGCGGCCAGATACCAGGACTTGGCCGCGTCGATATCACGGTCGACGCCCATGGCCTTCTCATAGGCGTTGCCGATGCGGTATTGCGCCGGCGCGAAGCCGAGTTCGGCCGACATCTCGTACCAGCGGGCCGCCGCCTTCATGTCGCCGGCGGGGTCTCCGGGCGCCTTGCCCATCAGCCGGTCGCCGATGACGAAGAGCGCCTTGGCGTCGCCGGCAACAGCCGCTTCGCGCAACGCCACCGGGCCGATTTCGCCGGGAATGTCGGCAAGGGTGATCTGCTGGAACGACTCGTCGGCACCGGCCTCGTCGGCGGACGCCATGTCGGGCGACGAAGCCATGTCGATGTCGGACGCCTCGCCGCCATCTTCGGCGGCCATCTCGATGTCGGAGCCGGCATCCATCGCGACATCGCCGGCGCCGTCCGGCGCTGCGTCGAGGCTCTGCGGCTCGGCCGGCAGCGCCGCCGTGATCTCGTCGGACGGCGTATCGACCATGCGCACCGGCGCGGCCGGCGTCTCGTCGGCGGTCTCCACGGCGGCGACGTCGCCGGCACCAAGATCGGCCCGGGCGGGCTCGTCCATGACCATCGGCTTGGCGGTTTCGGCCACCTCGGCCGGGCTGCCGCCGCGATCGAACAGGTAGCCGCGCGCCAGCGGGATCGCCATCACGGCGAGCAGGATCGCGCCCGCGGCCAGCATCAGCGGACGGCGGCGCGAGGCGAGCATGCCGCCCTTGCCGGAGGCCTTGCCCTCGCCCTTCTTACGGTCGGGAACGGCCACCTCGTCGGCGGCGGCGCGGGCGGCGCGGCGGGCCGCGGCGATGAAATCGGACTTGCCGGCATCGTCGGCGGCGGCGTCGCCCTGCGCGGCTGCGGGGCCGGCGCGTTCGGCGCGCACCCGCTTCATGATCTCGGCGAGATCCGGCGCGCCGGAGCCCGGCTCGAGCGGCTCGTCGGCCAGTTCAAGCGGCTTTTGCGACGCGTCCGCGGCCTTGCCGAAGACGGCGGGCTCCTCGGGTTCGACCACCGGCTCGACAGGTTCGTCCTTGCCGCCGCGCCGGATGGATCTGCGCAGCCCGCTCAGGAAACCCTTCGACGGCTTGGCGTCGGCCTTCGCGGCCTCCGCGGCGACGGCTTCGGCCGGATCGGCCTCTTCGTCGGCGGCGTCGTCGCCCAGCGCGGCGCGCGCCGCCATGGCGGCGGCTTCCGCCGGCGTGATCCCCTGCCGCGTCACCCGCCGCGACTGCTGCCTGGCGCGCGGCTGTTCCCCGGCGGCGAAATCGACCGGCGGCGCATCCTCGATATGCGTCTTTGCGGCCTCGGCCGGCTCGTCCTGCGCCTCTTCGGCGGGCGGCTCATAGGGCTCTGCTTTCGGGGCCGCCTGCGGCTTGCGCGGCATCTCGGGCGCGCTCGGCGTCTCCGCCATGCGCTGCGGCGGCGAGGCATGCTCGGCGTCCTCGCGGGCGAAGCGCGGCGCCGGGGCCTCGTCGCCGGAACGCATGCTCATCTCCAGCCCGGCGATCCGCTCGGCGACCTTGACCAGCGTGTCGTGGATGGCCTCGAAGGTGCGGCTGTTGCGATCGTCGGAATTGCGGGCGAGTTCCTCGAGAGAGCGCAGATCGCCGGCAAGCTGCGACAGCATCTGCTTCTGTTCCTTCGACGCGCCGCCGGCGAGTTTCGCGACCACTTCCTCGGCGGCCTGGCGGGCGAGCGCGACCATGTCCTCGCGGCCGTTCGCCAGCTGATCGCTGATCGCGGCAAGGCGGGGCGCCAGATCGGCGACGGGGCCATAGTCAAGCGCGGGTGCGGCGACCGTGGAGAGCTTTTCCGATAGCGCGGCGATCTGCGCCTCGAGGCCTTCCAGCACTTGGGTATCCAGCATCTGGGCGTCGGGCTGGGCCGCCGCCACCGGCGACAGGCCGTCGCCCGCCGTCAGCATCTGGGCGATTTCCTCGATGCGCCGCTCCATGTGATCGAAGCTCGGCATGGCGGCGGATTCGGCTTCGTTCTCCTCGATGCGCTGCGCCAGCTCCTCCATTCGCTGGTCCAGCGACTGGAGCATCTGCTTGCCGTTTTCCTGCAGCGAGGTCTGCTGCGATTCGAGGCGGCTGGCGATGTCGCGGAACCGTGCGTCGAGGCCTTCGAGCACGCCGTCGGAGATGCCGGACCCGCCGGCGGGGGCGCTGTCGATGCGCCGCGTCAGTTCGTCGAGACGCTGCGCGACCGTTTCGAACGCCTCGTTGTGGGCCGGGGCGGCCGCGGTCGATTCATGCAGCGCGTCGAGCCGGGCGGAGATTTCCGTCAGCCGCTGTTCGACTGCACCGGCTTGGGGAGCCCGGCTCTGTTGCTCGAACTGGCCGGCCAGCGTCGCGAGACGCGCCTCGATGCGGTCGAAGGGCGCGGTGTCGAATTCCTGCGGCTGGGCGGAAACCGAAATGGAGACGATCGCCCTGGTGACCTCGTCGAGGCGGTCCTCGATGGCGGTGAGGTGCTCGGGCGAAATCGACGCGTTCTGCGACGCGAGGCCCTCGACGGCCTCGGCAAGCGCGCGCATCTGGTTTTCCATCGCGCCGATCGACTGCGAGCTCGGCATGTCGCTGAGCGCCGCGCCGAGTTCGGCGATCCGGTCCGCCACCGCGTTCAGTTCGGCGCGCGAATCAAGCGCCTGCGGCAGCGCGCCGATCTCGCGCTCGATGACCGACCAGCGCTCGGCCATGTCGCGCAGCGTGTCCTCGCGGGCGAGCGAGGCGATGTGGCCCTTCAGTTCCTCGACCTCGGCGCGCAGCGAGCCCATGTCGCTGTTTTCGACGCGCGAGGCGACGAGGCCGAGTTCGCGGGTGACGCGGCTGAAACCGTCGGCGAGATCTTCCGGCGAAACCCCGGCGCCGCGATGATAGAGCGCCTTCAGCTCCTCGCGGATGCCGCCGAACTGTGCGGCGATGGTCGAGGACATTTCGCGGTTGAGCTCCTCGCGCATGACGGCGAGTTCGGCGTGCAGCGCGGAGGCATCGGGTCCCGGGGCCTGGTAGCCGCCGCGCGGGGCCTGCCTGTAGGGCCGGGCGTAATCGTCGCGATGCGAGAGCGCTTCCCTGTGCGAAAGCGCTTCCTGGCGGGCGCGGATGGCGGAGACGTCGTCGTCGCGCTGCGGCGCCGGGCGCGGCGCGCGGGCGGCCGAATTGATGCCCATCCGTCTTTCGAGATTGGACAGCGCCTCGTCGAGCTTGTCGAGCGTCATGTTCTGGGAGCGCCTGGAAGCGGGCTCCTGACCGGGATTCATGTGCCTGTCGTGCATGTTTCGCCCATTCCTCGCGGCGTCCGCTACACTGCCCCCTGGCGGATACTCTTCAGGCAGCAGGCGCCTCGAACTGTTTGTCCCTGAAACCGGAGCGCGCACACCGGGTACACAACCACGCCGCGATTATTCATGGTTAACGTTTTTCAAATCGCGGTAAACAAGCGGTTAACCGGCACGCTTTTCCGCAAAACAAAATGACGGGGCGATTCGGGCCGCGACCGGGCCTCGAAGCGGCCTGGGACCAGCCTGGAGGCCGTGAAACAGGTAGCGTGCCACGCGGTCGGGCCATCGCCCCGGAAGGGCCTCATCCTGCTTTTGACGCAGAGTAACCGCTTGTATCCGGAAGTCTTTCCGCCGCGGCGCGCACGGCGAACCGTCCTGTAACAGCAAGGTAACGCCACGTTACCTACAAATTCGCGTCCCACAGGCGCGTTATAGGGATGTTGGGAAGGGTATCATGCAATCGCTTGGCGACTTCCGCCATGCCCTTGCACGCATGGCCACTCCGTTTCACGACCCGAATGGATTCCCCCCTGCGGGACAAAAGTGGATACAGGAAAATGAACAGCGCTACGAAAGTTGAGACGCTCGCAAATCGCGAGGCGGTCTATCGAATCGGTGAGTTGTCAAAGGAGTTCGATGTAACGTTACGCACGTTACGTTTCTACGAGGACAAGGGTTTGCTCTCGCCACGCCGCATCGGAAACACGCGGCTCTATTCCCGCGCCGACCGAACCCGGCTGAAGCTGATTTTGCTCGGCAAGCGGGTCGGCATGTCGCTTCTGGACGTGAAGGAGATCCTCGATCTCTACGATCCGAAGGGCGACAACCATCGCCAGCTCGAAGTCGCCATAGAAAAGGGCGAGGAGCAGATGGAGATCCTGCAGTCGCAGCGTAAGGAAATCGACGCCGCCATCGAGGAACTCAGCCAGTCGCTGACGACCGTGCGCGGCTTGATCGAAAGCAACGCGGCCTGATCCCGGATCGGGACTTTCGCCCTTTATCGGGTTCGAAGCAGGCGGTTCGATGGGGCAACCGTCCGGCTTCGCAACAACCCCGGCATCCGAGAGGATCGCCGGGGTTTTTCATTCCAAAACGCCAAAACAAGCCTGAAAAGGCGGTTTTTCCGCTATTGCGGGGCCGGCCACGCGCCGCCTCACGGGATTTTTCGACGTTTTTCAAAATTTTGACGTTTACGGAAACGTCAAAATTTGTTAGCGACACGGCCATCCTGTCTCGCGCGGGCGTTCCCGCGCGTTTCAACCGCATCCGGAGGAAAACATGCCCGCCTATCGCGCACCGGTCGCCGACACGCTTTTCGTGCTCAACGACGTTCTCAAATATGAGCGCTACAACAACCTGCCCGGCTTCGCCGACGCGACGCCCGATATCGTCGAGGCGGTCCTTCAGGAAGGCGCGAGACTGGCGGAAGAGGTCTTCTTCCCGATCAACCAGTCCGGCGACCAGGAAGGCTGCACCCGTCACGACGACGGTTCGGTGACGACGCCGAAGGGCTTCAGGGAAGCTTTCGAGCAGTACAAGGAAGGCGGCTGGATGGGCCTCGGCTTCGATCCGGACTATGGCGGCCAGGGCCTGCCCTACACGCTGCATTCCGCGGTCGGCGAATATTTCTCCTCCGCCAACATGGCCTTTGCCATGTATTTCGGCCTGACCCAGGGCGCGATGGCGGCGATCCACGTGCACGGGTCCGACGAGCAGAAGCAGACCTATCTGCCGAAGATGGTCGAGGGCACCTGGACCGGCACGATGAACCTGACCGAGCCGCATTGCGGCACCGATCTGGGCCTGTTGCGCACCAAGGCCGTGCCGCAGGGCGACGGCTCCTACAAGATCTCCGGCCAGAAGATCTTCATCTCCGCCGGCGAGCACGACATGTCGGAGAATATCATCCACCTGGTGCTGGCCCGCATCGAGGGCGCGCCGGAAGGCACCAAGGGCATCTCGCTGTTCATCGTGCCCAAATTCGTCCTGAACGACGACGGCGCGCCGGGCGAGCGCAACGGCGTCGTCTGCGGCTCCATCGAGGAAAAGATGGGCATCCATGCCAATTCGACCTGCGTCATGAACTATGACGACGCGACCGGCTATTTGATCGGCGAGGAGAACAAGGGCCTGAAAGCCATGTTCACGATGATGAACGAGGCGCGTCTCGGCGTCGGGTTGCAGGGCCTGTCGATCGCCGAGGTCGCCTATCAGAACGCCGTCGCCTACGCGAAGGACCGTCTGCAGGGCCGCGCCCTGACCGGTCCCGCCGCGCCCGACAAGAAGGCCGATCCGATCATCGTTCACCCCGACATCCGGCGGAACCTGATGACGATCCGCGCCTTCAACGAGGCCGGCCGCGCCTTCCTGCTCTGGGCGGCGCTGAAATCCGACGTCGCGCACCGCTCCGAGGATGTGACCGACCGCGAATTGTCCGAGGAGATGATGGGCCTGCTCACCCCTGTCATCAAGGGCGTGCTGACTGACAAGGGCTTCGACCACGCCGTGATGGCGCAGCAGGTCTATGGCGGCCACGGCTATATCGAGGAATGGGGCATGAGCCAGTATGTGCGCGACGCGCGCATCGCCATGATCTACGAGGGCGCCAACGGCATCCAGGCGCTCGATCTCGTCGGCCGCAAGCTGCCGGCCAATGGCGGCCGCGCCGTGCAGGCCTTCTTCAAGGAAGTCGGCGATTTCTGCGAGGAAAACCGCGCCGACGAAGCGATGACGTTCTTCACCAAGCACCTGAAGAAGGGCTTGAACGACCTGCAAGGGGCAACCATGTGGTTCGTGCAGAACGCCATGGCGAAGCCCGACAATGCCGGCGCCGGGTCCTACGACTACATGCACCTCTTCGGGCTCGTCACGCTCGGCTATATGTGGGCACTGCAGGCCAAGGCCGCGCAGGCGAAGCTCGCGGCCGGCGAAGGCGACGCGCAGTTCCTGGAAGCCAAGCTCGCCACGGCGCGCTATTTCATGGAACGCATCATGCCGGAAACCGCCGCCCATCT
Source organism: Ahrensia sp. (assembly GCA_002698425.1). The sequence goes on along the minus strand of NZXU01000052.1, from coordinate 4,778 downwards.
GGCGCGGATCTCGTCCGGCGCGGATTCGATGATGGCGCTCTCCGCGGAGGCGTTCTAGGCTCGCGGAAAACAAGCGTTACGGGAGGAATACATGGCCAGCAATCCGGCGGATATCCTTGGCATGCCGAAGCCGTCCTGGGCGACGGAGGACGTCGTCATGCTCCAGGAGATGGCGACGCGCTTCATGACGGAGGAAATCCTCCCGAAATACGAGGATTTCGAGAAGGCCGAGATCTTCGATCGGGAATCGTGGGAAAAGGCCGGCGCCAACGGACTGCTCTGCGCCTCCATGCCGGAAGAATATGGCGGCTCGGGCGGCACCTACGCCCATGAAAGCGTGATCCTCGAAGCGATCAGCCATGTCGGCGTCGACGGCTTCGGCATCCCGCTGCACAATTCCATCGTCGCGCCCTACATCCTGCATTACGGCTCAGAGGAGCAGAAGAAGCGCTGGCTGCCGAAGCTCGCCACCGGCGAACTGATCGGCGCTATCGCCATGACCGAGCCCGGCGCGGGCTCCGACCTGCAAGGCGTCAAGACCTCGGCGAAGAAGGACGGCAATCACTACCGCCTGAACGGCTCGAAGACCTTCATCACCAACGGCCAGCTCGCCAATCTGGTCATCGTCGTGACCAAGACCGACCCGTCGGCGGGCGCGAAAGGCACGTCGCTGATCGTCGTCGAGACGGACGACGCCGAGGGCTTCGAGCGCGGCCGCAACCTCGACAAGATCGGTCTGAAGTCGAACGACACGTCGGAACTGTTCTTCAACGACGTGCGCGTGCCGACCGCCAACCTGCTCGGCCACGAGGAAGGGCTGGGCTTCGTCCAGCTCATGCAGCAGCTTCCCCAGGAGCGGTTGCAGATCGGCGGCTCGGCGATCGCCATGTGCGAACGGGCGCTGGCCGTCACCATCGACTATGTCAAGGAGCGCAAGGCCTTCGGCAAGGCGGTAATCGAGTTCCAGAACACGCAGTTCACGCTGGCCGAACTGAAGACAGAGGCCACCGTCGGCCGGACCTTCTACAATTTCTGCGTCGGCGAACACCTCGAAGGCCGCCTGTCGCCCGAGCTCGCCTCGATGGCGAAATACTGGCTCTCCGACCTGCAGGGCAAGATCACCGACGCCTGCCTGCAGCTGCATGGCGGTTACGGTTACATGAACGAGTATCCGATCGCCCGCATGTTCCGCGACGCCCGCGTCCAGCGTATCTATGGCGGCACCAACGAGATCATGAAGCTGCTGATCGCGCGGGGGCTTTGATGCCAGATTTCACCCTCCACTGCTTCTCGGAATCCGGCAATTCCTACAAGGTCGCGCTGATGCTCGCACTGTGCGGGGCCGACTGGGAGCCGCAGCGCGTCGCCTTCTTTACCGGCGAGACGCGCGGCGACGCCTATCGCGAGATGAACGAGATGGGCGAGGCGCCGGTGCTGATCGACCACACAAGGCGGCCCGACCTCGTGCTCTCGCAGTCGGGCGCGATCCTCTATCACCTCGGCGAGCATTTCGGGAAGTTCCTGCCGGAATCCGAAACCGAGCGGCACGAGGCGCTGCGCTGGATCCTGTGGGACAATCACAAGCTGACCAGCTACTCGGCGACCTACCGGTTCCTGCGCATGTTCGCCGGCAAAGGCGACACGCCGGAAGCGCTGTTCCTGAAAGCCCGCGCCGAGAGCGCATGGCGCGTCCTCGACAACCACATGAAGGGGCGCGACTGGGTCGCCGCCGACAGGCCGACCATCGCCGATCTGTCGCTCGCCGGCTACCTGTTCTGGCCGGCGCAGATCGGCATGATCACCGAGCAATATCCCAACATCACCGCCTGGCTGAACCGGCTGCGCGCGCTGCGCGGCTTCAGGCTGCCGGAAGACCTGATGCCGAGCGGCCAGGAACAAGACACGGCGACGGCGTAAGCCGCGCCCGGAACGAACAAGGAGACCAGCAAATGGCAGACGCATTCATCTATGACGCGGTGCGCACGCCGCGCGGACGCGGCAAGAAGGACGGGAGCCTGCACGAGGTGCCGACGCCGCGCCTCGGCGCGAAGGTTCTGGAGGCGCTTCGCGCACGCAACGAACTCGACACGTCGAAAGTCGACGACGTGATCTTCGGCTGCGTCGACCCGGTCTACGAGGCCGGCGGCGACATCGCGCGCGCCGCGATCTTCGAGGCCGGCTACGCCACCGAAGCGCCCGGCATGCAGATCAACCGGTTCTGCGCTTCGGGCCTCGACGCGGTCAATTTCGGCGCGGCGAAGATCGCCCAGGGCGCCGACGACATCGTCATCGCCGGCGGCGTCGAATCCATGTCGCGCGTCGGCATGGGTGCGTCCGGCGGCGCCTGGTACATGGACCCGTCGGTCAACATCCCGGCCTATTTCATGCCGCAGGGCGTCTCGGCCGATCTGATCGCCACCAAATACGGCTTCTCGCGCGACGACGTCGACGCCTATGCCGTCGAAAGCCAGAAGCGCTCGGCGGAAAGCTGGGAAAAGGGCCATTTCGCCAAGTCCGTCATCCCGGTGAAGGACCAGAACGGCCTGACCATCCTCGACCGTGACGAGCATATGCGCCCCGGCACCGACATGCAGTCGCTGGCGAGCCTCAATCCCTCCTTTGTCATGCCCGGCCAGATGGGCGGCTTCGAGGCCGTCGGCATCGCCGGCCATCCTGAGGTCGAGGCGATCAACTATGTCCACCATGCGGGCAACTCGTCGGGCATCGTCGACGGCGCGGCCGGCGTGCTGCTCGGCTCCAAGAAGGGCGGCAAGATGATGGGCGTCGAGCCGCGCGCGAAGATCAAGGCCTTCGCCAATATCGGCTCCGACCCGACGCTGATGCTGACCGGCCCGGTCGACGTGACCGAGAAGCTTCTGAAGAAGGCGAAGATGAGCATCTCCGACATCGACCTGTTCGAGCTGAACGAGGCCTTCGCCGCCGTCGTGCTGCGCTACATGCAGGCCTTCGACATCGACCATTCGAAGATGAACGTCGCCGGCGGCGCGATCGCCATGGGGCATCCGCTCGGCGCGACCGGCGCGATGATCCTCGGCACCGTGCTCGACGAGCTGGAGCGCCGCGATCTCAACACCGCCCTGGTGACGCTGTGCATCGGCGCCGGCATGGGCACCGCGACCATCATCGAGCGCGTATAAGGATCGGGAGAGACACGAAATGACCTACACAAACTTCACCGTCGAAACCGACGCCGACGGCATCGCGCTCGTCACCTGGGATATGCCCGACAAGTCGATGAACGTCTTCACCGAGGAGGTGATGGACGAGATCGACGCGATCATCGACCAGGTCGTCGCCGACGACGCCATCAAGGGCGCGGTCTTCACCTCCGGCAAGAAGGATTCGTTCTCCGGCGGCGCGGACATCACCATGCTCAAGAAGATGTTCGACATCATCCAGACCGAGAAGGCGAAGGATCCGGAAAAGGCCATGCAGATGCTGTTCGACGGCGCCGGCCGGATGAGCTGGCTCTGGCGCAAGCTCGAAACCTGCGGCAAGCCCTGGGTCTCGGCGATCAACGGCACCTGCATGGGCGGTGCCTTCGAATTGTCGCTCGCCTGCCATGGCCGCGTCGCCGCCGATAGTGACGCCGTCCGCATGGCCCTGCCCGAAGTCAAGATCGGCATCTTCCCCGGCGCCGGCGGCACCCAGCGCGTGCCGCGCCTGACCAACCAGCAGGACGCCTTGCAGATGATGACGCAGGGGTCCTCCCTGAAGCCGTCCCGCGCCAAGGCGATGGGCCTGATCCACGACGTCGCGCCGCCGAAAAAGCTGATCGCCGCCGCCAAGGCGATGATCGCCGCCGGCCTGAAGCCGGTGCAGCCCTGGGACGAGAAGGGCTTCAGGCTCCCCGGCGGCAATATCTACACGCCGGCCGGCGCCAATCTCTGGCCGGCCGCCTCGGCGATCCTGCGCCGCGAAACCAACATGAACTATCCGGGCGCGGCGGCGATCCTGAAATGCGTCTATGAGGGCCTTCAGGTTCCCTTCGACACCGCATTGACCATCGAGCAGCGCTACTTCGCCAACGTTTTGCAGACCACCGAGGCGGGCATGATGATCCGCTCGCTCTTCGTCTCGCTGCAGGAGCTCAACAAGGGCGCGCGCCGCCCGGCCGGCATCAAGCCGACGAAGTTCAAGAAGATCGGCGTCCTCGGCGCGGGCTTCATGGGCGCGGGCATCGCCTATGTGACGGCCAAGGCCGGCATCCCGGTCGTCCTGCTCGACCGCACCATGGAAGCCGCCGAGAAGGGCAAGGCGCATTCCGACGGCATCGTCTCCAAGGCGATGCAGAAGGGCCGCGCCACGGCGGAAGACAAGGAACAGCTCCTGTCCCTGATCACCCCGACCACCGACTATGCCGAGCTCGAAGGCGCCGACCTGATCATCGAGGCGGTGTTCGAGGATTCCGAGGTCAAGAAGACCGCCACCGAGCAGGGCGAGGCGCAGCTCAAGCCCTCGGGCATCTTCGCCTCCAACACCTCGACCATTCCGATCACCTCGCTGGCGAAGAACTCGAAGCGGCCGAAGAACTTCATCGGCATCCACTTCTTCTCGCCCGTCGACAAGATGATGCTGGTCGAGATCATCATGGGCAAGCGCACCGGCGAGAAGGCGCTGGCGGTCGCGATGGACTATGTCCGCGCCATCAAGAAGACCGGCATCGTCGTCAACGACACGCGCGGCTTCTACGTCAATCGCTGCGTGCTGCGCTACATGAACGAGGCGTTCCAGATGCTCATCGAGGGCGTGCCGCC
>NZXU01000051.1 GCA_002698425.1 Ahrensia sp. | reverse complement strand
TCGAGGCCCGCGCCAAAGATGCTTTCGGTCCGCGCGCCGAAATCCCCAGAAAGTGCGTTCATCGAGACATCGTCGCTCATCAGCAGGCCGTCAAAGCCCAGTTCGCCGCGGATGATGTCCTGAACGACGATATGCGACGTGGTCGCGGGACGTTTCGGATCGATGGCCGTGTAGACCACATGCGCCGTCATCGCCATCGGCATGCCGGAAAGGGCCAAAAAGGGCGGAAAATCGTGGCGGCGCAATTCCTCGAGCGGCGTATCGACCACCGGCAGCGCCTTGTGGCTGTCCGAAAAAGCCCGCCCGTGACCCGGGATGTGCTTGATCACCGGCAGAACGCCGCCTTCCAGAACCCCCTCGGCGGCCTCGCGGCCGAGCTTGGTTACGGTTTCGGGATCCTTGCCGTATGCTCTGTCGCCGATCACGTCATGCGCGCCCTCGACCGGCACATCGAGGACCGGCAGGCAATCGGCATTGATGCCGAGCGGACGCAGGTCGGCGGCATGCAGGCGAGACATGAGCCGGGCCGCCCTGAGCCCCGCGGCCGGATCGCGCCGATAGAGCGCTCCGATCGTCGCGCCGGGCGGATAGGATTGCGCGATCGGTTCGCGGATGCGTTGCACCCGCCCGCCTTCCTGATCGATGAAAACCGGCGCATTGTCGCGCCCGACCAGCAACCGGAAATGCGCGGTGAGCATGCGTATTTCCTCGGCCAAGCCGATGTTGCGCGCGAACAGGATCAGCCCCCAGGGTTTCTCGCGCTCAATGAACGCGATTTCGTCCTGGGTGAGCATCTTGCCGGCGCAGCCGACGATCATCGCTTTTGATTCGGTCATGCCGAATCATAGGCCTTTTCGGCTGAAACGAAAAAGGGCGGCCCGAGGACCGCCCTTCGAAGAGACTTTAGTAATCCTAGCGGGTGACGAAGCAGCTGCCGCCGGCACGTTTCAGGGATTCGCAGAGGGCAACCGCATCGTCGCGGCCCGATGCGGCGACGCGGACACGGTGGAACGTTCCGCGACCCTCGATTTCCGCCTGCTGGATCGAGATCGCCCGTCCGCCGAGGAGGTTGCCGAAACGCCGAGACAGATCGGTCGCCGACTGCTGCGCGAGCGCCGCGGAAGGCTGCGAGGAAATCTGCACCATGTAGCCGCCGGGAACAGCCGGCTGGGTCTGGATGGCCGGCGCGGGAGCCGGGGCGGGCTGCGAGGCGACCTGCACCGGCTGGTTGGTCGGACGCTCCGGAATGACGGCCGGTGTCGGGATGTTGCGCGATGCGGTCTGCGCCGGCTCGGGAGCGGCCGTCGTCTCCGGCTCGGACACCGACGCCATCTGCTGCAGCGCCTCGGCGTCGTCCTGCTGCGCGCCCTGCGTCGCGGGCACCTGTGTATCGGTCGCGGCCGGCCGGGTGGCTTCCGGCTGCGTCACCGCGGCTTCGGCCGTCTGCGGCGCCGGTTCCGGCTGCGCCGTCGCGGTGGCTGCGGGGGTAGGAACGAAGGAGCCGTCCGGCTTGACGATGACGGTGCGCACGCGACGCGGCGGCAACAAGGCCTGCCCGTCGTCGCCTGCGGCGCTCATGCCGTCGGACGAAGCAGCTTCCGGCATCAACCGGTCTTCCACCTTCGCAGTCTCGGTGATCCCGCTCGGCAACGATGCCGATCCGCCATTCAGGTCGATCGGCTCTTCCGATGTCGAAACCAGCGTGTCCTGTGTCGGGGCGGTTTCGCCATTGCCGTCGACTTCGCCGTAGACGGCGCGATCCTGGTTCGGCACTTGCCTGCCGCCCGGATCCTCCGGAACGATCTTGACCGGATCGGAATCCGCCTTGACCAGGACCGGGCCGCCGTCGTCGCCGACATCGCTGCCCATCAGGGCGAAGGCGCCAAACGCTCCGAGAATGGCAACGCCGCCGACGATGGCGGCAATCATCATGCCGCGGCCGGAGCGCGGGCGTTCGACCGGTTGAGGGGCGATGACGGGCTCGTCGAATTCGTCATCGAAACCATCGAACTCGTCTTCCTCGGCGCTCCGAGCTTCGAGGTCATGGGCCACATAGTCCATGTCGCGGGCGAGATCATTCTCGATCGCGTCGAGGTCGTAATTGGCAGCCGGCATGGCGGCAGCAGCGCCCAACCGGGTTGTCGGCTGGTCTTCATATTGGTCGTATCCGGTCAGCGCCGCATCGAGCTCGCGTTCGATATCGTTCGGCTCCGACCGCACGGCCTCCTCCGCCTGCTGCGGAAGATCCAGCGGATACATCGCCTCCATGTCGCTGCCGGAAAGATCGGCGGTATCGAGGACCGGCGGCATGCTTGGCCGCGCCGCCGAAGCAATCTCGTTCGCAGCACTCTCGATTTCACCGATCGCCACGTCCTCATCGGCGGCGGCCGCTGTTTCGTAGGTGCGATCCAGATCGAGTTCGTCCTCGATCGAGAACTCCGAAGAGAGATCTTCTTGCGCGTGCGCCTCTTCCTGCGACATCTCGTCGAGCGAGATCGAAAGGCCCTCGCTCAGTTCGCTCTCGAATGCATCCAGAAGCGCGCTGTCCTCATCCGGCTCCAGCTCGACCGCCGGCTCAATTTCCGCTACCTGCTCATCGACTGTTTCGACGCGTGCGTCGGCGACCGGTTGCTCGACCGGTTCCGGCTCATCGAACCAAAGCGGTCGCGGCGCGGTGGACGGCGGTTCGACGACAGCCTCCGGCTGCGCTTCCTCAACGTCCACATCCGAGACATAGGTATCGAAATCCGGCTGCTCGACAGCCACCGGCTCATCCACAACTATTTGCTCGACAGGGGCCGGCTCGGCCGTCCAAGGCGCCTTGGCCTTCTCGCCGATGCTGCCCAGAAGGTCCAAAAGTTCGTCTTCAAGCGAATCGGATGCCGGCTGCGGAGTGGGTTCCGGCTCGGGATCGAAGCGCGGCACTTCAGCGAAAACCGGTTGCGGCGCCGGCGCGGATTCGAACTCAGGCTGGAAGAGTTCGGCCTCCATCGGATCCGGCTCGTCCATATCAACCGCGTCAACAACAGGCTCGGGCGCCACGGGTTCAGGCCTTACGGGTTCGGGATCCTTGAACACGCCGCCAAAGTCCCGCTCGAACTCGCTGTCGAAATCGAGCGGATCGGAAGAATACGACTGTTCCGGCGCAGCAACTGGCTCGACCGGTTCCGGCTCGGAATAGTCTTGATAATCAGAGACTTCCGCTGAAGACCTGCCGGATACGGGAAAGTTGTCGAGTTCCCGCAGCAATTCCTGCTCGAGATCGACGTTATCGTCTTGCCCCTGTCGCGGCTGTTCCGCCTCAGCAGGTCGCGAAAAGCCGATGATCTGCGACAGCTCATAGAGCGGATCGTCCCGCGCTATGTCGCCAAACTCGTTGTCCTTGACGTCCAACTTTCGATTGGTTGCGTCCGTCATGCCACTACCCCGTACACCTTACCCAGAGGACGCCATGCCCCCAGAATACGCTCATTGCCAGCGCAATATGGGCAAAAGGTGACAGGGTTTTACCGCATTTCCGCAGGTGAATCAGCCCCGACAATCGACAGGCCGGACCGCAGAACGTTGAGGACGCCCTGCACCAGACCCAGTCTGGCACGCGTCAATTGTGGATTGTTAACCTTAACAAAGCGTAAGGCGTCGTCGTCCGTACCCCTGTTCCAGTGCCCATGCAGGGCGCTGGCAAGGTCATAGAGATAGAATGCGATGCGGTGTGGCTCATGCGCCTGGGCCGCCGCTTCGATGACGCGCGGATATTCCGCGAGCTTGCGGATCAGCGCGATCTCGGTCTCGTCGGTCAGGAGATCGAGCGCGGATGGATCCGCCTCGACAGGCGCGCCGAATTGCTCCGCGGCCTGCCGGAACACGGAATGGCAACGGGCGCTCGCATACTGGACATAAAAGACAGGATTGTCCTTCGACTGCTCCGTCACCTTGGCGAAGTCGAAGTCCAGCGGCTCGAGGTTCTTGCGGTAAAGCATCATGAACCGGACGGGATCGCGGCCGACTTCGTCGACCACGTCGCGCAACGTCACGAACTGCCCTGCCCGCTTCGACATGCGAACCGGCTCGCCATTGCGATAGAGCTTGACTAACTGGCAAAGCAGCACAGTCAGCTTGGCCTTGCCGCCGCTGACGGCGCGCGCCAACGCTTCCAGGCGCTTCACATAGCCGCCATGGTCGGCGCCGAGGACATAGATCATCTCCTCGAAACCGCGCTTATACTTGTCCATGAAGTAAGCGACGTCAGCGGCGAAATAGGTATAGGACCCGTCCGACTTGACCAGCGGGCGGTCGATATCGTCGCCAACGGCGGTCGAGCGGAACAGGGTCTGCTCGCGATCCTCCCAGTCGTCGGGAAGCTGACCCTTCGGCGGCGGCAGCTTGCCCTTGTAGACATGGCCATTCATCGTCAGTTCATTGATCGCGGTGCGGATGCGCTTCTCGCCGTCCGCATGCAGATCCCGTTCCGAGAAGAAAACGTCATGATGGATGTTGAGCGCGGCGAGATCGTCGCGGATCATCGCCATCATCGCGTCGATCGCGCGGTCCTTGACGATCGCCAGCGCCTCGTCGTCGGGCATCTGCAGCAGGTCGCGGCCATATTCCTCGGCCAGCGCCTCGCCGACCGGCACGAGATAATCGCCCGGATAGAGCCCTTCCGGGATTTCGCCGATCTCTTCGCCGAGCGCTTCCCGGTAACGCAGCAACACCGACCGGGCGAGCACGTCGATCTGCACACCCGCGTCGTTGATGTAATATTCCTTGGTCACGTCATAGCCGGCGAAACCGAGCAGATTGGCCAGTGCATCGCCGACGACCGCGCCGCGGCAATGGCCGACATGCATCGGCCCGGTCGGATTGGCCGAGACATATTCGACATTGATCTTCGCGCCGCCGCCGAGATCGGAACTGCCGTAGCCGGCCTCTTGGGCGAGGATCGTCGCAAGCTGCTTGCGCCAGAAGCCGTCGGACAATTTCAGGTTCACAAAGCCCGGTCCGGCGATGCCGGAGGTTTCCACGTCGCTGTCCTCGCCGAGTTTTTCGGCGATTTTCTCGGCGAGGTCGCGCGGCGCCATGCCGACCTGTTTCGCCAGCACCAGCGCGGCATTGGTGGCGATGTCGCCATGCGAGGCGTCGCGCGGCGGTTCGATTCCGAGCTTAGCAAAATCCAGCGCGCCGCCGTCCTTCGCTTCCACGCCCAGCGCTTCCACGGCCTTGACGACCCGATGCCGAAACTCGGTGAAGATGTTCATTGTCACTGTCCTGGATGAAGTTGCCGACCCGCCGGGCGGTTCGTGCGGGCGTCGCTAACGCAATTCGGGTGTGCGGTCAAACAGCCTCCGGTGTTCCGCCTGGGCGAAGGTGTCGGTCATGCCCGCGAGGTAGTCGGCGACACGGCGCGCGAGCGCCGGCTCATCGAGTTGCGGCAGCTGCGCCGCCCAGACCCCGCCCATTCGCTCAGGCTGCACCATGAAGGCCGCAAAAAGGTCGCGCACGATATCCTCTGCCTGTGCGCGCACCCGCATGACGCTTGGATGGCGGTACATGTTCGCGAACATGAAGGATTTGAGCTCTTTTTCCATCGCGGCCATGTCCGGCGAGAAGGTGGCCAGCGTCCGCCCGGCACCGTAGACGTCGTGAACGCTGGCGGGCCTGACCTCTTCCAGATTGGCACGCGTCTGGCCGATCACGTCCTCCACCATGCGGGTGATCAGACGCCGCGTTGCCTCGTGGCCACGCCGGTTGTCGTCGAGACCCGGATAGCGGCTGTCAACCTCCTCCAGGATCTCGCGGGGCAAAGCCACCTCGCGCAGCATGTCGAAGGTCAGCAAACCCGCCCGCAGCCCGTCGTCGATGTCGTGGGTGTTGTAGGCGATGTCGTCGGAGATCGCGGCCAGCTGGGCCTCCAGCCCGGCATGTTTGTCGATTTCGAGATCGTGCAGCGCGCAATAATTGAGGATCGTGCCGGGGACAGGGCCATGGGTCCCCTCGCCTGTCGCGGCATCGAGCAGCGGCCCGTTGTGCTTGACGAGCCCCTCCAGCGTTTCCCAGGTCAGGTTCAGCCCGTCGAATTCGGCGTAGCGGCGTTCCAGCTTGGTCACCACGCGCAGCGCCTGCGCATTGTGATCGAAACCGCCATACCCGGCCATGCACTCGTCCAGCACGTCTTCGCCGGTATGGCCGAAGGGCGTGTGGCCAAAATCGTGCACCAGCGCCACGGCTTCGGCGAGATCCTCGTCGAGCCGGAATGCCCGGGCCAGAGCGCGCGCGATCTGCGAGACCTCGATCGTATGGGTCAGGCGCGTGCGATAATGATCGCCCTCATGGCTGAAGAAGACCTGCGTCTTGTGCTTCAGCCGCCGGAAGGCCGTGGAATGGATGATCCGGTCGCGATCTCGCTGGAATTCGGTGCGCGTACGGCTGCGGGCTTCGTCATAAAACCGGCCACGGCTTCGCGCGGGATCGGTCGCGAAGACCGCCCGTTCGCCAAGCCCGAAACCGATGCCCTGCAAGGTTTCGTCCGAAACCGGCCGCATGATCGCCCCTTCTCATCCCGCTATTGACGCTGGCATTGCTGCCTCATACCTATTGGCGAGTAGCTTGAACACAGCAAAACCCGCCGCGCCCAAGGATTGAAACCATGACCGCGCATCCGAACATGGCCGCAAAAGATGTCACCGTGACGGACGCCTGCGCCGCCCGCGTCACGAAAATCGTCGAGAACGAAGTCGAGAACAAGGCATTGCGCATTTCGGTCGAGGGCGGGGGCTGCTCCGGCTTTTCCTACAAGTTCGATCTGGTTCCCGCCGCGCAGGACGATGACATCGTCATCGAGAAGAACGGTGCGACGATTCTCATCGACGAGCTTTCGATGGTCTACATGGCCGGCTCGGAAATCGATTTCGTCGACGACCTGATCGGCCAGTCCTTCCAGATCAGAAATCCCAACGCGGTGGCAAACTGCGGCTGCGGGACATCCTTCTCGATTTAGAGAAAAGCCCGGATTGCTCCGGGCCTCATGTCTTACGCCGGTTCGTCTTCGCCGAGTTCCTGCGGCAGGGCGAGATTGAGGACGATCGATATCAGCGCCGCGGGCAACAGGCCGGACGTCAGCAGGACCTGCAGCGTTTTCGGCAGGTGCTGAAGCGCCGCCGGTTCCAGTTGCAAGCCAAGTCCGATCGACAGCGAGACGGCGAAAATCACCATATTGCGCCGATTCCAGGCGACGTCCGCCAGCATTTTGACGCCGGCCGCCGTCACCATGCCGAACATGACGATCACGCCGCCGCCGAGTACGTTGATCGGCACGGTCGCGACTATGGCGCCGAATTTCGGAACCAGTCCGCACAGGATCAGGAAGACCGCGCCGAAGGTGACGACGTGGCGGCTCATCACGCCGGTCATCGAGATCAGCCCGACATTCTGACTGAAAGAGGTGTTCGGCAAGCCGCCGAAGACACCGGCAATCGCGGTACCCAACCCGTCGGCGAAGGTCGCGCCGGAGATTTCCCGATCGGTCGCCTCGCGACCGGCGCCGCCCTTGCAGATGCCCGACGTGTCGCCCACGGTCTCGATCGCCGACACGACGGCCATCAGACACATGCCGATGATGATCGCGGCGTTGAACTCGACGCCCCAGCGGAACGGCGCCGGCAGCGCAAAGGCCGCCGCATTGCCGACATTGCCGAAGTTCACCTGCCCCATGAAGAGAGCGACGATATAGCCCGCGATCAGCCCGCCGAGCACCGCAGCCACGGCCAGCAGCCCCCTGGCGAAAAACTTCAATGTCAAAGTGACCAGAACGACGACGACGGCCGGCAGCCACATGGCGAATGAACCATATTCCGGCTTGCCGATCAGAGGCACGCCGCCCGCTGCATACTGGATGCCGACGCGGATCAGCGCCAGGCCGATCATCAGCACGATCAGGCCTGTTACCAGCGGCGGCAAGGCGAAGCGGATACGCCCGATCACCGTCCCGAGCAGAAAATGGAAGCAGCCGCCGATGACGACGCCGGTCATCAGGCCGGCAAGCCCCGAGACACCCTGCCCTGCAACCGCCGGGATCATCACCGGCAGAAAGGCAAAGCTCGTGCCCTGCACGATTGGCAGCCTCGCCCCGACCGGCCCGACCCCGATTGTCTGAAACAATGTCGCGATGCCGGCGAACAGCATCGACATCTGGATCATGTAGATCATGTTCGGGAAATCCGGCGAGTTCGATCCGTAACCGAACCCGGCCGCGCCGGCGACGATGATAGCCGGCGTTACATTGGCGACGAACATCGCCAGGACATGCTGGATGCCGAGCGGAACGGCATGCGCCAGCGGCGGCGTATAATCAGGATCACGTAATTGTTCGGCTGTCCCCAGCGCTGTATCGGCCATAATCTGTTCCTTCCCCTCGATCGCCTTCCCTTGGCGATTAAAAAAGGCTACGCGAATGCGACCGCCTGACAAGGAAATGTTGCGCGCAAACCGGCGTTATCGGCAGGAAAATCATGAAAATCGCCACCTGGAACATCAACGGCGTCAAGGCCCGTATCGAGACGGTGAAGAGCTGGCTGGAACAGGCCGCGCCGGACATCGCCTGCCTGCAGGAGATCAAGTCGGTGGACGAGAACTTCCCGCGCGAGGCCTTCGAGGATCTCGGCTACCATGTCGAGACGCATGGCCAGAAAGGCTTCAACGGCGTCGCCATCCTGTCGAAACTCCCCTTCGACGAGGTCAATCGCGGCCTGCCGGGTGACGACGAGGACGTCCAGGCCCGCTTCATCGAGGGCGTATTCTCGGTCGAGAGCGGGGTTCTACGCGTCGTCTCGCTTTACCTGCCGAACGGAAATCCGGTCGACAGCGAGAAATACCCCTACAAGCTGGCCTGGATGGAGCGACTGCATGCATGGGCCGAAGACCGGCTCGCGCTCGAGGAACCGCTCATTCTGGCCGGTGACTACAATGTCATTCCCCAGCCGGAGGATTGCCACGATCCGAAGGTGTGGGAAGGCGATGCGCTTTTCCTGCCGCAAACCCGCGCCGCCTTCCGCCGCCTCGTCAATCTCGGCTTCACCGAGGCTGTCCGCAACGTCACCGAGGCGCCGGGCACCTATACGTTCTGGGATTACCAGGCCGGCGCCTGGCAGAAAAACAACGGTATTCGGATCGATCACCTGCTGATGTCGCCGGAAGCGGCGAACCGGCTCCGGTCGGCCGAGATCGACAAGCATGTGCGCGGATGGGAAAAGCCGTCCGACCATGTTCCGGTCGCGATCGACTACGCGGCCTGAACCGCCGGAATTTGCCGATCCTCCGGCCCGTGCTATGCTCGCGTCAGGAGGTGCCGGCCCATGGTGCTACGTCCCGTCCTGTTTTCCGCGGTCATCGTCGCCATGGCGATTATGGCGCATCCGGCCTTGTCGGCTGGCAACTGCACTTGCCGCGGCAATGGCGAGGATGTCCCCGAGGGTCAAACCATCTGCCTGAAGACGGCATCGGGCGCGAAACTGGCCCGCTGCGAACGCGTCCTCAACAATACGTCCTGGACAATCCTCGACAAGGATTGCCCGACGGCATCGCTGCCGCAAAGCGCAATCCGCCTGATCGATCAGGGATAGACTTGGTCAGTTCTGCGCCGCGAGCGCCATGGCGGTGCGCCGGTCGGCTTCAGACGCGACGGCGAAGGCTTCTTCCTGCAGGGCGCGGATCCAGTGGATGTCGGGATCGTTCGCCTTGTCGAGAGCCCTTGTCATGTAGGACAGGCCCTTCACGGTCTTGCCGGAGTCGAAGAGGATCTTGCCGAGCATCGCCTCGGAGCCGACATGGCCCTTGTGCGCGGCAAGATTGAACCAGCGCGCCGCCTGGACGGGATCGGCCGGACCACCCTCGCCGTTCATATACATGCGGCCAAGCTCGAACTGGGCGTCCGCGTCGCCGAACTGGCTTGCGGCCTGAAGATAGAGCTGGCGGGCCCGCAGCGGATCGGGCGAGATCGGAGAATCGGGAATGCCGCGGCGCAGATAGTTGGCGAGCGACATCAGCGAATGCGCGATGAAGGTCTCGTCGCGCGTGCCGGGCGCCGCGCCTTCATTGACCAGCCCCTCATAGAGCCGGAACGCCTCGTAATCGTCTTCCTTCACGCCGTCGCCGGACGCATACATGGTCGCCAGCTTCCAGCGTGCGCCCGCATGCCCGTGCTCGGCCGCATCGCGATAGGCCTTGAGGGCTTCGTCCTTGCGGCCGCTCTTGTAGGCCGTGAAGCCGAAGCGGAACATTGCCCACGGGCCCTTCTGCTCGCCATCGCCCGACTGGGCGAAAGCCGGAGCGGACTGCACCGCCGCCAGTCCGAGCGACATGCCGAACACTGCCGCGAGAGAGGCGGCGCGCAAGCGTGGCATATGGATTTTTCCGGACCCTGTCGTGGTCATGATACTCGTCTTACATCCCGGATGCCGGCGCGCCTTCGCTTGCCCTGCTGCTCCGCCGGACTGTCTGGCCCGATCGACCTGCGAAGGGAAAACCGGCGGCTCTGCCGCTGGCCGAAACCCTTCCTGCCGAGACAAACCTGACATCCAAAAATTCTGTCCCTTGTCCGCCCAAACCTGTCGCCTCGAACGGAACCACACTGCGATGCTCCCGGTTTATGGCGGCAAATGGGCACATGCCACTCCATGCGTTCTAGCGGCATTCTTACCGTAAAGGTGTTGCCAATTCGTCACAAAGCGGGCGATTTCAGGGAATTCAGCGTCACGCGCGGAAAAGCCCAGGTGACGCAGGCGCAAAGAAAAACCCCGCCGGGATGCGGCGGGGTTATCAAAGTCTCGGTATCCGAACTGTCAGAACGGGCGCTTGTAGGACGCGCCCAGCGCGAAGGCCCAATCGTTTCCGACCGTGTAGGCGAATGCGCCTCCGGGGCCGTCACCGCAATCACCGGGCGCTCCGCCACCGCAGTTGCCAGCCTGAGCCACCGAACCGCCGGTCAGATATGTGATGCCGCCGCCCAGACGCAATTGACCGCCAGCGGAATCAGCCACCGAAATACCGCCGCTGACGCCGAACGTGTCTTCGTTCACATCCTCGGTGGTCGAGACCCCGGAATTCCAGGTGAAGGAAAGCGATCCGGAAATCATGTCGTTGAATGCGTGACCGACACCGCCCGAGACCGTCCAGCCGTCCTGATAGAAGAACTCCTTCTGCCGCGGACCGGTGGTGGTGTAGTTGAGCGTCTGCAGAACGCTCCAGTCGGTCCAGGTGACCGATCCGAAGGCGAGCCAGCCGGGCGCGATACCGCTCTGCGCTTTGAGCTCGAAGCTCTGTGGCATCGTTGCCGCACCGACCGAGCTGAAAGTTCCCAACCCATCGACGGAGAACGTGCCAGTCAGGCTGTGTTCGACCGCGGACCGATACATCCCCTGAACGCGCAGGGCGATCTCGGGAATTTCGTAGGCCGCGCCGATCCGGTAGCCGGGCACGCTGCTTTCGGTAAGGGACAGCACGGCAGCAGTTCCGAGCACAGCGTCGCCGATCATATTGCCTTCTTCATAGGAGATGGACTCTAGAAAGCCCCCTCCCAGGATCCAAAGGTTTCCGCGGCCGACATTGAACCGGTATCCGCAAGTCACCCCGAATTCGTCAGTCGTGAAATCGGTGAAGCTTGTGCCGGAAGCGCCATTAACCGGAACACTGTCGGCCAGATCCGCGTTAATGCCTGCCTGGATCGCCTGGGGACCGTAAGTCGATTTCGCGCCAAATGGCTGGGTATAGGTTCCCGCGCAGCTGAGATTGTCACTCAGAGCCAGCTTTCCAGCGAAAGAGGGAATAATATAGCTATCGCTATAGTTCGGATCCGTCGCGGCCACACCGCCGATCGTGTCGTATCCGCGTTGCGGCATCACGTAGGCGACGCCGTTGCGCATAACGAAACCGCCAGCTTCATAAAGAATATCCGTGTCGGCCGAGCCGCGGCTGAAGCCGCCCGCCATTGCCGAGCCGGAAATCAAGGTCGCGCCGATCAGGCCGATTATAGTTGTTTTAGTGCCCCTGGGCATGAGTTCCTCCAAACCATGTCCGCTTATTCTTGTCGGAGGGACTGCTGCTTTTTCAAGCAGAAAATGGACAAAGAAACGCCACAATCGAGCGGGGCGACAGGCGCGGCCTTTCGCCACTCCGAAGGATGCCGGCTTTTACGTTTACGTCAACGACACACATGAGCCGAATTCTGTGAAAATTGCCCGATTTGGCCGAAATTTGGTCTCCCGGAATGCAAAACGGGCGCGGAACGCCCGTTGTTGCATAAGTGACACATAAGCCACCTTTTTCGTGCGCCGAGCGTATCCCAGCCCTTGATGACGCAACGGAAATCAGCCGATTTGCTCAATTCGCGTCAGCGCGGTCTTGAGCGAATCGCACTCGCGCTGCGCCTCCTCCAGCTTCTCGCGTTCGCCGGAAACGATTTCCGGCTTGGCGTTCGCCAGGAATTTCTCGTTGCCCAGCTTCTTCTCAAGCTTCTGAATATCCGCCTCGACTTTGCCGATGGCCTTGCCCAACCGGGCGCGCTCGGCATCCACATCGATCAAACCGCCGAGCGGAAGACAGGCCGTGGCCTCCCCGACGACCATCTGCGCGGACCCCTTCGGCACGTCGCTTTCGAGAAGGATACCCTCGACGCGGGCCAGCCGGCCGATCGCCGCGTCGTGATCCAGCAGGCGCCGGCAGGTCTCGCTGTTGGCGCCGACCATGACGAGCGGCACCATTGCCGAGGCGGGCACATTCATTTCGGCGCGCACCGAACGGATCCCCGTCACCAGATCGATCAGCCAGTTGATCTCGCCAGCGGATTCCTCGTCCTCGAAGTCCGGACGCGGCCATTCCGCATGGCAGAGCAACGTGTCCCGGCTTTCCGCGGTCAGCGCCCACAGTTCCTCGGTCATGAAGGGCATGAAGGGATGCAGGAGCTTGTAGACACCGTCGAGCACATGGGCGGCGCAGGCCTGCGCTTCGGACTTGGCCTCCTCGTCGTCGCCGTTGAAGACCGGCTTCAGCAGTTCGAGATACCAGTCGCAGAAGGTGTTCCAGACGAAGCGATAGGCCGCGCCCGCCGCGTCGTTGAAGCGATACTGGTCGATGCCGTCCGCGACCTCGCGCGCCGTCCGCGTCAGTTCAGTCAGGATCCAGCGGTTGATCTGCAGTTTCGCGTCTTCCGGCCTGAAGCCGGCGTCATGCGTGACGCCGTTCATCTCGGCGAAGCGCGTCGCGTTCCACAGCTTGGTGCCGAAGTTGCGGTAGCCGGCGATGCGCGCCGGGTCCAGCTTCACGTCCCTGCCCTGCGCGGCCATGATCGCCAGGGTGAAGCGCAGCGCGTCGGCGCCATATTCGTCGATCAGTTCGAGCGGATCGATGACGTTGCCCTTGGACTTCGACATCTTGGCGCCGAACTTGTCGCGCACCAGCGCGTGGACATAGACGGTCTCGAAGGGTTCGACCGGCGTGCCGGTCTCGTCCTTCATGAAATGAAGGCCCATCATCATCATCCGGGCGACCCAGAAGAAGATGATATCGAAGCCGGTGACGAGCACACTGGTCGGATACCAGGTGGCAAGCGCCTCGGTCTGTTCCGGCCAGCCGAGCGTGGAGAACGGCCAAAGCGCGGAGGAAAACCAGGTGTCGAGCACGTCCTCGTCGCGGGTGAGAACGACGTCCTCGCCATAATGCGCACGCGCGGCCGCGGCGGCCTCCTCCTCGCTCTTTTCGACAAAGACGGCGCCGTCCGGTCCGTACCAGGCCGGGATCTGGTGTCCCCACCAGAGCTGGCGCGACACGCACCAGGGCTCGATGTTCTCCATCCAGTTGAAATAGGTGTTTTCCCAGGTCTTCGGCACGAACTGGGTGCGCCCTTCACGCACCGACGCGATGGCCGGCGCGGCCAGCGTCTTCGCGTCCGCGAACCACTGGTCCGTCAGCATCGGCTCGATGACGACATGGGAGCGGTCGCCGAAGGGCTGCATGATCTTCTTGGCCTCGACCAGCGGGATCGCGTTGCCGTCCTCGTCCGTGGTCATCACGGCAAGGCCGTCCGCATTGATGTCGGCGACGATCTTCTTGCGCGCTTCGAGGCGGTCGAGCCCGCGATAGGCTTCCGGCACCAGATTGATCGCATCGACGTCCGCTTCCGAAGGAAGCGCGCCCGACTTGATGATCTCCATCGCCTTGCCGGCTTCCTCGGCATAGGGCGCGCCGTCAGCGCGCATCGCGGCGGTTTCGTCCATCAGGCGATAGAGCGGAATGTCGTTGCGCTTGGCGACCTGGTAGTCGTTAAAATCGTGCGCGCCGGTGATCTTCACCGCGCCGGAACCGAATTCCGGATCCGGATACTCGTCGGTGATGATCGGGATAAGGCGGCGATGCTCCTTCGGCCCGACCGGAATTTCGCACAGCTTCCCAACGATCGGCGCATAACGCTCGTCAGAGGGATGAACGGCGACGGCGCCGTCGCCGAGCATCGTTTCCGGACGCGTCGTGGCGATGGAGATATAGTCGCGCGTCTCGCGCAGCGTGACGTTGCCGTCGGCGTCCTTCTCGACATATTCATAGGTTTCGCCGCCGGCCAGCGGGTACTTGAAGTGCCACATGTGGCCGTCGACTTCCTTGTTCTCCACCTCGAGGTCGGAAATCGCGGTTTCGAATTTGGGATCCCAGTTGACCAGCCGCTTGCCGCGGTAGATCAGCCCTTCCTTGTAGAGCCGGACAAAGACCTCGAGGACCGCGGCCGACAGGCCGTCATCCATGGTGAAGCGCTCGCGGGACCAGTCGCAAGACGCGCCGAGGCGCTTCAGCTGGTTGAAGATCATGCCGCCGGATTCGTTCTTCCAGCGCCAGACGCGTTCGACGAATTTCTCGCGCCCCATCTCGCGGCGCGTCATGTTCTCGCCGCTCTCGGCCAGCTGGCGCTCAACCACCATTTGCGTGGCGATGCCGGCATGGTCCATGCCCGGTTGCCACAACACGTTCTTGCCGTTCATCCGCTGGTAGCGGATCATGATGTCCTGCAGCGTGTTGTTGAGAGCGTGTCCCATATGCAGCGAACCGGTCACGTTCGGCGGCGGAATCACGATGCAATAGGGATCGGCGCCTTCCTTTGCTCCGGCGCCGGCGGCGAAAGCGTCCGCGCCCTCCCAGATTTTGGCAATTCGAGGTTCGACGCTGGACGCGTCAAAGGTCTTGTCGAGCATGTGGAAATGTCCGCGAGCAAAGTCGGTAATTCAGCGCCCGTGTAAATCCGAAGCGCGCGGGACTGTCAACAAAGGCGCTGTTCGAAGACGCGGCGTCAGGCGTCGCGCGGGTCGCCCCGGGCTATACGCTCGATCTCCGCACGGACGAGACGCTCGACCAGGGACGGAAGATTGTTGTCGAGCCATTCCTGCAGCATCGGCCGCAGCATTTCCTCGGCCATGGCGTCCAGATCCGGCGCCTGACTGCGGGGCGCAAGATCGGCAAGACTGGCCAGCGACTGCGAAACGCTCTGCGACACCATATCCGAGACCAGCGCCGTCGAGTGCCGCGCAGTCGCCTCCGGCGATGCGGTTCGGGTCGGATTCACCGTTTCACGCAGCAAATCGCCGACCTTGCGGAATGTGCCGACATCGTCCTCGCTGAACCGCCTGTCATATTTCGCCTGGCGATCGGCGAGCAGATCGCGGTCGATACCGGAAAACTCTTCCAGCAGCGCCGCCTCGGCTTCCGATATTTCCGGCGAATCGGACATGTCGATGGACAGATCCAGTTCGATGTCCGCGTCATCGGCAACCGTGGATGCCGCCGAATCGGCGTCCCGCCCCGTATCCTTCGCAACGATGCCGGTTTCGGCCTGACTTACCGCTTCGGGTTTCGGGTTCGTCCTGGCGGCAGCCGCCTCCCCGGCCTTGTTTTCCTCGGCAAGGTAATCGCTGACGGCGGCGGCAATATCGAAATCGAAGTTGTTTTCGGGGGCAGAACCCTCCCGCGGCGCGACATTGGCAGGTTCCGGCGCGCGCCGGGTCAGCGGCTGCTGCGGAAGTATGGAGGGCGGCGCGGCCGGCCGCTTGCCGACCGGATCATTGGCCGGCTGCGGCGGAATGGTTTCAACGGCTTCGGCGGCTTCAACCTTTTCTTCGACGGGCGGCTTAACCTGAGCCTCGCCGGCATCGATGATCTTGCGGATCGATGCAAGGATTTCATCCATCGAAGGCTGTTCGCGAAGCGCGCTGCTTTGTGACATTTTCCTACCGTCGCCTGATGCCCCGCCGGTCCATCCGGCGAATCATCGGTCAAGCTTAGCGGATGATCCGACAGATGAGAATCCGGCCGCTGGCAGCGACCGGCTCCACCCACAGAAATGAGCTGTTGTTGTGGTTAACGCCCGTCAGGCGTGCGCAGGCCGAACCACTTGTCCTTGACCGCGTTGTAGTGCTCCTTCGGGTCATGGAGCGCGACCTGGAGACCAAGGTTCCTCGCGGTCAGTTTGCCGATCGCAGACAACAGCGCATAGCTGGAGACGACGACATCGCGTTCGGCCTGGGCAAGCGAGATTTGGGCGTCGAGGACGGTATTCTGGGCGTTCAGGACGTCCAGAGTGGTGCGCTGGCCGACGTCGCGTTCCTGAACAACGCCGTCGAGCGCCAAACGGCTGGCGCGAAGCGTTTCGCGGTTGGCGGTCACGGCCGCGCGCGAAGCCGACAATTGCGTATATGCGGATGTAACGGCCGCACGCACCTGATCGCGCGACACATCCAGACCGATACGCGCCTGGCCGAGCGACTCCTTCGACTGCCGGACCGTCGCACTCGCCGCGCCGCCCTGGTAGATCGGGACGGTCAGGGTTGCGCCGACAGACGCGCTCTCGCTGGTGGTGGAACCGCCGGTGTTCGCCGAAAAGCTCGAATGGTTCCGCGAAACGGATGCTGAAAGCCCAACCTGCGGCAGGAATGCACCTTCGGCCGATTTCACGTTATAAACACCGGCATCGATCAGGTACTTGCTGACCAGGATCGCGGGGTGCTGCGCGAAAGCCGTCGCCAAGGCCGTATCGAGAGACCGGGGCAGACCCTTCGCGACCGCGTTCGCCGGGGACAGATTCGTCGGGTCGGTACCGGTCAGCTGCCGGTAGATCGCAGCGCTCGAAATGGCTGCGGCGCGTGCCGCCTCCAGCTGAGCCTGAGCGCCCGCGCGGCTGGCCCTTGCCTGCTCGACATCGGTTCGGGTGCCCTCGCCAACATCGAAGCGCGCAGATGCCGCGCGTACCTGTTCGTCCAGAAATGCGAGGTTACGCTGGCGGAACATCGCGATGTCGCGGTTCTGCAGAACGTCCATATAGGCCTGCGCGGTGTCGAACAGCACGTTCTGCTCGCTGTTGCGCAGGTTTTCGCGCTGCGCCAGCACGTTCAGCTCAGCGGCGCGAACGCCGTTTCTCGTCTGGAAGCCGTCGAACAACGACTGGCTGATCGTGATGCCGAAGCTGTGGCTGGTGACGCCCTTGGAGCCGGTCGACCAGGAATTCGTGATGCCGGCCGTTCCCGTTACGCGCGGCCTGTAACCTGATTTCGCAAGCGCCACGCTTTCATCGGTAACGCGCATGCCCGCCCGCGCCGAATTGAGGCTCGAATTGTTCTCGTAGGCCTTGGCCATGGCACCGAAAATCGTTTCGGCGCGAACGGCCTGCGGGGCAACGATAACAGCGACGGCGACAGCAGTTGCGAGAAAGGAATGGCGCATCCGGACGGTCCTGATTGACAATAACCAACCGATGGTTGGCGTTAGTTTATTATTAATCGCTCACCTTGACGGCAATACCGGCCTCCGAACTTATCGGCGGGTGTTGCCCTGCAGCAACCATTCACGCCTCGCTCAGAACGAGAACTCCAGCTTCCGCTCGAATCCCGGCAACGCCTTCACACTGAGATTAAAGGCTTTTCTCCCGGAAACGTACGCTCCGTCCTTGACATAGAGTGTGGCAAATCCGCCCAGGCCATGTCCTTCGACAACCACGAGCCGGCCACCATCCTTCAATTGATCGAAAAGAACCTCGGGAACCGAATCGACGGAACCGCCGATAAAGATCACATCATAGGGGCCTTCGCCGGCGTAGCCGGCATCGAGCGGTCCGGTCACCACCGCGACATTGTCGAACCCGTTTTCCAGCAGGATGTCGCTCGCCCGCTCCGCAAGCTCCTCGTCGCTTTCGAGCGCGATGACGGCGTTGCCGAGCAGCGAAAGGACCGCCGAGGAATAGCCTGTACCGCAACCGATATCGAGCACCAGATCACCCGGTTGCACGTCGGCGAGTTGCACGAGCTTCGCGAAAGGCGACGGCTCCATCAGGAAGCGGCGCGCCTCGGCCGTCGGGCCGGAAATCTCGATGTCGTCGTCGATATAGGCAAATGGTTTGCGCTGGTCGGAGACGAAGGCCTCGCGCGGAACCGTGAGAAACGCGTCCACAACACGCAGATTCGTCACGTCGGTCGTGCGAATCTGGCTGTCGACCATGGTTTGACGCAATTCGTCGTAAGAGTACGCCATGGTTATCACCCGCTTCCGTCGATCCCGCCTTGCCGCCCTGTCAGGCAAGCAACCGGTGGAGGCCTCGCCCGGAATCGAACCGGGGTGCAAGGATTTGCAGTCCTCTGCGTAACCACTCCGCCACGAGGCCGATATCCACCGTTGTCGTTGATCGGATAGGGATTTTCGAATTGGCGGTCAAGCGCCATTCTCAACAGTTTCCCGCATCGATCCGAATTGCCGCCGACCCAACGGCATCCGCGACCTGAAAACACGGAGCAAATGCGCGAGCCATGCCCGGACAGGCCGCGCTAGCGTCCCTTTCGCCGCCGGCGTTCCCAGCGAACAATAAGATTGCGACGCCATCGGCGGATGCGCGGCACATCCTGCGCCAGAACGAGCAGGCCGAGCGGCAACATCCAGAAACCGACGACCGGGAGAAATCCGAGAGCCCCGCCAACGACCAGCGCCGAGCCGAGCCCAATGCGTCCGGCGCGCGTCGCCGGCACGGGGAATTGGCGGTTGAGCACCCTTATCGTGTTTCGCGTCGGACGCCCGCCCTCGCCGCTTTCCTGCGTCCTGTTGATATCAGCCATCGACCTAAACCGTTGTCAGGCGCAGATATGCCCGGAATGCGGTTATTTCCAGCCATTCCGATTGCCGGGACAGCTGCATGCAAAAAAGTTTCATTCACAGCTTGGCAAATCGGAAAGACCTTTGATATAGGCTCCGCTCAGCTTGAGCGCTGTTCCCCGGTAGCTCAGCGGTAGAGCAACCGGCTGTTAACCGGTTGGTCGCTGGTTCGAATCCGGCCCGGGGAGCCAGAATTAAAGCCCAAGGAATTGATTTCCTTGGGCTTTTTCATTTTCAGCTTACTCCTTCCCTAACGCCTTTCCTAATGCAACGGTCGGCCCGTTGACGCCTGCGTTGACGGAGTTCCTATTTTGTTCGATAACCGAATCCTGTCCTGCGGTATTCATTAGCAGGCGATTTCGGAAAGGGTGTCGAATGGATATTGCAACCGGACTCTCTCTGCTTTCTCAGGCAACAGGGATCGTCAAAGACTTGCGCGCGATAGATAAGGATTTCGACGCCGCCGTCCTAAAATCTCAAATGGCTGATTTATACGGGACACTCGCGGACGTTAAAATTGCCCTCTCCGATGCAAGGGAAACCATTAGCGATCGCGATCAGATAATTAGAGCGCTTGAGGCAAAGATTGAAGCGATGTCTTCAGGTGAAGGTTGCGTGATATGCAACCAAGGCCGCCTGAAAGTCACTTCTGTCCAAGCTCATCCGGAGTTTGGTGTCGTAGGAGTGCAGGAAAGAACTCTAAAATGCGATAATTGCGGTCATACAGAGAAAAGAATGTTTGACCCAAACAAGTAAACTTGCAGAACGTTAGATGGAGCGCATCATGTCCAGCGAATTCGAAGACATCAAAATCGTATCGTTCGACGAAAAGGCATCCGGGCCTTCTGGATTTGGCTCGTTGATGAAGTTGATTTTACGTCTTTCTGCAGTCGTACCGAGTGAATGGGCTGACTTTTTCAACCTTGCTTGGCAGCGACATATCTACATGATGAAACGCGATGTAGCGGCATACGGTGACGCTATAGAAATTCTATGCGCGCCCGACGAATTGGAGAGTGATCACCTTCCGGAGATAAAGGGACCTATATACGTGTGTGACCCATTGACGTAGGTCACATAAATGCCTATGTTGAGGCTATCGGATCGGAGCGATAGCCATGACGACCTTCAACAGCCTCTTTGACATGATGGAAGCCTTCCCGGACGAACAGTCCGCGATTGATCATCTGCGCTCGATCCGTTGGGGTGCCGATGACGCGAACGCTCATTGCCCGCATTGCGGATCCACAAAGGTCTACCACTTCTCCGATAACCGGAACCACAAGTGCGGCGACTGCAAGAAGCGTTTCAGTATCAAGGTTGGAACGATCTTCGAAGACAGCAAAATCCCGCTCCGCAAGTGGTTCATGGCAATCTGGCTTATCACTTCGCACAAGAAGGGCGTTGCCAGCACTACTCTCGCCCGTGACATCAAGGTTACGCAGAAAACCGCATGGTTCATGCTGCACCGCCTTCGCCACGCTGCCCGCACTCAGTCCTTCAACAAGCCGCTGGAAGGCACCGTTGAGGTCGATGAGACGTTCATGGGCGGCAAGGACAAGAACAAGCACGCGAAAGACCGCAAGGGACAGCGCGGCCCGTCTGGCAAGGCTATCGTGTGGGGCGCACTGGAGCGCAACGGCGAACTCCGCACGTTCCATCTGCACACGCTCAAGGACGTTGCCGCAGCGGTTCGCGGTCATGTCGCTGATACCGCCATTGTCGTGACCGACGAATATTCAGGCTATCGCGGCCTTAGCAAAACCCACTTCCACAAGACTGTGAACCACAGCAAGGGCGAATACGCTCACACCGGCAACTACTACCACATCAACTCGATTGAGGGCGCGTGGTCGCACATCAAGCGCCAGATTTACGGCATTCACCACTGGATTTCGGACAAGCACCTTGGCCGGTATCTTTCCGAAATGACGTGGCGCTACAATCGCCGCGAAATGGAAGAGGGCGACCGCCTGAATGCCCTGCTTGGCCGCGTTGATGGCCGTCTCCGTTACAAGGAACTGATCGCATGACAAATGATAAGAAGCGTGAAGGCCCGCTGTCTCTCGATATGTCGTTCGATGAGGCACTAGGCCGCTTCGCCCAAACAGACCCAAAGGAAGCCGCGCAGGAAGAGGCCAAGAGCAAGGGGGTTCCGCTTGCTCTCTACAGCGGCAAGCTGCCTATCGGCGATGTTGAGCTTGATTGTGCCGTCTTGGAAGATGGCACCCGCGTTCTCTCAGAAAGAGCGGTACATCGGGCCTTTGGCAGTAAACGCGGCGGTTCGCACTGGCAGAGAGCAAAAAGGCCTGATGGCGCCAATTTGCCCTCTTATCTGTCTGCAAACAACCTTTCTTCTTTTGTAAACAAAGACTTGGCGATGGCGCTGGAATCGCCTGTTCAGTACGTGTCATCATCCGGTGGAGTGGCCGCAAACGGGCTACCCGCAGAGCTGTTGCCAGAAATTTGCGGCGTGTATCTCGCCGCGCGGCGAGCGGGCAAGTTGCATCCGACGCAAGAGCATTTGGCTGAACAGGCCGAAGTTTTGATGCAGGCATTCGCAAAGGTCGGCATCGTCGCCCTGATCGATGAGGCGACAGGCTATCAGCGGGACCGGGCGCATGACGCGCTACGGCTGCTGCTGTCGAAGTACATCGCGGAAGGCCTGCAAAAGTGGCTTAAGACGTTCCCGGACGCCTTCTTTGCGGAACTGGACCGGCTTTACGACAACGCCCCTACCACACCTAAAAACCGGCCTCAGTACTACGGCCATTTCATCAACAAGTACGTCTATGAGCCGCTCGAAAATGGATACGTTAAAGCAGAACTCGACAAGCTGAATATCACCGATGAAGGCAAGCGAAAGGCGCGTTTCCACCAGTGGCTGAATTCCGATGGCCGGAACATGCTCATTCACCAGATAGGCCGTGTTCAGGGCCTTATGGAAATGTGCACAGACATTGAGAACTTTAAGACACTGGCAAAGCGCCAAAAGACAGTTTCGATTGCGCCATATCTATTCGAAGAGATGAACCGCGTTCTCGACTAATCGACTTCGACAGGCTCGAAATCCTGTAATGCAGCCTGCTTCTTTGTCGGCATGCCTTTTCGGATACGCATTGCGTCTTCTGAGACATTAAAAAGCTGAGCAAGCTGCTGGACATTCACGCCCGGGTGTTCCGTTTCCGCCTTCCTGATCAGTTTGCGCGGCATAAGCAGGTTGGCTGCGAACTGATTGGCTTGAGTCTCATGGAAGCGCTCCAGAGACGTCCTGTCATAAACAGTCTCATCCGGCGCACGATAGGCAGGTGAATCGGCTATGCCATCGCCTATGAGCGCGCGGTGATAGATGTAGTGTCCGAGCTCATGGGCGATGGTGAAGCGCTGGCGCACCTCCGGCTCATCCCGATTTGCAACGATGTAGTAGCCACCGCGTTCGTCGCGCTGGATTTTCCCGGATACCCCAGCAGGCAGCTCGTCGTACAAGACGCGCACGCCTATGGCCCTAGCTGCCTCAGCGACATTAACGGGGTAGTCGGCTGCGAACTCCGCCAGGATATCAAGATTGGACTTGACCTGTATCTTGTTGTCCATAATCGCCTCCGTTTCCGTCTCCGTCTTTCTCTTGCATGATCAGTTCCACTAGCCGGCGAACCTCATCAGGCAACTCATCATTCGCGTAGTTCTTCAATAACTCAGCGGCAATCGATCGGCATTCTGATCTCGCCGTGTCCTGAGCGGCTATTTTGGCGCGATATCTGATTTCGAAGAAGGCAAATAACCCGCCAAAAGCCAATATGATTGTTATCGCGGTTAGGACAAGCGATATGAAATCAAGCCGATGGGTCTGAGCCGCGACAAAAACTGCATCCGCAAGATTCGCCGATTCAGCCTTATCCAGAGCTTCCGAGGCGCGGTCTATTAACGCCTGCAACTCATCCTTCATCTCTTGGACAGACGCCACAGATCGCCTCCCGAATCATATCGTGGCCAATTGTGGCATTATCCATAGTTGACTGAAAAAATCGAGTTAACCCGAAATCGGGTCACACACGTATATAGGTCCCGAGATAAAGAAGGTAATTGCAAAGGCAAATACAGCTTACCGCCAACATCTTGCAGAGCAAGAAAGGCTCCGCGAGGAGGCGGAAGCTGAAAAAGCGCGTGAAAATGCGGTTCTGTCTAATCTAAAAGACCGGCTGAACTTCGACTAGGATGCCCGGTTCCGACACGACCATGCGGCCGGCCTGCATGAAAACTCTATTCGTGATGTGCCATCCGCAAATATGATGTTTCCGGCATCTAGATCGATGCGCATAAGGTTGTCATTTGACCTAAGCAGCCCTGCGATCACTTCGCCGATATTGGCAACCTGCAGCTTGAGCACGCCATCCTCAAAAACCATAGGCAGAGCCTCGTTGGTGCCGTCCGTCACAATCAAGCGCCCGGCGTTAATCAGTATATCACGCTGCGTCCCGGAGCTATTAACTCGAAAAGACATGCCTGTCTCGAACTCGTCGCCACCCTGCGCGGCGCGCGCTATGATATCAATTTGCGCATCTGCGCCGCCCGTAGGGTTGGCGTTTGCAGAAAACGAAATAAGTCCGTCCGCAGCCAAGTCTGTCACGCTTGCCTCAACGGCCGTTATAGCGTCTGCCGTGGCCTGCAGCTCGCCGTCCACTGACGACACCGTGGCGTCAAGCGCGGTATAAGCGGCAGCAAGCGCATCCTGCGCACGCACGATCGCCGCATTCGTTTCAATCGTGCGGCCGGTGCCGGTTGCGGTATCGGCTGCGAGCAACTGGACGGTGTTTCGCATTTCGCCGATAAGCGTTTCATAGCGCGCCAAAATGTTGCGTATGTCAGGCTGCAAACCCTCAAGCGTCACAATAACCGGCATTGTGCCAGTAGCTGTCGCGGTGGTCACCCACGGCGTGAACTCCTTAAGCCGATCCGGCCGCGTGCGGATCGTCGCCTTTGCGATATAGATCTCGTCCGCGACAATATTGTTTGTGACCGCAAGAAAGCCGGACTCCGGCGCCGGGCAAATAGCCGTGTAGGTTTCCCCGACGTTTTGGTCGTCTCCTAGCTTGTAGTTGATAACCACGTCCGTAATCGACGGGTCGTCCGGCGGCGTCCAGGCGAACCGCAGCGCAGCCACCTGATAGCCGTTCGGCCCTTCAATCAAGCCGGCCGTAACCGTGAAGTCCTGCACCGTGCGCAGGAGCGAAGGGTTTTCCGGTGCCAGCGGTGGCACAACAATAGGCCCCGGCTCAATATCCGAGTCGTCGTAAATGTCCGCTGACGTTTCGGACAAGCCAAGAGTAAAACGCACCTTCTCGTCAAACGAGACGCGCGACACAAGCCACGTCTTGTCGCGCCACGTGATCCAATCGCCCGGCTCGGTAACAAGCCCCACGCGCCGCGACACCGGCACCGAAGCCTGCGCCTCGTGCCTGTTCTGCCTGTAGCGGATATTGAGCAGATATTGCGCGATGTCCGCGTCGGTCACCTGCAGGAAATCGTTTGCATGCTGGCGCTCGCGGCCATCTGCAGCCACGTCAGCCGAAACGGTAACAGGATCAAGGCTCGCAGCCGTCCAGTTTGCCGCCTTGCTCGTATACTGCCCGGAAAGGTAGTTGACCTTTTCGAAGGACGAGCGCTGGCCACGGTAATCACGCTGTGCGTCCGTGCGTATGTCATCGGGCTGCAGGTCAAGCGTAGGCACCTGCGGTGCGCCGGCAATCACGCCGGAAAGGCCTGAGCGGTTGACGTGGTAGCCGGCCATGGCGTCCTCAAACTCAGCCAAAACCTGCACGTGATCGTCCTCGGCCGTCACGTAAAGCGTCGCCGCGTAGGTTGGCTTTGGAGTGCCATTAACCGGGCGGATCGTGTCGCACACGTTGGCCGCAGTGATATGCGACGGGAGGTCGATTTGGTTGACATTCAAGCCGACGCCGATAAGCACTCGGCCCGACCGGTATCCGCGCAAGCCAAGCGAATAGTTAAGGCGGTGCACGGCCGGATTTGTAGTGTGCACCCAAGTTGCCGGATCGTTTAGGCGCTGGTCACCCGCGCCGCCTGGCACGGTGCCGTCATAGCGCGGATCGTACTCGCGAAGGCCGCGCAAAACGAACTTGAAGTCGGGGCGTCCATCTTCGAATTTGCCGCTATCATACTCGCGCTCCACCACAACATAGCACAGCCCCGCACCCTTCGCGGTTGCACGCCACGGATTGCTAAGGTGGCTGGTCGCAGCGACAAGCTCCGTGTCAGGCCCTTGACCGGGGCGGCCATCGTAAAAGCGGATTTTGATAAGGTTGCCGAAGCCCTGCACCGTGTAGCGCTCGGCTTCGTTCCCGACAGGCGCCTGCGGCACAAGGGTGTGCTTTTTGCCGTAGAAATAGATTTCAGGCTCAAGCCCATCGCACCAACCATGCGCCAGCCTAAACACCTCGGCATTGTATTTATCGCCGCTACCGTAACGCGCGTAATAGGTGCGGTGACCTGAGATTAGACCTGTCCCGAAAAGGGTTGAGGCCGGGCGGTCACCTCCAAGCTCAACCTGCCCCTGTACGGCGCTGTGGGTGCGGCTCTTGGGTCGATTGAGATAGCTGGTTGCCAAGCTGGCCGCGAACGCCAATCCGGCCTGAATTATACTTGCGGCGAGCGCCGAACCACCAAATAGCGCGCCAGCAATGGCGGTGCCGATAGCTGTAAAAATTGCCATAGTGAAATGACCAATTCAATGCATTCCGGATTTGGTGAATTGGTAATTTGGTATTTATTTCAGATATTTAGCACTCGATCCGCGAATTTATTCGTGCAAGTCTCCCGGTTGTTGAAACACAAAGGAGAACTGTAATGCACATCGCAAATCTGCGCCGCCGGGTCGAAATTTATGACGCCCAAAACATGGGCGGGATAGTCACCCTTCGCGTAAGGAGCATCGATCGTGGACCGGACTTTGATTGCGTCTGTAAATTCAGCACCGAGTTGGCGGATGACATGGTGGAGCTTGCCGATATTGTGTCCGCAACCGGCGCGCATGAAGCCACTGACCTTGAAGACATCCTGCTCCGTGAGTTCAGCGGTGATTGTATCGGCCGCAGAATGACAGCGGCATTTCCGGTTTAGAAATACTGTTCTGCAGGATCATCGTCGGCCGTTGGTGGAACGTAATTGACCCTAGACGCATCGGCCGGCGTTGCACCCATTTGGCCAAGGCATTGGCGGAGAAGGTTCATGGCGGCGGCCGTAGTATCTTCGCCGTTCTCAATCCGGGCTTTAACCACACAGGCAATCTCCAAGAGTGCGCGGTGTGATTTGTTGAGCCACGGGATTTGATCGGCAAGGCCTATCCACGCTTCCTTTTGCGCGTCATTCATCCACTCGGGCGGGTTGCCAACGTCCGGCAAGCCTTCCGGCTCTTTGCGGTTTTCAAAACGCGAAAATTTCCGGTCATACTGCCCGGTCGCTCGCGCTTTCGCTAAAGGTGTTCGCGGTCTAGCCATAAAGCTTCCCTTGAAAGTTTGAATTGGGAAAATGTGTGCGTTGGGCACCCGCCGGTTACCATCTCGGCCCGGCTTTGACTTTCGACCCTCCCCCCGGAGGGGCGGCAGCGGGGTGAGTAGTCCCGCTGCCGATACTCATGCGCGCCACCGGTTCGGATACCGGCAGGGCCGGCGGCGCGCTTAAGGACCGGAGCTGGCCCCACCCTACCCCGCCAGAGTTATGCGACCGCAAGGCTGCCCGTGATGATCGCTGCCGGCCGCTTAACCGCAAAGGCCACACGTTCCTCAGCCCGGATGGTCAACATGTTCTTGATGAAATTGTCGCGGTCCTGATCCGAAACGGCAACTTCGGGCTCCATTCGATCCCAAAGCATGGCAGCCGTTTCCAATGCCCCGACAACGAAGGTGCCGGCGGTTAGCGCGTTGGTCCACACAACCGGCAAACGCCACAACATGTCATCGGCGTTACCGAAAGGACCAGCCCCTAGATATCGGCCCTCATTATCTTTCAATCCAGCGAGGTCGAGCCAGTCCTTCGTATTGAGAATGATGCCGGTCGCTGGCAGATCGGCTTCCTCCGCCTGCGAGATCGCATGGCGAATTACATCAAGTGCGGTGTCACCTGCACCATTTCGTGCAGTCTCGTACGCGGTGGCTTGTGGGATAATCCCATGCAGGTTCTCGCCGGTGCCGTCGCCGTAGAGAAGTTGGTCTTCTTCCTTAAGTGCCAAGCCGTAACGCAAGGCGCCATCAACGAGTGAAGCGAGCTGAGGGGCATCTTCCGCACTCTGTCGGCTGCAGGGGAGCCAGTGGGCGATAGTGCGCACCGGCGCATTTTTCAGCTCATAGGCAATCGCGGATTCCGGCTTCTCGGTAGTTTCCGCAACCATCGCGGCATTGTTGGTGAACAGCGTTTCGCGGAAATATTCCACGCTACTGGAGCCAGTGTTCCCCTGACCAAGCAGGCTTCTGATGGTCATGCGGCGGCGCGGGCCAATGACGCCATTTGGATCGCGATCCGGGCGGATAAGCGCGCCGGCCGATGTTGGGGCAGTGGTCAGCGCGTCTTTGACATGCAGCGCTGCACGGCCTTTCATGCCGCCGGCAACGTAGGATTTGTATTCATCACTGGCTGCGAACTCTGCACCCCACGTCCGCACGCCGTCGGATACGTAGTCGCTAGGTACTTCGCGCGCATGGGATTTCTCTAGTTCGCTCAGCCGCGTTTTCATGTCGTCCAGCGCGCCGGTAACGGCCTGATTATGGGTTTCAAACGATCTGGAAAGAGTTTCGAGTTCCATCAAATGGCCTTTCGAAGGTTCGCAGCGGCGCGCTCTACGCGGGTCGCAAATGCTGCGATGTCGGAAAGAATGATCGCGGTCTTCACGGTAGTAACCCGTGCCGCACTGTTTGCAGGAACCGCTACGAGTGAGATCTCGACAAGCTCGGCTTCTGTGATTTCGGTTGTTCCGTTGGGGCCAGGCTGTTCGGCGATGATCCTCACACCTACTGAAAGCCCGGTAATATCCTGCTCCTTGAGGTGGGCGTAGGCTTTCCGCCCGGTATCGGTTTCAAGATTGAGCTTCCCGCGCACATAAAGCCCGAACCTGTCCTCGTAAATTTCTGTCCATTTCCCGGCTGGTTCTGTCGCCCTGTGGGACCACAGCATTACAGGGGTGATGCCCTCAGCGGCCTGCCGCGCAAGGCTGCTCGCATAGGCCCCCTTGCGGAAAATGTGGCCATACGTGTCGACGTTGTGAAACGTCGATGCATACCCCTCGATAATGCCTTGCCCCTTGTCCATGACAGGGGCACCGGCCGCGTTTCTAATGTCAAACATTACGCATGGCCTCGCCAATCTTGATTAGCGCAGCGCCCGGCAGTGTGCGGGTCGTGACGATGCCGGGCATTTGTGCCTCGTCATACGTCCAGCCTGCAGCCGGCATGAAACGAAACGGCGTGTTCCATTGTTCGCCAACCCGCTTTCGGATAGTCGCAAAGCCGTGATCGCCAATCTCGACGGTGGAGTTATTGGCAAGATCAATGATGCTTTCGTCGCCGCG
Source organism: Ahrensia sp. (assembly GCA_002698425.1). The sequence continues at coordinate 25,492 of NZXU01000051.1, read as the reverse complement.
AATAACGCCGCCAATCAGGCCGGAAATCGCCGCACCAAGGCGAATTTCACCGTCGCTTGAGACGCTTTCCGCGAGATCCACCGCCGCTATCGCGGCGCGATGGATTGTCTCGCCCGACAACAGTGCGAGCAATATTAACGAGGCATGTGAAGGTGCCATTTCCGGCGCGTGCCACTTGTTTGGCCCCACTGGAATCTCAGACGCCTCTTGCAGGCGACGACCAAAGGTTTTCACGCGGCCAGGCTTGTTGCCAGTAGCTTCGGCGATCACACGGACCAGTTGGTTGAAAATCATATCGGCTCCTTGACGGGATTGGTGCCGGGGTGCGTGACGTGTACCGCTACCCCGGCAGCGGGAGGCCATTTGGCCGCCCAAAAACTTCCTACTATTCAAGAATACCAAGCCGTCAGGGTGCGGATATAATCGTGATTTCCGAAAGCAGGTCAGCCGCTTGAGGCCGCACGATAGCGATCCGTATCCGGTGCCGCCATCAATTCGAAGCCTTCAAGCTCCGAACTATCTTCAAGTGCGCCGCAGAATCCTATCGCGGTGCAAATTGCGGATAGCTGCCTCTGACCGGCTTCTTGCTCGGCAACATTTTCATGTTCCAACGGAAAGCTGTGCTGAAACGATTGGCCGCCATTCGTAGGTATAAATGTGACTTCCATGTGCGTGCCACCGTCGCATTCAGCCACGTCACATTTTTCAATCAGCGCGCGTTGCAACTCGATCTGCCCGGAACGCGTATCCGGCACGGCATCCAGCGTATCAGCCGGCCTTGTCTCAGTGCCGCGTGCGGGTTTAATTGCCCGTTTTGAGGTGGCCTTGGCATAGCGATTGACAATCGCGACAGCGGGGTCTTCCAGCCACCGTTTTTCGTTTAGCCAGGTGTGAAGCCGCTTCCTGTATTCGAGCGGCATATCCTTTGTGTCGTATTGATCTGCCCATGCTTCTGCGGCTGCGATAAGCTGATTGTAATCAGCGCCCTTATCCAGCGCGGTACGTAAGGCGGCTTCAGCTTTCTGCAAATCGGCACGCAATCGATAAGCGTCGGCTAGCTCCTCAATGCGGCCAGCTAACACCACCGCCGCATCAGCCGCACCGGTGCCCTCAAGGGCATCCGGTGCGCGCGCCGAAGGCGTGGCGGAACTATCATGCAGTCCTACCTGTAGGCCGGCATGTAGGCCGTCTACAGGTAGGACGGTTTGGGTATCGCCAGCATTACCTCTAGCGGCCGCAGCGGTATCCTGGGCAATACCACAGTGGGTATCCCCTGCATTACCACTAGACGCAGTCGCCCCACCATTTGCCACACCGCTAGAGGTTTCGTCGGCAGGACCGCTAGAGGTTGCCTCTGGACTACCACTAGCTTCCGCAACAAGATCAAACAAAATGAGATATTCGGTCGGGCGTGTGCCAGCCCCTTTGCGGTGAACGCGAAAAGGGCCATGCGTCGTCAGCCGCCGCAGCGATGCTATGACGTTAGGGCGCGCGGCACCCGTTGCTCGTTGTAGATAGGTGAACGACGCGCGGCTGTTTCCGTGCTTCTTCCTGTAGTTGTCAATCACCTCGTAAGCGATGGACTTATCCAAACTGGTCGCCCATTTGGCGCGCGTAACCAAGCCGAGGAGCCGCCATTGATACTTTAGCGAGTCTGGCTCGTATTTTTCCCCGCTTCTTGACGCCTTTTCTACTGATTTTTCGAGCGAAATCAATTAGTTAGCTCCGATACGCAATGTTAAATTTGCCCGCACGGCTATCCCGCTTGTGCGGGCTTTTTCTTGCCAGGCGGACAATGGGGATCAGCGGCTAGCTGTAATTTTGCATGCGCGAAAAGCCGGTGCTGGACCGGCCTTTCGAGTGTTGGGTATAATTCTAGCACCAACAAACGCGCGGGGTTATAAGCGTCGCGGCGGTGCTAAGCTGCTTCCGGGGATTTCCGTCGCCCGCCTTCGGTTCGCGCATCAATGCGGTCTTGAAGCCATCCGTAAACTTCATTTCGGACGAATGCGACGCGGCGTTCGCCGAGGCGTACTTCAGACGGGAACTCCCCCCTCGCCCGCATCTTATTGATCGCGGTGCGGGAAAGCGAACTGATCTCGCAGACCTCATTTAAGGAAATCAGGCGGGGGGTATTGTCGTTAGCGTTATGCATGGTCATCACCTTTCGTTTTAGGTGATGACTTTATTGCTTTTTTTGACCTTAGCGCGCCACGCAAACAGCTACGGGCGGTTTGCCTTGTCACCCTTCGCAAAGCGCCGCTTCGTAGTAATTCCGTGCATTGCGGACGTGCGTTTCGCTGTAGCCGTACCGGTCAGCAATCGTCTGCAGGATTACGTCGTGCGTTTCACCGGCCGCCCGCATTTCCGCATAGTCAACACCGATTTCAAACCAGTGTTTTGGTGCGGTTTTCTGCCCGCCGGCCGGCTTTCGATCCGGTCGCAATAACTCGGCCGCAAGCCTTTGCACCTGCCTGCTTGCACCGCGATTCAATTGTTCGATTACGAGAGTCACGGCATCGGCCTTGCGCCCTTCAGAAAGGGCGCTCCGGATTGCCACGGTGGCAGGATCGAACGGAGCCGGAAGCTTAGCCATCTGCGCCACCCACGTACTCGGCCCATGCCGCCATCATCTCGCGGCGCTTCGCTAATACGTCACCACGCCGGTACGCTCGTTCAACTGTATCGCCCGTTGTGTGTGCCAGCGCGGCCTCCGCCACCTCGGTTTGAAAGTCGGTTTCTTCCGAAACCCAATCACGGAATGAAGAACGGAAACCGTGCACGGTGAATCCTTCACCCGCAGCGGTCTTCAACGCCTTTGAAAGCGTCATATCAGACAGAGGCGCGTTGACTTTCTTGCCGGGGAATACATACCGCGAAATCCGCAGTTTCTTCATTCCTTGCAGGATAGCAACAGCGTGGTCCGATAAAGGCACCCGGTGCATTTTTCCTGCCTTCATGCGGTCGGCCGGAATAGTCCACACCGATGCATCCATATCGATCTCGTCCCAAACAGCCCCCCTAACCTCGCCACTGCGGCAAGCCGTCAAGATCGCGAACTCAAGTGCCCTCGCCCCTATTCCATCGGCTTTCGCCAGCTTCGTGTAGAAATCAGGCAAATCAGCATATGGCATCGCGGCATGGTGACCTCGCGCAAGCTTCGTAGGTGCAACAAGAATTTGGTCGAGGTGCCCTTTCCATTCAGCAGGATTTTCGCCATTGCGCAGCCCACGTGCCTTCGCGTGGTCTAAGACGATCTTGATGCGCTCGCGCGTCTTGGACGCGGTCTCTGTCTTCGTCTGCCAGATTGGCTTTAGGCAGCGAACAACATCGTCTGTCGCGATTTCCGAGACTGGAATTTTCCGCAGCGGCTTCGCATGCACCGTTAGTGTATTGCGCCAGCCCGCCTCTGTTTTTGCGCCCCGCCACCGGGCTTTCATCGCGTCGATATACTCGTCGGCAATATCACCGAATGTGACAAGTTTTGCCACGACTCTCCGTTCTTCCATTTCGGTGAATGGATCGCCGTCGCTACCGAGGATCGTCCTGATTTCGTCGGCCTTCGCGCGGGCAGCAGTCAGCGAGACTTGCCCGGTGCCGGTTCCAAGCGGGCCAAGCCCCATTTCCCGGCGACGCCCTTTGCGCGTGTAAATGAAAACCCAATAGCGATTGCCGGCCCGGCTGGTGTGCAGCCATAGACCATCGCCGTCTCGAAGCTTGGCCTTAGAAGCCTTCTTTATCGCCAGGGCGGTTAGCAGATTACGGGCCATCTTTTCCTACTTTCGCTCCTAATCTTGGTCGGTTGCTACAGTAGTTAGCAATGCCATCATGGTTGGCGACATTAGGAAAAAAGTTAGGAAAAGCAACAGTCTCGTGACAATAAAGTCAGCAATATCATAGACTTGTATTTGGCCCGGGGAGCCATTCTTTTCCAAAGGGGTCAGCGAAATTCGCTGACCCCTTTGCCGTTTCGGCTTTCCGTCCGCCGCGTAGCCTTCGCGCAAGGGTCGGCCGCTAAGACTGCCTCATCGAAGCATTCGCGAGGCTCATTCGGGTGGACAACAGGAAAGTCCGGCGCATCGGGATCGGGGCGGCATATCTGGGCGCGCTACTCGCCCTGTCCGGCTGCTATTCCAAGCCGCTCGGCGTGATGGCGTCGGAAGATCCATCCTTCAAGGGCATGGACGTGCAGCTCGCCGAGGCGCGCCTGCACAATTTCCTCAGCGACCACGGAACAATGTCGCTGGCGCTGCCCAATGGCGACCAGTGCAAGGGCAAGTGGACGAGTTCCAAGAAGCGTTTCGCCGGCGTGCCGAGAGGGTCATTGCTCTATGCGATGGGCCCGCTGACCGATCGCAATGTTTCGATCGTCGGCAATGAGGCAAGCTCGAGAAACGGCAAGGCGACGCTTTATTGCTGGCAGGGAACGACTGTCGAAGTCGACTTCGTCACCCGACGCGGCACCGCGGACGGCTATGGCGTCGCCATGGATTCAGGCGGCAGATACTACCTTCTGGATTTTGCCTGGCCGTGAAACCGGCCTGACGTCAGTGCCGGGTCGCGCCCGGCTTGGGACCGAAATCGAGGATGGCGTTGTCGCGCGCATCGGAAATACGGTCCTGCACAAGGCCCAGCAGCGCGTTCGAGATCTCGTCCTCGTTCCAGCCTGCGGCCAGTGCCTTGACCACCAGACCTTCAATGCCCGCTTCGAGATAAGTTGAACAGTCCAGATCGCGGTCACCGGTCATCGCACCGTCGCCGCCTGCCGTCGCATCCTTGGTCGTCATGGGGCTGACCTCTGTTCCTCGAAAACTCTTGCTCCAACTCGGCGCATCGCGCCATGGCGTCATTGACGCCACTCAAGAATGAGCCCGAGATGGTAAACGAATTCCTAAAATACTCCATATCGGCGGTACACGTAAGGTGCGATTCTCACGGTAGCGATCCAAACGCACGGCGCACGCGTAACGGACAGGAAGAGTATCCAGCCCGACAGATAGATGAACGATTTCAAAGGTCCCGACCTTCCACAAGCTCCCGTGATCGTCTGGTTTCGCAATGATTTGCGCGTCACTGACAATCTCGCCTTAAGCGCCGCTGCAGAGGCCGGCAATCCGGTTGTACCCGTCTATATTCTCGAAGATGACGACGAAACGGTGCCTCTCGGCGGAGCGCAGGCCTGGTGGCTGCATCACTCGCTGACAGCGTTGTCGGAGGCGCTTGAACGCCTCGGCGCGCCGCTCGTGTTTCGTCGCGGCGATCCGGCGGAAATCCTGGAGGACATTGTCAAGACGACCGGCGCCTGCTCGGTTCTCTGGAACCGCCGTTACGTTCCCGCACAAATGGATCGCGATGCGGCGCTCAAGTCCGATCTTCGCGATGAAGGCGTGACGGTCGAAAGCTTCGACGGACAGCTGATGCACGAACCGACACAGCTGAAGACCGGGTCGGGCGGCCCCTATCGCGTCTATACGCCGTTCTGGCGCGCCTTCAGCGAGAATTGCCATCCTCGCCCGCCGGTCGGCGCGCCGAAGGAACTTGTCCGGTTCGAGGGTGAGCTCGCGTCGGACGAGTTGGAATCCTGGTCGCTGCTACCGACCAAGCCTGATTGGGCCGGCGGCATCGCCGAGGCATGGACGCCCGGCGAGGACGGCGCCCGAGCGCGGCTGGAGGATTTCCTTTCGGAGGCGCTCGACGGGTACGCGGACGGGCGCGACTTTCCCGGCAAAGAAAGCACGTCGAGGCTTTCGCCTCATCTCGCTTTCGGAGAGATTTCACCCTTCCAGATCTGGGCCGCGACGGAAGAGAACCGGGACGACGCGCCGGCTCGCGACTTCACGACCTTCCGCAAGGAAGTGGTCTGGCGGGAATTCTCCTGGCACCTGCTGGTCAATTTCCCCGATCTGCGCACGAAGAACTACAACAGCGATTTCGATGCTTTCCCGTGGCGCGCGCCGGGCGAAGAGTTGGAGCGCTGGCAAAAGGGGATGACGGGCTACCCCTTCATCGATGCCGGCATGCGCCAGCTTTGGCAAACCGGCTGGATGCACAATCGCATCCGCATGGCGGTCGGCTCCTTCCTCGTCAAGCATCTGTTGATCGACTGGCGGCATGGCGAAAGCTGGTTCCGCGATACGCTGGTCGATGCCGATCCCGGATCGAACACGGCGAGTTGGCAATGGATCGCCGGGTCAGGCGCCGACGCGGCGCCCTATTTCCGCATCTTCAATCCGATCCTGCAGGGCGAGAAATTCGATCCCGACGGACACTATGTCCGCCAGTTCGTGCCGGAGCTTGCGGACCTGCCGGACAAGTACCTGCACAAGCCGTGGGAAGCGCCCGAGGCGACGCTGCGGAAGGCCGGGGTGACGCTTGGGGAAACCTATCCGCACCCGATCGTCGAACATCGCGGCGCACGGCAGCGCGCCATGGCCGCCTATGAGGAAATGAAGCACAACTCGGCGTGAAACGCACCGCGAAAGCCGCTTGGCAGGCGAAATAAAATCCGGTTAGTGTGGCCCCATGAGTGCCGATTGCGAAGCAAAGACGGGATCCGCGCCGACAGGGGCACTTGCGGAACGGATCAGGCAGGAAGCGGTGCATCTGACGCCGCACGACATTCGTCGTGCCCTCAAAGGCATCCCCCTGAAGGCGAAACTCGCCCTGCGCGCCGCGACGCTGCTCCCTCAAGGATCCCTGACCGTCCAACTGCCCGACAAGCGCGTCTTCAAGGTCGGCGGCAACGCACCTGGCCCCGAAGCGGTCCTGATCCTGCATAATTGGAACCTGCCCCGCCGCGCCCTGTCCGAATCCACCATCGGGGTCGCCGAGACCTATATGGACGGCGATTGGGAAAGCCCCGACGTCACCGCCGTTCTGGAGCTTTTCGTCGCTAACGAGACGCTGGGCTACCAGATCGTCAAGGCGAACCACCTGTTCCGCGCCTTCAACGCCTTCCGGCACTGGCTGAACCGGAACACGAGGGACAAGGCGAAACGGAACATCTCCGCCCATTACGACCTCGGCAACGAATTTTATGGACGCTGGCTCGACCCGAGCATGACCTACTCCTCCGCCCTGTTCGCGGACGGCGCCAATGACCTCGAATCGGCGCAGGCCGCCAAGTACCGCGCCCTTGCCAGGGCAACGGATATCGGGCCGGACGACCATGTCCTCGAGATCGGTTGCGGCTGGGGCGGTTTCGCCGAATTCGCCGCCCGCGAGATCGGCTGCCGCGTCACGGGGCTGACGATCAGCCGCGAACAACTGGAATTCGCGCGCGACCGCATTCGCCGCGCCGGCCTCGAGGATCGCGTCACCTTCAAGTTCCAGGATTACCGGGACGAGCCCGAGACCTATGACCGCGTCGTGTCCATCGAGATGTTCGAGGCGGTCGGCGAGCAATACTGGCCGACCTATTTCGGCAAGCTGCACGACGTGTTAAAGCCGGGCGGCAAGGCCGGCCTGCAGATCATCACGATCAATGAGCGCGCCTTTCCCGAATACCGGGCCAATCCCGACTTCATCCAGCGCTACATCTTTCCCGGCGGCATGTTACCGACGCCGCAGATCCTCGACGGGCTGAGTTCCGACCACGGCCTGAAGAAGTTTGCCGAGCGTGTCTTCGCGCAGGATTATGCGAGGACGCTCGCCATGTGGCGCGACCGCTTCCACGAGAGCTGGGAGCAGATCAAGCCGCTCGGATTCGACCAGCGTTTCCGCCGCATGTGGGAATTCTACCTGCATTATTGCGAGGCCGGGTTCCGCGAGGAATTCATCGACGTTCGGCAGATCGTCTATGCCCGGTCCGGCTGAACCTTATCGCCGCGGCCATTCCCAGCGTACGTCCTCCGCTCCATCGACCACCGTTTCGCCGAGCTCCTTCCTGAGCTCGTAGCACACGGTTCCCTCGCCGCCCTGCAGCGGCTCGACCAGCGCCGCCGAGTGCGAGACGACGATGATTTGGGACCGCCGGGCCGCGCGTTCGATCAAGCGCGACAGCGCCGGCAACAGGTTCGGATGCAGGCTGGTCTCCGGCTCGTTGAGGACCAGAAGCGGCGGCGGCCTCGGCGTCAGCAAGGCAACGACAAGCAGCAGATAGCGCAAAGTCCCGTCCGATAGTTCCGCGAGACGCAAGGGCCTCAGCAGTCCCGGTTGCCGCATCACCAGTTCGAACATCCCGTCCGAAACGGCCAGTTCGACGGAGCTGCCCGGGAACGCATCCTCGATCGCCTCGTCCAGACCCTCGGCATCGCCAATTTCCCGGATGGTCTGGAAGGCGGCCGCGAGGTCGGCTCCGTCGGAGGCTAGCGTTGTCGTCCGCGTTCCGATCTGCGGAAACCGGGACGGCGCGTCGCGGTCGGTGCGCAGATGGTCGTAAAAGCGCCACGACCGCATCCGCTCCCTGACGGCGAGCAGTTCGGGCGTTTCGCCCGGGTCCGCGGCGTGCGTCATCACGCTGTCGAACCCCGCGAGATCCTTGAGCACGGTGCGGCGGGCGCCCTTTTCCGTGAGTACCTGGACATGGGGGCCGGTACGGCTTGCGATCTCGTTCGACCGGCGCAGGCACTCGCCGACCCACAGCGCCTCGGCCTTGATTTCCGGATCGGCGTTGAACACCGAGCCCGGCGCGGGAATCGGCATGCCGAGATCGATGGCGTAGCCGTAATCCTCGTCGGCGAAGCCGAGCTTCAGGCTGACGGGACCGGTCCTGACCGTTCCCTGAACGGGTTGCTGACCCGCCTTCATCGCCCGCGAGAAGGATTCCGGCCCCGCCCAGAGCGTCGATTGCAGCCCGCCCTCCTTCGCGAGAGCGCCGATCACGCCGCCCTGCGCGACCTCCGCCAGCAGCCGGATCGAGCGATAGAGGCTCGACTTGCCGCTTCCGTTGGCGCCGGTGATCACGGTCAGCCGGTCAAGCGGCAGGACGAGATCGCGAATCGAGCGATAGCCGGAAACGGCCAGTGTAATGATCATCCGTCCACCCGCATGCTTCGTGACTCGCCGACTATAGGAAAAGACGTCCGGCCCGCAATCGCCGCATCCGGCGTCCGCGGCCGTGATGGTGCGCGCCAATGCGCCGCAAGCGAATTTGCCGCAAAAGAAATCCGCCTATTCGGGTTCCCGCAGAAGGAGTTGTGCCTTGAAGCGCCGATACCGAAACCATACTGTCTGCAAAAACATCAAGGACGGATCATGTTCAATTCGGTGCTCGAGACCATCGGCAACACGCCGCTGATCAAGCTAAAACGCGCGTCGGAGGAAACGGGCTGCACGATTCTCGGCAAGGCCGAATTCCTCAATCCCGGCCAGTCGGTGAAGGACCGCGCCGCGCTTTTCATTATCCGCGACGCCGAGGAAAAAGGCCTGCTGAAGCCGGGCGGGGTCATCGTCGAGGGCACCGCCGGTAATACCGGCATCGGGCTCTCCATGGTCGCGCGCGCGTTGGGCTACAGGGCGGTGATCGTCATTCCGGAAACCCAGTCGCAGGAAAAGAAAGACGCGATCCGGCTCTATGGCGCCGAGCTGATCGAGGTTCCGGCCGTCCCCTACCGCAATCCCAACAACTATGTCCGCGTCTCCGGCCGGCTCGCCGAACAGCTGGCCGCATCCGAGCCGAACGGCGCGATCTGGGCCAACCAGTTCGACAATGTCATCAACCGGCAGGCGCATGTGGAAACCACGGCTCCGGAGATCTGGCGCGACACGGGCGGCATGGTCGACGGCTTCATCTGCGCAGTCGGCTCCGGCGGCACGCTTGCCGGCGTCGCCGAGGGGCTCCGCGAGAAACGGCCCGACATCAAGATCGGCCTGGCCGACCCGATGGGCGCGGCGCTATATTCCTATTACAAGACCGGCGAGTTCAAATCGGAAGGATCGTCGATCACCGAGGGGATCGGCCAGGGCCGCATCACCGCCAATCTGGAAGGATTCACACCGGACTTCGCATACCGGCTTTCCGACGACGAAGCGCTGAAGATCATCTTCGACCTTGCGCAGGAGGAAGGCCTTGTGATGGGCGGCTCGACCGGCATCAACATCGCCGGCGCGATAGCCATGGCGAAGGAGATGGGCCCGGGCCATACGATCGTCACCGTGCTCTGCGATTACGGCAATCGCTACCAGTCAAAACTTTTCAATCCGGAGTTCCTGCGCGGCAAGAACCTTCCGGTGCCGGCATGGATGGAGACCCGGACCGAATATGACGTGCCCTTCGAGGACGTGGAATAATGGCCCATTCCGTCAAGGCGCTCTTCCGCGCCGACGCCTATCAGTCCGTCGCGGAGGGAACCGTGCTCGCGGTCAATGAGCGCGGCGGCATAATTCTCGACCAGACCTGCTTTTATGCGACCTCCGGCGGCCAGCCGGGCGATACCGGCTTTTTCGAACGCGAAGACGGTTCGAAAATCGAGATCGCGGCGACCGTCTGCGGCGAGACCAAGGACGAGATCATCCATGTCCCCGCGCCCGACCAGCCGGTGCCGGAGACCGGCGAGAAGCTGACGCTGCATATCGACTGGGACCGCCGTTACAAGCTGATGCGCATGCACACGGCCTGCCACCTGCTGACGGTGGTGTGCCCCTATCCGATCACCGGCGCGTCCGTCGGCGAGGAGGAAAGCCGCGTCGATTTCGACATCCCGGAATTCGACAATGACAAGGCCGCGATCAGCGAAAAGCTGATGGCGCTCGTCGCCGCCAACCACCCGATCTATGTTGAGACCATCTCCGACGCGGACCTCGCCGCCAATCCGGGTCTGGTCAAATCGAAGAACGTCCGTCCGCCCACCGGCAGCGGCTCGATCCGCCTCGTCTGCATCGGCAAGGACGCCTCCGTCGATTCCCAGCCCTGCGGCGGCACCCATGTCACAGAGACGCAGGAAGTTGGCGACATCCATATCGGCAAGATCGAGAAGAAGGGCCGCGAGAACCGCCGTTTCCGCATCCGCTTCGGTCCGCTGCCGGCAGCCTGAGCCGCAAAAGCGGAATCAGCGGCAGGGGCTGGCCGCCCCCTTGCGTTCCGACCGTCACTCCTGCCTTTATGGCACGCGGCATTCCGCCCGTCTGTTATGTGAAAAGGTGCGCCCGTGAGCGAAAAAAGCCCGTTTGTCGTCTCGCCGGAATGGCTGGTGAAACATCTCAAGGATCCCGGCCTGTCGATCGTCGACGGCTCCTGGTATCTGCCGGCGCAGAACCGCGACGCACGCGCCGAATATGATGCGGCGCATATTCCGGGCGCGGTCTTTTTTGACCAGGACGCCGTGGTCGATCCCGACAGCGACTTGCCGCATACCCTGCCCTCGCCCTCGGTCTTCGAACAGCATGCCAGCGCGATGGGCATTTCGCGCGAGGACACGATCGTCGTCTATGACGGGCCGGGCATGTTTTCCGCGCCGCGCGTCTGGTGGCTGTTCCGCGTCATGGGCGCGCACAAGGTCTTCCTCCTCGATGGCGGCTTCGACAACTGGAAGAAGGACGGCCATATCGTCACCGCGACGCCGACCAAGATCGCCTCCACGGCCTTCCTGCCCAAGTTCGACGCTTCGAAGGTCGCCTCGCTTGCCGACATGATGACGATCGTCAAGGACGGGTCGAGCCAGATCGCGGACGCCCGGCCGGCCGGCCGGTTCACCGGCGAGGAGCCGGAGCCGCGTCCCGGCATACGATCCGGCCACATGCCTGGCGCGCGCAACGCGCCGACACCGACGTTTTCGGAGGGCGGCTACCTGAAGGACATCGACGGGCTGCGCCAGGTACTGAGCGAAGCCGGCATCGACCCGGCCCATCCGGTCGTCACGTCCTGCGGGTCCGGCGTGACCGCCGCGGTCATCTCGCTGGCGCTGGAATCGGTCGGCGCGACGAGCCACAGGCTTTACGACGGCTCGTGGACGGAATGGGGATCCCGCGACGATACGCCGGTCGAAACGGGGCCGGCGAAGGGCTGATCAGGACCATGAACTCCCGCGCCCGATCGCTCGACACGACCATCACCTTTCTTGAAATGACCACGATGCCGGCGAAGCGCTATCCGCTGCCGCTCGGGGTCAACGCGGCGATCCTGCATGCCGAGAGGCCGCAGCTCGCTTTTTATCGCTTCCTGCAACTGCAGGTGGGGTATGCCTGGAACTGGGAATACCGGCTGCGCATGGATGACGAGACGCTGCTCGCCGCCATCCATGCCGACACGACCGAGATCTATGTGCTCTATCTCGACGGCGCGCCGGCCGGCTTCTTCGAGATCAACCGAGCCGACCCCGCAGCGACCGATCTCGCCTATTTCGGCCTGATGCCGCATGCGGCGGGCCGAGGGCTCGGCCGATGGTTCCTGTCGCGGGCGATCGAGGCGTGCTGGGCGAACGGCCCGGAGAAGATCACCGTCAATACCTGTACGCTGGATCACCCGGCCGCGCTGTCGCTCTACCAGAAGCTCGGCTTCGTGCCCTACAGACAGGCCCCGGGGAAAATCCGCCCCCTGACGAAAAAGGAGATCCACGGCCTCGCCGAAGCAGCGCTGCCGAAAGGCTGAACGCGCCGTTCAAGCCCGGTTCATCCATGGAGGGCTAACCCTGACACACGACATCGAACCCCAAGGAGTGTGTCATGAACCGCCGCAACTTTCTGAGATCCGCCGCTGCCGCCGGTGCGGCGGCCCTGATCCCCGCCCTGACCGAAACCGCCTTCGCCCAGTCGACGCCGGACGCAGCCACGATCCTGCGCCAGCTGAAGCGTCCGCCGCAGCAGAAGATCGCGCCGAAAGCGCGCGTCACCATCGAACAGTTCAAGCGCACCCCGCGGCTGCGCCACATGGCGCCGTCCATCGACATCCAGTCGATCAACTTCGCCTTCGGCTCCGCCGCCATCCCCGCAGGCCAACGCTGGAAGGTCGAGCAGATCGCCATCGCGATCAACAATATCCTGCAGGGCAATCATCACGAGAGGTTCCTGATCGAGGGCCATACCGACGCCGTCGGGTCGCGCTACGCCAACCAGGCTCTCTCCGAAGCCCGCGCCGCATCGCTCGCCCAGGTGCTGGTCCAGTATTTCGGCGTTCCCTACCGCGCGCTCGACACGATCGGCTATGGCGAGGACTACCTGCTCGTGCCGACGCCGGCCGCCGAATGGCGCAATCGCCGCGTCACGCTGCGGCGCGTCACCGACTTCGTGACGATGTACTGATCGCGCGGCACTGACCCCGCATGAATCGGGTGGCGGACAACCGCCGCCCGTTATTCTATCCGTCCATCGACCGGCGCGGCGTGAGCTCTGATTGTAGCAATCAGATCGGCAAAATGCCGCGCCAGCTTTTTCATTGGGACCGGTAACCTTTCCGATCATGAGTCTTCATGATCGGGGACCGGTCCAGAGCTCTGGAGCCCGCGATGGACCGCCTCACCTTTTTCGCAATCGACACCGGGGCGGCCCGCGCCATCCAGCGCGGCGGCCCGGACGCCTATGGCCAACAGCCGACGAAAGCCGTCTCCGACGGTGACGGCATGCCGTGCCGGCATTGCATGAAAAACATCGAAGCGGGCGAGGACTATCTCATTCTCGCCTGGCGTCCCTTCCCGAGCCATCAGCCCTTCGCGGAAACAGGGCCGATCTTCCTTCACGCCCGCGAATGCGAGGTCATGGAGCCGGGACCGCAGGTTCCGGACGTCCTGCACCAATCGCCGCGCTATCTGCTGCGCGGCTATGGCCGCGACGACCGGATCGTCTATGGCTCGGGAAAGGTCGTGCCGCAGCCCAGGATCGAGGCCTACGCCCGCGAGCTCTTCCAGGATCCGGCGATCGCCTATGTCCATGTCCGCTCGGCGACCAACAATTGCTACCAGGCGCGCATCGAACGCGCCTGATATCGACGGGGCTCTGTTCTGAAAACAAATACGGCCGGTCGTGACCTCTCTCGACCGGCCGTATCGCGCTGTCGGCCTGTCAGGCGACCTTCAGCGCGTCCTGCGGTGCAGCCATCTCGTAACCGAGGGCGTCGGCAACCGCCTTGTTGGTAATCCGGCCGCGATGGACATTGAGGCCGTTGCGCAGATGCGGTTCGTCGACCAGCGCCTTCAGGCCCTTGTTGGCCAGCATCAGGCCATACTGCAGCGTCGCATTGTTGAGCGCCTTGGCCGAAGTGACCGGCACCGCGCCCGGCATGTTGGCGACGCAATAATGGATGATGCCGTCGATCTCGTAGGTCGGCTCGGAATGCGTGGTCGCCTTCGAGGTTTCGAAGCAACCGCCCTGGTCGATGGCGACATCGCACAGGACCGCGCCCTTCTTCATGCCGCCGAGCATCTCGCGCGTCACCAGCTTCGGCGCCGCGGCGCCCGGGATCAGCACGGCGCCGATCACGGCGTCGGCGGAGAAGACCTCCTCTTCCAGAGCCTCGATCGTCGAGTAGCGGGTGTGGACGCGGCCATTGAAAATATTGTCGAGTTCGCGCAGGCGCGGGATCGAACGGTCGATGATCGACACATCCGCGCCGAGGCCGACGGCCATCTTGGCCGCGTTGAGGCCGACGACGCCGCCGCCGAGAACGACGACCTTGGCCGGCAGGACGCCCGGCACGCCGCCGAGCAGGATGCCGTGGCCGCCATGCGCCTTTTGCAGTGCGGTGGCCGAGGCCTGGATCGCCATGCGGCCGGCGACTTCCGACATCGGCGCAAGCAGCGGCAGGCCGCCGCGGTCGTCGGTGATGGTCTCGTAGGCGACGGCGGTGCAGCCGCTTTCGACCAAGCCTTTTGTCTGCGCCGGATCGGGCGCGAGGTGCAGATAGGTGTAGAGGATCTGGTCGTCGCGCAGCATCGCCCATTCCGACGGCTGCGGCTCCTTCACCTTCACGATCATGTCGGACTGGGCGAAGACCTCTTCCGCCGTCTTGACGATCTTCGCGCCGGCGGCGACATAGGCGGCGTCATCGGCGTCGATGCCGAGACCGGCGCCGGTTTCGACGATGACGGTGTGGCCGTTGGCGACATATTCCCGCACCGAACCCGGCGTCAGACCGACCCGGTATTCGTGGTTCTTGATTTCCTTCGGACAACCGACGCGCATCGTTTTCTCCCTGATGATCCGGCATTGCTCCTGACGGACATGATCATCGAAACCGCTGCGAATGTCCTTGCAAAGTGGGGATGCGCCAGACCGCCTTTTCGCATATTATTGCAACAGAGCATTCCAAACCGACGAAAGATTGCACGCATGCAACTCGATTCGATTGATCTCGCGATCCTGACCGTGCTTCAGACCGATGGCCGCATGTCGAATGCGGCGCTCGCCGAAAAGGTCGGCCTGTCGCCGTCCGCCTGCTCGCGCCGGCTCGACAATCTGGAGAAATCGGGGGCCATCCGCGGCTACCATGCCCGCGTTTCCAACAAGGCGCTCGGCTACACGATGACGGTCATCGTGCATATCTCGCTTTCCGGCCAGTTCCAGAAGACATTGCGCGAATTCGAGGAGGCGGTCAGGCGCTGTCCCAACGTGCTGGTCTGCTACCTGATGAGCGGCGAGTACGATTACATATTGCGCGTCGCCGCGAAGGATCTTGCCGACTACGAGCGGATCCACCGCGACTGGCTTTCGTCCCTGCCGCATGTAGTCAAGATCAACTCGTCCTTTGCGCTGCGCGAGATCATCGACCGGCCGAATGTGGGCATAGATGCCAGCCTGGCCTGAGCGACCGTTTCTCCGTCAGGCCGCCTCGGCAATCTTCATCGTCACGCCGAGCGAGGCGAGCGTATCCCAGTAGGCGGGAAAGGTTTTCGCCACACAGCCGGGATCGAGGATCGTGACACCGCACGTCTTCAGTCCGGCCAGCGCGAAACTCATGGCGATGCGATGGTCAGCGAAACTGTCGATCGCGGCGTCAACGGTCGCGCCGGCGAGCTTCGGATCGCCGTAGACGATCAGGTCGTCTTCCTCTTCTCCGGCGAGACCCTGCCTGATCCCGTTGAGACCCTTGTAGAGCGCGGCGATCCGGTCGCATTCCTTGACGCGCAGATTGGCGATGCCGGTGAAGCGCACCGGCCGCTCATTGTAGGCCGCCAGCACCGCCAGCGTCGGGATCGCGTCCTGCATCTGCGATCCCTCGATCACGGCAGGCATCCGAGGGAACTCCGCGATGATCTCGCGCGCCTTCGCATCCGGCTGGGTGAACGCATCGGCCGGCACGCCAAGGTCGATTGCGCCGCCGGTCAGCCTTTCGGCCGCCCAGAGATAGGTCGCGGCCGACGCATCGGGCTCGACAAGGAAATCCGTCGCCTTGTAGGCGCCAGGCTCGACAAGCCATTCCGCCGCGCCGCGCTGTTCGGCGGTCACGCCGAAAGCACGCATCGCCGCAAGCGTCAGATCGACATAGCCGCGCGCGCCGATCTGCGGCCCCGTCAGCGCGATTTCGACCGGACCGTCAGCAAGCGGCGCGGCCATCAAGACGGCGGAGACATACTGGCTGGAGAGGCTGCCGTCGATCTCGACCCGGCCGCCGGGAAAGCCCCCCTGCCCGCGAATGGTCACCGGCGGATAGCCGCCGATCGATTCCGCATCGATGCCCATCTCGCGCAGCGCCTCGACCAGCGGCCCGATCGGGCGTTTGCGCATGTGCTTGTCGCCGTCGACGACGACGGTCCCGTCAACGGTCGCTGCGGCGGCCGTCAGGAATCGTGTCGCGGTGCCGGCATTGCCGAGGAATAGCGGCGCGTCCGGCTCGGACAGCCCGCCTTCGCTGCGAACGACGAATGTGGTCGCGTCGGGCTCGTCGACCTCGACGCCCATGGCCCGGATGGCTGTCGCCATATGGGAGGTATCTTCGCTCTTCAGCGCACCGGTGATCCGGCTCTGCCCCTTGGCGAGCGCGGCCAGCAGGAGCGCCCGATTGGTGATCGACTTCGAGCCCGGCGGCATGGCCTTGCCGGTCAGCGGCGCCTTGACCGGGGCGACCGTCAGGGCGGAGGCCGAAAGATAGGGATTGGCCAGCATGGCGTTTCCAGGTCCTGGGAATGGGGGCTGCGGGAAAGCGCCTAAGCCAGCCCGCCGTTCCGGTCAAGCAGATGCGCCGGCGCCGGGTGTCAAACCGCCCGGTCTTCGCCCCGCCACAGGCCGTCGCCATTCTGGTCGACGATCAGCCTCGCCTTGCCGAGCGTCGCGCTCCTGGCGGTATCGGGATCGGGCAGCAGATCGGCGCGCACGAATTTCCGCTCCACGAGAGTGCCGTCGACCTGCTTGCGGATCATTCCCGCAATGCGCCACTGGCCGCCCTCCTTGACGGGCCGCGCGAACAGTTCGACTTCGTTGTAAACCTCGTCGGGCTCGTTGGACTGCGGCTCGTTCTCATTGGCCGCCGAACCGAAGAGACGTTTGAAGAATCCTGTCATGTGTATCTCCTGTCGCGCCAGCATGTGGCCGGGGACCATGCCTGTCAATTCTCGCCCCTGTCACAGTCTTGACACCGATCTGCAATGCGACTGCAATCATTTGCCGATTGGTTGGGCCAATCAGGAATCGCTCTAGCGGAGGAATGCCATGTCTCAGTTGAACCCGAATATTGCCTTGCATCCGATTACCCGCCGCTCGCTGCTGGCCGGCGCGGCGGCGACAAGCGCGATCATCGCGCTGCATCCCTTCTCCGTCCGGGCGCAAGCCAACCAGGCGCATCTGCGCATCATGGAAACGACCGACATCCACGTGGCGGTGCTTCCCTATGACTATTACGCCGACAAGCCGAACGACACGATGGGCCTCGCCCGCACCGCCTCGATCATCGACGGTTTCCGCAAGGAAGCGACCAACACGATGCTGATCGACAATGGCGACTACCTGCAGGGCAATCCGATGGGCGACTGGATCGCCTATGAACGCGGCATGGACGGCGACGTGGTCCATCCGGTGATCGAGGCGATGAATGTGCTCGGATATGACTGCGGCACGCTCGGCAACCACGAATTCAACTACGGCCTGTCCTTCATGGACAAGGTCAATTCCGGCGCGAACTACCCGATCGTCTGCGCCAATCTGGTCAACGGCACCGAACTCGCGGCCAATCCGCGCGACGACAAGCTCTACATGAAGCCCTATATCATCCTCGACAAAACCGTGACCGACGGTTCCGGCGAGGAGCAGACCGTGCGCGTCGGCTTCATCGGCTTCGTCCCGCCGCAGATCATGACGTGGGATTCGCGCCATCTCGTCGGCAACGTCATGACCCGCGACATCGTCGAGACGGCCAAGGCCTGGGTTCCGCAGATGAAGGAGGACGGCGCCGATATCGTCATCGCGCTTTCGCATTCGGGGATCGACGGCGTCCAGACCGAGATGATGGAAAACGCCTCGCTGTTCCTCGCCGGCGTGGACGGCATCGACGCCGTCTTCACCGGCCACCAGCACCGGGTCTTCCCGGGCGATTTCGACGGCATCGAGGGCGTCGACAACGAAAAGGGTCTGCTGATGGGCAAGCCCGCGGTACAGGGCGGCTTCTGGGGCTCTCATATGGGCCTGATCGATCTGATGATCGAGCGCGACGGCAATAGCTGGAAGGTGGTCGACTCGACCGTCGAGACGCGGCCGATCTCCAAGCGCAACGAGGATCGCTCCGTCACCGCACTGGTCGAAAACCTGCCGGCAGTCGAGGAAGCGGTCACCGACGAGCACGAGTCGACGCTCGCCTATGTCCGCACCCCGGTCGGCAAGACCTCGGCGCCGCTCTATTCCTATTTCGCCCTCGTCGCCGACGACCCGTCGGTGCAGATCGTCAGCCAGGCGCAGATCTGGTATGTCACGGATCTCCTCAAGGACGGCGAATACAAGGATCTTCCTGTTCTCTCCGCCGCCGCACCCTTCAAGGCCGGCGGCCGCGGCGGGCCGGAATATTACACCGATGTCGCCGCCGGCGACGTGGCGATCAAGAATGTCGCCGACCTCTACCTCTATCCGAACACGGTGCGCGCCGTCGCCATTGACGGCGCGACGGTGAAGGAATGGCTGGAAATGTCGGCCGGCATCTTCAACCAGGTCGAGCCGGGCAAGGCCGACCAGCCGCTGATGAACCCGGACTTCCCGTCCTACAATTTCGACGTGATCGACGGTGTCACCTACAAGATCGATCTTTCGAAACCGGCGAAATACACGTCCAAGGGCGAGATCGCCAATGCGGACTCCAGCCGCATCGTCGACCTGATGTTCGACGGCAAGCCGATCGATCCGGCGCAGAAATTCGTCGTCGCGACGAACAACTACCGCGCCGGCGGCGGCGGCAATTTCCCGGGCATCAACAACGACGTGGTCATCCTGTCAGCACCCGACACGAACCGCGACGTGATCGTGCGCTACATCGTCGATCAGGGCACCATCAACCCTTCGGCAGACGCCAACTGGACCTTCGCTCCGGTCGAAGGCGCCACGGTGATCTTCGAAACCGGGCCGAAGGGCGCGCAATATGCCGGCGACGTGAAGGGCGTGACGATCGAGCCCGCCGGAGACGGCGAAGGCGGTTTCGCGAAATTCCGCATCACGCTCTGATTGGCATGACCCGACATGATGATCGCCGCTCCTCGGGGCGGCGATTTTCTTATTGAATCCTATACCAGAGATTCAACGCCAGATTGCCAACCCGCCGGCTGACCTTTACGACTACGTCAATCGAAGCGCGGAGGAGCGTGACGCTGCAATGTCGGAACAGAAGCCCCGAAAACGCCGTTCGCGGATCAAGACCGTGCTGACCATTCTCGTTCTCATCGTCGTCGCTCTCGCGGCCGCCTGGATATTCGGCCCGCGCACGCCGGTCGACATGGCCGTCCGCTTCGACCCGGCCGCGATTGGTGACGATCTCGACGCCTATCTTGCGCGCGAGGAAGGCAAGTTTGACGACATCCGCCCGGCGGCGGCCAAGGAAATCGTCTGGGCCTATCCATCGTCGAAAGCGAAAACACCGATCTCGCTCGTCTATCTGCACGGCTTTTCGGCCGCCAAGGCCGAGGTCCGGCCGGTGCCCGACATGGTCGCCGAAACGCTCGGCGCAAACCTTTATTACGGTCGCCTCGCCGGCCACGGAAGAGACGGCGACGCGATGGCCGAGGCGACGGTCAATGCCTGGATCCAGGACGCCGCCGAAGCCGTCGCCATCGGCGAACGCATCGGCGAGAAGGTGGTGATGGTCGCAACCTCCACCGGCGGCACGCTGGCGGCGCTCGCCGCATCCGAGCCGGAGCTCAGGGACCGGATCGACGGCCTGGTGCTGATCTCGCCCAACTTCAAGGTGCGCGCGTCCGGCTCGGGCCTTCTGACCTGGCCCTTCGCGGAAACGATCGTGCGGCTCGTCGTCGGCAAGGAACGCGGCTTCGAGCCGCAAAACGCGGCGCATGGCGAGAACTGGACCACCCGATATCCGTCAAAGGCCGTCCTGCCGATGGCCGCGATGGTCAAGGCGGCGGGCGCCCTGCCCTTCGAACAGATGCGGATCCCCGTCCTGTTCGTCTTCAGCCCGGACGATCAGGTCGTCGACCAGAGCGTCACGGCCGGAATCGCGGAACGCTGGGGCGGCCCCGCCGACGTGCTCGAGGTTACCAGCGCGGAGGATCCGTCCAATCACGTGATCGCGGGCGACATCCTGTCCCCGTCGAACAACGAGAAGGTCGCGACCGCGATCGAGGCCTTCGTTCAGGGCCTTTGATCGCACTGCACCGCACAAAGTCGGTTGCCATCGTGGTTGCAAAGTCTGCTGCAATCTCCACAATGGCCGGAACATAACCGAACTGCGGGATAAAATGCAGGCCCACGATCGTTTCCGGAATCTCGTCTACGGCATGGCGCTGGCGCTCATGATCGGCTGGATTCTCTATATCGGCCAGAATGTCTTCGTTCCCGTCATCGCCGCCATCATCCTGACCTATATCGTCGTGGCGCTGGCGCGCCGCATGGAAATGCTGCCGGTGGTCGGCAAGCTGTTGCCGGGCCCGGTCCGCTTCCTGATTTCGCTGCTCGCCATCGCGGTCATCATCACCGGTTTCGTGCTGCTGATCATCCAGAACATCAACCAGGTCATCGCGTCAGTGCCGCAATACCAGGCCTCGCTCCTGCGCATCATCCAGGGGCTGGCGGTGCAGTTCGGGTTCGAAACCGAACCGACATGGGCGACCATCCGGCGCGACGTGTTCGGCGAAATCCGGTTGCAGTCTCTGATCGGCTCGACGGTCACCTCGATCTCCGTGCTTGTCGGCACGGTCTTCGTCATCACCGTCTATACCGGCTTCGCGCTCGGCGAACGCAGGGTCTTCGCCCGCAAGCTCGCGCGCATGGCGACCGACCCCGCCGACAGCGCGCTGATCAGCCAGATCGTCGACACGATCAACGACCGCATCGGCGACTACCTCGCCGCCAAGACCTTCATCAATCTCGTCCTCGGACTGATCTCCTATGTGGTCATGCTGGTGATCGGCCTCGACTTCGCCGCCTTCTGGGGCGTGCTGATCGCGATCCTGAACTATATCCCCTATCTCGGTTCGATGGCCGGCGTGGTCGCGCCGACCGCCATCGCCATCGTGCAGTTCGAGGGCGACTGGTCGATGATCGCCACCTGTTTCTTCGGCCTCACCTTCTGCCAGGTCTTCGTCGGCTCGTTCCTCGAACCCAGCCTGATGGGGCGCTCGCTCAATCTGAGCCCGCTGATGATCCTCGTCTCGGTGACCGCCTGGGGCTCGGTCTGGGGCATTTCCGGCGCGCTGCTGGCGGTGCCGGTGACCGCGATCCTCGTCATCATCTTTTCCGAATTCGAGGGTACGCGGCCGATCGCCATCCTGCTGTCGCGCTCCGGCAAGATACCGCCTCAACGCCACCAGGCGATCCGACGAAGCAGCCGGGAACGGGCCCAGATCATCCCGACCATCGACAGCATCATGGAAGACGACGCCGCCGAGTGATCAGACCAGGATGCCCGACATCAGTTCGTTGTCGGTGATATCCTGCCAGGCGAGGCCGTTGTCATTCATCCGCGCCATCAGCCCGGCGAAATTGGACGGGTCCCGGGTCTCGATGCCGATCAGCACCGAGCCGAAATTTCGCGCCGACTTCTTCAGATATTCGAAGCGTGTGATGTCGTCTTCCGGACCGAGCAGGTCGAGGAAATCCTTCAGCGCGCCGGGGCGCTGCGGCATGCGCAGGACGAAGTATTTCTTCAGCCCCTCGGCATGGAGCGCCCGCTCCTTGACCTCGGCGAGACGCTCGAAATCGAAATTGCCGCCCGACGCGATGCACAGCACGGTTTTGTTGACGCGCGCCGACGGCGAAAGGTCCTTCAGTGCGTCGACGGTCAGCGCGCCGGCCGGCTCCAGCACCACGCCCTCGACATTCAGCATCTCGATGATCGTGGTGCAGAGCCGGTCTTCGGGCACCAGGGTCACATCGCGCGGCTCATATCGTTTCAGGACATCGAAGGGCATTGCGCCGACCTGCCCGACCGCCGCGCCGTCGACGAAATTGTCGAAGCGCTTGAGCTGGACGCGCTCGCCCGCCTCGAGGCTCCTCCTCAGGCTCGGCGCCCCCGCCGGTTCGACCAGCGTGAAGGCGGCCGGCTCGCCGGTCTCGGCGAAATAGCGGGTCAGTCCGCTCGACAGGCCGCCGCCGCCGACTGCGACGATCACCCGGTCGAACGAGACGCCCGCCGGGGCCTGCGCCAAAGCTTCGGCGGCGACCGAGGCCTGTCCCTCGATGATGTCGGCATGATCGAAGGGCGGCACCATGACCGCGCCTTCCTCGGCCGCATAGTCGAGCGCCGCGCGATTGCAGTCATCGAAATAGTCGCCGATGAGCCTGATCTCGACATTGTCGCCGCCGAAGGCGCGGGTCTTGTCGATCTTCTGCTGCGGCGTGGTGACCGGCATGAAGATGACACCCTGCTTGTCGAAATGCTTGCAGACGAAGGCGAGCCCCTGGGCATGGTTGCCGGCCGACGCGCAGACGAAAGGCCCGTCGAGCCCCTCGGCCAGGCGCTTGCGGATGAAATTGAAGGCGCCGCGGATCTTGTAGGACCGTACCGGCGACAGATCCTCGCGCTTTAGGAAGATGCGGGACCCGTATTTCTGCGACAGGAAGGCGTTTTGCTGCAGCGGCGTTTCGGGAAACAGCTCCCGCATGGCTTGCGTCGCATCGGCGACGGCGGAAAGAAAATCGCTCATGAAAGGCGTTCCAACTTGCGCGGCATGTGAGAATCCGGTGGTTTTCACCTGGAAGCGGGTCTATAGGCCCGCTACCGCTTTGACCAGAGCGGCCGCCGTGGGATGCGGCCGCAGGAGAGGCCATGAAAGGCAGAAATCTGCGCGCGGCAATTCATGTCAGCGCCGTCTTCGCGACCTGGCTCGCGGCCCTGATGCTGATCCCGGCGCTGACCGACCTCTATTACGGCAATTCCGACTGGATCGTCTTCGCCATTTCCTCGGCCGTGATCGCGGCGCTGGCGACGATCATCGCGGCGGCGACGCGCGGCATTCGCCCGGCCTATTCGACCCGTTTCGCCTTTCTGCTCGTCAACTGCCTGTGGCTGACCTTCGCCATCGCCGGCGCGGTGCCCTTCGTGGAGTCCTCGCTGAAGCTCTCGCTCGCCGACGCGTTCTTCGAATCCATGTCCGGCATTACCACGACCGGCTCGACGGTGATCTCGGGCCTCGACGGCCTGCCGCCCGGCCTGCTGCTGTGGCGGTCGATCCTGCAATGGGTCGGCGGGCTGGGCGTGATCGGCCTCGGCCTGTTCATCCTGCCCTATCTGAAGATCGGCGGCTCCTCGATCTTCAAGCTGGAATCCTCCGACCGCTACGACCGGCCCTTCTCGCGCATGTCGACTTTCGCCACCTCGATCATCTCGATCTACGCGACCTCGACGTTCATCTGCGCGACGCTCTACGCGATGTCCGGCATGTCGGGCTTCGACGCGATCAACCATGCGATGACGACGGTCTCGACCGGCGGCTATTCGACCCACGACGCCTCCTTCGGCTATTTTCCGAACCTGTCGACGCAATGGATCGCGATCGTCTTCATGCTGGTCGGCGCGACGCCGTTCACGGCGCTGGTCGTCCTGATGCTGCGCCGGCGCATCGACATGTTCCGCGACAACCAGGTGATCGTCATGCTCGGCTACACGCTCGGGCTCGGCGTGATCCTGGCGTTCTACCTGCGCATCAACCACACCGAGGATTTCGGACCCGGCCTCGAACACGCGATCTTCAACATCGTTTCGCTGGTGACGACGACCGGCTACGCCAATGCGGACTATCTGCAATGGGGCCCGTTCGCGATCTCGCTCGTCTTCATGGCGACCTTTCTCGGCGGCTGCTCCGGCTCGACCGCCGGGGGCGTCAAGGCCTATCGCTGGATCGCCCTCTACGGCATCATGCGCCGGGCGCTCGACCGCTTCATCTATCCGAGCTCGGTGGCGAGCGTGCGCTCGGGCCGCGACACGGTGGATGAGGAAACGCTCGAAATCGTGCTGCTGTTCTTCACCGCCTTCATCCTCATCTGGAGCCTGCTGACCGTGGCGCTGACGCTGACCGGCACGGACTTCATCACCTCGATGTCCGGCATCCTGACCGCGCTGGCCAATGTCGGCCCCGGCCTCGGCGACATTATCGGCCCCGCCGGCAATTTCGCGCCGCTGTCCGACATGGCGAAATGGATCCTCTCATTCGCCATGCTGTTCGGACGCCTCGAGATCTTCACCGTGCTGGTGTTGACGGCTCCGTCCTTCTGGCGCGAGTGAGCCCCTCGCCTACGCGTCTTCCTGCCGCGCCAGAATGATGTCGAGGGCGGCCCGGAAGCGTTCGGCGCCTTCCGGATTGTTGAAATAATGCGCCGCCTCGATGCCCCTGCGCGCCATATCGAGGAAATCGACACGCTCGGTCGCGGCATCCGCCGCACCCCCGAAACCGTCGAATTGCAGCGTCATGGTGATGAAGGGCGAACTGACATCGACCGTCATGCGGCCGGCGCGGATTTCCGCGTTCACCCAGTCGCGCATTTCGTTACGCGTCATCGAGGTGAAATCGGCCCGCCCGGCGGTGTCGGCGGTCTTGTCGCCGGTCTCCGCCATCGCCGCCGCGAAGGCGGCGGACGCACCGGCGTCGTGGGCTCGGACAGCCGCCGCCCGGTTGATGGACATCCAGTCCGATCCGCTGTCGACCTTCATGACGCTGCTCCGCTGTTGTGTGATGTCCCGCACCTTGTTGCACGCCCGGGTTGCCCCGGCCTTGCGACCGGTTGTGCGAGGGTGTGGCGGTGCGTTCGGTCTCTTCTGCGCGTGTCGCGGACATCGCGCCCCCCCTCTTGCAAAAGCTAAGGGCTTAGCTGTCGCTAAACTCAAGCTTTGCTTTCTCCCCCACGAAGGGGGGAGAGTGGACGCGCGGCATCGCCTCCGCGCTTCCTCTTGGAAACCGGATTGATCTTTGTCCCGCCCTTAAGCTTCGCTGCCGCTCGCTGGCGGCCCCCTGCCCAACGTCGTGTCCCATGCCTCGAGGCCGAG
>NZXU01000050.1 GCA_002698425.1 Ahrensia sp. | reverse complement strand
GTTCGAGACGCGCTTGTTCTCCCCGTAAAAGGAGCGGGCCATTGGCGAAATTGTGGCGCTCGCAAAGTCGATTGCGGGCGGCAAATCAACTTTCATTAAAGAGCCTGCATATTCGACAACATCCTGCGGCGGCGCCGGCAGGTCGTCCGTGACGTTGAAAACGCCGTCCTGCCGCCTCTCGGCAAGGAAGTCGAGCGCCCGCGCAATGTCCTCGACATGGATGCGGTTGAACACTTGGCCGGGCTTGATCAGCCGCTTCGCCTTGCCGGTTTCCAGATTGACGAAGGCGTTGCGGCCCGGCCCATAGATCCCGGAAAGCCTGAGGATCGACAGGGGTTTGCCGATTGTGTCGGCGAAATCCTGCCACGCCATTTCGGCGGCGACGCGCTGCACGGAGCGCTGCGACACCGGCCGGCAGTCAGTCTCTTCGTCGACCCAATCGCCGTCATGATTACCATAGACGCCGACCGTGGAGAGGTAGCCGATCCATTCCAGGCGCTCCATGGATGCAATTGCGTCGCGCATTATCTCGAGCACCGGGTCGCCATCCGGTCCCGGCGCGATCGAGATCACCAGATGCGTCGTGTCCGCGAGCGCCGCCATTTGGTCGCCGGAAGCGCTCCCGTCGAAGAGATGCGGCGCAATGCCGGCGGCGCGCAGCCCGTCCAGCTTCTGCTTGTCGCGTGTTGTGCCATGCACCGTGATGCCGCGCCCGGCCGCGAGACGGCCATATGCACTGCCCGAATAACCTGCGCCGAAAATGAAAACCGTCACGGCGCCGTTCCCATCCATTCCTGTTTCACCCTCTCGTCCGTTTCTTTTTCCAGATGCGCCTCGCGGGCGGTTTCGAAGCGTCTTGGCTCAGCGAGCTCGCGCAAGGCCCAGGCCGCCGCGCCGCGCACCACCGGCTGCGGATCCGTAAGATGCGGTTCGACCTGATCCGCCAGGGCCGGCAACGCGCTGTTTCCCGCCGCGATCAGCACGTTGCGGACAAACCGGTCCCGGCCGATCCGTTTGATCGGCGACCCGGAGAATTTTGTGCGGAACGCCGGATCGTCAAGCCGGAGCAGCTCGGCGATCAGGGGGGCGTTCAGCTCGTCGCGCGCGGTCAGCTTCGCCTCGCTCGCCGCAGCCGCGAATTTGTTCCACGGGCAGACGGCGAGGCAGTCGTCGCAGCCATAGATGCGATTGCCCATCGATTTCCGGAACTCGACGGGAATCGGCCCGGCATGCTCGATCGTCAGGTAGGAGATGCAGCGCCGCGCATCCAGCGTGTAGGGCGCTGGAAAGGCATCCGTCGGGCAGATGTCGAGGCAATTGCGGCAGGAACCGCAATGGTCCGTCTCCGCCGCGTCCGCCGGCAAATCCATGTCGGTAAAGATCGAGCCGATGAAGAACCAGGAGCCGAGCTTCCGGCTCACCAGGTTTGTGTGCTTGCCCTGCCAACCAAGCCCCGCCGCCTCGCCGAGCGGCTTCTCCATCACCGGCGCGGTGTCGATGAAGACCTTTACCTGGCCTCCCGTCTTCGCCGCGAAGCGCCCCGCCGCCTGCTTCAGCTTGCCCTTGATGACATCGTGATAGTCGCGATTGCGCGCATAGACCGAGATCGTGGCCCTCTCCCTTCGCGTCAAGGCGCGCAGCGGCTCGTCGCTGTCCGGCGGTCCGTAATTCATCGCCGCCAGCACGACCGTTCGCGCCTCCGGCCACAATACGCGCGGATCCGCCCGGCGCTCCTCGGTTTCCTCCATCCAGCCCATCGTGGCGTGCCGGCCGGCTTCGAGAAACTCGCGCAGCCGCACCGGCGCGAGCGGTATTGAATCCACCCGCGCCACCCGCACATCGGCGAATCCCTCGCGTTTCAGATCCTCGACGAGGCTTTGCTTGGCCTTTTCCGGCGTCATCGCGCGATCATGCCTGCCGTCGCTGCGGCTTTACAACCGTTTCGCCGCCCGTTCAGAAATCCAGGTCGGAATAATGCGGTGCGGGCGGCAGCCGGCGCACGCGGTCAGCGAGCAGTCCGCGGAAGCTCGGCCGCGACTTGATGCGCTGATACCAGTCGCGCGCCGCCGGTTCGCCGGACCAGTCGATCTCGCCCAGATAGTCGAGCACCGAAATCGCGGCGCCCGCGGCCAGGTCCGCCGCGGTCAGCGTCTCGCCGGCCAGCCAGTTGCGGTTCTGGGCCAGCCAGCCGAGATAGCGCATATGCTGGCGGATATTGGCGCGCGCGGTGCGCAGCACGGCTGAATCCGGCGCGCCGCCGCCCTCCGCAGTAGACATCTGCAGCTTGTAGGCCCGCTCCCGCACCAGCGCCCGCGTCACGTCGCCTTCCGCCTTGACGAGGAACCAGTCGATCAGCCGCCGTACTTCGGCGCGTTCCAGCGGCGAACCCGGCATCAGCCGCCGGTTGCGCATGATCGGACCCCGCGTTTCGTCCAGATACTCAGAAATCGGGAAGGCGCCGACGATCCCCGTCCCAGCTTCGCCGATCAGCACCGGCAAGGTGCCGGCGGGGTTGATCTGCAGGAATTCCGGTCGCCGCGCCCAGGGCAGTTCCTCCTGCAAGTCCGGTTCCTCGCCATATTCGCCGAGCAGAAGCCGGACGAAACGGGAGGGGGCGGACATCGTGTTGTGGAAAAGCAGCATGGAATCAGGACGGTGCGGATTGGTGTCCGGTTCTATTCGACGCGCAACATGTTCGCAATCGGGCGCTCAGGGATTAAAATCCGCGATATCGTCGAGCGTCGGCAGATCGGCGCCGCGCCGCGTGCAGGTCAGCGCCGCCGCCTTCACCGCGAAACTCGCCATCTCGGCAAGGTCCGCGGACCGCGCCTCGCCCTTGCGGGTCAGCCCCTCGGCTCCGAGCCAGTGCAGGCAGGCCGCCTGGAACGTGTCGCCCGCGCCGACCGTGTCGGCGACATCGACCTTGATGCCGGGAACGAAGACATGCCGCCCGTCCGCCGAATAGGCCTGCGCGCCACCATGGCCGAGCGTGACGCACACCACCTCGACGCCGCTGCTCACCGCGTCGGCTGCGAATTTTTCCGGCGTGGTGCCGAGTTGGGCGATATCCTCGTCGCTCGCCTTCATAAAGGACGCCGCCTTCGACAGCGTCGCCACGCGGTCGCGCCAGATGTCGATATCGGGCTCGATCATCGTGCGCAGATTGGGATCGTAGGAAACGAAACGCGTCCCGCCTTCACGCGCCGCCAGCATGGCGAGCGTCGAGGCTGTCGGCTCGATCACCGTGGAATAGGAGCCGAAATGAATGACGCGGATCGCGGGATCGAACTCGGCCGGCAGATCTTCGGGAACCAGCGAGCAATCCGCCGTGCCGTCCGTGTAGAAGACGTAATCGGCCGAATTGTCTTCTTTCAGGCCGATCATGGCCAGCGTCGTGTTTTGCCGCGTCGCCACGCAGGGGCTCGAATCTATGTCGTTGGCCCCCATGAAGCCGGCGATCCTTCGGCCGAACATGTCCGTCGAGAGACGGGTCAGGAAGCGCGAATGATTGCCCATGCGCGCCAGTCCGAGCGCGACATTGAGCGGAGAGCCGCCGACATGCCCGTCCAGCGCGATCCCGTGCGGGTCGCTCGACGGGCTCGAGAACATGTCGAAAAGACTGTCGCCGCAGCAAAGATACATTCGGGCTCTTCCGGTTCGGCCGCGCGGAGGCGGTCAGAAATGCACAACGCAGCCGTCGCGGATCGAGCGTTCGGCGGCAGCGCCCATTTCTACCGCCCTTGCGCCATCATGCAAGGTCACTTCCGGTTTGCCGCCAAACCGCACCAGCCGGTTGAAGCGTTCGTGCTGGAAAAACGTGCCGCCATGGTGGTCGCCGGCCCGCAGCACGTGTTCGTCGACATGCACCGCCTCGCGCTTCGGCGCCTTGGCGCTGCGCGACGAGACGATGATCTCGGAAACGCGCTCCGCGCCGCCCGGCCAGAACCGCGCCGGTCCCGGCACCACGGCCTCCACCTTGCCGGTGTCGCCGGTCACCGAGACCTGCTCCTGGAAATAGGAGCCCTCTGCGAACATGCACAGATCCAGCGCCGCGCGCATGCCGTTTTCGAACTCGATGACGACGAAGGCGTTGTCGATCATGTCCGGGCGCAGCCCGTCATGGTCCTCGTCGCGATGGTTCACGTCCTGCGCGCCCGTCGCGAACAGGCGCACCGGCTCGCTCTCGGTGATCAACCGCATCAGGTCGAAGAAATGGCAGCATTTCTCCACCATGGTGCCGCCCGAACGCGCTGAGAACCGGTTCCAGTGCCCGACCTTGGTAAGGAAAGGATAACGGTGCTCGACGATGGAGAGCATCTTGGGCGCGCCGGCGCTGCCGCTCCGCACCTCTTCGATCAGCCGGGCGACCGGCGGCATGTAGCGATATTCCATCGCCACCCAGACCGGCGCCTCACGCGTTCGAACCTTGGCCGCCAGCGCGAGCGCCGCCTCGGCGCCAGTTGCAGAAGGCTTTTCCAGAAGCACCGGCAGCCGCGTGGCGAGCAATGCCTCCATCACCGCCACATGGGTCTCGTTCGGGGTGGCGACGATCACGGCGTCGGCCACGCCTGCGGTGATCAGCTCGCGGAAATCGCCATAGGCGGTCACGTCGGAAAAGCCGTGCTGCCCGGCCAGCGTCGTTGCCGCATGGCGCATGCCCTCGTCCGGGTCGGCGATTGCCGTCACCTCGGCATCGGGAAGCAGCGCGATATTGCGGATATGCTCCTGCCCCATCATGCCGGATCCGATGATGGCGTAGCGAGTCGGCATGGAAAACGGTCCTCCCGGCCTGTGAAAAAGCCCGGCGACCGGCTTAGCGCGCCGCGGAAAAGCCCGCAAGAAAAAGTGTATCAATCATGAATGAATTTGTCGGGAAACGCTGTCAGCCTTTTGCGTAGATGCGCTGAAGATGCGCCACGGCCCGCGCCGTCCTGGCTTCTGCCTCCTTGCGCGCCGGGGGCGGAGACACTCCGATGACGCGGCGGATCTGCAGATCGCCGATCAGCAGGTTGACATAGGTTTCCGCCGCCTCGCGCGGATCGTCGATCGTCAGCAGGCCGTCCTTCCCCGCGCGCTCGAAGACAGCGCTCAGCAGCGGCACGATCGTCTCGCGGCCATAGTCGGCGATCGTGCCGCCGAGCGTCGCGGTCTCGAACACGTCGCCCGCCGCCGCACGGTTGAGCGCCACCGCCTTTTCGCCGGTGACGATCCCCAGAAGGACTGGCCCGAGGCGCGACAGCGCGTCGATCGGATCGCTGCCGTCCGCCAGCGCCTTTTCCAGCAAGTCGCGGGCTTCGCGCGCATTGTCCTCGACCAGCGCCTTGAACAGCCCCTGCTTGTTGCCGAACCATTTGTAGAGCGTTTCGTTGGAGGCCTTCGCCCGCCGGGCGATCTCCAGCATCGAGGCGGCCTTGTAGCCCTTCTCCGCCAATACCTCGAATGCCGCTTCCTTGATGGCGGCAAGCCGCCGCGCTGCGTAGTCGCCGCTCATCCTCGTCTCCGTCTGCTTGACAAAATCGTAAATAATTATACGTTTGTGTCAAATCGTACAAAACATTACGGTTAGGCTATTCAGGAGAAACATCATGTCTCTACGCAAAAACGCATTGATCGCACTCGGCCTCGTCGTCGCGGTTCCCGCAGTATGGATTGGCTGGTCGGCCTGGTCGCTTCGCGCCGAGATCACAGGCAGGGAGGACGCCGTCATCGCCGATGCCGGGGAGCGCCCGTCGCCCTTCGACGCCGTCGCCATGGATGGCCTGCCGGACCCGGTTCGCCGCTATTTCGAGTTCGCTTTCCCCGACGGTCCGCCGCTCGACATCTCCGCTGTCGAGGTCGAGATGAGGGGACAGTTCCGCCGGCCGCTGATGGAGAATTTCGAGCCGACTACCGCGCGCCAGGTGGCTTCCACGCGCAGGCCCGACCTCGTCTTTTCCGCCGACACGCCGATCTACGGTCCGGTCTGGGCGATAGCCTATGATGTCTTCGTCGACGGCGAGATGGAGATGGGCGCGAAACTGCTTTCGGCGCTTCGGGTCGTCGATGAAAGGGGAACGCCGGAGCTGAACCGCATTTCGCTGCGCCGCTGGCTGCTCGAAAGCCCGGCCTGGCCGATGGCGCTGCTGCCCGGCGGCCCGGTGACCTGGGAGTCGATCGACGACCGCCACGCCCGCGCCGTCATCAGCGCATACGGGCTGCAATCCTCGATGGTCGTCACCTTTCGCGAAGACGGAAGCATCGCCGCCCTGGACGCCGAGGAGGATGGCGATCTGGAGACGCCGTATCACGGCTCTGGTGAGCATACCGAGCGGTCGGACTATCGCTTGGTCGATGGCGTGCGGGTGCCGATGTCCTTCATGATCGCCCGCGCCGCGAATGGCGAAACCCATCCTTTCTGGGACGGCCGGATCACCGCCATCCGCTTCCGGCGCGACTGACGCAAATGTGAGCGGGCCGGGTCTGGCGCGGCCCGTCCCGCCCGATATTCTGCGGCTTCATTACGGAAAGGAGCCGGCAATGGCGCATATGACGCGGATTACGCGCTTTGCACTGACCGCGGATCTCGATGCCGAGATCTCCTTCTTCACGGATATCCTGTCCTTCGAATGCAGCTACCGCGCCGACAATTATGCGTTCGTCCGCCGCGACGCCGTTGCGCTGCGCCTGATCGAGGTCGGCCCGCAGATCGACCTCGCCGACGAGCGTCGCCAGAACTCCTGCTATATCGATGTCGAAGGTATCGACGCGCTTTATGCCGAACTGAAGCCGAAGCTCGACATGCTGCCGCCCGGCCGCGTCCGCGCGCCATTCGATCAGGATTACGGCCAGCGCGAGTTCCACGTCATCGATGAAGGCGCGATGCTGATCTTCTTTGGCGAACCGGTGCGCGCCTAGGAAACTCGCCGGAAACGAAAATGCGGGCTTCTGTATCCGCTCCTTGTTTTCGCCATGGTCTCGTGCCGGCTTCGCCACGAAGTTGTGATAAATTTATCACTCGCCGCTATTCCCGAGTGCAAATCTAAATTCCTCCTTGATCGAGCATAGGCGTTTCTGTATCGGGGCGATCCCGGTCGAAATACTGACGATGACATCAACGGTTGAAGCTTTAGTCTTCACCCGCATGGCTGTGCTTTGCATTGCTCATGTACGGATGCGTTTGCGGTGGTCGGTTATGCGCATGTAGCTCAGAGGACGAGCAGCGGACATCCGTCCGTATACGCAGGTTCGAATCCTGCCTTGTGCCCCATTGGATAGCTCAGCGGGTAGAGCATCAGACTTGTAATCTGACTGTCCCGGGTTCGAATCCCGGTCCAGCTCGAAAGAGCAGCACCCTGCCACGGTGTTCAATGAACTGAGGGGTCGGGGAACGGAATGCGGAGAATCAGAGAACGCTGTCGCCTGCGGGCGCGGCGGATCGATGGTTCGACGCCATGGCTCGCCGCTGGTCGAAGGTGACGGCGGGGCCGCGTTTGCGTCGCAACGCCCGGTTTTCGAACGGGGCCGAGCCGCGCTTGCGCCGTCCCGCCCGCTCCCCGATGCCCGCGGCGCTCCATGCCACCGGTCCCCGGCTCCACTCGTCCGGGAAACGGAAAGTGAAACGAAGAACAGAAAGGACTGTCGCGTGACTTAGCACGACGAAAGGAGTTTGAAGATGATGAGCCTTATCGAGCGAACCCTGGGCCTCAAGCGGGTCCTGGTCATGGAAAACGAGCGTGCCCTCCATCTGTGGAAGGGTGAGATCAGGGGTATCCTGCAGCCGGGCGAGCATTTGCTTGCCAACCGGCGCGGCCGCCTCGAAGTCGAGTGCCACGACCTGGCGCGGCCGGAATTCAGCTCGCACTATGAGAAGGCTCTCTTGGACAAGCTCCCGGAGGTCGCGAGCCGTCACCTGACGGTCTTTGTCACCGGCAAGTCCGAAGTGGCCGTCATCGAGCGGGATGGCCGTGTCCACACGGTCATGCAGCCGGATCAGCGTCTCGTCGTCTGGACGGCCGCGGGTCCGTGGTCGAAGGTGACGGTCGATGTCGGACAGTCTCTGGCTGTCGAGACGTCGCTGATGCGCCGGATCGGCCGTGCCGGCCTCGCTGCGAAGGCGATGAGCCTGCACCCGGTGGCGGAAGGCCAGGCAGGCCTGCTTTATGTCGACGGCGAACTTGCCTCGACGCTGAAGCCGGGCGTGCACGCCTTCTGGAACGTCGGACGGATGGTCCAGGTGAAGGTCATTGATCTTCGCCGCCAGTCGATCGATATCGCCGGTCAGGAACTGCTGACCAAGGACCGCGTGACGATCCGCGTCAACATCGCCGCGGAATACCGCGTCACCGATCCGGTGAAGGCTGCGACGGCGGTGAAGGACTTTTCGGAGACCTTCTACCGGACGCTGCAGTATGCCTTCCGGCAGACGCTCGGCGCCATGACGCTCGACCGGATCCTTGCCGACAAGGCGTCGGTCGACGGCGAAGCCGCCGGCCGGATCCGCGAGCAGATGGCGGCGATCGGTATCGAGGTCTTCGAGATCACCCTGAAGGACGTTATCCTGCCGGGTGAGATGCGCGAGATCCTCAACATGGTCGTGGCGGCCGAAAAGGAGGCCGAGGCCAATGTGATCCGTCGCCGCGAGGAGACGAACGCCACGCGTTCTCTGCTCAACACGGCAAAGGTCATGGCCGAGAACCCGGTCATGCTGCGCCTGAAGGAACTCGAGGCTCTCGAGACCATCGCCGGAAAGGTGGAGCGCCTGACGGTCCACAACGGTACGGCGGGTCTCTTGAACGACCTCGTCGATCTCCGGCGTGAATGACGCCCGAAAAAAGAAGGCCGCCTCAGGGCGGCCTTCGCTTTATCTGCGCTTCGCTTTCAGCTCCAGCCGCCGCTGGTGCAGGATCGGTTCGGTATAACCGGCCGGCTGTTCGCGGCCCTTCAGCACAAGGTCGAGCGCCGCCTGGAAAGCGATCGAGTCGTCGAAATTCGGCGCCATCGGATGGTAGTTCGGATCGCCCTCATTCTGCCGGTCGACCACTTCCGCCATCTTCTTCATCGTGTCGACGATCTGGTGTTCCAGCACGACGCCGTGATGCAGCCAGTTGGCCATGTGCTGCGAGGAGATGCGCAGCGTCGCGCGGTCTTCCATCAGCCCGACATCGTTGATGTCCGGCACCTTGGAGCAGCCGACGCCCTGGTCGACCCAGCGCACCACATAGCCGAGAATGCCCTGCGCATTGTTGTCGAGCTCGCGCTGGATGTCTTCCTCGGTCCAGTTCGGCCGCCGCGCCACCGGCACGGAGAGGATGTCCTCGAGCTTGGCGCGGCCGCGTGATTTCAGCTTCGCCTGCACCTCTTTCACATCGACCTGGTGGTAATGCGTCGCGTGCAGCGTCGCGGCGGTCGGGGAGGGAACCCAGGCCGTGTTGGCGCCGGCCTTCGGATGGCCGATCTTCTGCTCCAGCATCGCATGCATCAGGTCCGGCATCGCCCACATGCCCTTGCCGATCTGGGCATGGCCCGACAGGCCGCATTCCAGCCCAATATCGACGTTCCAGTTCTCGTAGGCCTGGATCCACACGGCCTGCTTCATGTCGCCCTTGCGGATCATCGGGCCGAGTTCCATCGAGGTGTGGATCTCGTCGCCGGTGCGGTCGAGGAAGCCGGTATTGATAAAGACGACGCGCTCCTTCGCGGCGCGGATGCATTCCTTGAGGTTCACCGTCGTGCGGCGTTCCTCGTCCATGATGCCCATCTTGATTGCGTTCGGCGCCATGCCGAGCGCCTCTTCCACGCGCCCGAACAATTCGACTGCGAAGGCGACTTCCTCCGGCCCGTGCATCTTCGGCTTGACGACATACATCGAGCCCGCCGGCGAGTTGGCGTGGCGTCCATCCGGCCCGATATCGTGCAGCGCGATCAGCCCCGTCATCATCGCGTCCATGATGCCTTCCGGCACTTCATGGCCGTCGCGGTCGGTGGCAGCCGGATTGGTCATCAGGTGGCCGACATTGCGGACCAGCATCAGCGACCGGCCCTTCAGCGAGAAGGCCTCGCCCGCCGGCGAGACATAGTCGCGATCCGGATTCATAGCGCGGGTGATCGTCTTCCCGCCCTTCTCGAAGCTCTCCTCCAAGTCGCCCCTCATCAGGCCGAGCCAGTTGCGATACACCAGCGTCTTGTCTTCCGCATCGACGGCGGCGACGGAGTCCTCGCAGTCCATGATAGTCGTCAGCGCCGATTCCAGCACCAGATCGGCGATATGCGCCGCATCGGTCTTGCCGATCGGGTGGTTCGCATCGATGACGATTTCGACATGCAGGCCGTTCTTGACAAGCAGTACGGCGTCGGGCGAAGCGGCGTCGCCGCGATAACCGGCGAACTGCGCCTTGTCCTTCAGCTCGGCCTTGGTGCTGTCTTCCATCTGCAGCTTGAGTTCGCCGCCTTCGACGGAGAAGCCGCGGACATCGGTCCAGTCGGTATAGAGCGGTGCGTTCTCATTGAGGAAGTTGCGCGCCCAGGCGATCACGCGGGCGCCACGCTCCGGATCGTAGCCGCCGCCCTGCGGCAGGTCGCCCAGCGCGTCCGTGCCGTAGAGCGCGTCGTAGAGGGAGCCCCAGCGGGCATTCGCCGCGTTCAGCGCGAAGCGGGCATTCATGATCGGCACGACCAGCTGCGGCCCGGCCACCTCGGCGATCTCCGGATCGACATTTTCCGTCGAGACCGAGAAGGCGTCGCCTTCCGGCACGAGATAGCCGATATCCTTCAGGAAGGCCTCGTATTCCGGCATCTCGTAGCCGTCCTCGCGATGCTCCCGATACCAGGCGTCGAGCTTGGCCTGGATGTCGTCGCGCTTCGCCAGCAGGGCGCGGTTCTTCGGCCCAAGCTCGTGCACGATCTTCGAGAAAGCCGGCCAAAAGTCCTTCGCCTCGACGCCGGTGCCGGGCATCGCCTCGTCGGTGATGAAGTCGTAGAGACCCTTGTCGATTGTCAGGCCGTCGATCGTGAGCGTCGCGCCCATGCCATTTCCTCCGGAAAACAAGTGATCCTGCGGCAAAGCACGCCTATCGATTGGCTGTCAACTTGGCCAAACTGACTAGCTTTGTTTCCAAAACGGATAAAATCGCCCTCCGTCTGCGCGCAATCCGCGGGGGTGCCGTCAAACCGCCGTCGCCGGCCGGCCTCCGGCGATTGCCGTGACCTTGGCCGAAACGAACTGCTCGCGGCCCTCGATCTCCGCGGTCTCGACATCCCTCGACACGGTTGCATGTGCCTCCGACGCGCCGGCCTCCATCGCCATTGCCTCGGCCGTCTGGCGGCAGTGGCGCTCGGCTTCGGCCAGCGCCTCTTCCACGGAAGGGAAGGCCAGGCCTGCCGCGCCCTCAAGTCCCGCGATCTCGAAACGTCCTTCCACCGGCTGCATGATTTCCGCGGTGACGCTGATGCGAACCTGTCCGACCACCGCGCCGACCGCATTCGCCACTTCGGCATGCTCGGGCACGATGGTCTGCGTCGCCAGCAACTCTCCGGCCGGCGGGTAATAGGCCTCCGCGCCCGCGCCTAGCGCAATCACCGGCCGGTCGAGCGTCAGCGAAAACCGCGCGATGCCGGTCTCCCGGTCGAGCGCGCGTCGCGCCAACGCCGATGTGGCCAGCGCCGTGCCGTCCAGCCCGTCCTCGCAGAGAGCCGTCTCCAGCACGCGTTCCGCCGAGAGCCGAACCAGCCGGTCGACCACGCGGGCGCTGATCGTTTCCGCATCTTTTGCCACCGGATTGCCGTAACCGTCCTTCCTGCGCGCGAAGAGCGCCGCGCCGAGAAAGGCCGCGTCCCGGTCCCAATGGGTGAATCGGCCCAGCACATGCTGTGCGTCCGAGGGCGTGTAGCCAGCGATCAGCGCCAGCCCGCGCGCCGCCAGGCGGTTGAGGGTCGCCAGTTCCGCCGTGGCCGTCAGCAGCCGGTCGAGCGGCTGGGGCGAGTCCTTTAGCCGGCTCAGCAGCTCTGCCTCGGAGCGTGTCAGCCCCGAGGCCAGCCGGTCCGGCACGCCCGCTTTCAGCGCGAAACGCCCCTCGTTGCGCACCGGGATCGCCGCGCGGGCCTGCCGCTCCAGGTCCCGCAGAACGTCCGGTCCGTGCAGATGCGCCAGAAGGGACAGAGGCAGCAGCCGGCGTGGTCCGAGCCGGATCTGCGGCTTCAGCGCCCCGTCGTCGATCGCCACCTCGCTGTCACCGCCGAGCCCGAATGTGCGCATCGCCACCGCGTCGACCATGGTGCGGAACCCGCCCACCGTCGCGCCCTGCGGATCGATCCTTGGCCGGCCGTTGTCGAGGATGGCGATATCCGTGGTGGTTCCGCCGATGTCGGAGACGATGGCGTTTTCCGCTCGCGCCAGATGTTGCGCGCCGACGAGGCTCGCCGCCGGTCCCGACAGGATCGTCTCGATCGGCCTTGCCCGTGCGAAGCCGGCCGCGACCAGCGAGCCGTCGCCGCGGACCACCATCAGTGGCGCATGAATGCCGTCCTTCGCCATGCGCTGCTCGGCGGCGTCGATCAGCCGGTCGATCATCGAGATCAGCCGCGCATTCAATACCGTGGTCAGCGCCCGGCGCGGTCCGTCGAGCTTGGCCGACAATTCGTGGCTCGTCGTCACCGGCAATTGCGTCGTATCGCGGATGATATCG
Organism: Ahrensia sp.; assembly: GCA_002698425.1. Next base: position 244,466 of record NZXU01000050.1, on the reverse strand, counting down.
CGCGCGGCGATCTCGTGCTCCGGATTGCGCACCGCGAAATAGCCGGCCACCGCATAGGCCGACACCTGGGATTGCGTCTCGGCAAGCGCGCGTCCCAGCGCGCCCGTGTCGAATGGCGCCGTTTCGCGTCCATGCGCATTATGACCGCCGGCGATGAAAACGACCGGGTCGCTCCTCAGCGCGTCGCGCAGGCCGGCCCGGTCGAGATCGCTGTCCGAGAAGCCAATCATGACGAGCCCGATCCGCCCGCCCTGGCCCTCCACCAGCGCATTGGTCGCCAGCGTCGTCGAGATGGAGACGAGGCCGATATCTCCGGGCGCGACGCCGCTCGCCGCCAGCACCGCGTCCATCGCCTCGCCAAGCCCGATGGCGAGGTCGTGCCGCGTCGTCAGCGCTTTTGCTTTCGCGATGACGCCGCGCGTCTCGTCATGGATGACGGCGTCCGTATATGTGCCGCCCGTGTCGATGCCGAGGGAAAGGGTCATCTGGGAGTTATCGCGTGCAAGGATCGTTTCGGATGCGATGCCTTACGCATGTCGTGGCGTCAGGGCAATGGACTCCCTACCGCCGCACCACCCGCATCGGCAGGCCGTTCTGCGCCTGCACGGTCAGTTTCTGCACCGGCCAGGGATTGAGCCCCGCCGTCGGCTCGAAGCGGAATTCCTTGCAGATCAGCGCCAGCGCGATCACCGCTTCCTGCAGCGCGAAGGTCGCGCCGATGCAGATGCGCGGCCCCGCGCCGAAGGGCAGATACTGGAACCGGTCGATCCGGTCGCGGTTCTGCGGCCAGAAGCGTGACGGCATAAAGGCGTTCGGCTCCTCCCAGTAGAGCCGGTGGCGATGCAGCACCCACGGCATGACCAGTACGGTCGCGCCTTTGGGAATGTCGATGCGCGTCCCGTCCTTCAGCGTCGCCGTGTCGTCTTCCATGGGCTCGCGGTTGATCGAGGGCGCCGGCGGGTAGAGCCGCATCGCCTCCTCGAAGGCCGCGCGCGTCTTCGGCATCCTGTCGAGCCATTCGACCGGCGGCGGGTTGTCCGCGAGCACGGCGTCGATTTCCTCTTCCACCAGGGCCCGCTCATGCGGCGCGTTGGCCAGCAGATAAAGCGTCCAGCCGAGCGCGCGCGCCGTGGTCTCGTGGCCGGCGCCGATGAAGGTGATCAGATTGTCCTCGATCTCCGCCGCGCTGAGCCCCTCCGGCCCTTCTGCGTTCAGCAGCAGCGTCACGAAATCCTCCGGCACGCCGTCGGGATCGGTTTCCATCCGGGCGCGGCGCTGGTCGATCGTGTCGCGAACGATGCGGCGGAATTTCTCCAGCACCGGCCGCCCGCGCAGCCGCTGCAGGCGCGGCAGCCATTCCGGCGCCTTCAGCAGGTCGAGCGGATCGACACGGCCCATCGTCGACAGCAGCCGGTCGACATCGTCGGCGAAATCAGTGTCGTCGGCGGCGATGTCGCCGGAAAACAGCGTATAGGCCAGCACCTCATAGGTCAGTTCGGTCATGTCGGTGGAGACGTCATGGACCTTGCCGGCGCCGTCGCGGTAGCGGTCGAGGAAACCCTCGGTCCGGCCCCTCATCATCTCGGCGAAGCCGTGGATATGGCGCGGCGTGAATACCGGCGCCATCGCCTTCCGCGACCGTTTCCAGACCTCGCCTTCCGCCGTCAGCAGTCCGTCGCGCAGGATCGGCCGCAGGATCAGTTGGCGCACCCGCGCCATGCGGTAGTTCTTCACATTGTCGACGAGGATGTGGCGGATCAACTCCGGATGATTGGCGATCAGCACATTGTCGGCGAGGAAACGCACCGAGATATGCGGCTGCCGGTAGGACGGCTCCCCCCAGATTTCGAGCGGGTTGCGCATAGAGGTACGGATCAGTTCCAGGCTGGTCGGCGGCCGGTTGCGCGGCGTCGGGTGAGGGGGCACGAAGGGTTGGGGCTGGACATCCATGGTTGTAATCCTAAGGCAATGCAACCCGAAGGGGAAGCGATGTCGCGGCCCGTCCGGACCCTCGATATAGGTCCGGAACAAGGCGGTTTCACGGATTACACGGTTCGGGCCTCAATCCCCTACGTCCTCCTCGCGCTTTTTCATCCGGAAGAATCGGCCGAAAACGATCGGCGCGACGAAGCCGAGGATTGCGAAGGCCCACAGCGCGACCGACAGCGGCGAGGCGAACAGCGTCGTCCAGTCGCCGTCGGAGATCGTCATCGCCCGGCGCAAATTCTTCTCCATCTGGTCGCCGAGCAGCACGCCGAGAATGATCGGCACCAGCGGCACGTCGAGCTTGCGCAACACCCAGCCCAGCACGCCGAACCCGACCATGACCATCAGGTCGAAGGTCGACCCGGAAATGCCGTAAATACCCACGAAAGAAATCATAGCCACCGCCGGCATCAGATATTTCGGCGGGATCAGCAGAACGCGCACGAACAGCGACACCATCGGGATATTCATCAGCAGCAGCATCACATTGCCGATGAAGAGGGCCGCGATCAGGCCCCAGACCACGTCCGGGTTCTGCTGGAACAGCAGCGGCCCCGGCGTGATGTTCAGTGCCAGCAGCATGGCGAGCAGCACCGCCGTCGTACCGGAGCCCGGCACGCCAAGCGCCAGCATCGGCACCAGCGCGCCGCCCGCCGCGGCATTGTTGCCGGCCTCCGGCGCCGCGACGCCGCGCGGATCGCCCTTGCCGAAAGTGCCGTCCTTGTCGGAGACCTTCTTTTCCAGCGAATAGGCGAGGAACGAGCCGAGCGATGCGCCCGCGCCGGGCAGCACGCCGGCGATGAAGCCGATCACCGTGGACCGGCTCATCGCGCCCGTCGTCTTCTTCAGCATCGAAAGCGGCGGCGTTACCCGCCCTATCGTCATCTTCGAGGAATCGGCGTCCGCATTGCCGTGATGGCGCTCGAGGAAGACGAAGACCTCAGAGACCGCGAACAGCCCTACGATCGCGACGAGGAAATCGATCCCGTCATAGAGATGCACCTCTCCGAAGGCGAAACGCGGCACGCCGGTCTGGCCGTCGACGCCGATCGTCGCGATGCCGAGACCCAGCGCCGCGGCGAAGGCGGCCTTGGCCTGGTTGCGGCTGGCGATGCCGCCGAGCGTCGCGAAGGCCAGAGTGAACAAGGCGAAATATTCCGCCGGACCGAACAGCAGCGCCACCTTGACGAGCTGCGGCGCCAGCAGGACGAGGCCCCAGGTGGCGAAGAACGAGCCGACGAAGGAGGCGATGCCGGAGAGCGCCAGCGCCTCGCCGGCCATGCCCTTCTTCGCCATCGGATAGCCGTCCAGCGTCGTCATCATCGCCGGCTCGTCGCCGGGGATATTCAGCAGAATGGACGAAATGCGCCCGCCATACATCGCGCCGTAATAGACGCTGGTCAGCAGGATCAGCGCCGGCGTTGCGGGCAGGCCCAGCGTGAAGGCGAGCGGGATCAGGATGGCGACGCCGTTCGAGGGGCCGAGCCCCGGAAGCGCGCCCATCACCGTGCCGAGGAAGCAGCCGAGCAGGGCGAGCAGCAGGTTCTGAAGCGTGAAGGCGACGACGAAACCGTCGCCGAGCGAGGAAAGCACGTCCATTAGAACCCCCAGGGCCCTTCGGCCAGCGACAGGCCGAGTATGAGATGGAAGACGACATAGATGCCGATGGCGATCGCGATCCCGGCGATGACGGCGGCGAGCGGATGCGTGCCGAGCCGCCATGAAAGGAAGGCCGCGGCGACAGCGGTCGAGGCGACGAAGCCCGCTTCCGGCAGCGCCAGCGCATAGGCGACCATCAGCGCGGCTGAGATCGCGATCTCGAAAAGCCGGCCGGCCGCGGGCCAGTGCGGCGCGGGGTCGGGCCGCAGGACGAAGACGAGGCTGGCCGCCGCCAGCACGATGGCGATCAGGACGGGAAAGGCCTTCGGGCCCACCGGATCCTGGATGAAGCTCTCCTGGATCAGCGTCGCCTGCCACACGTAAAACGCCGACAGCAACAGCCCGATCACGCCGAATATGCGGTCGCTCATACTCGCCCCTCCCATGGGATGCCTTCGCCTTGCCGAAATGGCATCCGGCGGGTCGCGCCGGATGCCAGTGTCAAGATCGTAAGTCTTTGCTTACTTGATCAGGCCGATCTGCTTCGACAGGTCGGTGATGTTGTCGATCGAGTCCTTCACGAAGGCCTCGAACTCGTCGCCGGTCATGTCGAGCGGCGCGAGGCCGTTCGCCGCCATCACCTGCTTCCACTCGTCGGAGGCATAGGTCTTGGCGACGGCGTCGGTCCAGAAGCCGTAGGCATCGTCGGACATGCCGCCCGGCGCGTAGAAGCCGCGCCAGTTGGCGCCGATCACGTCGATGCCCTGTTCCTTGGCGGTCGGGAAGGACGCGAAATCGCCTTCGAGGCGCTCCGGCGCGAGCACGGCGATCACGCGAATGTCGCCGGAATCGACGAAGCCCTTGGCTTCGGACGCGTCGCCGGTAAAGGCCTGCACGGAACCGGCGAGCAGCTGTGTGACGGCTTCGCCGCCGCCGTCGAAGGCGACATATTTAATCGTGCGGACATCATCGATCCCGGCCTTCTTGGCCGCGAGCAGGACCTTCAGATGGTCCCAGCCGCCAACCGCCGAGCCGCCGGCCACGGACACCGAGGACGGATCGTTCTTGATCATGTCCATCAGCTCGGGAAGCGTCTGGACCTCGGAATTGGCCGCCACCGCGATGATGCCGTAATCGGCGCCGACCGCGCCGATCCAGCGCATCTGGTCCATCGTGTTGCCGGGATAGGCGCCCTGCGCAAGCCGGGTCGCTGTCGCCGAGGACGCGGCAACGATCAGATTGTTGTCGTCACTGCGCTTGTTGGCGACTTCGGCATAGGCCACGCCGCCGCCGCCGCCGGCAAGGTTGACCACCTGCATCGTGCCGGGAACCAGTTTCATGTCCTGCATGGTCTTGCCGACCTGCCGGCAGGTGAAGTCCCAGCCGCCGCCCGGATTGGCCGGGGCGATGCACTCGGTGTTGGACGGCTCGAAGGCGAAGGCCGCGATCGAGGACGCAAGCGTGAACGCGGCCGCGAGGCCGATCAGTCTTTTCATGGTATCTCCTCCAATGACGCAGCGGCATTGCGCGCCGCAGCTGCCGGACCTAATAGTGCATGAAGCTGTCACTGAGCTGTCACGACGGGAGGAGTGCGTGCGGCTGCTGATTGTCGAGGACGCCGAGGACGTCTGCGATGCCATTGCGGAAAGCCTGACGCGGATCGGTCATGTCTGCGACCGCGCCCGGACGCTCGCCGATGCGCGCCAGTTCCTCTCCGTGCAGCCTTTCGATCTCGTCATACTCGACATCAACCTGCCAGACGGCTTCGGCCATGACCTGCTCAGGGAGATCCGCGCCCGCGGCGAAACGCTGGCCGTGATCATGCTGACGGCGCGGCTCGGCGTCGACGACCGGGTCGATGCGCTCGATGCCGGCGCCGACGACTATCTGGTCAAGCCTTTCGACATCCGCGAGCTGGAGGCACGTGTTCGCGCGGTCGCGCGCCGCCGCCATGGCGAAACCGACGCCGTGCTCAAGGCGGGCGACATCACCTTCAACACCGCGACCCGCCGGGTCACCGTCGCCGGCAAGCCCTGCGAACTGACCCGCCGCGAACAGGCGCTGCTCGAGATCCTTCTGTCGTCACGCGGCCGCGTCATCGCCAAGGAGGAACTGCATTCGCGCCTCTTCGGACTGGATGACGAAGCTGGCCTGAACGCGGTCGAACTCTATGTCGCCCGTCTGCGCAAGAAGCTGACCTCCGAGAAGCTGGAGATCCGCACCCTGCGCGGTCTCGGCTATCAGGCCTTCGTCTCCGGGGCTGTCCACAGTGCTTGATGCGAGCGCCGCGGCGGTTCCGCGCGCACCGCGCCGCCGGCCATCGATCGCGCTGCGCCTGACGCTTGCCGTCGCCTTCATCCTGGCGCTTGCCGCGTCGGCCGCGCTCTGGTCGGCTTGGCGCTACGGCATCCAGGCCGCCAACGAGGCTTATGACCGGCTGCTGACCGGCGCGTCGCTGCAGATCGCCGAGCGCGTCAATGTTGTCGACGGCGAGGTTCTGGTCGACTTGCCGTCCTCGGCCTTTGAGCTGCTGTCTCTGGCGCGAAACGACCGCGTCTTTTACCGCGTGGTCGGCATGCAGGGCGCAACGCTGACTGGCTACCCTGACCTGCCGCTGCCGGATATCGACGAAACGGACCCTGCGCCCGTGGTCTACGAGACGACCTATTCCGGCGAAACCGTGCGCGCGGCGATGGCGACGCGGCCGATCGCCGAACGCGGCATGACCGGCAATGTCCGCGTCGTCGTGGCGCATACCGTGCAGGCGCGCATCGCGCTCGCCCGCGACATCGCCACGCGGGCGGCGATACTGGTCGGCACGGCCGGGCTCGCCATCGTGCTGATCGCCTGGTTTGCCATGCGCTACGCACTCGCGCCCCTGCGCCGGGTCGAGCGGGCGCTTCTCTCGCGCGATCCCAACGATCTCTCGCCGTTCGATATCGAAACCCCGCGCGAACTCGAGGCCGTCGTCGACGCCATCAACCGCTTCACCAGGCGGCTCGACCGCCGCGTCACCGCCGTGCAGTCCTTCGTCGCCGATGCGGCCCATCAGTTGCGCACTCCGATCACCGCCATTCGCGCCCAGGCGCAGATCGCGGCGGGCGAGGAGTCGCCGGACCGGCTGCGCCGCATCTCGCGCCGCATCCTCGACCGCTCCGTCGCCGTCAGCCGCCTTGCCGATCAACTGCTCAGCCACGCCCTCGTCACCCATCGCACCGATTCCGAACCCCGCGCCCTGGTCGACCTGCGCCGGATCGCCATGGAAGCGGAAGAGGAGACGCGGCGCTTCGCCCATGCATCGGCCGAACTGCCGCTGCTCGATCTGCCCGAGGAGCCGGTTCACGTGGCCGGCGACCGCTTCTCCCTGCGCGAGGCGGTCAAGAACCTGACCAACAACGCGCTGGAGCATGGACGTCCGCCGGTCGCCATCCGCGTCTCGGTGGAAGGCCGGCTCGCCCGCATCGCCGTCGTCGATCACGGCGAGGGCATCGCGAAGACCGAGCGCGCCTCCGCCGGCACGCGTTTCCGCCGCAACAAGGCCGCCACGTCGCGGGGTGCAAGCCTCGGCCTCGCCATCGCCCACGAGGTCGCCGTCTCGCATGGCGGCGAACTGCAATTGCGCGATCTCGACGCGGGCGGCTTCGAGGTCGCCCTGTCGCTGCCGCTGGCGGAGCGGCAGTCATGACCGTCCGCCTGCTTGCCTTCCTTGCCGCTGTTCTCGCTTGCTCGCCCGCGCTCGCGGACGATTACGAGTTCCCGGCCGGTGCGCAACCCTCGCGCAGCCTCGTTATTGGCTCGACCACCGATATCGGCATCATCCGACCGGTCATCGAAGCCTGGCAAGCCGCCAATCCCGCCGTTTCCATCCGTTACCGCGAGCTGACCACAAATACGCTCTTTGCGGAGGCGCAGGCCGCGTGCAAAGGCGATGCGCCGCCGGACGATGTGGTGCTTTCCTCGGCGATGGATTTGCAGGTCAAGCTCGTCAATGACGGCTGCGCCGCCACCGTCGATCGACCCGGTCTCGCCGCCCTGCCCGACTATGCGCGCTGGCGCTCGCAGCTCTTCGGCCTCACCTACGAGCCCGCCGTTATCGTCTACAACCGCCGCGCCGTCGGCGAGTTCGAGGCGCCGACGGACCACTTCGCCCTGCTCGACCTGTTGCGCCAGCCTGAACGCTTCGACGGCCGCATCGGAACCTACGACATCGAGGCGTCGGGCCTCGGTTATCTCTTCGCCACGCTCGACGAACAGCGCTCCTCCACCTGGGGCCGCCTGATCGAGGCGATGGGCCGCAACCATGTCCGGCTCTATTGCTGCACCCAGGAAATCCTCGATCGCGTCGCTGATGGCCGCCTGACGCTCGGCTACAATGTGCTGGGTTCCTACGCGCTCGCCCAGGCCCGCGAGAAACCCGATCTCGCAGTCGTGGTGCCGTCGGACTATACGCTCGTCCTGACCCGTGCCGCCTATGTCCCGCGCCAAGCCGCCAACCGGGCCGACGCCGAAGCCTTCCTCGAATTCACGCAGGGGCCGCAGGGCCGCCGCATCCTCAACGAGGACGCGCTCCTGTTTTCGCCGATCGACGGCGAGGACCAGCTCTACAAGGCGCTCGGCGCGGGCGAGGGCGGCAAACGCGCCATCCGTCCCATCGCGCTGGGCCCGGCGCTGATCGTCGGCCTCGACCAGATGAAGCGCCGGCTTTTCCTCAAGCAATGGCGCGATTCGCTCGGCGTCGGCGAGGACTGACCGCCGCCCGGTTGCACCGGGTCCATCCCGCCCTATACTGAAGGACAGACAGTTCCTCCCTTCCAGAACACCAATCCGGACGGTTTCCCATGAAATACCGCAAGCTCGGCCGCACCGGCCTGGACGTGAGCGCGATCTGCCTCGGCACCATGACCTGGGGATCGCAGAACTCGGAAGCTGAAGGCCATGAACAGATGGATTACGCCGTCTCCGAGGGCGTCAACTTCTTCGACACCGCCGAAGCCTATCCGACCACGCCCGCCACGCCCGAGAATTCCGGCGACACCGAGCGCATCATCGGCACATGGTTCGAAAAACGCGGCAAGCGCGACGATATCATTCTCGCCACCAAGGTCGCCGGCGCCGGCAACAAGAATATCGACGAGGGCGCGCCGATCTCGGCCGCAAAGATCCGCCGCGCCTGCGAACGCTCGCTGCAGCGCCTGAAGACCGACTATATCGATCTCTACCAGCTGCACTGGCCGAACCGCGGCTCCTATCATTTCCGCCAATCCTGGAAATGGGCGCCGCACACCCATGACGCCGACAAGGCGCGGGACGATTTCCTCGAGGCGCTCGAGACGATGGATGCGCTGATCCGGGAAGGCAAGGTCCGTCACATGGGCCTCTCCAACGAGACCGCCTGGGGCACGATGAACTATCTGCGCATCGCCGCGGAAAAGGGCCTGCCGCGCGTTGTCTCCATGCAGAACGAATACTCGCTGCTGCACCGTATCTTCGATCTCGACATGGCCGAGGTCGCCGCCCATGAGGATGTCGGCCTGCTTGCCTACACGTCGACGGCATCCGGCTCCCTGTCAGGCAAATATCGCGGTGGGGACATCCCGGCCGGCGCGCGCATGTCGGTCCAGCCCGACCTCAACGGTCGCTATACCGAACGCTCGAAACCGGCGATCGAGGCCTATCTCGAAATCGCCGCGAAACACGGCCTCGACCCGGCGCAAATGGCGATCGCCTTTGCCTTGTCGCGACCCTTCACCACCGCCGCGATCATCGGCGCGACGAAGATGGATCAGTTGAAATCGGATATCGCGGCGGTGGATCTCGATCTGTCCGATGCCGTTCTTGACGACATCGCCGAGACCTACAAGCGTTTCCCGATGCCCCTTTAGCCTGTCAGGCCGTCTTTCGGCCTTCCGCCGACCTGGCGTGCACCGCGAGGCTGGCGCGCAGCAGCTCCGTGATAGCGTTCCTGGCCAGCGGCCGCGCGAACAGGTGACCCTGGCCGAACTGGCAGCCCAGCGCCATCAGCTTGGTTGCCTGTTCGACTGTCTCGACGCCTTCCGCCACGATGTCCACGCCGATCTTGCGGCCGATATCGGTAAGCGCCTCGACGATCGCGGCGCTGGGCCGGTCGGTCAGGAACCGGTCCACGAAGGAGCGGTCGATCTTGATCGCGTCGACCGGGAAATTCAGCAGATGAGTCAGCGAGGCGAAGCCCGTCCCGAAATCGTCGAGCGCCACGGTGACGCCGAGCCGCCGCAGATTGTCGATCGGCCGCACGATATGGGTTTCCATCAGCACCGATTCCGTCACCTCGAGATTCAGGTGGTGTAATGCGATGCCACGGCTGCCGAATGCGTCGGCCAGCCTTTCGTCGAGATCGCCGGACTGGAAGTCGGCCATCGACAGGTTCAGCGCCAGATGCTCGATGGGCAAATCTTCGGCCTGCCATGCCTGGAACGCGTCAGCCGCCAGCTCCATCATGCGTGCGGTCAGCCGTGACGCATTCCTGGAATCGGAAAACGCCAGCTGAAACTCGCCGGCCTCGATGATCCGCCCGTCCCGGCTGCGGATGCGCGCCAGCGCCTCGACGCCGCAAATCCGGCCCGTTTCCAGGCGGACCACCGGCTGGAAAAACGGCTCGACCCGGTCCTCGTCGAGCGCTTCCATCAGCTCCCGCGACTGGTCGATGCGGCGGATGATCGCCGTCTTGTGCATCGGGTCGAACCGCAGGAAGTCGCCGCGGCTGGTCTCCTTGGCGTGATAAAGCGCCACATCGGCATTCTGCCGCAACTCTTCCGGGGCGGTCCCGTCCGTCCCCGCAAGCACGCCCCCGATCGTCACACCCGGAACCAGCACGCTTCCCTGGGCCTCGATGGGCGCAGTCGCGGTTGCGAGGATCGTCTGCGCCAGGGCCTTCAGCGTCTCGGCGCTGTCTGCGTTGACGGCGATCACCGCGAATTCGTCGCCGCCCATGCGGAACGCGCAGCTGTTTTCGCACAGCTCCCGCAATTTCGCGGCCACCGCCTTGATCAGAACGTCGCCGCAGGCATGACCGAGGCTGTCATTGACGATCTTGAGATTGTCGATGTCGACCAGCAGCAGTCCGAACGGCGTCCCCGTCGCCGCGCGCTCGGCAAGGGCGGCGTCGAAGGAGCGGCGGTTGCCGAGCCCCGTCAGTTGGTCGCGATAGGCGAGGAACTCGTTGCGGGCGTTGATCTCGGTATGTTCATAAGCGATGGCGCACAGATGCACGGCGCGACGTACCAACTCGCGCTCGATCTCGGTCGCACCGCGCTTCGTGCGGAAATAGAAGGCGAATGTGGCCACCACCCGCCCGTCGCGCGTCTTGATCGGGCTCGACCAGCAGGCTTTCAGTCCGAGCGGCTGTGCGAGGCCCAGATAGGGCTGCCATTTCGGATCGGTGTCGATATCGGTGGTTTGCACCGGCTTGCCGAAATAGGCGGCGGTTCCGCAGGAGCCGGCTTCAGGCCCGATCGCAATCCCGTCCAGCGCCTCGGCATAGCTCTCCGGAAGGCTCGGCGAGGAGACCGGCCGGATGAGTCCGTCCGCGTCGATCCGGACGATCGTACAGATCGCCCCGTCGGAAAGCTGTTCGGCTTCCCGGCACAGGAGATCGGCCACCGAGTCGAAATCCTTGCCCGTCGCGACGGCTTCCAGGATCAGCCCCTGAAAGGCGGAAAGCTTGAGTTGAGCCTGTATATCCATAGGTGTCTTGTGCCGTTATGGCGGGAAAGACATCACATGGAACTTACGATTCCCTTTACTCGGGCCATGCTGTTTCTTGTATGAGAGCAAAGACGAGACGCAATACTCCGCCCGAAACGCAAGAATTCACGCCAGCGCCGCCAAGATGTCCGGATCGACCTCCGGCGGGGGGCCGTCATGGCCGGCCGCGGCGGCGAGTTCCGCCATCGGCACCTTGCCGTCCGGCGACAGGAACAGGCCCTTGATGTGGCCGACCGCGAGCAGCTTGCCGCCGCGTTCCATGCGATGCTCGATATAGAGCCACTTCTCGTCCCAGCCGAGGATCTGCGTCGTCAACTCGAAGGTTTCGAACACATTGACCGAACGCCGGAACGTGATCTTTGCGGACCCCACCACGGGATACCATTTGCGCTCCCGCATCGCCCGCCACAGCCCCGTGCGCAGGATCAGGTCCAGCCGTCCAAGATCCATCACGGTCATGTAACGGCCGTTGTTCATGTGGAAATTCGAATCGAGGTCGTTTGGCCAGCAGCGCAGCGAAAACCGGCTCATATCCGTCACGCCCATCCGTCCGCGGCTCCGCGCGGTCAGGATCACCCAGATCAGCCGCATAATCAGGTTCATGAAGCGCCCCTTCGTGTCGATACGATTGTCTAACGTTTACGTAAACGGAAGTCGAGCGAGAATGAAATCGTCTCTTCGTGCTTTCGGTCAGTGAGCAGATACGCCCGCCGCCTGATGGGACGCGGAAAAATGGCGATCCTGGCGGGCGTTTTTTTACGCGGGTCGCCGGAAGGTCAGCATCTGGCAGGTGAAGGCGTAGACCGTTTCGCCGTTCTGGTTCTTCGTCTCGGTGCGCAACTGGACCATGCCGCGGTCCGGCTTCGATCGCGACGGCTTCACCGCCAGGACCTCGCACGAGACCGTCAGCACATCGCCGGGCCGCGTCGGCCGCGGCCACGCGATCTCGCCGCCCGCCCCGATCTGCCCGCCCCCGACTTTCGGTCCTTCCTCGATCATCTGCTTCATCGTCATGCACGCGACCTGCCATCCGCTCGCCGCGAGCCCACCGAAGAAACTGTCCTTCGCGGCTTCCTCGTCGGTGTGAAACGGCTGCGGATCGTATTCCGACGCAAAGGCTTTGATGGTTTCGGCATCGAGCGCAAACCCGCCTGCCTCGAAGCGCTGGCCAACAAGGAAATCATCGAGATAGAGCAGGTCTGACATGGGTTGGATATTAGCTGATTGGAGGGCAGCCTGACCTGTCACAGCGCCACAGGATTGTCCACCTGCATTCGAACACGGATCGGCGACCGCGTATGAATCTCCACCTCCCTTTCTGCAGAATCACAATCGGTGTTCAGTGAAGTTGTGGGCGTAAGCGCTATTCCCTTTCCCCTCATCCTGAGGTGCCGCCGTAGGCGGCATCCAAGGGCGAGGGGCGGTCAGCTGACCCTCAAACATAAACCGCCTTTTCCACCCGCTCCTCGCTCCCGAAAATCCGCAAATACCGTTCGATCTCTGCCGGGTCGCCGGTCGCCTTGCGCGGATTGTCCGAGAGCTTCACCGCCGGCTTGCCGTTCGCTTCGGTCACCTTGCAGACCAGCGAGATGGCGCGCAATTGCTCGTTGCGGCGTGGCGCGCAGTCGACGAAATCATTGGTCAGGTTGGTACCCCAGCCGAAGGCCATGCGCACCCTACCCTTGAAATGTTCGTGGGTGCTGACGATCGTGTCGACATCCAGCCCGTCGGAAAAGATCAGGATTTTCTGCGTCGGGTCGCGGCCCTTCTCCTTCCACCAGTCGATGATGCGTTCGCCGCTCTCGATCGGCGGCGCGGAATCCGGCCGGAAGCCGGTCCAGTCGGCGACCCAGTCCGGCGCGGCGTGCAGGAAGGCCGCTGTCCCGTAAGTGTCGGGCAGGACGATGCGCAGATTGCCGCCATAGAGCGCGTTCCAGTCCTCCAGCACGGTGTAGTTTGCCGCAGCGATGCCCGCGTCGGTCTCCGCCAGCGCCGCATAGACCATCGGCAGCTCATGCGCGTTGGTGCCGACGGCCTCCAGGTCGTTGTCCATGGCGAGCAGCACATTGGATGTGCCGGTGAATGCGTCCGGAATGCCCTCCTGCAACGCCTGCACGCACCAGCGCTGCCACAGGAAGGAGTGCCGCCGCCGCGTGCCGAAATCGGAGATCGACAGCCCGTCGAGCTTTTTCAGCCGCTCGACCTTTTCCCACATCTTTGCTTTCGCCCGCGCATAGAGCACGTCCAGCTCGAACGGCCCCATGCCGCGCATCGCCGCGCGCGACCGCAACTCGTTGATGATCGCGAGCGCCGGGATTTCCCACATGGTCGTATGCGTCCACCGTCCGTGGAAATCGAGCTGGTACTGCCCGTCCTTGACCGAGAGTTCGTAGTCCGGTAGCCGGAACTCGGCCAGCCAGGCGAGAAACTCCGGCTCGAAGATCTGCTTGCGCCCGTAGAATGAATTGCCGGCGAGCCAGATATGCTCCTTCTTGGTCAGCCGCACCGTCCGCGCGTAATCGAGCTGGTCGCGCAACTCGCCGATATCGATCTCGTCGGCGAGCCGGATCGAGGTCGTGCGGTTGATCAGCGAGAAGGTGGCATCGACGTCGCGATGCAGCTTCCAGATCATCTGCAGCATCATCAGCTTGTAGAAATCGGTGTCGAGCAGCGAGCGGACGATGGGGTCGAGCTTCCAGGTGTGGTCGTGGACCCGCCTGGCGATGTCGAGAACGCGGAAAACCATTATCGGGCCCTAAAGCAGGTGGACGCCGGCGGCGCGCATCTTTTCGGTCATGACGCCAAGCGACCCGTCGAGGTCGATCGCCCGGCAGGCCTGCATCACGACCGACGTCTTGAACCCGCATGTCACCGCGTCGAGCGCCGAGAAACCGACGCAGAAATCCGTCGCCAGCCCGGCGAGCACGACCTCCGCGATGCCGCGTTCCTTCAGATAGCCGGAAAGCCCGGTCGGCGTCGCGTGGTCGTTCTCGAAGAACGCCGAATAAGAGTCGATTGCCGGCCGGAAGCCCTTGCGGATCACCATCTCCGCCTTCGTCCATGCTAGATCGGGGTGGAATTCCGCGCCCTGCGTCCCCTGGATACAGTGGTCGGGCCAGATCGTCTGAGGCCCGTAGGACACCTCGATCGTCTCGAAGGGCGCCTTGCCTTCATGCTGGGAAGCGAATGAGGAGTGGCCCGCCGGGTGCCAGTCCTGCGTCAGCATCACGTGGTCGTGGCTGGCGATCAGGTGATTGACCAGCGGCACGATCTCGTCGCCATTCTCCACCGCGAGCGCGCCGCCCGGGCAGAAATCGTTCTGGACGTCGATGACGATCAGCGCCTTTTGCGCCATGCCGGCCTCCCTTGCTGGCGTTGGCATGCCGGGCTCCGGGCCCTCTCCACGCATAGGACACGGGTCCGGAGATGAAAAGGGCCATCCCGTTAACGAAGGTTTCGCGCGTCTTGACCGACCCCCTCGAATTCGCGGTTCTTTCCGAACCGGATGGTAAGAAGACCGGCCGATAATGCGCTGCAACAAGAACAAGAACGTTGCCGTGACAGGCCGCGCAGAACAGCGAAATCAGAGACAATGCGAAATAGCGATCCGGATCTCCTCCTCGCCGTCGAAACATACGGGCGAGGCGCACGTTTCTTTTCGGCGCGCTCGCTGGTCGCCTTTGTCGGGCTTTTCGTTTTCGCTCTCATCGGCGCGGTCACTTGGTTTCTGCTGGACCGCGAAGAAACAGACGCGGTAGTTTTCAAGGCGAAGCCCGAAACCTTCTTCACCAGTTCGCTGAGCGGCGACATCGCACAGGGCTACGATTTCTATGAGGGGCTTGAAAGCAGGACCATGCCGATTTGCGGCAGCGGCGCGAATGAGAACTGCGTGGTCGACGGCGAGATATTCTGGCTGAACGGCGAACAGATCCGCATCGCCAATATCGATGCGCCGCAGCTTGAGGGGCGATGTCTGTCGGAGACGGCGCGGGCCCGCGAGGCGCGCGCCACGTTGCAGCAGCTGCTCGACAATCAACCGATCGAACTCCGCGGCAAGGGCCGCGACGCGTTCGGCCGCGTTCTCGCCGAAGTCCGGATTCCCGACGGCGATGTCGGCCGCAAGATGGTCCGCTTCAATGTCGCGGCCACCTGGAAAGGCCGCGAGGAACCCGTCGAAACCTGGTGCGGCGGCTGACGGGCCGCGATCCGGCTTCTCTCTCAGTCGCCGCCTTGCCGGCGCGCCGCCAGTTCGGGGCCGATCAGCTCGATCCGGTTTGTCCAGACATAGCCGTCGAAGCCCTTCGGGATCAGCGACAGCTCTTCCACGCTGTCGATGCCGCGCGAGCCGGAGTCGCCCGCCGAATAGGGGCCGATCAGGATGATGTCGCTTCCCGCCGCCTCCAGCCTCGCGCGGAACCGGTGCGGCCAGCCCCAGGCGAAACGCGCCAGGTTGCCAGGCACCATAACATGGGTGTTGCGGCAGGCCTCCGGGACATACCCGCTCCAGCCAAGTTTCAGATAGCCGAGCAGGCAGGACTTCATCTGCTTTGCGCCATAACCGTCCAGCCCGTCGATCAGCTCGTTGGCGCGCATGGTGGGCGCGTCGCCTCCATAGGCTGACCAGATTTCCTTCCGCCATTCCGGGTGCTCCTCGACAAGCGCCGCCAGCATGTCGCCTTCGCGCCTTTCGCGGCTCTTGAAGTTGATCAGGAACTTTCCGTCCGGAAAGGCCGCCAGCACCTCTTTCAGCTCCGGCAGCTGGCCGACGCCGGTCCCCCGCAGCGGGAGGGTCGTGCCGCCGTCGGCCGTGTAGCCGTAGCCGACATCCAGCGTTTTCAGGCTCGCCATGTCGTGCTCCCGCGTCGCCCCGCTGCCCTCGGTACGGCAGTCGACCGTCCAGTCGTGGATCACCGCGAACTGCCCGTCCGTTGTCGGGTGCACGTCCAGTTCCACGATATCCGCGCCGGCGTCGAACGCCGCGCGCATTGAGGGAATCGTGTTCTCCAGGAAGCGATGCTCGGGCGGAAAGATGCGCTCCGCTGTGCAGGTGTCATTCGTCAGCCCTTCGCGGGAGAAGGTCTGGTGCACGCCGCGATGCGCAATCAGACCGATCTGCGGCTCGGCCGGCGCCCCGGCGATCCAGGACGCGTTCCAGAGATAGAGCGCGCTGACGATGACGGCGATGGCAATGAAAATCTTGCGCATGGAGCCCCCTTGTTCGCTGCGAACCCATGTCGAAGCTTTAAGGCCCGAATATGGTCGATGCGGCTCGGCCGCCCCGTTAGATCGATGGAAGCCTAATTCCCGGCCGGATCCCAATATGCCTGCGCCTCATCCGGAAGCGTCGACAGAACGCGCTCGAAGTCTCTCGTATCGACATGCTTTCGCATGACCCCCGCCACAGTCGAAATAGCATCGGTCGGTGCGAAATTGTGGTGTTCGCGAAACGCTCTGACCTCGGCCTCCATCGCTCCGCGCGGCCCGAACGGCTTTTGCGCGTCCGCGGCGTCCCAGTCCGACACGAAGATCGCGCGCAGGACCGGCGGCAGCACGCCTGCGAACCGAAGCGCATCGCCCACCGAAAGCCGCCGCCGGAAGACGGTCAGCACCGCCTGCACCGTGGTGTAGGTCTGGTGATGCGATCCATGACCGAGCGCGGTTTTGGCGTCCGCCATGAAGGCCTCGAAATCGCGGGAGGTGGCGAAATATTCCTGCGGCATCGGCATGGCGCGGTCTCTGTTGACACTGCCTATCCTGTCCCGTCGCCGCGCAAAAGAAAATGCGGCCGGTTTCCCGGCCGCATCCTTACCGGCGCGGATCGCGTTTACTGCAGCTTGAAGGCTTTCGGGCCGCGCAGGGAGCGCGCCTTGCCGAGCGGATAGGCCGTATCGCAATTCTCCAGCAGGCTCTCATACTCTTCCTTGGTGCAGTTGGGAGAGACGTTGTAGCAGCCGTCATTCACATAGAAATAGCAGGACACGCGGTCCGTGTGATTGGCCGACTGGGCCTGGCCGGCGATGGCTGCAGCCGCCGTCACGGCGACGATGATGCGCAGCGCGTTGCGCGTGACGGCGCGGCGAATGGTGAAGGTTTTCATGATCGTTTCCTCTGACTGGTTTCATGAGCGGATGTGCTCGTTGAAGCCAGTGATGCATGCAACCCCTCGCTCGTGCTGTGACCAAACGCACCATCAGGAAACGCCCGAACGGTCCCCGGCGCACAGGGCTGTCCTTGAACGGAAAAGTAACGCCTTGCGCCCACGCTCCGCGCCATGTCTCAGCATTCGCGAATCGCCGGGCGGCGCTACCTCTCCCAACTAATGCGGACCGGCCTGGTCGGGACTGCCTTCGTCCTGATCGGCATCGGCGCCGCGATTCTCTATAGCCAGACCGGCGGCCTCGACCTCGCGAAGGTCTCCGGCCTTGTCGACCGAATGACCACCAGCGCCTACGCGCCGCAGCCTGCACCCGATTTCGCCGGGGACGTCGCGCCACGACCGATGCCTGTCTGCGGCTCGGGTCGCCGGATCAATTGCGTGGTCGACGGCGACACGGTCTGGCTCGACGGTGAGAAGATCCGCCTCGTCAACATCGATGCGCCCGAGGTCAAGGCCCGCTGCCCCGCCGAAGGGCGGCGCGCGAGCGCAGCGACACAGGAACTCGCTTTTCTCCTGCATCGCCAGCCGATCCGGGTTCATCGCCGTGGCGAGGACCGCTTTGGCCGCACGCTGGCCGCCCTCTTGACGCCGGCAGGCGATGTCGGCGACCTCCTGGTCCGCCGCGATCTCGCCGTCACTTGGCGCGGTCGCCGCGAGCCCGCGGAAACCTGGTGCGGAGCCTGAGGCGGAACCTTCTGCCCGGCTCGCCGGTTATGGACACACGTTCCATGAAGCCCGGAGACCGATATGCGCCGCACATCCTTCCTGATTGTCATCGCCGCCACGACCGCCCTGGCGTCCCCGGCCGGCGCCCGCTCCACCTGCGGTTTCATCGAAGAGATGCAGCCGGACGAAACGCTTGAGCAGCTTGCCGCGCGCTGCGGTACCGAGCCGGAGGAAATCCTGCGCGTCAACGACGCCGAAACGGTGGCAGACCTTCCTGAAGGCAAGCTGAAGATGCCGGTCTTCGAGGAAGACGCGGTTGACGATTTCCTCGGCAGGGCGCGCATTGCCATGGAGGATGCCGGGCGCAACATTCGTGACGCCGCCAATTCGGCCGGCAAGACCGTCTCCGACTATCTCGCCGATACGCCCGATCTCAGTCGCGAGATCGCGGAATTCGGCGAGCGCATCGGCTTGCCTGGCGATGACGCCGAACCGTCCCGTGGGCCGGAAGTCAATGTCGAGAAAAAGGGTGAGGGCAAGTTCGAGGTCGAGGCGTCGGGCCTTCCCGGAAGCAGGGACGTCAGGATCGGCCTTCGCCGCGGCGACAGCCTGACCATTCTGGATACGATCGAGACCGATATCGCCGGCAAGCTTTCGGCCGAGATCGAAGTGCCCGCCGAAACCATGGAAGCCGGCGGCGATGCGGTTATCGTGGTCGAGACGGTCGACGAGCGCATTCGCCTCGTCTCGGATGTCCTGGCGCTCGACTAGGCTCTAGTTCAGCAGGATCTCGCCATCGACGCGGTGGAACTCACCGGGCTTGATCAGCTTCTGGTGCGAGTAGCGCACGGAATGCAGCGGACCGTCGAGATTGTTCTCCCAGAAGTCGAGAAAGCCGTACATTTGCGGGAACTTCGGGGCCAGGTCGTAATCCTGCCAGACATAGGTCTGCAGGATGCCCGGATGATCCGGCATGCGATAGAGGATATGGGCGGTGGTGAGCCCGTAGCCTTCCAGTTGCAATTCGAAAGCGCTCTTGCCTTGCATTGCCACTCCTTTTCGGACTATTGCACCGCAAAACGCTACGGAAAAAACTGATTCTGTCAATAATTTCAGTTTGTTAGCAGCGATTCGACTCGAGTGCTGATTGTTCCGCTCCGCGCCGGCCTCCGGATTGTACGGCTATTGCCTGTTCAGCAGGGTCGGCGGCCGGCAGCATGGACGTCGAATGGCCGACGATTCCTCGATACCGGGTGCGGGGGAACTTTCCTTCGGCAATTATGTTGCACTGCGGTAGACTTGCCCTAACTCCGGGGCAAAAATGGTTTTGCTGTGCCGCCCTCGGCGCAGCTCGGATCGGCAAACCGCGCAAGGACACATGCCCGAAGAAATCGTCGAAACCGCCGAAGAGGCCATTGTCGACACCTATATGCTGGCGTCCCTGTGGGCTTGGCCGCTCATCCTGCTCGCCGCCGCGATCTTCGTCGGCTGGGCTGTTCACGCGGTCCTGTGGCGCGTGCTCGGCCGCATGCTGCGGCGCAGTTCCTGGTGGCGTCAGGCGCTCGGCCGCGCCCGCAATCCGGCCCGCCTCGCCATGATCCTGCTCGCCGTATCGGTGGGCGTCTCCGCCTCAGGTCTGCCGCCTGAATTCCAGAACGCGGTCGCGCGGACTATTTCGGTCATCATGATAGGCCTGCTCGGCTGGACGGCGATCCTCCTGACCAATCTCTTCACCGACCGGCTGATGCGCGGCCACCGCCTAGAGACCGAGGATGGAGAAGACAACGTGCGCGCCCGCAAGGTTGTCACCCAGATCCGCGTGCTGCGCCGCACCGCCAATATCCTTATCTTCATCATCGCCGCCGCCTTCGTGCTGCTCACTTTCGACGGCGTGCGCCAATATGGCGTCAGTCTGTTCGCATCGGCCGGCGTCGCCGGTCTCGCCGTCGGTTTCGCCGCCCGGCCGGTGCTGGCCAACCTGATCGCCGGCGTCCAGATAGCTCTAACCCAGCCGATCCGGCTGGAGGACGTCGTCATCGTCGAGGGCGAGTGGGGCTGGATCGAAGAGATCGGCGCAACCTATGTCGTCGTGCGCATCTGGGACTGGCGGCGCATGGTCGTACCGCTCTCCTATTTCATCGAGAAACCCTTCGAGAACTGGACCCGCGAAGGCACCTCGATCATCGGCGCGGTGACATGGCATGTCGACTATTCGGTGCCGGTCGAAACGCTGCGCAGGAAACTGGTCGAACTGATCGAGGGGTCGTCGCTCTGGGATGGTCAGGTGGCAAAGATGCATATGACCGACGCCAACGAGAAGACGATCGTCATCCGCGGCATCATGAGCGCGCGTAACTCCATCGCCACATGGGAACTGCGTTGCGAGATCCGCGAAAAGCTGATCGCCTGGCTGCAAGCCGAATACCCGCAGGCCCTGCCGCGCTTCCGCGCCGAACTGACCCGCATCGACGGCAAGCTCGAGGAAGCGCCGGTCGCCTGACGGCTACTTGCCCATCTGCTTCTTCAGCGCCGCGCAATGGTCGATATCGTTGGCCTTCGCCGTAAAGATCACGAAATCGAAGGGCAGGGCGGTCTCGCCTTCATCGAGATAGTCGGCAAAATCCGTCGCGCCGTCGCGGACTTCCAGCATCCCGATCGAGACGATCGACCGGTCCGGCTCGCGGGCCGCCAGCACGAAAGGGACGCCGCGGTCCTTGCGCGCATGGCCGGACCCCGCGATCAGCACCGCGCCGTCCTCGACGCCAGAGTCCAGCATGGCCGTGGCCATTGCCGTATCGCGCGCCTGCTGCACTGTGATCATCGGCGGAATCGCCTCGTCCGGCAGCAAGCCGCAATGCGAAACGCGCAATTCCTCGGCCAGGTTATCCCGCATCGCCTCCGAATAGGCGACGGTGGGTTCGACCGGCCTTTCGCCGCGTCCGATGGCGCGGATCGTCTCGCGGTCGAGATCGCCGGCATGGAGCGAAAGGCCAGCCGCCAGCGCCGCTTCGGCGATCGGCTGATAGGTCGACCAGTTGGGCCAGCCGCGCTCCTCCCATTTCAGCCGTTGGCCGAGCCCCGCCACATCCTGCGATCCCTCCGCTGCGAAAGCATCCAGTTCGCCCTGCAGGCCTTGCGGCACCATCTCGAAGACCACGGCTGGTCGGCGGCCGGCCTCCGCCATCGCGCTGATCAGCCTCGCCTGGATCGCGTGATGTTCGGGATTGTCGTGGATCTCGCCGATCGCCACGAAATCGGCGGCGCGCAAGGCGTCCCTGATAATTTCCTCGGAAACGGCCTCGCCCGTCCCGGCCCATTCAGTCCCCACTAGCGGATTGTCGGCGGCCCAGGCCACCGGCAGCGTCGCGGTCAGCAGGGCGGCAAGCGCCAGTGCGGCGAGTCTGATCATCGTTCTTGCTTTCTCCGTTTGGGCCGAACCTGGAACGACCCGCCGCTCGGGCAAGGCTGCGGGTCGTTTCGTCACAGCGCGCCTTCGCCGTCCTGCCCGCCGGTCAGCGGCTTGCCGGCCAGCCTGTACCAGTGCCGGATGTCGTTCCAGATCTCCTCCGCCGTCTCGGCGAACCAGAACAGGTCGCGATCCTCCGGCGCGATTGTGCCTTCCTCGATCAGGAAATCCGGGTCGAAGACCCGCCGCCAGTACGCTTCGCCGACCAGTACCACGGGCACCGGCGCGATCTTGCGGGTCTGGATCAGCGTCAGCGTCTCGAACAATTCGTCCATCGTGCCGTAGCCGCCCGGAAACACGACCAGCGCCCGGGCCCGCATCATGAAATGCAGTTTGCGCATGGCGAAATAATGGAACTGGAAGCACAGATCCGGCGTGATGTAGGGGTTCGGATATTGTTCATGCGGCAGGGTGATGTTGAGCCCGACGGTTCGCGCGCCTGCATCCCATGCGCCGCGATTGGCGGCCTCCATGATCCCCGGCCCGCCGCCGGTGACAACGACCAGCCGGTGGCCTTCCGGCCCCTGCGCATCGCCGATCATCTTGCCGAAATCACGCGCCACTTCGTAATAGCGGCTCTTGGCGACGATACGCCGGGCCGCGCCCGCCCGGGCCTGCAACTCCGCATCGTCCGGGTCGTCGGCCAGAGCCGCTTCGGCGGCCGCCAGCCGCCTGCGCGCCGTCGCCGGCTCGGGAATGCGCGTTGAGCCGAACACCACGATCGAATGCTCGATGCCGTGCCGCTCCAGCAGCGTTTCCGCCTTCAGATAATCGAGCTCCAGCCGCGGCCCGCGCGCCGCGTCGCGCCCGAGAAAACCGACATCCTGGATCGCCGGACGATAGCTATCGCTTGCGATGATGGCGGCAAGCCGTGCGGTCGCGCCGGGATCGTCGAGATCCGATTTCGGCTCGTGCTGCGGCAGCGCCTCGCGCCGTTTGTGCGGATGCGCCGGCGACGGCACGCGCCCTTCCGGGCCCCGCGATGGATAAACGGTCTCGGTCATCTGTCTCCTTGCCTTCTCGGTTTGCCGAGTTCCTCGGCCAGCAGGTCGAACACCATGCGCACCCGCCGGCTGGTGTTCAACTCGCGATGCGCCGTCAGCCATATCGGGAACTCCATCGGCGTGAAATCCGCCAGCACGCGCCGCACGCCGGGTTCGCGGTCGCCGATTGCCTCCGGCACGATGCCGATGGCGACCCCCGCCTTCACCAGTTCCCAATGCACCAGGTGGTTGCCGGTCAGTACCGGAAAGTTCTTCTGCGTCAGTGACAGGCCGAGCCGGTTCAGCCCGTCGACCATCACCGATGTCGTGTCGAAGCCGATGAACTCCGCATTCGAAAGCTCCTCCGGCGTTTCGGGATTACCGATCCGCTCAAGATAGCTCTCTGCCGCATAGAGCCGGGCAAGGTCGTCGCAGACCTTTCTCGCGATCAGGTCCGGCTGGGTCGGCCGGAACGACCGGATGGCGATATCCGCCTCGCGCCGCTTAAGGTCGATCGTGGCGTTCGAGGCAAGGATCTCGACCTCGATGCCTGGTTGCTCGCGTCTCAGCCGCGCGACGATCGGCGGCAGCAGATAGGCCGAATAGATCTCGCTCGCGGTGATGCAGATCGTCCCCTCGATCGATTGCGCCTGGCCCGACGCCGTCAGCGAGACACGTCCCGCCGCCTCGCCCATGGCGCGTACATGGTCGAGCAGTTCCAGACCCGCCGGGGTCAGCGTCAGCCCGCGTCCGGCGCGTTCGAACAGAATGACGCCGAGTTCGGCTTCCAGCGCGTCGACCTGTCGGCCGAGCGTCGGCTGCGCCATTCCCAGCGCCCGCGCCGCCGCCGAAAGCGACCCCTCTTCCGCCGTGACCAGGAAGGCGCGCGCCCGGTTCCAGTCGAATTTCACCGACTTCCAATCCATGCGAAAACGCATATCAGAAGACGAATTATGGTCAATTCACTCTGCGTATACGCATGGCTATATCGCATCCATCGAAATCCTCGGATAGGAATGAAACGATGAGAGCCGCACTTGCCGACCGTTACGGCGACGCCGATATCCTGAAAGTCGCCGAAATCGAACGCCCCGAACCCGGCGATGACGAGATTCTCGTCAAGGTCTTCGCCGCACCGGTCACCACCGCCGACTGGCGTCTGCGCGCCGCCGCCTTTCCCGGCATCATGGCGCTGCCCGGCCGGCTGATGATGGGCCTCACAAAGCCGAAGAACCCCGTCCTCGGCCTGGCATTCGCCGGCCGCGTCGTCGCGCGCGGGGCCGATGTCACCCGCTTCAGGCTCGGCGATCCGGTGTTCGGCTTTTCCGGCGCCGGCGCCCATGCAGACTATCTGACCGTCAAGGCCGATGGACCGGTGGCCATAAAGCCGAAAGCAATTACTTACGAAGAAGCCGCCGCTGTCCCGTTCGGCGGCGTCTCGGCGCTCGTCTTCCTGCGCGATTCCGCTGACCTGAAGCCGGGCCGCAAACTGCTGATCAACGGCGCTTCGGGCGGTGTCGGCGCCTATGCCGTCCAGCTCGCGAAGATCATGGGGGCGGAGGTGACCGGCGTCGCCGGAACCGACAACGTCGAGCTCGTCCGGTCGCTCGGGGCCGACCATGTGATAGACTACCGCAACCAGGATGCTTCCGCCTCCGGCGATCGCTACGATGTCGTCCTCGATACGGTCGGCAAGCTGCCATACCCGAAGGCCCGGCGCATCCTCGAGAAAGCCGGCCGCTACGTGCCGCTGGAGTTTGGCGGCCGCGAGATCCTTCAGGCGCTCATGGCCGCATTGACCGGTGGGCCGAAGATCGTGCTCGCCGTCTCCGGCGACCGTCGCGAGGACATCGAGCATCTCGCCCAGCTCATGGAAAACGGCGAATTGCGCGGCGTCGTCGACAGCACCTTCCCTCTCGCCGACATCGCCGCCGCCCACCGCCGCGTCGAGACACGCCACGCCAGCGGCGCCGTTATCGTCACGATGGAAGACCGGGACTCGACGGCCGATCAGTGAGGCATCGCTCCGCGCGCCAGCGCCAGATGATGCTCTTGGTGGTGCATGCCGACGGTCATCAGCCCGATATAGCCGAGCGCGCGGATCCGGACCTCGTCTCCGGTCGCGGTCAGGGTCGCGCCGTTTGATGTCTCTTCGGCCTTCAGGCTCCAGCCCTCGACGCCGTCCATCGTCGCAGCATGGGCGACCGTCATGGCGCGAATGGAAGTCTGCACCGCCGGATCGTCCGAGGCGACCGAGAAACGCGCTCCGCCCGGGACCGCTTCCGTCGTTACCCGGGCGCGCAGCGTCACATTGTCCATGTCGATGAGGTGCTGGCGGAGCGCCTCGATATTCACCTCGTCCCAGTCGGTTCGCGGGTCGGCGAGAAGCGCGGCGACGATTTCCTGGATAGCCGCGAAAGCGGCCTGTCCGCCCTCGGTCATGGCCGGCGCGGGCGCGCCATGCTCCAACATGGCCGAATGGTCCATGTCGGAATGAGCGCCCTGCATCATGGCGTCATGACCGTCCGACGCGCTTGAAAAGGCGGCGCCGGCAAGAAGGATCGACGTGGCGAGAAACAGGCGAACGGATTTCATTGGGGGGCTCCTGACACAACTGTGATTGCGCCATCCGTGGCACGAAGTCCGGGCACCGCGTATGATAGCGATCATGTCCAGTCCGCTCAACGCCCTGTTTTCCGGATCTGTCTCGCGCACGCTCTCCGCGGCCGAAAGCCTGTTTCTCACCGGCGACGCGGTCGCGGTCATGTATCGGGTTCGCGCCGGCCGGATCGCCTTGAACCGTACCACGCCGCAGGGAACCGTACTGCTGTTGCAGACCGCAGGAGAGGGCGACGTGCTGGCCGAGGCCTCGGCCTACTCCGACCGCTATCACTGCGACGCGGCGGCGCTGGAGCCCTGCACGGTCGAGGCGGTGTCGAAGGCCGATTTCGCGCGGGCGCTGGCGTCGGATCGGGGCCTCGCCGAGGCATGGGAGCGCCGCCTTGCCCATGCGGTTCAGGAAGCGCGCATGAAATCGGAAATAAGGACGCTCAGAACCGTCGCCGAACGGCTCGATGCGTGGCTTTCCGCAAAGGACGGGGGTCTACCCCCGAAAGGTCAATGGCAGGAGCTGGCAAGCGAGCTGGGCGTCAGCCGCGAGGCCCTTTACCGCGAACTCGCCCGGCGAAACCGCCGTTCGAGTTAAAAGGAAAGTGAATACTAACAAAAATTCTTGGCCTTGGGCGAGAACTTGAGCACATCCGGTCGCAAGGAACCCGGACGCCGACGTGAGCGCGGCGTCCGGGCTTGCGCTTCCGCGAGGCGCATAACCCGCGGAAGCATCGGGAAGGGCGAGATCAGGCCATCCCGGCGAAGATGTCCTTCTTGACGATGGCGTGCACGCCCCAGTTCCCGTCGACCACCTGGGTGATGCCGAAATCGACGCCGATCGACATCAGCGAGATCGCCTCGTCCTCGGTCAGCCCCTTCGTCGTCATCAGGAAGTGCCGCATCTTGCGGAAGGCGTCGCGCATGGCGAGGTCGATCGAGGATTTCGAATAGATCTCGCTCTGCGCGTTCGGGCCGAGCTCCTCCAGGTAGTTGGAGAACGAGAAGCCGTGCACCAGCCAGTCCGACTGCGTTTCCAGCATCGGGTAGTTCAGCTCCTCGAGCGGCGTGCCGGCGAGGTCGGCCTTCTTGTGTACGATCAGCTGGAACGTGCCGGTCAGCGAGCATTCGATCGCCGTGCCGCACAATTCGCTGTCGCCCTGGCTCGCATGCGGGTCGCCGACCGACAGCAGCGCGCCGTCGACGGAGACCGGGTAATACATCGTCGCGCCCTTGCCGATGCGCCAGTTGTCGATATTGCCGCCGGTGTAGCTGGGCGGGATCGTGTCGACATAGTCAGCCTCCGCCGGCGCGAGGCCCAGCGTCCCGAAATGCGGCCGGATCGGCAGCCGCACGCCCTTCAGCGCATCGTAGTTGCGGTTGGTCAGCGAATGGTCGACCGGCACGCCCGGATAGTCGATCGTCGCATGGGTCACGCCAAACGGGTCGGTCTGCGGCACCCATTTGAAGTTGTAGACCGCTTCCGCCCAGCTTTTACCGCCGGCGGTGTCGACTTCGTAGATCGTCACCACCTCGCGCTTCTCGCCGCCGAGCAGGTCGTTGTACTGGAAACCCCAGTTCGCCGCCGCGTTTGAGCCGTAGGACTTGCCGGCGAATTTCGCATTGCCCGAGGGGCGCGGCACGCAGTCGAGGATGCGCACTTCGAGGATGTCGCCCTGTTCCGCGCCGCGCACATAGACCGGCCCGGTCATGATATGCACGCCCTGGCCTTCGCCCGAACCTTTCTTGTAGACGGCCGGGTCGGTCGGGCCCGCGCCGCGCCGGTCGACGCCCTTCTTGTCCTTGGTCCACAGATAGACGCTCTCCGCGCCCTCGTCGCCCTCGACCATGCGCTCCGTGTCGTCGCCGGCATGGTGCGTCAGCGTCTCGATGGTGATGATGTCGCCACTGTCGACTTCGACCTTCGGCGTCAGCTTTTTGGAGAAATAGCCCCAATGCACGGTCTGGTCATTGGCCGGCAGGTGATGGAAGGCCCGCGTCTCGGGCTGCCGCGCTTCCGAGGCCTGCGCCAGAGCCGGGGTCACCAGCGACAACCCGCCGGCTGCGCCCAGCGCGCCGAGGCCGCCGGCCGCGAACAGGCTGCTCCTGAGGAAGCCGCGCCGCTCGACATCCAGGTCTTCGCGGAATTTCTGGTAGTGTTCTTCGAAATGCGGACAGTTGACGTCATCGCCTTTGCACATGCTGTTTTTCCTTCGTTTTGGGAGGTGGAAACAGCGCCGATTATTCGGGCGACTGTCGCATCTTGCAATCGGTTGCCCATGCGTCACGCCGGAGGGATTCAGCCTGCAAAGAGGCTCGCTATGCGGAAAAAAGATTACTAAGAACAAAGAGTTGGGAGCGATACGGGCAAGGCTTCCAAGCCTTCCTTCGGCCTCTGTCTGTAGCCGAATAGTCATGAGATTGTTCGCCCCGGTGCAAAGATTTTGGCCCCGGCCTCGCTATGATGTATTGGCCCGGTTAAGGTCTTGGGCGAGGTGTGCCGAAAGCCGCCTTCGCCGCCGCCGTCGGCCGCGCAGGAGCAGGATGCCGCGCCATGATCGACAATCCGCCCACCGTTGACAGCCTGCCGCTCGTCATGCGCGGCGAAGCCTGGCAATCGCGGCTTGCGCAGATCAGCCTGAAGGCCGAGTTCTTCGGCGACAGGCAGGTTTCCGACGGCGCCATCGACATCCGCTCGTCCAGTTCCGGCGCGCGGCTCGCCCGTATTGTCGGCGAGCGCCAGACCCTGCTGCCCGCGGAAGCCGGCAGCCGCGACGCGCCGGTCATGCTGATCCTCGTTCTCAAGGGCCGCGCGACGCTCGCCTGCGGCCCGCGCGCCACCGATCTCGCCGATGACAATCTCGCGGTCATGGGCATGGACATGCCCTGGCGTCTGCATTGGCGCAGCGATTTCGATGCGATCCTGCTGCAGCTTCCGCGCGCCCCGCTGGCGACCCGGCTCGGCCGGTCCGGGCTGGATGCGCCCGTCGTGCTCGGCCGTACCTTCGCGGCGCTGGCCGCCCGCCCGGTGCTGCGCATGCTGGCCGGCAGCGTCGGCCAGCTCGAACAGGCCGATCTCACCGCCGGCGAACTGGCGGTTACCGAACTCGTCGCCAGTGCGCTTCTGGTGGAATCGCGCGCGCCCAACGGTCCGATGACCGAGGTGCAGACGGCGCATTTCCGCCGTGTCGCCGCCGCCATCGACGCGAACCTCTCCGATCCGGACCTGACGCCCGCCGACATCGCCCGCAA
Organism: Ahrensia sp.; assembly: GCA_002698425.1. Next base: position 216,007 of record NZXU01000050.1, on the reverse strand, counting down.
GGAGGGCATCTCGGTGCGCTATCTGCAGCGGCTGTTCCAGCTGCGCGATGACTCCTTCTCCGGTTATCTGCGCCACCAGCGCCTCGAACGCTGCCGCGCCGACCTGATCGATCCGAACCACGCCTCCGAGAGCATCGCCGCCATCGGCCTGCGCTGGGGTTTCCGCGACCAGGCCTATTTCAGCCGCGCCTTCTCGGCCGCCTACGAAATGAGCCCGACCGAACTGCGCCGCTCGGTGGCCGGCGGCGAGGACAGCTACTCCAAGCGCGGCCTGCCGCCGGACCATGCCGGCAAGCGCGACGCGAAACAGGCCGGCGGGGTCAAGGCGCTCGCCGCGCAGGCCCCCGCCGAACAGGGGGCGGTCGCCGTCAGTCCGGATCACTATCACCTGCCGGCCAATGCCCAGACGGTCCATTGGGGCTATATGAGCCGCACCCTGCCGCCGGCCCTGTTCGTCGAACCCGGCGCGACGGTCACCATCGAGACGCTCACCCAGCATGCCGGCGACGACTGGGACCGCATGGTCGCCGGCGATCCCGGCGCGGAGAGCGTCTTTGCCTGGACGTCCGACCACAAGGGCGTCGAGCGCCGCGGCGCCGGCCCGATGAACGCCTCCGTCTTCGGCCGCGGCGCGGGCGAGGGCTTCGGCGTCCATATCTGCACCGGGCCGATCCATGTCCGCGGCGCCGAACCCGGCGACATCCTCGAGGTCGAGTTCCTCGACATCGCGCCGCGCCCCAGCGCCAATCCCGCCCACGCCGGCAAGGCCTTCGCCTCCAACGCCTCCGCCTGGTGGGGCTACCAGTACAACGATCTCCTCGATCATCCCGAGCGCCGGGAGACGATTACCATCTTCGAGATCGAGCTCGACAAGCCCAACGCCGCCCGCCCGCTCTACAACTTCCGCTGGACGCCGCAGACCGATCCCTATGGTACGCTGCACAAGACGATGGATTATCCCGGCGTGCCGATCGATCACGGCTCCATCGAGAAGAACATGGCTGCGCTTTCCGGCGTCGAGATCCCGGCGCGCATGCATTTCGGCTTCATCGGCGTGGCCCCGCGCGAGGCCGATGTCGTCGATTCCATCCCGCCCGGCTATTTCGGCGGCAATATCGACAACTGGAGCGCCGGCAAGGGCGCGCGCATCTATCTGCCCGTCGCCGTCGACGGGGCGCTGCTCTCGATCGGCGACGGCCATTTCGCCCAGTCCGACGGCGAGATCAACGGCACCGGGCTCGAATGCTCGCTGACCGCCGACATTCGCATCCGCCTGCACAAGGCCGGGGCCGAGAAACCGGTCTGTCTGGACGGCCTGAAGACGCCGCTCATCGAGACGCCGGACGAATGGGTCATTCAGAGCTTTTCTTTCCCGAACTATCTGCGCGATCTCGGCAAGAACGCCCAGGCCGAGGTCTATCAGCGCTCCACCGTCGACCTCGCGCTCCGAAGCGCCTTCCGCCAGACGCGCCGCTTCCTCATGGACACCTACGCGCTGGAGGAGGATGAGGCTTTGGCGCTGATGTCGCTTGCCGCCGATTTCGGCGTCACCCAGGTCGCCGACGGCAATTTCGGCGTCCACGCCACCATCCGCAAATCCGTCTTCAGGGAGCGCCCGCCGCGCGGCTGAGGGCTTTTACCCGCGCGGAATACTTCTTCGTGAATTGACCTTCCCCGCACTGGAAAGTTTAGGGTCTCTCCGCTGTCGACAAGGGAGCCAGTTCATGCGCGGCATCGCGAACCAGCCGGAATTCGGAGTGGCGGTCTTTTCCTTCCTCCTGCATTTCGTCTGGGAATATCTGCAGGCGCCGACCTATGCGGGCATGGCCGAACTGCCGCATTGGGACGGCGTGAAGCTCTGCACCTCGGCCACCTTCGGCGATGTCGGTTTCGCGCTGACCGCCTTCTGGATCGCCAGCGCGACGGCCCGGTCGCGATACTGGTTCGTCGCGCCCAAGATCCTGCCCATGCTGGTCTATCTCGCCGTCGGCGTCGCCCTGACGGTCGGCTTCGAATATTACTACACGCAGGTCAGCATGCGCTGGACCTATTCCGAGCTGATGCCGCTCGTCCCGCCCTTCGGCACCGGCCTGAGCCCGCTCCTGCAATGGTTGGTGATCCCGCCGCTCGCGCTCTGGTTCACGGCCCGGCAATTGCCGGGCCGGACCGGCTGACTAATTGTAGGCCCCCTTTTCCAGCGCCCGGTACTGCGCGTTCATCACGTCGTGCCGTTCGCGGATTTCGGCAGGCCACTGCGCCTTGATCCACGAAAGCGCCGCGATGATCTCCTCGTCGGTCAGTATATCCTCGTAGACCGGCATGGCCGATGTGTAGTCCTTCAAATTGGCCGCCTTCGCCACGCCGTGCTTGGTGATCGCGAACAGGATCTCATCGGGATGGTGCCATGTATGCCCGGTCTCGTCATGCGGCGGCGCCGGCATCAGCCCGTCCGCGCCGGGATCCTGCCAGTTCGGCTGGCCCTTCAGGTCGTCACCGTGACACGACGCGCAATTGTCCGCATAGATCTCCGCGCCGAGCGCGACCAGCTTCGCGTCGGCGGGACGCAGCAGCGCGCCATCCGCCCGGTCTACGCCCGAAAACAGCCAAACGGCCGCCGCCGCCACGACCGCCACCGCCGTCCCCGCGATCAGGATGCGCCTGTTCATGCTTCCACCTCGAACCATGTGTTCATGCCCGCCGCCGCATGTTCCAGCATGTGGCAATGAAACAGCCACTTGCCCGGATTGTCGGCCACGAAGGCGATCTTCGTCGTCTGCTGCGGCCCGATCAGAAAGGTGTCGCGCCAGGGCCTGCCGTCATCCACGGTCGCACCGGACCGTTCGGTCACCCGGAAATGGTGCCCATGCGTATGCATCGCATGAACCCATGCCGTTTCGTTGACCGTTTCGATCACCACCGTCTCGCCGCGCTTCGCCCGGAACAGCGGCTCGTCGGCGAGGTTCGCGACGCCGTTGAAGGCCCAGACCTGCCGCGTTGTCTGGACGTCCTCGCCCTGCAGCCGGCGGCCCTTGTAGGTGATCTCGGCAAAACCCCCCATCGCCCCGCCGGTCATCTCCATGCGCACGGTCATTGCGTTGGCGAGGTCCGGCTCCGGGATGGCGTTGGCGGATGTCCGCGGAATGGCCGTATGCGCGCCGCTGCCTTCCTCGACCTTGAAGCTGGCGAAGGCGAAGAGTTCGTTGCCCGAGATTTCCTCCAGCGCAAAATCCTCCTGCGGCACGACCAGCAGGTCCACCCGCTGCGCCGGCCCGAGCAGGAACGGCGAATAGCCGAGCGTCGCCGGCTCCGGCAGCGCCTGCCCGTCATAGGCGAGGACCTGCGCCCCGAACCGCGCCGGATCGAGTTCGAAGACCCGCGCATTGGCGGCGCAGATCAGCCGCAGCCTGTAGGCCTCGCCTGCTTTCAGCGCATAGACCGGCAGGCTCTCGCCATTGACGGTCAGCCAGTTGCCCATCCGCCCGCCATGGCTCCAGTCCATCATCGAGCCGAAACTGGCGAGATCCAGCGCCCCGTCATCGCCGAGACGCCAGTCGTCGATCACCAGCGTCAGGTCGTGATCGCGGTCGAACGCGGCTTCCGGCTCCTCGACGATCAGCGGCCCGTAAAGCCCGCGCGCGACCTGGTTCCAGCTCCTGTTGTGGGCGTGGTACCAGAAGGTCCCGCTGTCCGGCACGACGAAGTCGTAATCGAAGCTTTCGCCGGGCGGCACCGGCGCCTGTGTCAGCCCCGAAACGCCGTCCATGGCGTTGTCGATCCGGATGCCGTGCCAGTGAACCGACGTTGGCTCCTCCAAATTGTTGGTCAGCCGCACCTGCACGCGCTCGCCTTTCCGGACCCGGATCTCCGGCCCCGGCGACATGCCGTTATAGGTCCACAAAGAAGAGGGCGCGGCGCGTCCGGGATAGAGCGATTTCTCGCTCGGCCCCGCCGTCAGCTGGATGATGCCGTCGTCCTGCGCCGCGGCGAAGGACGGAAGGGCGGTAAAGGCGGCGGTGCCCAACGACAGCCGCAGGAAGTCGCGTCGGTCAGGATTCATCGATGTCGTCCTTGTCGAGAAGATAGAGGGCGATGGCCCGGAGATCGGCGTCGGAGAGAAAAGCCGTTCCGTCGCGCACGACCTCGCCCATCGAGCCGCCGAAGGCGTCGCCTTCCGGCGTGATGCCGCTGCGTAGCGCATAGGCCAGGTTTTTGACGGTCCAGCCCTGCGCCTTCAGCCTGTCGGCGGTGATTGGCGGCGACTTGCCGCCGTCCGGCAAGTCCTTGGCACCGTGCAGGGCGAGTTCCGCCTGCCGCGCGCCGAGCAGGTTGCGCGGCGTGTGGCAGGCCCCGCAATGCGCCGGGCCCCGGACGATGTAGCGGCCGCGGTTCCAGGCCTCGCTCCGCTCCGGCATCGGTTCGAGCGGCCCTAGATCGAGGAACAGCGCCCGCCATGCCTTCAGCGCCGGCCGGAAGCTGTAGGGAAACCGCAAGTCCTGCGGTTCGGATGCCGTTTCCACCGCAGGGACGGTCCGGAACGCCGCCCAGAGATCGGCGATGTCCTGGTCGGAAAACCGCGAATAGAACGGATAGGGAAAAGCCGGGTAATACGGCTCGCCCTCCGGCGACACACCCTGGCGAACCGCCTTGGCGAACATCTCCGGCGTCCACGCGCCGATGCCGCGTTCATAGTCCGTCGTGAGATTCGGCGAATGGAAGGTGCCGAACCCCGTCTCGAGTTGCACGCCGCCCGCCAGCGGCGCTCCACCGTCTTCGCTGTCGGTATGGCAGGCGATGCAGCCGGACATCCGCGCCAGATAGGCCCCGCGGGCGGCGTCGCCCTCCAGCCCACTGAGCGTCACCGTGTTGCCGACGGGCCATGCCGAAAGCGCGAAGCCGCCCCCCGCCGCCAATATGGCGGCGAGGGCGGCGATCGTGATCAACCGCCGCATGGTTCAGTCCTTGTCGACCCGGAACTTCGTGTGGCAGGCCGAGCAGGTCTGCGTCATCATTGCAAAGACGCCGTCCGCGGGCATGGCGGCCAGCGCTTCGGAGTCCGGCGTCACGGCAGCGCCCGTCATGCCGCCGCCCATCATGCCGGAGCCGCTGCCCATCATGTTGCTGGCGCCCGGGCTGCCCCCGTGCATGAGCCCATTCCCGGCCGCGCTTTCCAGGCCTTCCGCATAGGTCTCGAGCTGCATCGCGAGCGCGGCGAACTCCTCCCAATCCGACCAGATGCCGGGCTTGGCTTCCGATGGTTTGCCGCCGCTGCCCTCCGGAAACAGGCTGGTGATCGCCTCGCCGGCATGTTGCCGGATCGCCGCGGCTTCGTCCCTGACGGTCGAGGCGTCATAATCGGTTTCGCCGCTCATCATGGCCGCGAGTGTCTTGACCGCATCGCCCATGGCTTCCATGGCCTCCATGCGCTCCCTGACGATTCCGGTGGCGCCGCCATGTGCATGGGCGGCCGCGACGAACGCCAGGCCGATGGCGCCGGCGCCGATGATTTTCTGGATTTTCATTTTTTTTCCTCGTTGTTCGATGTCGGGCAGCCGGGATGGCTGCTGCGTCACATGTCGAAAACGGGGAAGGGTCGGGGAGGCGGTGATTCAGGCGCGAGTAAATGCTCGGTCATCTGGCTGTGGCGGGTTTCGGCAAGTTGCCGGGCCGGGGCCGGATGGTCCGGTTCGGCGATCGCCGCGGTCATCAGGATGTTCGCGCCGCAATGGACCGGCCGCTCGTCGCCCTTGCAATTCGGGCAGGGCGAATGGTGCTGATGTCCGTCGGCGGCGTCGGCCGAATGGATATGCGTGGCCGCCTCGAATTCATGCGCATGCGCGAACACGCCGCCATTGACGAACAGCGACAACGCCGCCGCCATAAACAGCAGCGTTCTCAAGAAACCGATCCTGTGACGGCTGACCTTTCGCATGGTTTCCCTTGGTGGCGTGCACGCCCTTCAGCCCTTAACCTAGCGGAGCAGGGCGGGCAAGCAACACGGGCATGCGGCAGGAACCGCCCGCCATGCGGCTGAGGGGTCGCCTCGCCGTCAATCCTTCAGGGCGTATCGGTCCGGTTCCTCGAAAATATCGAGTACCTTCGATCCCGCCTTGAGACGCGCGCTGTGCTCGATCCCGGACGGGATGTCATAAGTATCGCCCGGTCGGTAAGTCCAGGTTTCGCCGCCGATCGTCAGTTCGAGCGTGCCTTCCAGGACGGTGCCCCATTGCCCCTTGTGTGCGTGCGGCGGCACCTCGATATCCTTGTGCGCCGAGAAGATGACCATAAGACCCCGGTCCGACCGCAGCGCGTGGGTCGAGACCACCTCTTCGGGCATCGGAAGGTCGATAGCGCTGAAAGCGCGGATGAAGTCCGGCAATTGCATTGGCATTCCTCCTGGGCTGATGTCGCGGCAGACTAGCGACAAAACTTCCCTGACGACAGGCGGGCAATCGCAGTCGCGACAGGTTGAACCCTCTGGACATTTCCCCCGTCTGTCCTTCACATTCCCTGCGCAGCATCTTTGGGAGGAGAAGCATGCTTGGACTGATGCAGGAGTGGCCGCTCGTCTGCCACAAGATCATCGATCACGCCGCGAGGCAGCACCCGAACCGCGAGGTCGTGTCGCGCTCCGTCGAGGGGCCGATCATGCGCACCACCTATGCGGGCGTGCGCGCCAACGCGAAGAAGATCGCCCAGCTGCTGGCCCGCGAAGGCTTCCAGCCCGGCGACCGCATCGCAACGCTCGCCTGGAACACCGGCCGCCATCTGGAAGCATGGTTCGGCATCATGGGCATGGGCGGCGTCTATCACACGCTCAATCCGCGCCTCTTCCCCGACCAGATCGCCTGGATCATGAACCACGCGACCGATCGGGCCATCTTCACCGATCTGACCTTCATGCCGCTGGTCGAAAAGCTGGCCCCGTCGGTGGAAACGCTGCGCAAGGTCGTCGTCATGACCGACGCCGCCCACATGCCCGAAACCGCGCTGCCCAATGTCGTCGCCTACGAGGATTGGCTGGCAGAGGCCGACGGCGATTTCGAATGGGCCGATATCGGCGAGGATGCCGCCTGCGGCATGTGCTACACCTCGGGCACGACCGGCGACCCCAAGGGCGTCCTCTATTCGCACCGCTCCAACGTTCTGCACGCCATGATGGCGGCCATGCCCGACGCCATGGGCATCGGCGCTAAAGACGTCATCCTGCCCGTCGTGCCGATGTTCCACGCCAATGCCTGGGGTCTCGGTCAGGCCAGTCCGATGGTCGGCGCCAAGATGGTCATGCCGGGCGGCAAGATGGACGGCGAATCCATCTACGAATTGCTGGACACCGAGAAGGTCACCGTCACCGCGGCGGTGCCCACGGTCTGGCTGATGCTGCTGCAATATCTCGAGCAGACCGGGGCGAAGCTGCCGCATCTGAACAAGGTCATTATCGGCGGCGCCGCCTGTCCGCGCGCCATCACCGAGAAATTCGAGAACAATTACGGCGTCGAGGTCATCCACGCCTGGGGCATGACCGAGATGAGCCCGCTCGGCTCGCTCTGCACCATGAAGCCCCAGCATGCCGACAAGACCGGCGACGCCCTGCTCGACGTCAAGCAGAAACAGGGCGCCGCGCCATTCGGTGTCGAGATGATCGTCACCGATGACGACGGCAACGAACTGCCATGGGACGGCAAGACCTTCGGCCGGCTGAAGGTGCGCGGCCCGGCCGTCGCGTCCTCATATTACGGCGGCGACGGCGCCGAGCAATTCGACAGCCATGGCTGGTTCGACACCGGCGACGTCGCCCATATCGACGCCGACGGCTACATGCAGATCACCGATCGCTCCAAGGACGTGATCAAGTCCGGCGGCGAGTGGATCTCCTCGATCGAGCTGGAAAACCTCGCCGTCGGCCACGAGGAGGTCGCCGAGGCGGCCGTCATCGGCCTCGCCCACGAGAAATGGGGCGAGCGGCCGCTTCTCGTCATCGTCGCCAGGGAGGGTTGCGCGCCGTCGCGCGACGACATCCTCGGCTTCATGGACGGCAAGATCGCCAAATGGTGGATGCCGGACGACGTCGCCTTCGTCGACGAAATCCCCCACACCGCCACCGGCAAGATCAAGAAGACGGCGCTGCGCGAACAGTTCGCCCATTACCGCTTTCCGGGGTGAGGCTGCCATGAGAGGGATTTCAGTGTCCGCCGCCGTCAGGCCCTCTGATAGTCGCGCTCCGACATGAGCGCTTCATAGGCCGCCTGCTCCTCCTCGATGAAGGCCCTGAGCCGTGCCTGGTAACGCGCTTTCCATCCCTGTTGCGGCGCTCTCAGGAACCAGCTCCGGCGCAAGTCCCAGACCCGCGCCATGTCGTTCATGATCGAGCGGTGAGACATCGTCATGTGTCCGGCCGACGGATAGACCGTCGCCTCGCCGGCATAAAGCACGCCGTCCGCCACCATGAAGTCGACGCGCAGATAGTCCGTGTCCCGCGCGATCTCCTCGGCGGCGCGCATCGCGGCAGCGTAGCAGTCGGGCGCCGGGTAATCCGGTGGCAACCGCTTGTCCGGCCGGAACCAGGCCATCGACGTCATCAATTCGAGCCTTTTTCCGTCGCGATCGTAAATGCCCGCCTGGCTTTCGGGCGATTTTTCGGCGCGATACAGCACGGTGTAATAGACCTTGCCGCCGAACAGGTGCACCTTCAATTCGTCGAGCGGCGCGCCGCCGCCGATCTCCTCCTCGGCAAACAGCCGGCGCTCCACGTCGCGATAGCCCCATTGCACATGCTTGCCGCCATAGGGACGCGCCAGCCATTTCCGGGTCTCGCGCCTGAAGGCGTCCCTGTCGGCGCCGCGCTCGGCGAAAAACCAGTTCTGCCGGCAACCGGCATTCAGTTTCACCACCACCCCGGCGCGCATCAGCTCGCCGGGAAGGGCGTCCGGCTCGCTACCGGTCCACAGCAGTTTCGGGATGCGAACCGGTTCGTCGAGACCCTCGAAAAGCCGCCGCGTGGCGAGCTTGTCGCAGAAAATGTTGAAAGCCGGATCGTGGTCGAAGATCCGCCGCCAGTACATTTTCTCGTGATAGGTCACGGGCAGCGCGATATTGGGGTGGAAGCCGAGATGCTTCCGGAACGAGAGGATCGCGCGCGGATGCGCGAGGCAGGCGCTAGCGTTGAGCCAGCGCGCTTCGCCGATCGGACGGCGCGGACGCAGATCGTCGAAATGTGTCGGATAAAGCGCCGGCTGCGGCTCGTTCACGCCATCTGCGCGAGAACCCCTCCCCATCGCGGTTCCGTCATTCGTGTGAGCGGACATTCTCGCACCTGCAAAAGCAAAACTCGCAACAAATGGCCGCGGTCCTGCGGCCACTTATACCTTTAGTTGACTCCGCGTCGGCTTGCCAACCGCCGGTACGCATCACGTTACGTCATTGCAATTTCCCCCTTGCACCCTGCATTCGGCGGGTGTTACCCAATGCGCTATCGACAGGGGAGCTCCGTATTGCCGGGGCTGAGATGCAAGGCGCCAAGCCTTCGGACCCTAGAAGCTGATCTGGTTAATGCCAGCGGAGCGAGGCGAAGATGTATTCAGGCGCGCAAGTTGCACTCTATCCCATGTCCGACGATTTCGTCGGCGTCATTCTCGGCGCATTGTCCGCGCTCGACCCCTACCGTCCCAAATTCCATATCGAGACCGACGACCTCACAACGCTGATCGTCGGGCCGCCGGAACTGCTCTTCCCTGCCATGCGCGACCTCTTCGTCGCGGCGTCTTCGGGCGGCATCCACTGTGTCCTGTCCGCGACCGTTTCGCGCGGCTGCCCGGGCCATCCGGACGACGACATCTGCACGCCTCTGGGCAGCGTCGGCTCGGTTTCGCCGCTTGCCGGGCGCATCGTCGCCGCGAAACAGGCGGTCGCCGAAGTGGCGGTCACGGGCCAGGACGTCGCCGCGCATTTCTCGCTCTATCCGCTGGGCGAGGGGCAGCACATGGACGAGATCTATGGCTGCATCGATTTCCTCAGGGAATCCGGTGTCTTCGATCGGCCGAAGAACTTCTGCACCAAACTGCGCGGTGACGCCGGCCCCGTCTTCGCGACCCTGTCGGAGGCCTTTCTGCGCTTCGGTGCGCCGGAAGAAGGCCATGTCGCCATGGACATGAAGATCTCGGCCAACAGCCCCTCCAGGGCCGCCTGACGCGCAGCGTCCGGCCGCCTTCGTTTCCCGCCTTATCCTCTTCGTCCGTCAACCCGCGAGGTATTCGTCATGGACACATCCTATCGTTGGACCCTGCGTGAAATCCTGACCGTCGCCGTGCTCGGCGCGGTCTTCGCCGTCCTCTATCTCGGCTGGGTGCAGGTCTGGCTCGTCGCCCAGGCGATCTTCGGCGCCGTCACCATGGATGTCGTCATGGGCTTCTGGTTTATCGTCTCCATCATCGCCGCGGCGATCATTCGCAAGCCCGGCGCGGCGTTGCTCTCCGAATTCCTTGCCGCCTTCGTGCAGGTCTTGCTCGGCAGTCCGGCGGGCCTGCTTCTGCTCGTCACCGGCTTGGTCCAGGGCGCAGGCGCCGAGGCGGTCTTCGCCGCCACGCGGTGGCGAAACTATCGTCTCCCCGTGCTGATGCTGGCCGGTGTTGGGTCCGCGGTCTTTTCCTTTATCTACACCTGGATCCGCTTCGACTACGGTGCGCTGGCGCCCGGCCTTCTCGCCGCTATGTTCGTCATCCGCTGCCTGAGCGGCGCGCTGCTCGGCGGTCTCGCCGGCCATCTGGTCGTCAAGGCGCTCTATCGCACCGGCGTTTTGTCCGGCCTGAGGATCGACCATGACCTGCGCTCGGCAGGCGCCTGACCGCGCGGCTGCGCATTGGCGTGGCGTCACGGTACGCTACCCCTTTCGCGGAGCCGATGCCGTCGGCCCCGTCTCGCTCGAACTGCGCCGCGGCGAGCGAGTCCTTCTGCTGGGGCCGACCGGTTGCGGCAAGTCCACGCTGCTCAATGCCCTGACCGGCATCGTCCCAGGCATCGTTCCCGCTCATGTCGGGGGCGAGGTTAGCGTTGGCGGATTGCCGGCCGCCGCCCGGCTTCCGTCCGGCTGGAGCGCCGATGTCGCGCGTCTGTTCCAGGACGCCGACCAGACGCTGTGCGGCCTGCGGGTCGGCGACGAGATCGCGTTCGCGCTGGAAAACCGGGCCGTGCCGGAGCCGGAGATCGTTCGCCGGGTCACCGGCGCGATGCGGCAGGCGGGCTTGCCCGAGGCGATGCGAGATCGGCGCGTCGCGACGCTTTCCGGCGGCGAGAAGCAGCTCGTCGCGCTCGCCGCGACAATCGCGCAGGAAGCGCCGCTTTTCCTCGCCGACGAGCCGACGGCCCATCTCGCCCCGGCCGCCGCCGAGCGCTTCCGCTCCTTCATGCTGGGCAGTTTCCGCGCGCGCAGTTTCCTCGTCATCGACCATCGGGTCGACGAGCTTGTAGCCTGTTTCGACCGCGTCGTCGTCATGGCGGCGGACGGCCGTATCGCTGCCGACGGTCCGCCGCGCGCACTGTTCCGCAGCCGGTACCGAGACCTTGCCGCCCTCGGCATCGCCCTGCCGGCCGCCGCCGAACTGGATGCGCTCCTGTCCGATGCGGGACTGGCGCCCGCCCGTCCGCCGCTGACGGTTTCCGAGGCGCTGACGGGAATTGGCCTGGGGAACGCGGCGGCGGCCGCGCCAGTGATCCGCGCCTTCGTCGACGAGCGAATAGCGCCCGCCGGAGCCGCTGACGGCGAACCCGTCGTTCGGCTGGAAAAGGCCGTCTGCGCGCCGCTCTTCGGCAAGCCGGTCCTCAACGGCATCACTCTCGAACTGAGACGCGGCGAGGCCGTCGCGATCCTCGGTGCTAACGGCGCAGGCAAGTCAACGCTCGGAGCGAGCCTTGCCGGGCTGCTTCGCCTCGCCGGTGGCCGCCGCGAGGGGCCGCCCGGCGGCATGGCCTTCCAGAACCCGGAAAACCAGTTCGTCGCCGGCTCCGTCATCGAGGAACTCGCCGATGCGCAGGATCGGGCGCTTTTGCCCCGCGACCGCCGCGAGGCTGCGCGGCGCGATCTCTATGCCTGGCGGCTGGACGGTCTCGAAGACCTACACCCCTTCGAACTGTCGCAGGGCCAGAAGCGCCGTCTCGCTCTCGCCACGCTCGCCGCCGACCGCCGCTTCCCGCTGATCGTGCTCGACGAGCCGACCGCCGGGCTCGATGCGCGGGGCATTGCCGACGTCGCCGCGCTGATCGCCGGCTTGCGCGCCCGGGGCCGCGCCGTCGCGGTCATCACCCACGATACCGGCTTCGCGCTCAAGACCTGTCGGCGCGCGGTCATCCTTGTCGGCGGCGCCATGCTCGCCGACGGGTCCGCGCAGCACCTTCTGTCCGATCCTCTCCTGATCGACTATGCCGGCCTCGCGCCGCCGCCAATCGCGCCGGCGCTGTCCTGGCTGGAGCGCCACGCACCGTGCTGACTGCATTCCATCCGCTGCCCAAGCTCGCCGTCTGCCTTGTCTGGATCGCTGCCTCGGTGTTGGTCTTCGACGCTGGTTTTCAGCTCGCGGTGATTGCGCTGGTCGCCTTCTTGCTGGTTGCCGTCGAGCGTCGCTCGCCGCTCCTCGTCATCGTCCTGATGCTGCCGTTTGCCTTGTTCGGCGCCGGATTCCTGACGACGAGCGTGATGTTCGGCGAGGAGAGCGCCTATGCCGAGCGCATGGCCGGCGAGGCGCTTTTTGCCTCCAGCGCCGTGGCGCCGGGGATCGTCCTGTTCCTGCGCGCCGTCGCCTGCGGCATGGTTTCGGCGCTGTTCGCGCTGACCACCGACCCCGCCGGCCTCGTCAAGGCGCTGATGCTGCATGTCCGCCTGTCGCCGCGCATCGCCCATGCGCTGTTTGCCGCCATGCTGCTGGTGCCCGATCTCGCGGCGCAGGCGCAGCAGATCCGTCTTGCTCGCGCCATGCGAACCGGCCGTCCGCCGCGCCGCATTCCCGGACCCGTAGAGACCGCCTCGCTGGTCGTGCCGCTGCTCGCTTTCGCCATCCGCCGGGCCGGCCGCGCCGCCATCGCCATGGAAACGCGCGGCCTTACCGGCGGTCGTCCGCGAACCGTCGTCGGCGCCCCTCGGTTGCGCCGCCGCGACGGGCTTTGTGGCGCGGCGGCGATCCTGCTGCTCGCCGCGGTGCTCGCCCTTGCCTGAATCGCCCGCCGCATTTGGCATTTCCCCCTGAAAATCCTATATGTTTGACATGAATTTACGCGCGATTCGGCAGCCGGTCCGGTTTCGCCCCGCGCGCCCTCGAAAGATCGTGTTTATATGAGCGAAACGCCTGAAATTCCTGAAGAAATCGTCGTCGAGAGCAATGAGTACGGCGCCGGCTCGATCAAGGTCCTCAAGGGCCTCGACGCGGTGCGCAAGCGCCCCGGCATGTATATCGGCGACACTGATGACGGATCCGGCCTGCATCACATGGTCTATGAGGTTGTGGACAACGCCATCGACGAGGCGCTGGCCGGCCATGCCGATATCGTCACCGTGACGCTCAATGCCGACGGTTCGGTGACTGTCACCGACAACGGCCGCGGCATCCCGGTAGACATCCACCCGGAGGAAGGCGTCTCCGCGGCGGAAGTCATCATGACCCAGCTTCACGCCGGTGGTAAGTTCGACCAGAACTCCTACAAGGTCTCCGGCGGCCTGCATGGCGTGGGCGTCTCAGTGGTCAACGCGCTCTCGGTCTCGCTGAAGCTGAAGATCGGCCGCGCGGGCAAGTTCCACGAGATGAGCTTCACCCACGGCGTCGCCGATGCGCCGCTGGCCGTCACCGGCGATGCGGGCGACTATACGGGCACCGAGGTCACCTTCACGCCGTCGCAGGAAACCTTCACCAATGTCGAGTTCAACTACGACACGCTGGAGCACCGCTTGCGCGAGCTCGCCTTCCTGAATTCCGGCGTCCGCATCAAGCTGACCGACAACCGCCACGCCGATGCGCGCGAGACCGAGCTGTTCTACGAGGGCGGCCTGATCGAGTTCGTCCGCTATCTCGACCGTGCCAAGAAGCCGCTCACCGAGCTACCGATCCACATCACCGGCGAGAAGGACGGCATCACCGTCGAGGTCGCGCTGTGGTGGAACGATAGCTACCACGAGAACGTGCTCTGCTTCACCAACAACATCCCGCAGCGCGACGGCGGCACCCACATGGCCGGCTTCCGAGGCGCGCTCACCCGCCAGGTTACCGGCTATGCCGAGCGTTCCGGCCTGACCAAGAAGGAAAAGGTCTCGCTGACCGGCGACGATTGCCGCGAGGGGCTCACCTGCGTCCTCTCCGTCAAGGTGCCGGACCCGAAATTCTCCTCCCAGACCAAGGACAAGCTGGTCTCGTCGGAGGTCCGCCCCGTCGTCGAGAGCCTCGTCAACGAGCATCTGGCCGAATGGCTGGAGGAACATCCCAACGAGGCGAAGATTCTGGTCGGCAAGGTGGTCGAGGCCGCCGCCGCCCGCGAGGCCGCCCGCAAGGCGCGCGAACTGACGCGCCGCAAGGGGGTGCTCGACATCACCTCGCTGCCCGGCAAGCTCGCCGACTGCCAGGAGAAAGATCCGGCCAAATCCGAGATATTCATCGTCGAGGGTGACTCGGCCGGCGGCTCCGCCAAGGGCGGCCGCAGCCGAAAGAACCAGGCGATCCTGCCGCTGCGCGGCAAGATCCTCAATGTCGAGCGCGCGCGTTTCGACCGCATGCTCAGTTCCGACCAGGTCGGCACGCTGATCACCGCGCTCGGCACCGGAATCGGCAAGGACGAGTTCGACGCCGACAAGGCGCGCTACCACAAGATCATCATCATGACGGACGCCGACGTCGACGGCGCCCATATCCGCACCCTGCTGCTCACCTTCTTTTTCCGCCAGATGCCGGAGCTGATCGAGCGCGGCTATCTCTACATAGCCCAGCCGCCGCTCTACAAGGTGACGCGCGGCAAGCAGAGCCAGTATCTCAAGAACGAGCAGGCGATGGAGGATTACCTCATCGACCTGTCGCTCGACGACACCGCGCTGGAACTGTCGAATGGCGAGGTCCGCACCGGCCAGGACCTGCGCGCCGTCATCTCGACCGCCTTGCAGATGCGCACCGTGCTCTCGGGCCTGCATTCGCGCTATGACCGCTCCGTGGTCGAGCAGGCCACCATCGCGGGCGCCATGGACGTCGCGGCGCTCGCCGATCCCGGCCGCGCCGCCGCCACCGCGCAGGACGTCGCCGCCCGCCTCGACATGATCTCCGAAGAGACCGAGCGTGGCTGGACCGGCCGCGTCAATCCCTCGAACGACGGTACCGGCGGCTATATCTTCGAGCGTACCGTGCGCGGCGTGAAGGAAGTCATGATCCTCGACGCCGCCCTGATCGGCTCCGCCGACGCCCGCGCACTCAACTCGCTCGCCCCGAAACTGCGCGAGGTCTATGCCGAACCGCCGGTGCTGCGCCGCAAGGAAGTCGCCGACACCATCGCCGGCCCGATCGCCCTGATCGACCTCGTCTTCGCCTTCGGCCGCAAGGGCCTCACCGTCCAGCGCTACAAGGGCCTGGGCGAAATGGACGCCGAACAGCTCTGGGAAACCACGTTGGACCCGGAAGCCCGCTCGCTCCTGCAGGTCAAGGTCAACGACGCCACGGACGCAGATTCGCTCTTCTCCCAGCTCATGGGTGACGAGGTGGAGCCGCGCAAAAACTTCATCCAGGACAACGCGCTGAACGTGGCGAACCTGGATTTTTAGGCTCCCTCTCCTCCTTGGTGGGGTGAGGAGTGGTCGGCGTAGCCGGCCAATCGGCAACGATTTGTCGATTGGAGTGACGAACGCGCGGAGCCATAGCGGAGCGCCGGAAAAAGCTAAGGACTTGGCTTCGCGAAGTCCTTAGCTTTTGCGGGATAGTGGGCACCGGCTCTCAGCAATTAGACGAGCCTCAACCCCAAGCCGCTAACACAGCGGATAAAAAAGCCTCCACCATCCACCGCCCCCATCCTGTCCCGCATGAACTACGACGCGAGCGATTGGTGGAATAAGGCAGTGCCGCGCAACCGCGCGCCTACCAGATGGCGAGCACGACGATCAGGATCGCTGCGGCCAGCGCAAGCGATACGCCGAGCACCCAGCGCACCCGGTGCGTTTCTATGCCCTGCCGGGCTTCTGTCTTCTTCACTTCGGTCTCTGCCATTTCGTAAACTCCTTTCACGGTGTTTCCTACGAAATGGCCGGGCCGGCGGATCGGTTTCACCGGTTGACGCAGCGTTCATCCGCCCGCCGCGTGTTAAGAGAACGGAAGCGGCTGGACGAAAAAGTGCCAATATGCGGCCACGGCCGCCGCGGCCTGCAGAACCACCACCAGCCAGAGCTGCGCCACGAAGGGCTGCTTGCGCGTCTTGTGCCTGAAAACCGCCCGCCCGGCGAATGCCCCGGGCGATCCGCCGAGAAGCGCCAGCATCAGCAAGGTCGATTCCTTCACCCGCCAGCCGCCGAGCCGCGCCTGCCGCTTGTCCCAGCCGAACGCCGCGAAGGCGAACAGGTTGATGGCGAGAAGAAACGCGAGGATCTGGAGGAGCATGGCGTCACCCGGTTGGGAAAAACCGATCTATACGCCGCCATGTTTGGAAAGATGTTAATCGCCCGGATCTCGCCACGATGCCGGCGAAACGCCGAAATGCCCCCGCCATGACGGCGGAGGCCGATTGCCGGAAAAAGTCAGGCGAAGCTTAAAGCCAGTGGCAGCGGGTCGTGTAGATCTCGCCCCTGGAGTTACGGTACTGGCACTGGCCGTCCGCCACCTCGGCGATATAGGTGCCGAAGCCGCCGATCACGGCGCCGATCGCGGCGCCCGCCAGCGGATTGGACGAGACCGCCGCGCCGACGATGGCGCCCGCGCCCGCGCCTGTCGCGGTTCGCTCGGCCGACGTGCAGGCAGCCAGCGCGCCGGCGGAAACGATGACCACAGCCAGAGAAAGCATTTTCATGAATCTACTCCCGTAAATGCCGGGCCATCGGCCACGGACAGAACATGGCATTCCCGCCCCGCGGCAAGACTACCTTCAACGTGAACGTTTTTCCAGCCGATCGGTTCCGCGCGCGCGAACGCTTTCTCAGGCTTGGGGTTTCACCATCCGCGTCATCACATCGGTCTTGAGGATGAAACGCTGGTAGAGCGCGCCGGCGATGTGGATCACGATCAGCGCCAGTAGGAGAAGCCGCATCACCTCATGGGCTTCCGCGGCGGCCTCGACATTGCCGAACCATGCCGCGATGCCGGAAAGCGGCATCAGCAGGAGTAGCGCATAAAGCCCGAGATGGGTTGCGCCGGCCGCGAGCTTGAGGATCGCCGGCTCGTGTTCCGGCGGCTTGGGCGCGCCGCGTTTCACGCGGAGCACGATGCGCCACAGCACCAGGACGAGGATCAGGATGCCGCCGAAGACGTGGCTCGCGACGACGGGATCGAAGCCGAATTCCTCGCCGCGCCGGACGGCGCGCCAAGCGTCGACGATCGCCTCGTGCAGCACATATTGCGCGACGATGACGAGAAAGACGATCCAGTGCAGGGAGATCTGGGTGCCGGAATAACCGGACGGGGCGGTCTTGGCGGACGCGGACATGTGAGCCTCCATATGCGCGTGGTTCCTTTTCGCCGGAGAATACCCGATTCCGATTTTCATTGCATGCTATATATCTGCGGCCCTCCGCCGCATCGATCGCGCCGGTCGGTGCGCCGGGTCCTACTCGGCGAAATCCTCGTCCAGCGGCAACGGGTGGAAACATGCATGGCTCTGCAGCCCTTCGTCGATCAGCGGCGGCTGTTTCTGCCGGCAGTCCTCCTCCACGCGCCAGCAGCGCGGGTTGAAGGCGCAGCCCTTCGGCGGGTCGAGCGGCGAGGGCAGTTCCCCCTCGAGGCGGATGCGGTGTTTCTCGTGGAAGGGATCGGCCACCGGCGTCGCCGATAGCAGCGCCGCGGTATAGGGATGGCGCGGATGGGCGAAGACCTCCTCCGCCGGACCGGTTTCCACCGGCTTGCCGAGATACATCACCATGATGTCGTCGGCGAGATGCCGCACGACCGACAAGTCGTGGCTGATGAACAGATAGGCGAGCCCCAGCTCGGCCTGCAGGTCCATCAGGATGTTGAGCACCTGCGCCTGGATCGACACGTCGAGCGCCGACACCGGCTCGTCGAGGACGAGGATCTTGGGGTTCAGCATAAGCGCACGCGCAATCGCGATGCGCTGGCGCTGTCCGCCGGAAAACATGTGCGGATAGCGCTCGTAGTGCTCGGCCCTGAGGCCGACACGCTCCATCATGTTGATCGCCTTGGCGCGCCGCGTCGCCGCATTGTCCTTGGTGTTGATGACCAGCGGTTCTTCCAGGATCGCGCCGATCTTCTGGCGCGGATTGAGCGAGCCATAGGGGTTCTGGAAGACGATCTGCATCTTGCGGCGCAAATCCGGCGTCGATTCGGCCACCGGCTTGCCGTCGATCAGAAGCGTGCCCTCGGTCGGCTCCTCGATCATGGTCACGAGCCGCGCCAGCGTCGACTTTCCGCAGCCGGATTCACCGACGATCGCCAGCGTCTTGCCGGATTCCAGCTGGAAGGAGACGCCGTCCAGCGCCTTGACCGTCCCGCCGCCGCCGCCGAACATGCCGCCGCCAACATCGTAATGGCGTTTCAGATCGTGCGCTTCGACGACGATTTCGCCGGTTCCGGTGCGGCGCTTCGGAAGGGTGACGGCGGGGCTCATGACTTCGCCTCCGCCGGCGCGGTGTCGGGATGCCCGGTCGGAACGCCGTCCTTCAGCGGGTAATTGCACAGCGCCAGCCCGAACTCCGGCCCTTGGCGCACCGCTTCCCGGGCGCAGCGTTCGGTCGCATATTTGCAACGCGGCGAAAACAGGCAGCCCGACGGCCGGTCGCCTTGGCCCGGCACCACGCCAGGGATCGACGGCAGCCGCCCGTGCCGCGTCGCCCGTTCCGGCAGCGCCGACAGCAAGGCCTCGGTATAGGGATGATGCGGGTCGCGGAAGAGGTCGCGAACATTTTGCTCCTCCACCTTCTGCCCGGCATATTGCACCTGCACCCGTTCCGCCGTCTCGGCGACGACGCCCATGTCGTGGGTGATCAGGATCAGCCCCATATCATGGCTCTTCTGCAGCTCGATCAGCAGGTCGAGGATCTGCGCCTGGATGGTCACGTCCAGCGCCGTGGTCGGTTCGTCGGCGATCAGCAGCTTCGGATTGCAGGCGAGCGCCACGGCGATCATGACGCGCTGGCTCATCCCGCCCGAAAGCTGGTGCGGGAATTGGCCGAGCCGCTTCTCCGGCGCCGGAATGCCGACGAGGTTCAGCAGTTCGATGGCCCGCTTGCGCCGCGCCTTGCGGTCCATGCCGAGATGGATGCGCAGGCTCTCGCCGATCTGGAAGCCGACCGTGAAGCACGGATTGAGGCTCGACATCGGCTCCTGGAAGATCATCGTGATGTCCTTGCCGATGATCCCGCGCCGCTGTTGCGCCGAGAGCCCGAGCATGTCCTTGCCGTCGAAGCGCATGACGTCGGCGGTTACTGTCGCGGTCCAGGGCAAGAGCCCCATCAGCGCCAGCATTGCGACAGACTTGCCGGAACCGCTTTCGCCGACGATCGACAGGATCTCGCCCCGGTCGCAGGAAAGCGATACGCCGTCCACTGCCTTGAACGGACCGGCGGAGGTCTTGAAGCTGACCGTCAGGTTTTCGATTTCGAGAAGCGCCATCGTGTCAGCTCTGCTTCAGTTTCGGGTCGAGCGCGTCGCGCAGCCCGTCGCCCATCAGGTTGATGGCGAGCACGGTGATCAGGATGGCAAGGCCCGGCAGGGTAACCACCCACCAGGCGCGCAGGATGAATTCGCGCGCCTCGGCCAGCATGGTGCCCCATTCCGGCGTCGGCGGCTGTGCGCCCACGCCGAGAAAGCCGAGCGCGGCGGCGTCGAGGATGGCGTTGGAAAAGGCGAGCGTCGCCTGCACGATCAGCGGCGCCAGGCAGTTCGGCAGGATGGTCTTGAACATCAGCCGCAGCTTGCCGGCGCCGGCGACGCGCGCCGAGATAACATATTCGCGCTCGCGCTCGGCCAGCACCGAGGCGCGGGTGAGACGCACGAAATGCGGCTGCAGGATCAGCGCGATGGCGATCATCGCATTGGTCAGTCCGGGTCCGAGAATGGCCACGAGGACCAGCGCCAACAGCAGCGACGGGAAAGCGAGGATCACATCCATGACCCGCATGATCAGCGTGTCGATCCAGCCGCGGAAGAAGCCGGCGATCAGCCCGACGATCACGCCAACGGACACCGAAAGCGTGACGACGACGACGCCGATGAACAGAGAGAAGCGCGCGCCGAAGATCAGCCGCGAGAAGATGTCCCGCCCGAGCGCGTCGGTGCCGAGCGGATAGGCCCATGTGCCGCCCTCCATCCAGGCCGGCGGCCAAAGCAGCGCCTCGCGGTTCTGCAGGCTCGGACTGTGCGGGGCGATCAGCGGCGCGAACACTGCGAGGAAGACGATGATCGAGAACACGACGAGGCCGATCACGGCCCCCTTGTTCTGGCTGAAATAATACCAGAACTCCGACAGCATCGCCCTGCGCATCGCGCCGGCGCTGACTGGAGCGGGCGTCTGGACGGCGGTGTCCGCCTTTTGCGCTTCGGTATGGGCCACGGGACTACCTTCTGATGCGCGGATTGATGAAGCCGTAGAGCACGTCGACGGCCAGATTGACGATCATGATGACGCTGGCGATCAGCAGCAGCCCGCCCTGCACGACCGCGTAGTCGCGCTTGCCGACGGAATCGATCATCCACTTGCCGATGCCCGGCCAGGAAAAGATCGTCTCGGTCAGGATCGCGCCGGTCATCAGCACGCCGACCTGCAGGCCGATCGTCGTGACCACGGGAATGAGCGCGTTGCGCAGCGCATGCAGGCCGATGATCCGTTTCGGCGCGAGACCCTTGGACTTTGCCGTGCGCACATAGTCTTCGCCGAGCACTTCCAGCATGGCGGAGCGCGTCTGCCGGGCGATCACCGCCAGCGGGATCGTCGCCAGAACGATGGTCGGCAGGATCAGGTGGCTGACGGCGGAGCTAAAGGCCCCCTTTTGCCCGGAAAGCAGGCTGTCGATCAGCATGAAACCGGTCACCGGCTCGAAATAATAAAGTAGCGAGATCCGGCCCGAGACCGGCGTCCAGCCGAGAAAGCCGGAAAAGAAGATGATCAGTAGCAGGCCCCACCAGAAGATCGGCATGGAATAGCCGGTCAGCGCGACGCCCATGATCGACTGGTCGAACCATGAGCCGCGCTTGACCGCGGCGAACACGCCGGCGGGAATGCCGATGGCGACCGCGAGGATGATTGCGCAGATGGACAGTTCGAGCGTCGCGGGAAACAACGCGAAGAATTCCTGCAGGACCGGACGCTTGGTGACCAGCGACGTGCCGAGGTCGCCCTGCAAGACGCCCAGGACATAGTCGAAATATTGCACGACCAGCGGCTTGTCGAAGCCGTAGAGCGCCTGCACCTGCTCATAGCGTTCCGGCGTCATGCCGCGTTCGCCGGCGAGCAGCAGGATCGGATCGCCGGGCAGCAGGCGAATGAATGCGAAGGCGACGATCGAGACGCCGATGAAGGTCGGAATGATCAGCGCGAGCCGGTATAGGAAAAATCGAAGCATGGCGGCGGGCTCTGCCTGATTTTGTCGGGCCGTTCAACCGCCCGATTTCGCCCCTCGGGGCGAAGGAAACGATGCCCGGAGCGCGGCTCCGGGCATCGCGGTTTCGAATTACTCGGCGATATCGACGCCTTCGAAATTGTGGCCGCCAAGCGGGTCCATCTTGTAGCCGGTGACGTTCGAGCGCATCGGCATGTGGACGATGGAGTGGGCGATGGTGGCCCACGGCGCTTCGCGCTTGAACACGACCTGGGCTTCTTCGTAGAGCTTGGCGCGCTCTTCCTGCGAACCGCTCTTCGCCTTCATGATCAGGTCGTTGAACTCCTCGTTGCACCATTGGGCGCGGTTGGCGCCACCGACACCGTCACAGCCCAACAGCACCGCGAGGAAGTTGTCCGGGTCGCCATTGTCGCCGGTCCAGCCAAGCAGCACCGCGCCGTCGCGGTCTTCCGCCTTGGAGCGCTCGAGATATTCGCCCCACTCATAGGAGACGATCTCGACGGTCACGCCGATCTTGGAGAAGTCCTCCTGGATGACCTCGGCCATGCGGCGCGCATTCGGGTTGTAGGGACGCTGCACCGGCATCGCCCAGACCTTCATCGACAGGTCGGTGACGCCAGCTTCCTCGAGCATCGCCTTGGCGGCGTCCGGATCGTACGGATCGTCCTCGATGGAATCGTTGTAGGACCACATCGTCGGCGGGATAGGGTTCTTGGCCGCCTGGCCGGCGCCCTGGAACACCGTGTCGAGGATCGCCTGCTTGTTGATCGCCATGTTCAGGGCCTTGCGGACCTTGGCGTTGTCGAAGGGTGCGACCTTGGTGTTGTAGGCGAGGTAGCCGACATTGAGGCCTTCCTGCTCCATCACGGTGATGTCCGAATTGTCCTTCAGCGACTGCACGTCGGCCGGGTTCGGATAGGGCATCACATGGCATTCGCCGGCCAGGAGCTTCTGCTGCCGCACCGCGTTGTCGGTGGTGATGGCGAAGACCAGGTCATCGATCGGCTGCTTGCCGGCGTAATAGTCCGGGAAGGCCTTGTAGCGGATCACGGCGTCCGGCTGGTAGGCGACGAACTGGAACGGTCCGGTGCCGACCGGCTTCTGGTTGAGGTCGGACTTGCTGTCGGACTCGATCAGGCTGTCGGCATATTCCTTCGAGACGACCGAGGCGAAATCCATGGCGAGGTTCGCGACGAACGGCGCTTCCGGGCGGGTCAGCACGAATTTGACCGTCATGTCGTCGACCTTCTCGATCGACGAGATCAGGTCCGGCATCGACATGGCGTTGAAATATTCCCAGCTCGCGCCTTCCACATAGGAGAAGTAGGGATTGGCTTCGTCCATCTGGCGCTCGAACGTGAAGATGATGTCATCTGCGTTCATGTCGCGCGTCGGCGTGAAGAAATCGGTCGTGTGGAACTTGACGCCCGGACGCAGCTTGAAGGTGAACTCGAGGCCGTCATCGGAGACTTCCCAGCTTTCCGCTAGGTCCGGAACGACATTGGTCGTGCCCGGCTCGAACTGGACGAGGCCGCTATAGACCGGCTTCGAGGAGGCGTCGAAGGTCGTGCCGGCCGTGTAGAGCGCGGTGTCGAAGCCCTCCGGCGAACCTTCAGAGCAGTAAACCAGCGTCTTTGCGCTGGCGGCGGTCGCAAAGCTCGCTGCGAGGAAAGTCGCTGCGAGCAGTGTGGTGGCTTTGCGAGTAATCATGAGTGCTCCCGTGTGTAACGCTTAAACGTTTCAGAGCCTGCTCCAAGCGGTTTGGAACAGGATCGGCATCCCCTGCGGAATGCGGAAGGCTGGAGCAAAGCCCGAAAGGTCGGCGATTGCAATATGCAGGATTTGTTTCTTTGTCCGTTCGATAAAAAATTTTCTCGGACAGCCGGAATGTCTCATCGCGTGAGACCGGCCGCGAAACGCTTCTATTTTGCAACGCGGAATAAGAAGACGCGCATTTTCACGAAATCGCACGGTAATCGATTAACCCAACGTCAATCACGTGAGGGGACAAAGGGCATTGCCGAAAGTACCAAAGCCCCTCGCCGCGAGACATGATGTCCGCCTGGCGCCCCGGCATGTCCCTCCTCTCTGATCGTTCCGTCGCGGCCGCGCAACAAGGCTCCAACGACGGGTAGGAGTCCTTACGTGACTGTTGATTTCCCGAGGCGCATGACCCTGCTCGCGGCAGGTATCTCGCTCCCTGTTCTTGCTTTTTCCGGCGCCGCTGCGATGGCGGGTCCGTCCGCGCCGGACCATGTCCGCGAAGTCCACGATTTCTACGTCGACCACGTTCAGCAATGGGTCAACGATCCGCAGGTCATCGCGGCAATCCGCGAACAGAACCTGCGCACATCCGGCATGGATCAGGACGCGATCATCGCCGCCGACGAGGCCTGGCGCGCGGAGGTCGGGTCCGACAATGCCGACCGGCCGATGGTTGCCGACGTGATGCAGCGCGAGGTCTCGCTTTTCCTGAAGAAAAAGCAGCGCGCCGCCGACTGGATGGTCGTCGAGATCATCCTGATGGATGCGAAAGGGCTGAATGTCGGCCTGTCGACCCCGACCTCCGACTATTGGCAGGGCGACGAGGCCAAGCACGAGAAGACGTTCCAGGCCGCGTCGCGCGACCTCTTCATCGACGAGGTCGAGTTCGAGCCCGAGGTCGGCCTGCTGCTCTCCCAGGTTTCCCAGACCGTTTTCGATCCCGACAGCGGCGAGCCGATCGGCGCCGTGACCGTGTCGGTCAACATGAACAAGCTTTGAGCGGAAATGCATAAATGACCAAGAAAAACACGACAAAGGCGGCAGCCGGATTCTTCGGGCGCATGTCGCTGACCGCCAAACTGGCTTCCATCATCGTGGCGGTGAACATAATCGGCCTCGTGGCGGCGGTCCTGCTGCTCCAGAACAATGCATCGCGCACGCTGCGCGAAGACGCATTCGTGAACTGGACGCGCGAAGTCCAGCAGATCGGGTCGATGGCTGCCGGCGGCATCAAGTGGAATGTCCCCGAGGCGATCGAGGAAGCCTATAGCCGCTACGCGAACTCCGGCAATCATGACCTGCGCCAGGTCGTCGCCTACAATGTTGATCGTGAACCGATCGTCGACTGGACGGCGAACGGCTTTGAAACCCAATATGGCCAGGCGGATATTGCCGAGATCATGGATACCGCGCCGACCGGACCGGTCGTCGTCGAGGATACGCATGGCGAAAGCATCGTCACCATCGTCGTGCCGCTCGATCCGGACTCCAAGGGCCAGCCCCGCGGATATATCGCCACCAACTGGTCGACCGCACGCCTCGAAGCCATGGGCTTCAATTTCGGTCTCCAGACGCTGGGCATCCAGTCGGTCACGATCCTCTTCGTCATCGGCGCCTTCCTCTGGGCCCTCCGCGGCATCGTCAGTCGCCCGCTCGGCGACCTGACCGGCCGTATCGGCTCCCTGCAGGCGGGAGATCTCGACACCGACATCCCGCATCGCGATCGCACCGACACGATCGGCGTTGTCGCCGAGGCGCTCGAGACCTTCCGCCTCGCGGCCCGCGACAAGGAAGAGGCCGAGGCCCGCGCCGACGCCGAGCGCAAGGGCTTCGACGCCGAACGCCAGCGCAACGAGGCCGAGAGCGCCCGCATATCCGAAAACCAGCGCAACGCCATGGACGTCGTCGGCAACGCGCTCGGGCGTCTCGCCAAGGGCGACCTTGCCGTGCGCATCGACGATATCGGCGAGGAATTCCGCGCCCTGCGCGACGATTTCAATAGGGCGGTCGAATCGCTTGCCGACACGATGAGCAGCATTTCGGAAACGACCGCGAAGGTCGCCGACAGTTCCAGCGAATTGTCTTCGGCCGCCGACACGCTGTCGCGGCGCACGGAATCGCAAGCCGCCTCGCTCGAGGAGACCGCAGCGGCGTCCGAGGAAATCACCGCGACCGTCAAGGAATCGGCGCAGCGCGCCGAGGAATCCGGCCGGATCGTCGCCGAGGCGACGGAATGCGTCGGCACGTCGAGGGAAGTCGTGTCCCAGGCGATCGCCGCGATGCAGCGCATCGAGGAGTCCTCGGTGAAGATCAGCCAGATCATCGCCGTGATCGACGAGATCGCCTTCCAGACCAACCTTCTGGCGCTCAATGCGGGCGTCGAGGCGGCACGGGCGGGCGAGGCCGGCAGCGGTTTCGCGGTCGTCGCACAGGAAGTCCGCGAACTGGCGCAACGCTCCGCCAGCGCCGCCAAGGAGATCAAGGGCCTGATCGGCAATTCCAGCGCCGAGGTCGAAACCGGCGTCGAGCAGGTCAACAAGACCGGCGAGTCGCTGGAGGAAATCCAGAACCATGTAGAGCGCATCCGCGAGAACATCGCCTCGATCGTGTCGTCGGCGCGCGAACAGTCGGCGGGTCTGCAGGACGTGAATGCAGCGGTCAGCGAGATGGACAAGACGACCCAGCAGAACGCCGCCATGGCCGAGGAAACCAATGCGGCCAGCCAGACGCTCGGTCAGCAGGCGGCCGAACTGCGCCGCCTGGTCGATCGCTTCACGATCGCGGCGTCGTCGCATGCGAAGTCCGGGCCCCGGGACGCTGCGGATGCCCGTCCGGTTTCGTCGCCGGCGCGCGATCTGGGCCGCAAGCTCGCCGGAGCCTTCGGCGTCCGCTGATCCCTGTCACATGGCAATAAAATAGGCGGCGCCGGTCACTCCAGCGCCGCCTTTTTCAATTCCGCGCCGCTGTAGCGCTTCGGCCCCGCACCGGCGAACTGCGCCTTCACCAGTGCAACGATGCGGTCATTGACCGGCGTGGAAACGCCGGCCTCGCGCCCGAGCGCGACGATCTCGCCATTCAGCCAGTCGATCTCGGCCGCGCGCCCCCGCGCCAGGTCCTCTGCCATGGAGGACGTCGCGTCATCGTCCATCTTCAGCATCGATCCGGCCAGGCGGACGAACAGCCAGTCCGGCAGGCTCAGCATCGCGGGGATCATGGCCGGGCCGACTTTCGCGACCTTGGCCGGGCGGATGCCTTCGGCTTTCAGCACGCCAAGCGCCTCGCGCATCGAGGCGGCCAGGACTTGCCGGTAGGCCCGGCTCGACAGTTCCTGTTTCAGCGGAAGCCCCGACAGGGCGTTGATCGCATTGTTCAGATTGAGCAGCAGCTTGCCCCATTGGACGGCCCCGATATCGGGCGAGACCGCCGTTTCGATCCCGGCGTCGTTCAGCCGTCTTGCAATTTCGTTTGCGCCCCTGTCGACGCCGAGGACGATCTCGCCTTCGGTGCCGCAATGAAAGCGGTTGTCGCCGATCTGCGCCACGTTGAAACCCACCATGCCGGCGAGAACCGTCCGCGCGCCGAGACGGTCGCGCAGGACGTTTGCATTGGAAATTCCGTTTTGCAGGCTGACGACGACGGCGTCCGGCTTGGCGATGCCCGCCAGTGTCCGCGCGGCCTCGCTCGTGGCGATGCTCTTCATGCAAAGCAGGATGGTATCGCAATCGGCGAGCGGGGCCGGATCGGATGAGAATTCGAAGCGGTTCGGCGCGGCGAAGCATTCCCCGCCGTCGAACCGCGTCAGAGCGATGCCCTGCGACAGCCGCGCGCGCATCGTCTCACGGCCGACCAGCACGACCTCGTTGCCGGCGGCGGCCAGCATGCCGCCGACATGGCAGCCGATCGATCCCGCGCCGAAAATGCCGATCTTCATGGTCACTGGCCCCGTGGCGAACAGATAACCCGCAGAGTGACGGGAGCGGCGCATTCGTCAAGCCGCGCGCCACAGAATCGCGCAGACAAGGGGAATGCGGCCAATTTCCCCCTTCACCTTGGCCATCAAAACCGGTAAGTCGCCAAGGCGTGCCGCAGCGAAATCCGGAGACATCGATGACCGAAAAGACAAACCTTCCCAAAGTGGTGACGGTGTTTGGCGGATCGGGTTTTGTAGGCCGCCATGTCGTGCGCGCGCTGGCGCAGCGCGGCTACCGCGTGCGCGTCGCCGTCCGCCGGCCCGATCTTGCGTTCCATCTGCAGCCGCTCGGCGATATCGGACAGATCACGGCGATCCAGGCAAATCTGCGCCATCGCTGGTCGATCGAGCGCGCGGTCGAGGGCGCCGATGCGGTGATCAATCTGGTCGGGCTCCTGTTCGAAAGCGGCCGCCAGAGCTTCGCCGCCGTCCATGAATTCGGCTCGCGCGCCGTTGCCGAGACCTGCGCCAATGCCGGCGTTCCGCTCGTTCACATGTCGGCGATCGGCGCTGACTCGAAAAGCCCGGCCGAATATGCGCGCACCAAGGCGCGCGCCGAGGCGGCGGTACTCAATACGCTGGGAGACAAGGCCGTCATCTTGCGGCCGTCGATCGTCTTCGGCCCTGAGGACGGTTTCTTCAACAAGTTCGCCGATATGGCGCGCTACTCTCCGGCGCTGCCGCTGATCGGCGGCGGCACCATGAAATTCCAGCCGGTCTATGTCGGCGATGTCGCGGAAGCCTTTGCCCGCGCCGTCGATGGCGAAATCGAGGGCGGCAAGATTTACGAGCTCGGCGGACCGGAAGTTCTCACCTTCCGCGAATGCCTCGAGGAAATCCTCGAGATCACCGAGCGCAAGCGCATTCTCCTCAACACGCCATGGTGGCTCGCGCGCATCCAGGCCCGCGTTCTTGGCCTGCTGCCGAAGCCCCTGCTGACCATCGATCAGCTCGAAATGCTCAAATCGGACAATGTCGTTTCGGACGAGGCCGCCAACGAGGACAGGACGCTTGCCGGCATCGGCATCCACCCGACGACGCTCGACGCGATCCTGCCCAGCTATCTGTGGCGCTACCGTGTGACCGGCCAGTACCGCAACTCCGTCACGCCGTCCGAAACCGGCGACGCCGCCTGAGTTGGATTTCTCCGCAATTCTGCCCGACGCGATCGCGCCGGGCGTCGCGCTTCTGCTGATCGGAGCGAGCGTTTTCACCTCGGCAATCACCGCGGCGTTCGGCGTCGGCGGCGGGATCGTGATGCTCTTGCTGATGAGCCTCTTCATGCCGGTTTCCGCACTCATTCCGGTCCATGGCGTGGTCCAGCTTGGTTCCAATACCGGCCGCGCCTTTCACATGCGCCGCGCTGCGGCGCCGATGATGATGGTTCCCTTCGCGATCGGCGGCGTTCTCGGCGCGCTGGCCGGCGGCTCGATTGTTACGGACCTGCCTGATGCGTTGCTCAAGACCGTGCTGGCCGCCTTCATCATTTTTCTGACCTGGGTGAAGTTGCCGCCGCTGCCGTCTGCCGGTTCGCCGCTCGTTTTCGGCATTGGCGGCGCCATTTCGACGGCCTTGTCAATGTTCGTCGGCGCGACGGGTCCCCTGGTGGCGGCCCTGATGGGAAAGGCCTTCGAAACCCGCCATCAGGTCGTCGCCAATTCCGCTATCGGGAACACGATCCAGCACGTCTTGAAAGTGGCCGTCTTCGGCTTTCTCGGGTTCAACCTCGCGCCGTGGCTGCCGCTGACAGTCGCCATGATCGCCTCCGGCTTTGCCGGCACCCTTTTCGGCGCCCGGCTGCTCGACAGGATGGACGACGGCCAGTTCCGCTTCTGGTTCAGGATCTGCGTGACGATCATGGCGGCGGAGCTGCTCCGCCGCGCACTGTTCTAGCCGAGGAAGTAGAGCCCGATCAGGCCGAGCGTCCCGACAAGGATGCGCCAATAGGCAAACAGCGAAAATCCGTGCTTCGACACGTAATCGAGCAGGTAGCGGACGACGAAGACGCCGGCGATGAACGCCGTGACGAAGCCCGCGCCGATGATGATCGCGTCGTCGAAGGTGAGGACATCGCGGTTCTTGTAGAGATCGAGCGTGAAGGCGCCTGCCATGGTCGGCATGGCGAGGAAGAAGGAAAACTCCGCCGCCGAGCGCTTGTCCGTGCCCATCAGCAATGCACCGGCGATGGTCGCGCCCGACCGCGACGTCCCGGGGATCATCGCAAGGCATTGGCACAGGCCGATCTTGAAGCAGAGGCCGAGCGGATATTCGGTGACGTCGGTGTAGCGCGGCTTCAGCGGCAGCCGGTCGATCCAGAGCAGGATCAGGCCGCCGACGATCAGCACGATGCAGATCAGCAGCGGCGTCTCGAACAGGACCGTCTTGATGAAATCATGCGCCAGCGCGCCGATCACCGCCGCCGGCAGGAAAGCGAGCAGGATGCCGCCGACGAAATGCTGCGTCTTGCGGTCCGACGGCAGCGCGACCAGCATCTGCCACAGCCTGCCGAAATAGACCGTCAGGATCGCCATGATCGCGCCGAGTTGGATCAGCACCTCGAATGTCTTGCCGGTCGAGTCGAAGCCGAGAAAATGTCCGGCCAGCAACAGATGCGCCGTCGACGAGACCGGTATGAACTCGGTCAGCCCCTCCAGGACACCAAGGAGAAGCGCTTCGACGATCGTCTGGTCAGCCATGTGAGATGTCCGTTCCGGGATTGCCTTGCGGCGGAATCAGGAGAGTGATCCAGACGCGGCATACACGAAAAGCCAAAGCGCTGACCAGCCCCGTTAATACGTGCCGCCCGCCGTTTGGAGATCGTTAACGCTGTCTGTTTACCCTGATCCCGATCAGGAGGTTGCAATGGCAATCGACTCCGAAACCGAAAAAGCCCTCGAGGCTCGCGCCGACAGCATACGCACCCGACGGGGCGAGGAATTGCGCAGGGCGCGGGAAAACCGCCGCTATCTCGACGAAGACAAACCCGGCGGCAAGAGCCGGCGCTACAGGGCGCTGATGCCCCTCAAGGGGATATTCCGCTTCGCGGAAGTCGAATCCTAACCGCCCTTGGTCCTCACCTTGTAGGCGAGCATGTCGGACCATTCCGGATGCCGCTCGAACTGCGCCGCGGCGAACGGGCAGATCGGAATGATCTTTCGCCCTTCCGTGCGTGCATCCGCCATCAGCCGCTTCAGCAGCCGCATTCCGGTTCCGGTGCCGCGAAACGCGTCTGGGACTTCGGTGTGGTCGATGATCAGCTGGTCCGCCCCGGTCTGGCGATAGGTCATCTCGGCCACGGTATCGCCCGGGGCGCGGACGAGATAGCGGCCCTTTCCCTCGTCGTCCTGCTCGCGTTCGATCGGCAACTCCTTCGCATCGACGAGCCCGGCGCGGATCGCGGTCAGGAAATCGCCAATCGCCTCGATCTCGTTGCCCGCGATTTCATGCCCGCCCGGATGCCAGACGCTCTTCACGGTCGCGCCGCGGGCTTCGAGCCCCTCGATCAGCTGTCCGGTGCGATCCGGCGGCGCATGCGGGTCTTGCCCCCCTGCCGTCACCAGCATGGTGACGCCGGCAAGCGGATCGCCGGTCGCGATGTCCGGCGCGATCGTCGGATGCATCAGCACCGCGTGGCTGAAAAGGGCGGGATCCTCCAGCAGGACCGAGGCGAGCAAATCCGCGCCTGTCGAATAGCCGATCCCGATCACGCGCGCCGGCGACAGCCGCGCGACATGCGCCCGGAGGGACTGCGCCGGGGCATCCCCGCGCGGCGCGATCAGGATCGCTTCGGGCAACGCGTTGGCGAGAGAAAACATCCGCGCCTCGTCCGCATCCGCGCCAGGGAAGACGAACACGACCGGATTGCCGGTCCGATAATCCGGTCCGCGCCGCTCCGTGAAATCCTCGGTGTTAGGTGTCATGGCGTTGGCTTGCGCTGGCGCGGTATCAATCGAGCCCGATCGGCAGCGCGCCCGTATCCTTCAGGGTTTCCAGCACGATCGATGTCTTGACGTTCTGCACCGCCTCATGCGGCAACAGCGTCTCGTTGACGAAATCGGACAGGCCGCGCAGGTCGCGCGTGACCACTCGCAGAATATAGTCCATCTCGCCCGTCAGCGCATGGGCCTCCTGCACCTCCGGCAGTCGCGCCATCAGCTCGGCAAACCGGGCGGCATTGTTGCGGTTGTGGGTCGACAGCGTCACCGAGATGAAATTGACCAGCCCGAATCCCGCCTTCTCGCCGTCGAGGCGGGCATGATAGCCGGCGATCACCCCCTCGCGCTCGAGCCGCGCGCGCCGCCGCGAGCACTGCGAGGGCGACAGGTGGATGCGCTCGGCGATGTCGTTATTGGTCAGCCGCGCATCCTCCTGCAGAAGCGCAAGGATTTTGCGGTCGATTTTGTCAAGATCGCTCTCGGGCACTCCATATGCCTCCTGGGTGCATGTTTCGTGCATGAAGATGCCTTGCTGTGCTTCACAATGCAAACACCTTGCGGGCCGCTCGCGCTATCCTTGTTGAAACTCAAGGAGGAGCAGATCATGGGTCCTTTCCCGCACGACGCCCCGAAGGCTGAAATCACCGAAGACAATCCTGCCGGCACCGACGGTTTCGAATTCGTCGAATTCGCCCATCCCGACCCGAAGGAACTCGAAACCCTGTTTGCCCGCATGGGCTACGCGCCCGTCGCGCGCCACAAGACCAAGGCGATCACCGTCTGGCGCCAGGGCGACATCAATTACATCGTCAATGCCGAGCCCGGCTCGCACGCCATGCGCTTCGTCGAGGAGCACGGCCCCTGCGCGCCGTCCATGGCCTGGCGGGTGGTCGATGCACAGCGCGCTTTCGACCACGCGGTTTCGAAAGGCGCGACGCCCTATGAAGGCGACGACAAGGCGCTCGATGTGCCCGCCATCGTCGGCATCGGCGGATCGCTGCTCTACTTCGTCGACCGGTATGGCGAGAAGGGCTCGGCCTATGACGCCGAGTTCGACTGGATCGGCGAGTGCGATCCGAAGCCCGAAGGCGTCGGTTTCTATTACCTCGACCACCTCACCCACAATGTCTATCGCGGCAACATGGACAAGTGGTGGGCCTTCTATCGCGAGCTGTTCGGCTTCACCCAGATCCACTTCTTCGACATCGAGGGCAAACTGACCGGCCTCGTCAGCCGCGCCATCACCTCGCCCTGCGGCAAGATCCGCATTCCGCTCAACGAATCGACCGACGACAAGTCGCAGATCGAGAGCTATCTGAAGAAATATCGCGGCGAGGGCATCCAGCATATCGCGGTCGGCACCGAGCATATTTATGACGCGACCGACCGTCTGGCGGACAACGGCCTGGCGTTCATGCCCGGTCCGCCGGACACCTATTACGCCATGAGCCATGACCGCGTGCACGGCCATGACGAACCGGTCGAGCGGATGAAGACGCACGGCATCCTGATCGACGGCGAAGGCGTCGTCGGCGGCGGCGAGACGAAGATCCTGCTGCAGATTTTCTCCAAGACCGTGATCGGCCCGATCTTCTTCGAGTTCATCCAGCGCAAGGGTGACGAGGGTTTCGGCGAAGGCAATTTCCGCGCTCTGTTCGAATCGATCGAGCGCGAGCAGATCGAGACCGGCGAACTTACGCTCGACGCGGCGGAATAGGGAGGCGGACAGGGAGGATTGGAGGTGGCTTCGGCCACCGCTTTTTTATGCCGCCAGCGCCGTGTTCCGCCGCGACCTCAGGAAGATCGTCGCGATGATCGCGATATTGAGGACGTTCCAGGCGATCCCGTTCAGGAAGGCGGCCTGGTAGTTGCCCGTCACGTCATAGATCCAGCCCGACATCCATCCGCCGAGCGCCATGCCGACAATGGTAGCCATGATCACGAAGCCGACGCGCGCGCCTGCCTCCTTCGCCGGCAGATATTCGCGCACGATCAGCGCATAGCTCGGCACGATGCCGCCCTGCGACAGGCCGAAGACGAGGCTGACGACATAGAGCGAGACGAGCCCGTCATAGGGCAGGTACAAAAACAGCGCGATACATTGCAGCGTCGAGCCGATCAGCAGCGTCCGCACCCCGCCCAGCCGGTCGGCGATCAGGCCCGACACGAGCCGCGAGACGACGCCCCCCATCAGCATCAGCGACAGCATCTCCGCGCCCGCCACCGGGCCGAAACCGAGGTCGACGCACAGCGACACGATATGAACCTGCGGCATCGACATGGCGA
This sequence comes from Ahrensia sp., assembly GCA_002698425.1. Next base: position 182,328 of record NZXU01000050.1, on the reverse strand, counting down.
CGCAGCAACCGACCCCGGCGAGGCCGAGCAGCCACTGCAGCGCGCGCGGCGAAAAAGGGACGGAGCGCGTCTCGACGACGGGGCCAGTCGGCGCGGCGGGCAAAACCTGTTCGACGAACCGGCGGCGCAGCGTCAGCGACAGCGGCGGTACCGTCACGACGATGATCGCGGCCAGCGCGAAATAGACGCCGCGCCAGCCGGAATCCGCCTGGATCCCCTGCAGCAGGGTCGGCCAGACCACGCCGGCCAGGTAGTTGCCGCAGGCGACGATGGCGACCGCGATGCCGCGCCGGCGCAGGAACCAGTGCGAGAGATCGGCGATGAGCGGGGCGAAGCCCGCGGCCGTGCCGAGTCCGATCAGGGCCTGGAAGGCCGAAAGCATCATGATGGACGGGCTCGCCGCCGCGCCCGTATAGCCGATGCCGAGTGCCGCCGCCGCGCCGATCAGCGCCCAGGTGATGCCGAACCGGTCCACCGCGCGCCCGATCGCGAAATTGCCGAGCGCGAAGCCCGCCATGGTCAGCGTGTAGGGGATCGAGGCCGCGGCCCTGTCGGTCGCGAATTCCGACTGCACGTCCGGCATGATCACGATGATCGACCACATGCCGACATTGCAGATCGTCGCGATCAGCAAGGTGAGCGCGAGGCGTTTCCAGGAATAGGCGCTGTCGAGAACGGATGCGGCGTGCATGCGCGGACGCTATTGCCCGGCGATGTCCCTTGTCCAGCACCTTTTCGGTGCGTGCTAGAAACCGAGCCGCCGCAACACGTTCTTCATGATGGCGAGGAAGGCCAGGCTCATGAATCCGCCGCTGACGACCATCATCGCCTGGAACGACACGAGGCTCATGGGCGGCCGCACATATTGCGAGAGATGGTAGCCCAGGAAACCGCCCGCCATCAGGATCATGGCGTTGAGCATGACACCGAAACCGTCTTCCTGCATGACGCCGTTCATCGCCAGGCCGATGAAATAGGCGCCGGCGGATCCGACAAGCAGAAAGATCAGGAATGTTGCCGTCTCAGGCCCGAAATCCATGATGGTGCCCCGCTTGAACTTTTCTCAACGAAAATGCTCTGATGGAGCAGTTTGGCACAGTTTCGTAAACAGGGAGTATCCGCGACGGCCAGATTCTGCGGCATCGTGTTAGGCGCATGCTAACAAACAGGCCCGGGGCCGACGCGAAGGATTGAGGCCTAGCGCTTGTATTCCCAGACCTGGTTGAAGCTCAGATCGGTAAAGGTGAGGGCGTCGCGCGCCGCCGCGTCGCATCCAAGCGCCTTGACGCTGCGGCGCATTTCATTGCGCCATTCGGGTTCCATCGCCATGGCCGAGGCGCGGTCGCCGGGGCTCAGATGGCTGCCCATCGTGGCGCTGGAATAAACGAAATAGGCCGGGCAGGCTTCTTCGATCGCCGCCGTATATCCATGGAAAATCGCGAAGCGCACCGCTTCGTTTTCGCCCGCATGGGCTGTCGCGATGCCGCCTGCGATCGCGGCCGCCAGAACCAGTCGAGTGAACATGTAATTGCCTGCCCAGCTATTCGAATGAAAAGCCCCGCGCTTCGATTAATGTAAAGATTTCAGGCTGTCCATGCTGTTTCTGCGCTGCCGGAGAAGGGTGAAAGGCCTTGCCGGAAGGCCATGTCTTGCCGGGAAGCCGCGTCATCCTTTTGATGGCCGGCGCAATCTGTGGTTCTCTTTGCGCGGCGCAGTCCGGCCGGGCCGCTCGCGTTTTGCACGAAGGAGGACACCGAATGACGAAACCGCTTGCACTGGTGGTTGGGGTGGGCGACGGCGTTTCCGCGTCGCTCGCGCGCATGCTGCATCGCGAGGGCTACCGGCTCGTCCTTGCGGCGAGGGATGTCGCGAAAATCGAGGCCCTGGCCGCGGAAACCGGCGCGCAATGCATTGCCTGCGACGCATCCCTGCCGGGCGACGTCGATTCCCTGTTTGCCGCGCTGGCCGGACCGCTTCGCGTGGCGATCTACAATCCCTCCGCCCGTCAGCGCGGCCCGATCGCCGAACTGGACCGCGACGCGGTTTTCCGGGCGATCCAGGTTACGGCTTACGGGGCCTTTCTGTTCGGTCAGGCCGCGGCAAGAACGATGCTCGGTCAGGCGGCCGAAAACGGCGACCTCGGCACGATCCTGTTCACCGGCGCTTCGGCCGGCGTGAAGGGCTTTCCCCAGTCCGCGCCTTTCGCCATGGGCAAGTTCGCGCAAAGGGGCCTCGCGCAGTCCATGGCGCGCGAACTGCACCCGCAGGGCATCCATGTCGCATGGGTCAATATCGACGGCGCAATCCGCATCCCCGGCCGCGTCGAGCCGCCGGACCGCCCGGGCTCCATGCTCGATCCCGACGCGATCGCCGAGACCTACCTGTCCCTGATCAGGCAGCATCGCTCCACATGGTCGAACGAGTTGGCCATCCGCCCATGGGTCGAAAGTTTCTGATACCGGGAATGGCCGTCCGGGTCGCCCGGCGATTTGCAGGTGCGACGCTTGTTTTGCGGCCGATACGCTTTCATTCTGTTGCGAATCGTTCTCCGCGCGTCGGCGCAACATACGTCTCCGAGGAGCAAAAGCATGATTTCCGGCGTTCCAGTCGTCGACATATCCGATCTTCAGTCCGGTGATCTCGAAGAGCGGCGGGCCGTTGCCAGGAAACTCGGCGAGGCCTGCGAGACCATCGGCTTCGTCGTCATTGTCGGTCATGATGTCGGCGAGGATATCCGCGACTCGATGTCGGCGGTCACGCGCGCCTTCTTCGATCTTCCGGTCGAGGAGAAATTGAAGTCGGCGACGGTGAATGGCGGCTATCGCGGCTATATTCCGCTGTCGACCGAAGCGCTGGCGAAAACCCTCGACAAGGAAAGCGCACCGGATCTCTTCGAAGCCTACACGATGGGTCGGCCGAACGTGCCCGACGATGACTACCATCGCGCGCATTCCGCCGATTTCTTCGCACCGAATGTCTGGCCCGAGCATTTTCCGGGAATGCGCGAGGCCTGGGTCGCTTACTACGAGGGCGTCGAGGCGCTTGCCGCGCGCCTGATGCGGGCCTTTGCGCTCGACCTTGGATTGCCGGAGACCTTTTTCGACGACAAGATCGACCGGCACATCTCCAATCTGCGCGCGATCAATTATCCCGAACAGCCGGTCGCTCCGAAGGCAAACCAGATCCGATGCGGCGAGCACACCGACTATGGAAGCCTGACGCTGGTCTATCCCGACAATGCGAAAGGCGGCCTGCAGGTCTTCGACAAGAATGGCGAATGGCAGGACGTGCCCTATGTGCCGGGAGCCTTTGTCATGAATATCGGCGACCTGCTGTCGGAATGGACCAACGACCGCTGGGTCTCGACGCTTCATCGGGTGGTCAATCCGCCAAGAGAGGATGCGGCGACGGCGAGACGCCAGTCGATCGCCTTCTTCCACCAGCCGAATTACGACGCGCTGATATCCTGTCTGCCGACATGCGTCGACGATGACCGCCCGGCCCGCTACGCGCCGGTGGAATCGGGCAAGCACCTGATGCGCAAGGCCGCTGCGCAGGCCGCCGAATGATGACGCAGCCTGCACGTTGTCGCATCATTCACAGGCATATTGCCGTAACGGCACAAATCGCCGCCGGGGAAGTGGCCTCGGCCCGTGCGATCTGATAGCACACGAGGCTCCGTGATCGTTCCGGAGCATTCATGCGGTTTCTCGTCGTCGCCGATATTCACTATGCGCTGAAGCAGTATGACTGGCTTCTCGACGTCGCCCCGAATTACGACGCGGTGGTGATCGCAGGCGATCTTCTGGAAATCTCGTCGATGGTCGATCTGCGGGCGCAGATCATTGTCTTGCGGACTTATCTGCGCCGGATCGCCGAGAAGACTCGGGTCATCGTCTGTTCGGGCAATCACGATCTCGACGCCGAGCAGGAACATGGAGAGCGCGTCGCCGACTGGATGCTCAACCTCTCCGGTCTCGGCGTCGTCTCCGACGGCGAATCCGTCTCCGTCTCGGGCGTCCGTTTCTCGTCATTCCCGTGGTGGGACGGAGAGGAGACCAGGAAACAGGTTCAATCGCAGTTGGAGGCGGATGCTGCTGAAACCCATGACCACTGGGTCTGGGTCTATCACGCGCCGCCGGCCGACAAGCGGGTCAGCTGGGGCGGTCAGCGCCATTATGGAGATCCGGATCTGGCCGCATGGATCGATCGATACCAGCCCGACCTGGTGCTCAGCGGCCATGTCCATCAATCGCCCTTCATACCGGACGGCTCCTGGGTCGACCGCATCGGCAAGACCTGGGTGTTTAATACGGGACAGCAGCCTGGCGAGCGGCCAAGCGTCATCGTTTTCGATCTGGATCGCGGCGAGGCCGTCTGGCTCTCGATGGTTGGCGGTCAGCAACTGGCGCTCGGCGAGCCTTCCGCGCAGCCGGCCGCGCTGACCGCGCTTCCCGACTGGATTACAATCTAGGATCGTCGCGGCGCGTTTCCTGGCTGCCGGCGACCTTGCGCTGGTGATGCATCAGCGCGTCGAGGACCTGGTCCACCATCCCGAGATGATCCTTGCGATCCTCGAACTGCACCTTCAGATCCGCGAGATAGGTCGTCCCGTCATGCAGGCGCTGCGCCAGCAGCCGGGCCGCATGGATGGCGAGGCCGGGCCGGCGGGTCATGAATTCGATCGGGTTATCCACCTGGTAGGCCCGCACCGGCGTGACGGCCACCACGGAGGCGCTGTAGTTCGTTTCGAGCAGCGCCGACATCTCGCCGAAAAGCGAGCCGGGCTTGCGGTCGACGGCGACTTGCACCGGACCTTTGGAGACGGCGACTTCGCCTTCGATGAGGACATACATCCGGTCCGCGGCCGCGCCTTCATGGATCAGTTTTTCGCCGGGCTCGAAGTGTATTTCTTTCAGGTCGCGGCATTCGTCCAGGACGGCATTCATGGTTGGCTCCGGATTGCAGGGTCGCCATCGCACAGATCCTTCAAGGGGCAGGCGAAAGCTTCGGTTTCACTGTCGGGCCGGAAAAGTCGCCAGTCAAGCGGAGCCGTCCATGCCCGGGGCGTCGGCGCATGCGAGACAAGGGCCGCCGCCCCGGGCCGTTGCAGTCTCGTGTTCCGCTCGCGGCAACGAGGCCGACAATTTGACGCAGGGGAACTCCAAGGCGCCGATCCGCCCCTGAAAAAGCCGGAAATCCGCCGGTTTCGCTGGGGCGGATCGCGTTTTCCGCGCAGGGTCCGCCGCCTGCATTCCGCTTTATGTACTTGTCAGCCGGGTGGCCGTGCTTAACCTGCGGCCGACCAAGGGAGGCCCTTTTCCATGACAGGCTTGGCAAAGTTTATCGGCCGTGCGGCAGCGGTGGCGGTGCCCATCGCGCTGGGCGCTCTGACGATCGCATGGTCCGACACGCTCAAACAGGAGCCCGCCGGCAAGGAGCGCTCGCCGCAGCCGACGCCGGTGCGGGTGATCACGATGCAGCCGCTCGACCTGCTGCCGCGCGTGCTGGGTTACGGCACCGTCGAGCCCGCGCGCGAATGGCGTGCCGTCGCCCGGGTCGAAGGCGAGGTGATCGAAACCTCCGATCTCCTGGCCAATGGAGAGATCGCCGCCGCCGGAACGCAACTCCTGCGCATCGATGACACGGACCTGCGTCTTTCGCTCGCACAGGCCGACGCCCAGCTCGCCGCTCTCGACGTGAAGGACGAGACGCTAGCCGCAAGCCGCGCGATCAATCGCTCCGACCTCGACCTCAGCCGCAGGGAACTGCAGCGCCAGGAAGAACTGAGCACCCAGGGCATCGCCACGCAGGCCGCGCTCGATCAGATCCGCCGCCAGGAACTCGCGGCGCGCGCCAAGCTTGTCGAAAGCGAAAACCAGCTGGCCCTCAACGCCGCCGAACGCGAGATCCTGAAGGCGCAGCGCGCCGCGACCGCGCGCAGCCTGGAGTTCGCCGCCATTGTCGCTCCCTATGACGTGCGGATCGGTTCCGTCGAGGCGGAACTCGGCCAGGTCGTTTCGCGCGGGCAAACTCTGTTGACGGCGGAAGGCATCGACGCGGCGGAAATCGCGGCGCAGTTCTCCATCGGCCGAATGGGCCCGCTGGTCCGCTCGCTCGGCAAGGACGCCACCGTGCTTGAACTGGACGCCACGGTGCGTCTGCCGGCGATTGGCCATACCGTCTCATGGGATGCGACGGTCGATCGCGTCGGCGAGGCGATCGATGCGCGCACGCAAAGCGCATCCGTGGTGGTGCGCGTCGACGACCCGCTGGGGCATGCGCAAGCCGGGCAGCGCCCGCCGCTCCGGCGCAACATGTTCGTCGAAGTGGAACTGAGCGCGCCGGCGCGCAAGGCGCTTGTCGCGCCCGGCGACGCGGTGCGAGACGGAGAAGCCCTCATTGTGACGGCGGACGGAACGCTGGAGAAGCGCCCGGTCACCGTCGATTTCACCATCGGCTCCCTTGCGGTGATTTCCGGCGGGCTCGAACCCGGCGACATGCTCGTCGTCACGGATCCCGCCGTCGCGGTGCCGGGCATGGCGGTGAAAGCCGTCGAGGACAAGGCGCTGAAGCAGGAACTCGCCAGGATCGCGAAAGGCGGGGAGACCGGCAAATGATCCGGCTGTTCGCCGCCCATCCGACGGCCGCCAACATCCTGATGCTGGCGTTTCTCGGTCTCGGGCTGTTCGCGCTGCCGACCTTGCAGCGCGACACCTTCCCGCTGGTCCCGCCTTCCGACGTGGAGGTGCGCATATCCTATCCCGGCGCATCGCCGGCGGAGGTGGAAACCGGCGTCTGCCAGGCGGTGGAGGACCCCATCCGCGCCATCGACAATCTTGCCGAACTGAGCTGTCTCGCGCGTGACAATCTGGCCGTGGTCACCGCCGAGATGGTCGAGGGCGCCGATATGGGCCGCTTCCATGACGACGTGAAGGCGGCGGTGGCGGGCGTCAACACGCTGCCGGACAAATCGGAAGACCCGGTCACCCGCATCGTCGAACGGGTGGCCACGGTCGCCTCGATCGCCGTGACCGGGCCCGAAGACCCGCAGGTTCTGCTCGCCTATGCCGACCGGCTTGCCGAAAGGCTGAAGGCCGACGCCGTGATCTCGCAGGCGACCGTCTCCGGCTTTTCCGACCGCGAGATCGCCATCGAGATCGAGGCGGGCGCCTTGCAGCGCTATGGCCTGACGATCGCCGATGTCACGAGCGCGCTCACCCGCAACAGCCTCGACATGCCCGCCGGCACCATGGAGGGCAGCCAGGGCGACGCGCTGATCCGCTTCATCGGCGAGCGCCGCACGCCGGCCGAACTGGCGACCATCCCGCTGACCGGCTCGTCAATCGGCGGCGAGGTGAGGCTGGGCGATGTCGCCACCATTAGTCCCGGCTTTTCCGATCCCGCGCAGGCCTCGTTCTTCAGGGGCAAGCGGGCGGCGATCGTTACCGTCACCAAGACCGAAACGCAGGATGCGCTCAAGGTCATGGCCGCCTTGCAACGCGTCATGGCGGCGGCCCAGGCCGACGCGCCCGGCGATATCGAACTGGCGATCTCGCAGGACACCACCTCCAACATCCGCGACCGCCTCCAGATCATCACCACCAACGGCATCCAGGGCCTGATCCTCGTGCTCGTTGTCATGTGGCTGTTCTTCGGTTTCCGCTTTTCCTTCTGGGTCGCGATGGGCCTGCCGGTTTCGTTCCTCGGCACGATCTTCGCGATGCAGCTCTTCGGCCTGACCATCAACATGATGACCATGGTCGCCCTGCTCGTCGCCATCGGATTGCTGATGGACGACGCCATCGTGATCTCGGAAAACATCGTGCGCCGCCGCCAGGCGGGCGAGAAGGCCATCGACGCGGCGATCAACGGCGCCGCTCAGGTGATGCCGGGCGTGTTCTCCTCCTTCCTGACCACGGTGATGATCGTCGGCCCGCTGAGCTTCATGGCCGGCAATATCGGCGCGGTGCTGAAATTCATCCCCTTCGTGCTTGTCATCACGCTGATCGTCAGCCTGGTCGAGGCCTTCCTGATCCTGCCCAACCATCTGCATCACACGCTGAACCGCGACATGACGCCGGGCCGGATCAGCCGCGCGGTCAATGGAGCATTCGACGCCGTGCGAGACCGCGCGATCGTGCCGCTGTCGCGCCTGTCGCTGCGGTTCCGTTATCTCACGCTGGGGCTGGCGATTTTCCTGCTCCTGTTCTCGGTCGCGCCCTTCACCGGCGGCTTCATCAAGTTCCAGAGCTTCCCGACGCTCGAGAGCGACACGGTCGAGGCGCGCCTGCTTTTGGTGCAGGGCTCCCCGCTCGCCCGCACCGAGCAACGCGTCGCCAAGGCGGTCGCGGCGCTCGAGAAACTCGATGCGGAGCTGACGCCGGAGCAGCCGGGCGGCACGCCGCTGGTGCGCAGCTACACGATTTCCTACGGGGTCAATGCCGACGTGCCGGAGACCGGCCCGCACATGGCGACGATCAGCGCCAGCCTTCTGCCCGCCGGCGAGCGGACGACCGAGGTCACCGACATCGTCGACCGGTGGCGCAAGCTGACCGGACCGATGCCGGACATGGCGGCCATGCGCTTCACCGACAAGGAACGCGGCGTCGGCGGCAAGCCGATCGACATTCGCCTGCAGGGCGAGGATCTCGCCGCCCTGCAACAGACCGCGCGCGAGATGCGCCGCTTCTTCCTCGGCTTTGCCGGTGTGCGCGACGTGACCTACGATCTGCAGCCCGGCAAGCCGGAATATGTCATCACCGTGCGCCCGGTCGTCGCCAACGCGCTGGGCGTGACGGCGCAGGCCATCGCGACGCAGCTGCGCGCAGCGTTTCGCGGCGACACCGGCCTCGTCGTCCGCGATGCGCAGGGCAGCCTCGATATCGTAGCGCCGCTCGACGCGCGCGACCGCGCCACCGCGGCCGATCTGGGGGAGATCCGCATCGCCGGGCCGGACGGCGCGCTGGTGCCGCTGTCGGCGGTGGCGGACATCACCGAGAGCCGCGGCTATGCCAGCATCCGGCGCATCGACGGGCAGCGCACGGTGTCCGTGCAGGGCTCCATCAATCCCGCCGTCGCCAATGCGCGGGAGCTGATGGCCGCGATGAAGGCGGATTTCCTGCCGAAACTCGCAGAGAAACGCCCCGACATCCGCGTCACGGTCGTCGGCGAGGCGAAGGACACCGCGACCACCGGATCGTCGCTGGGCAAGAATCTCGTGATCGGCCTTGTCGGCGTCTTACTGATCCTCGCCTTCCAGTTCCGCAGTTTCATTCAGCCGCTCGCCGTCTTCGCGGCGATCCCGCTCGGCATCGTCGGTGTCGTCTGGGGCCACATGGCGCTCGGCATGCAATTGTCGCTGCCGAGCCTCGTCGGGCTGGCGACGCTGGCTGGTGTGGTGGTCAATGATTCCATCCTGCTCGTCGCTTTCATCAAGGAGCGCTTCGAGGCAGGAACCGACATGATCGAGGCGGCGGGCGAGGCCGTGCGCGACCGTTTTCGCGCGATTTTCCTGACGTCTCTGACAACGGTTGTCGGCCTCGGCCCGCTCCTGTTCGAACAGAGCACCCAGGCGCAATTCCTGCGGCCGATCGTGGCGAGCCTCGCTTTCGGCCTCACCGGTGCGACGCTTCTCGCGCTATTCGTCACCCCGGCCGTCTTCGCCATCCTGCACGACCTGCGTCTTGTCAGGCGAGAGACGGAAGAGGAGAAGCCGGACGCGTCGGCCGGCTCGATGCCGTCGCACCAGGGCGCCGTTTAACAAGGGGCCTGGTGGCTAATTATCCTCGGCAGGCGGGCGCAGGCCAATGCGGGCGGAGAAATAAGGCGCTTTCTCCCAGACAGGTTTTGTCCGGTAAACGGGATCAGCGAGATCTTCCGGCAGCATGACTTGTCTGCCCGTGACGTCTGCCACGACCGATCTCAGCCGCTCGCGATGGTCGTGGATCCGCTCCAGGGTACGGGCGCGAATATGGTCCGGAGATAGATCCCGTCCGATCATTTCATCGACCGCTTTACCGATCGAGTCCGGCGTCGCGTCCGCGGTCAGCCAAAAATCGGGATCGGAAAAAAGGTTCCTTCCCCCGATGTTCGGTGTCGAAACGACCGGCAAGCCGGCCAGAAGATATTCGACACTGGCATACATCGCCCCCTCTTCGGCGGACAGACACAAGCCGACCCGGCTTCGGGCGAGGACATCGTTGACGGCTGCAGGGCCGATCATTTCGATACGCCCGTCGACGATTTTGTTGAAGAACGTGTGATGTGGCAGCTGCGCGCGCAGCCGGGCCAGATACGACATCGCTTCAGCGAGATCGAAATGATCCTTCGCGTAGAAAATATGGACGCAGCTGTCGACCCGTTCCGCCAGGCCATGCCGCTTCCAGGGCATCATTGCGGCATTGTGAACTGCGTCGTAATCCTTTTGCGTTCCCGAGGCAGGCCTGAACGTTTCTTCATCGACAAATGCGTTGCTGCTGCAGAGAATCGCCTTGACGCCCGACGCCTCGAACGCAGTTCTCTCCTCTTCTTCATTGCACAACACCACGATCTCGTGCTCCGGCCGTTTCCGCCGGTATACCGCTATGGCGGTCGATAGCATGCGCACCGCACGGGGTCTGCGCATTGTCCAGCTCAACCAGAGCAGAAACACCGCCGGCCGTCCCGCGAGTTGCGCGCCGACATGGTTGGCGGCGCCGAGTGGAGCGTAGGGAGCGTGCGAGGTGTAGATGACCGGATAGTCGCCGCGATCCAGCCGGCGGGCCGCTAAAGGGATATCCCTGTTCTGTGGCCTGACATCGATAGCAAAACGCCCGTCCGCATAGACATAGGTCCGAAATAACCGTTTCAACTTTTCAGGCATAAGCTTCGGCGTTTACCCTTGAGAACGGTCGCGGCATCGAGGGAATGCTGATCGAACGGCCGCATTTGTTTATTGCAGTCTTTCCATCTAGATGCCAGATATCAGGGCCTCACGGGGGAAGGGGAATGGTTATGGCGGTGCAATACGCATTGGCGAGCGATGATATCGTGTCGGAGTCGTTCGACGGCGATTTTGTCGTAGTAGATCTCAATTTCGGAAAATATTACAGCTTCTCGGACGCCGGGAACGTGATTTGGGATGCACTTGTCAGCGGCGTCGCTCCAGCGGAATTGCTTGACGGGAGCGCGGAAATTACCCCGGCCGAACTGGAGTCCTTTATCGAGATTTTGGTCGGCCACGGACTGATTTCGAGCGTCGCTTCTCCGGACCCCGCCGCTGCGCCAGACGCCTCGAGCTTCGCTCAACGGCTTGCGAGTGCTTCGGAGAAACCGGAAGTGGCGGTGTTCGACGATCTGGCCGACCTGTTCAAGGCCGATCCCATCCATGATGTCGAGGAAAACGCCGGCTGGCCTCTCGTGCGTCAAGACTGACGCCAGGCCGCCGCATGCAATTCGAACATATCGATATCGGCAACGTATCCGGCTATGCGCGATACGTTCTGGAGAGCGTTAGCCGGGCGCGGCGAAATTTCCCGCTTGCGATGACTGTCCGTCTTCCGGCCCTGACGGTGGATGTGCATCTGCAGGAGGGTGAACTCGCGCGCGCCATCGGCCGAAATCTTCTGCAAACGAGCGGCCCCGCCCCGAACGCGGCGTCGCGATCGATCGAGATTTTCATCGCCCATCCGGGGATCGATCGTGTGCCGCGGCCGGCCGCATGGGGCGATGGGCCGTATTGGCCGCATGAAGTGGCCACGCTGCTGGATCGCGAGGGATTGCGCGCATCCTATTTCCACGACGTCGACCAATGGCAGGTCTTCGATGCCGAGGCGGCCCTTGGCGTGGAACTGTTGCGGGCGCATGACCAATACCCGCCCTGGGAGCCCGGTGCCCCGCTGCGGCCGTTCCTGCATTGGCACTATGCCAGCCAGGGGATGCGTCTCGCGCACTGCGGCACGCTCGGACTGAATGGATCCGGCGTCCTTCTCGCCGGTGCGGGCGGAGCCGGAAAATCGGGCACGGTGGTGGCCGGACTGCTGAATGGCATGCAGAGCGTTGGAGACGACTACGTTCTTCTGGAGGCAGGCAAGGAGATCGCTGCCTATCCCGTCTTCGCCACGCTGAAGCAGGACCAGAAGGGCTTCGACCGGCTCGGTTTGAAAGACCGCCTGCCATCCGCCGGAGCGCTGAACTGGCAGGGCAAATATGAATTTCGGATCGGTGACATCTGCGACCGGGGGCCGCCGGCGAAACTCGCGATCAAGGCGCTGCTGGTGCCCCGCATCGGCGATGGTGCCGGGACGCAGATCGTTCCGCTTTCGAAGCGCAGTGCGATGCTGGCGTTTGCGCCGTCATCACTTCACCAGATGCCGGGTGAAAGGCACAGCGGCTTCGTCTTCTTCAGCAAGGTAGCCAACAATCTGCCGTGTTATACGATCGAACTCGGAAAGGACCCCGTGGAAATCGCCGATACCGTGGCGGATTTCCTGGAGAAAGCCGTCTGATGAAAGTGAGCGTCATAATCCCCGTTTTCAACCGGGAGAAGTTCATCGGATCCGCATTGCGGTCGCTGCTGCGCCAACGCGATGCAGCCGATCTCGATATTATCGTTGTCGATGACGGATCGACGGACTCGACCGCCGCGATCGTGCGCGAGATGGCGGCAGAGGCGCCATGTATTCGCTATGCGGCCCAGGAAAACATGGGCGTCACGAAAGCACGCAATGCCGGATTGAAGCTGCTTGCCCCGGACACCGAGTTCGTCACATTCCTCGATTCGGACGACATCTCGCCTGCCGGCCGGTTCGCCAGGGACTTGGCTTATTTCGAGGCCGACAAGGCGCTGGACCTGACCTATGGCCTGATGACGCTTGTCGATCGGATCGACGATGCGGCTCTCGATATCGCGACGGGAAGCGAGGGGATCACGGTTCGCGGCATCAGTCTGACGACCGCGATTTTCCGCCGCTCGGTGATCGAGCCGCTGGATGGCTTCAACGAGGAATTCAGGCAGGCGGAAGACCTTGATTTCCTCCTGCGCGTGTTCGAGCGCCACCCGAAATATGTCCTGTCCGACACCGTCGCGATCCTCTACCGCCAGCATCCGGGCAACATGACCCGTAAATCAAAAGAGGAAATGCGCCGCGAGTTTCTGAAAGCCATGCTGCGATCGGCGCAACGGCGTCGGCGCGATCCGACGCTGGGTGGCATGCCGCGGGTTTTCGACCTTCAAAACCTGACGGGTGGCCAGCCGCAGGCCCCGGTCTGAAAAGGGCTTCGCCGTGACACAGCTCGAACATAGGATGCACTACACCGCGCTCATCCCCGCCTTCAACGCGGCGGATACCATCGAGGAAGCCATTCGCTCGATCCTGACGCAGAGCGTGGCTCCGCGGCAGGTCATCGTCGTCGATGATGGTTCGACCGACGAAACCGCGGAACTGGCAGTCGCCCTTTCCGATATCGTGCGGGTCATCCGGCAGGAAAACAAAGGCGTCGGCAGCGCGACGACAACGGGCCTGGCCGCGGTCGACACGCCGTTTGTCGCGACGCTGGACGCGGATGATCTGTGGCAGCCCAACAAGCTCGCCCTCCAATTCGGCCATCTGCAACGAAACCCGGATTGCGATGGCGTGTTCGGATATATGCGCACCTTCGGCGAGGGGGGAAAAGGCGGCGAGGTCGGACCGGGATGGTCCCGCACCACCATGCTGCTCGGAACCGAGGCTGCGATGCGTGTCGGGCCCGTCATCGATCCGCCCGGGGCGCGTGGCGACATGATCGACTGGATCGCCCGGGCGCGCGAAATCGGAGTCCGCCTGGACATGATCGATGAAGTGCTGAGCCTTCGGCGGATCAGGCCCGGCAGTCTTTCCTACGGGCGCGACAAGGCGCGCGACCGGGGCTATGCGAAAGTGGCCTGGCTCGCCTTGCAGAGGAGAAAGCATAAGGACCGGGGCGAGTGAAGCAGGCGCGTTCCATATCGCGCCGCTTTCCGGATTACGGATGGGCCTGGCCGACCGGCGGTCTCGACCGGCTTCTCAAGGCGGCCATGCTGTCCGACGACAATGAGGCCGAACGGATCGCGTTGGCCTGGCTGGATGATCACGACATCAACGATGTCGGCTTCGCGGATCATCGTTTGCTGGCCGCGATCACCGACCGGTTCGGCAAACGGCTCGCGTCTCATCCGGCCTATCCGCGCCTGGCGGGCCTGCAGAAGATGCTGTGGAGCCATTCGCGCATAACCTTCCGCGAGGCGCGCCCTGTTCTGGCGGCGTTGGCGGAAGCCGGCTGTCCCGTCATGCTCCTCAAGGGCGCCAGCCGCGTGGCGATTTCTCCCGCCGATCAACGCGGCCGCGTCTCGCACGATGTCGACATACTGGTGCGGCCGGACCGGATGGCCGAGGTCCTGGACATTCTCCTGGCCGCAGACTGGAAAGCATCCACCGGGGTCGGTCCGCTCTACCTGAAGACGATTATCTCCTCCGTTCGAGCGCTCAATTTCTACAAGGGCGAATATGGCGACCTCGACCTGCACCAAGGCGCCTATCGTCCCTTCCACCACGACCCGGAAGACGACGAGGCGCTTTGGCGGCGTTCTGTCGAGGCGAGCCTGGAAGGCGTTCCCGTCCTCGTGCCGTCTCCCGCCGACCGCATCTCGCTGGCGATCGGTCATTCCGGCCTCGAAGCGCATGTCCACAGCGACTGGCTGGTTGATATCGACAACACGATTCGCAAGCACGAGGTGGAGTGGCCCGTGCTCCTGAAGACGATCGAGGCGCGCGGTCTTGCCGTGCCGGCCGCGATCAGCCTCGGTTACCTGAAGCGCGTCATCGGAACGCCCCTGCCTGAAGACGTGCTGGCGGACGTTGTCGATCTGGCGGATCGGGCGGGCATCGCCAGCCGCGCCTCCGTTCTGGAGGCCAAGCCGCGAAGGGACTTCAGCCGGTTGTCCGGAGTGGCCCGAGGCGTCCTGAAGCAATTGAGGCTGTTCGCCTCTCGGCCCAAAATGCGGGCCAAGACGCAGCCCAAGACGCGGGCGGGGAACGGCGAGACATGGCGTGCCCGTTCGCAACGGGCGGATAACGAACCCAACCGGGCCGGACAATCGGCGTCCTGCAGTCTCCAACTCCCGCCGGGCATCGAAGGCAAGACCCCGGCGTCCCTTGAGATCGTGATCGACATAGAGACGCCCGCGCACGGTCGCAGGTTCGAATTCGAGCTGTCGACGCCGCAGCGCCATCTCGCCCGCCTGAGGTATCGTCGCCTTTTCGGCGGAAAGGGCGTGCGCCGGCTTCGCTTCAGGGGAGACGTCGAACTTCTCGGCGGCGACAAGGCGCTGTTTCTGGAAGCGCGTCCGTCGCGGCACTTTCGCAACTGGGACAACGCCAGGGACCTGTCTCGCTACGGTGCTGTTCCGTTCACGCTCGATCTGGCCCGGCTTCGGGTCCCGGGAGAAACCGTTGCGTTGAAGGCTTCTGACGTTTGAACGTCTTGGGACGTCTGTTGATGCTTGACGGACAAGAAGAGCGGCAAGACGCGGCCTTGGCTTGCTCCGCAGGCACCCGTTGCGCAATCAATCCGCGAGTTGTCTTGCGCCAACCGCCCCGACTGGCTACCAGATTCGGGCGAAGATGGAGAGGATCGTGCAGGCACGAAAGAAGCGGATGGGCGCGCCCTCCGGCCCGCGTGCGGTCAATATCGCGGAGACGCGCGAGCGTATTCTGCGTGCGGCGATCGACCAGTTCGCGCAACACGGTTTCGCCGGCGCGCGCATCGACACGATCTGCTCCGCGGCCGGCGTCACGCCGCGCATGGTCTACCACTACTACAACGACAAAGCCGGCCTCTACGTAGCCGTGCTCGAACAGGTGCTGGGCGAGCTGCGCACCGAGGAACTCAAGCTGGACGTCTCGACGGCTGATGCCCGCGAGGGCCTGCTGACCATGTTCGATTTCATCTTCGGCCATTTCGCCAACCACCCGGAACTGATCCGGCTGCTCTCCGCCGAGAACCTCATGGAAGGCGATTTCCTGAAAAACTCGGTCGCGACGCCCAAGGTCGCGTCTCCGGTCGTGGAGCACATCGACACGCTGTTGCGGCGCGGCGAGCAAACGGGGTGCGTCCGGTCGGGGATCGACGCCCTGCACCTCTACGTGGTGATGGTGGCGCTGTCCTATTTCCACAAATCCAACGCCTATACGCTGTCGGTCATCTGGAACGAAGACCTCACCTCAAAGGCCTGGCGGACCACGCATTACGACTTCGCCCGTCAGATGCTCGAGGCGTTTCTTCTGCCTGAAAACGCGGCCTGATCGCACCCAAATCGCCGAAAGCTTGTGCAGCAAGTGATCATTCGCTGTGCAATCCCGCGCGCGTTTGCCCGGGGCCTGCACGGGGGACGACGCGCATCGCTGCGGCCCGGCGCACCCGCAAATCATTTTAGTATATGGATTTTTACTATTTCGCCTGCCAAGGCGCGCCGGACCGCGAATGAACTGGCACGCCGGTTGCTTTAGTAAACGTGTAATTACTATTTCTTCAACCGCGAGGATATCGCAATGACCCTGAAGCACCTCCTCTCTGCCGCATTCGCGGCGGCCATCGCCTTCGCGCCGCCGGCCCTGGCCGATCCCGACATGAAGAAGATCGGTTTCGTCTATGTCGGGCCGGCGGCCGACTATGGATACAACACCTCGATGGATCTCGGCCGGCAGTATCTGGAAGAGAACCTGGAAGGCATCGAGACGACCGCCTTCGAGAACATCCCCGAATCGGCGGAAGTCGAGCAGGTCATGGAGCGCCTGATCAATTCCGGTCACGGCATCATTTTTGCCACCAGCTACGGCTATCTCGACTATGCCATTTCGCTCGGCGAGAAATATCCCGACGTTAAGTTCCTCCACGCCGGCGGGCTGAAAACATCTGCAAATGTCGGCACTTACTGGGCCGACAGCGATGACGGCATGTATCTCGCAGGCATGGTCGCCGGCGCGAAATCCAAATCCGGCAAGCTGGGATTCATCGGCGCGTTCCAGATTCCACAGCTATTCCGCTCTATCAACGCCTTCACCCTCGGCGCGCAGTCGATCAACCCGGACGCGACCGTGACGGTTGTGTGGACCGGCGGCTGGTGGGAGCCGCAGAAGGAAGCCGAGGCCGTCAATGCCTTCGCCGATGAAGGCATCGACGTGATCGCCGAACAGGTCGACAGCCCGATCACCATAGCCCAGACCGCGGCCAAGCGCGGCGTCTACATGATCGGCAAGGACGTCAACGTCATGGACCGGGCGCCCGAAGCCTGGCTGACAGGCGTATCGTGGAACTGGGGTCCGATGATGAAGGACATGGTCGAGGAGATCCATGCCGGAACATGGGAACCCTCGCATGTGCGAAGCGACCTCGCCGGTGGCGCTGCCGTGCTCGATCCATTCGGCGACGGCGTTCCCGAGGACGTTCGCGAAAAGGTGCTGGCGAAGAAGGAAGAGATCGTCTCCGGCTCCTTCGACATCTGGTCTGGCCCGATCGTTGCACAGGACGGAAGCGGAAAGGTCGAGGAAGGCGAGGTCATGGACATGGAAGCCATCGAAACGATGGACTTCCTCGTCGAGGGCGTCGTCGGTTCGACCAGTTGATCCTGTCCCGGCGGCGCAACTGCGCGCCGCCGCGTCCCTTCCTGGAGGAAACGCAATGAGCACCATGCCCAAACCGGTGGCCGAAGAAGCGGTCTTGATGGGACAGGATGCGAGCCAGGGCTGGCTCGTCACCGAAAACCATGTCGACATGAGCCGCCCGGCAAAGCCCCTGCGGCTGCTTCACATGCAAGCCGAACCGCAATCCGTCACCATTGACGCCAACAAGACCGCGTTGCTGATCGTCGACATGCAGAACGATTTCTGCACCGAAGGCGGTTGGATGCATTCGCGCGGCATCGACGTCAGCCCCAATCGCAAGCCGATCGCGCCCTTGAAGAGCCTGATCGGGAAATGCCGCGAAGCCGCGATCCCGGTCGTCTGGGTCAATTGGGGTGTTCGCAAGGACCTGCTGAACATCGCGCCGTCCCTGCAGCATGCCCACAATCCTCACGGCAATGAAACGAATCTTGCCCGGCCCGTGCCCGGCACCCGGTCCGAAGTGATCGCGAAAGGCAGCTGGGGTGCGGAGGTCGTCGACGAGATCAATCCCGGCGACGGCGACCACCAGATTACCAAGCACCGCTTCAGCGCGTTCTGGGACTGCGAAACCGATGCGGTGCTCCGCAATCTGGGCGTCAAGACGCTGCTGGTCGCCGGCGTCAACATGGATCAGTGCGTCATGACCACGCTCGAGGATGCGACGTTCCTCGGCTATGACACGATCCTCCTGGAAGATTGCACCGCGACTACCTCGCCGGACTATTGCGTCCAGGCGGTGCTCTACAATGTGAAGCTCCTGTTCGGTTTCGTCGCGAAGTCGGACGCGGTTCATGATGCGCTCGATGCCGAGCGGGGCGGTGGCAAATGACGCTGTCGGAGGTGAGCCCGACGCCGGAAGAACAGCTCGTCCGGCTCGGCATCGAACTGCCGCAGGTTCCAAGGCCGATCGCCAATTTCGTGCCCTGGCAGCGCCTTGGCGACGTGATCTATCTCGCCGGCCAGACCTGCGAGTGGAACGGAACGATGGTCTACAAGGGCAAGGTCGGCCAGGCGGTCGATTTGGAAACGGCCCAGAAGGCCGCGCGCATCTGTGGCTTGAACCTGATCGCCGCGCTTCGGGAAGCGCTCGACGGTGACCTCAATCGGGTGAAGTCCTGTGTGCGGGTCGGTGGTTTCGTGCATTGCGCGCCTGACTTTCTGCAGGTGCCGCATGTGATCAACGGTGCGTCTGACCTGTTCCACGCGGTCTTCGGCCCGGAGGTCGGGGCCCATGCGCGCACCGCGGTCGGCGTCGCACAATTGCCGCAGGGCGCCGCCGTCGAAGTCGACGCGATCTTCGCGGTGGCGTGATGATGGCGGACGTGCTGGCCCGTTTCGAAAAGGTGACGAGGCACTTCGGTGACCTCGTCGCCGTCGACGCCGCCTCGCTGGAAATCCGCTCCGGCGAGGTCCTCGCCGTGCTTGGCGAGAACGGGGCCGGCAAATCCACCCTGATGAAACTTCTCTACGGCGTTTACCCGCCGACGAGCGGAAAGATTACCGTGAAGGATTGTCCCGATGGGATTTCCGGCCCGGCGGATGCGCTGCGCCAGGGCATCGGCATGGTCTTTCAGCATTTCTCGCAACTGCCGGCACTGTCGGTGCGCGACAACCTCCTGCTCGCCTGGCCGAAAACCCCGTTCTGGAAGAGCCCGCGCAATCGCGCGACCGGGGATGTGCTGGCGAAGCTGCGCGAACTCGCCCCGGCAATCGATCCGGAGACTGCCGTCCACGATCTCTCGGTCGGCGAGCAGCAGATTGTCGAACTGGTGAAAGTCCTGAATATCCGGGCGCGGATCGTCATTCTGGACGAGCCGACCTCGGTCCTGACCCCGGCCGAGACGGACCGGCTGCATGGTTTCATCAGGCAACTGGCGGCCGATGGCGTCGCTGTCGTGCTGATCACGCACAAACTGCGCGATGTGGAGGCCTGCGCCGACCGTATCGCCGTGATGCGACGCGGCGCGATCGTCGATGTCTCGCATCGCGGCAAACGGTCCATGCAGGAAATCGTGACGCTGATGATGGGCAAGACGGTCGACCGGAACCTGCCGTCACCGCAGCCCGTTCGAAATCGGGTGGACCGGCTCGTCCTGAAGAATGTTTCGGCAGAGGCATCCGGAGCGCAATTGCGCGACGTCACACTGACCATAGGTCGAGGAGAAGTGGTCGGCGTCGCCGGTGTCGCCGGCAACGGCCAGACGCTTCTCGCGGAAGTCGTCGCCGGCATCAGGCCCGTCATGGAAGGAGAAGTCCTGCTCGATGGCGAACGGATCGCACGGCGCCAGCCAGGCGAGACGCTGTCGACGAGGCTGGGCTACATTCCCGAACAACCGCGCGAAAACGCGACGGTCGAGCAACTGTCGCTGGCCGAAAATCTCGCGCTGCGCGATCTTGCGGCGGGCAATCGAACCAGCGGAACGAGCATCGAGCTCCTGCACACATTCAACGTCAATCCGCCCATCCCCGGCAAGCCTGCCGGGACGCTCTCCGGGGGAAATCTCCAGAAGCTCGTTTCCGCCCGCGAACTGGGCACGCCGCGCCCTGCGATCCTTGCATGCTATCCGACCATGGGTCTGGATCTGGCCGCGATCGAGATGGTCTATGAACATATTTTCGCCCAGGCGGCGGCTGGCGCGGCGGTTCTCTGGATCTCCGAGGATCTCGACGACCTCCTCGCCGCTGCCCATCGCATTGCGGTGATCCGCGAGGGGGCGATCGTGTCGGTCGAGAAAAATGACGGCACGCTGACACGCGATCGGATCGGCGCCCTCATGGCCGGCATGCCGATCGTAAGCGAGGCGGCATGAACCTCGTCACGCGTCTTCCGGTCTTCGCCGTTACGGTAACCGCCCTTTGTTTCCTGTTCCTTGCCGCCGCTTTCTTCGCTGCGCTCGGCAAGCCGCCCCTCGCCATGCTCTACAGCCTCGTGGTCTATGCGGTCGGCGACGCCTATTCCGTCTCGCAGACATTTGCCAAGACCACGCCGATCCTGCTCTGCGCGCTCGCCATTGCGGTACCTGGCCGGCTCGGGCTGATATCGGTTGGCGCGGAAGGCCAGCTCCATGCCGGCGCAATCTTCGGGACGGGGATCGTTCTGGTGGCTCCTGGCCTGCCGGGCGTCGTGCTTATCCCCCTCATGCTCATCGCCGCGGCGGTAGGCGGAGGCCTTTATGGCTGGATTCCGGGAATTCTCCGGGCCCGGCTGGACGTGAACGAAACCATCGTCACCCTGCTCATGAACTATGTGAGCGTGCTACTGGTCAGCGCCTTGGTCTTTGGCCCCTGGCGCGATCCGGCAAGCCAGGGCTGGCCCGCGACGATGAAGTTCCCGGAGGGCGCCGTGCTGCCGGCGGTGCCGGACACCCGGATTCATCTCGGGCTGCTGATCGGCATCCTGCTGGCGGCGGGTCTGCATGTCTTCTTCAACCACGGAAAATGGGCGCAAAAAATCCGCATCCTCGCCGGCAACCGCAAGGTCGGCGAGATGTTCGGATTGAGTTACGCTTTCTGGGTCGTCGCGTTGATGAGCGCCGGCGGGGCGATCGCGGGGATTGCGGGCATCGCCGAAGTGTCCGCGATCCAGGGCAGATTGCAACCGACGATTTCGCTGGGCTACGGCCTGACCGGCTTTCTCGTTGCGTGGCTTGCGCGCCACCAGCCGCTCGTCATTCTGCCGGTGTCGCTTTTCGTCGGCGCGCTGGTGGCAGGCAGCGATGCGCTGCAGCTCTTCGCCAAGGTTCCGGCGGCCAGCGCGGTGATCATGCAGGGACTGCTCTTCGCCACGGCGCTCGCCGTTCCTGGCCTGCTGGCTCGATGGAGGGCATATCGTGACCGCTGATTTCGTCGCGCTGCTTGCGACCTGGTGCATCGCCACCTTGCGTGGCGCCACCCCGCTGATTTTCGCCACGCTGGGAGAAACGCTGACCCAACGTGTCGGGATCATCAATCTCGGCGTCGAGGGCGAGATGCTGACTGGCGCCTGTGTCGGCTTCGCCGTCGGTGTCGCGACGGGCAATCCGTGGCTGGGGCTCATGGCGGGGGCCCTGGCCGGCGGGGCGCTTTCCCTTATCCATGCCGGGCTCGTGCTCGGCGCGGGCGCCAACCAGATCGGCTCCGGCCTCGCCGTCTGGATGATCGCCCTCGGCGGCACGTCCTTCTTCGGCCGCGCGCTGGTCGGCAATCAGGTGACGCCCCTGCCGAACCTCGGCTCGTCATTGACCGACGGAATTCCCTTCGTCGGCGCGGTCTTGGCGCAGGCGACAATGGCGGTCCCGCTGGCTGTCCTTGCCGTGGTGTTTGTTGCGTGGTGGCTGGCGCAGACGCGTCCGGGGCTCAGATGGAAAGCCGTCGGCGAATCCGCGCGCATCGCAGCGGAAAACGGCATTCACGCGACCCGGGTGCGGGTCACGGCCATCGTCGTCGGCGGCCTTCTCGCCGGCTTTGGCGGCGCGGTTCTGTCCGTCGACTATACGCAGACCTGGGCGCAGGAAATGACCAAGGGCCGCGGCCTCGTGGCGGTCGGTCTCGTCATCGTGGCGCGCTGGAAGCCGGCCCTCGTCCTGCCCGTCTGCCTGCTGTTCGGCCTCGCCGAGGTCTCGGTCCTCCGCGTCCAGTCGGCAGGCTACGAATTCTCGCCCCACCTGCTCGGCACGTTCCCCTATCTTGTTGTGCTTATGGTGCTAGTGCTCAGCCACATCTTCGCCCGAAAGGCTTCCGCCATGCCGGCCGATCTCAAGGCAGTCTTCGCATGATGTCCTCCGGCATGGTCACGAGTCCTCACCCGCTGGCGAGCGCGGCCGGCGCAAAAGTGCTGGAGCGCGGAGGCAATGCGATCGAGGCCGCTGTCGCCATGGGTGGTGTCCTGGCAGTTGTCTGTCCTCACTTTTGCGGGCTCGGCGGTGATGCGGTCTGGATGATCGCCGACGGCGCGGGGAATGCCGACTGCATTCTGGGACTGGGGCAGGCCGCTGCGGCGGTGAAAGCCAGTGGTCCGATACCGCTCCGCGGCCCCGGATCCGCCATCACCACCGCGGGAGCGGTCGCCGCCTGGGAAAAGGCGCTCGACCATTCGGCCCGCAACTGGGCGGGCGAGATATCGCTTGGGGATCTCGTCGCGCCTGCGGCGGAGATCGCGGCAGCCGGCTTTCCCGTCACCAAGGCACAGGCGTTCTGGCTCGATTTTCGTGCAGATGAGATCGCGCAGTGGCCGGGATTTGCGGATTTGTTCAAACCGGGCCCGGCGGCGCCTGCGCCCGGCGAGATATTTCACCAGCCGCACCTGGCGGCGAGCCTTGAGGCGATTATGCGCGGCGGGGTTCGCGAATTCTACGAGGGGGACCTCGCACATCGCATGGCGAAGGAACTCGGCGCGCTCGGTTCGCCGGTCACGCATGACGACATGGCCGCGACGCAGGCGCAAAAAGTGAAGCCGCTCACGGTCGATTATCGCGGCGTCACGCTTCACGGGCCGCCGCCGCCGACACAGGGTCTCGCGACACTGATGACCATGGGCATTCTCGACCAGTTCGACGCTGGCAAATGGGGCGAGGAGACGCCGGCTCATTTCCACCACGTGATCGAAGCGATCAAGCGCGCCTTTCTTGAGCGTGACGCGATCGCGGATCCCGATTTCGTGCCGCTCGACACCGAGCGTTTCCTTTCTCCGGAGTGGCTTGCAGAAAAGGCGGGCACCATCGATCCCGACCGCGCAATGCCTTGGCCGCATGACTATCGCACCGGCGACACGGTTTATTTCGGCGCGGTGGATAAAGCGGGCAATTGCGCCAGCGTCCTGCAGAGCACCTATTTCGACTGGGGCAGCGGCATCGTTGTCGGCGACACGGGCGTTATCTGGAACAATCGTGGCGCAGCCTTCTCCGTTGACGGGTCCCATCCCAATTGCCTCGCTCCCGGCAAGCGCCCGTTCCACACGCTCAATCCCGGATTGGCAACGCGGGGTGGTCGTCCATGCCTGCTTTACGGGACGCAAGGTGCCGATGGGCAGCCGCAAACGCTTGCCCTGCTGCTGACGCGGTTGATCGATTTCGGTCTCGACCCGTCCGAAGCGCTCAAGAGGCCGCGCTTCCTGTTGGGCAAGACCTTCTCCGATACCCGTGACAGCCTCAAGATCGAGGTCGACGCCGGCGAACCGACGCTGAAGAAACTCGCGACGCTCGGCCATGACCTTTCGCGACTCCCTCCGCAGAGTCCCTTGGCGGGGCAGGCCGGAGTTATCCAGATCGACGAAAACACTGTCTCCGGTGCACATGATCCCCGAGGCGAAGGCTGCGCCATTTTTTCCGGCGGAGAAACCGGAAATTGAAGCTACGACTGTAAGGCTGCTTCTCGATCCAGCTGACCGATATAGCGGGAAGCGTTTCCGCATCCCCGGCGCGCCCGACAGGATTCGAACCTGTGACCGCTGCCCGCGGAGAAAGCGCAACTCCACCTCGCAATTTCGCATTGAAGGTTACGCCCGCCTCGGTTATCAAGGCCGGGCTTTGGCCCTTGCGCCGTCAGCACCCGTAGCTCAGCTGGATAGAGCGCTGCCCTCCGAAGGCAGAGGTCACAGGTTCGAATCCTGTCGGGTGCGCCACTGCTAACCCCTTGGAAAACAGGGGAATACGGGCGGAATTACTAGCTCGCGAAACTCCTCGAAACACAGCCGGTTACAAACGGGTCACACCTTGAGGAGTTTTGACCATCGCGGGCCGACGAAGACGAAGCGACAAGTGGCGGGCAATCGTCCGGCATAAAGACCGCCGGGCAGGAGCGAAGATCTTCCATCTACCTGCCGACGCTCAACGTTGGATCACCCGAACCGAACAGGAACGTGATCGCGCCGGACTTGCCTGCGATCGCACACACTGGAACGCATGGCGGTAGCGGGCCTGCTGCGCCGATACCTTGCAGAGAATACGCCGAGCAGGCGGGGTTTCTGCTCGGGCGCTTGCAGCTTGCCATGTTCCGGGTTTTCGGCTCCGTGCGCGATTTCGACCGCCGGTTGGAAATGATCTATCGAGAGTGCAGCATCATGCCGTTTCGTGACCCGGAGCGGCGATGGCGGCTGACATGAATACTGCCGAAAATCAGACGAGCAGGCCCTGCAGCGCCGCGCGGTGCTCTTCATCCAGCTGCACCGGCCGGCGGGTTTTCGCATCAACATAGACGTGGATGAAAAAGCCTTCCGCTGACGCGGCCGGTTCGTCATTTCGGAACAAGCCGACCTCGTAACGCACCGAACTCGTTCCGATCCTTGCGATCCTGATTCCCGCATGCACGGTATCGGGAAAGCCCATCTCCCCATGGTAGCGGCAACCGGTTTCCACGACGAGGCCGATGGTCGCGCTATTGAGTGGATCGAGCAATCCGTTCTCGATGAGCCAGCCGTTCACGGC
The DNA here is from genome assembly GCA_002698425.1 of Ahrensia sp. The sequence goes on along the minus strand of NZXU01000050.1, from coordinate 157,268 downwards.
GGTATCGAAGAGCGAATAATGCACGACATTGTTCATGTGGCCGTAAACGTCATTGTCCGCCCAGCGCGTCGGCATCGATCTGAAAACGGGGTAGACGGTGCGCTTCGACGGAGCCTTGCGTTCGGCCATCGCGATGTTTCCTCCGAGCTACTGGTGCCTTGGCCGAAGCAGTTCCACGGTCTTCGGCAGCCGATGAATAGCCATCGAGGTCACTGGAGATCGGCGCCCATCCGGGTGGAGAGTCTCGACGCTATTCGGCGGACATTTTCAATGATTTTCTTGCGTTCCTTGTCGGTCACGTCATCGACGAGCAAGCTGACGGCAACGCCCGCGATCGGCGTGTTCCGCGAATCGAGGACAGACGCCCCGAAACAAATTATTCCTTCCGCAACTTGTTGATTGTCCACGGAATAATGGTTCTTTCTGGTCTCCTGCAGCTCGCTCAGAAGTTGATCCATGGATTGCACGCTATGGACCGTGCGCGGTTCGGGCAGTCCGTCGCCGTAAAGCCTCTTGACCTCGAAATCACTCATGTGGCTGAGGAAGGATTTGCCCGTGGCCGTGAAGGCGGCCGGGAGCCGCATGCCGGCGCGAAAATTGACCAGCGAATGGCTGACATCGGAGTTTCGCGCGGCGATGTAAACCACCTCGGATCCTTCCAGGACCGATAGCGTGATCGTTGCTCCAGGCATTTCGGTTTCCGTGTCCCAGATCGAGGCGAATTCCGTGGCGACATCGGATTGCTGCGTGAAGGCGTTCGACCAACGCATCAGATGGGGCCCGAGCTGGTAGGTCTGGTCAGGCCGGCGGATCAGCAGATTCAACTCCACCAGCGTACGGCACAGCGTATGCACGCTGCTCTTTGCCAGGCCGAGTTCGGAGGAAAGCTCGGAAAGGCTCGGGTGGCTGCGCTTCCGCGCGACAAGGTCCAGGATACGCGTGGCTCTCTCGACGGCGGGGACCAGCTTCGTTGCTGTCTGTTTCATGCCAGCTCCGGCTATTCGCCCGCGGTTCCAAGATAAATCTTGACAATCATGCCGATGCTTTCCTAAGGTTCATTCCGCTGAATTGCGTTCAATATACTGAACAGTTGGCATACCTCTGAATGTTTTTCAAGGCTGTGTTCGACGGGGCGCAAATTCTAGTAGGACCATAATGGCTTTCGGGAGGGGCGTATGGTTATGAGCATGAGGGACTGGGCCGTCAGGTTCAGTGAAGCCTCGGATCGCGATCCGACAATCGGCGCGATGGCACGTTATTTCACCTGCACCTATTTGTGGGACATGGGCTCCGCCAAGGTCATCGTCCGCATGGTCGATGGCAAGGTCCACGAGATCAACATCGATCCCGGCCCGATGGATTCCTATGACTTCGCGCTGCGGGCCAGTCCCGAGACTTGGCGCGAATTCGCCCGCCCGGTGCCTGAACCGATGTATCACGGGATCTGGTCGGCGAGCTTCCGCCGCGACCTCAAGCTCGAGGGCAATCACCTCGTTCTGATGCAGAACCTCCGGAATTTCACGGTTCAGTTCGAGCTGCTTCGAAAGGTCGGTGTGCCGGTCTGATCCGGCGCGCCTGAATGTCCGGCGCTCGTCAAGCGCTTCCGAAATCGTCACGGAGTTCCCCATGGCCAAGCATTCGCCTGTAATCGGACGCTACGTCACCATCGATGTCGACGGCTACGAGTACAAGGTCTTCTACCTTCGCAACGGTGAGGGTATCCCGCTGGTCTGCCAGCACACCGCCGGTTGCCATAACCACCAGTGGCGCGACCTCCTCGAGGATCCGGAGATCACCGCGAACTACGACGTCATCGCCTACGATCTCGCCCGTCACGGCAAGTCCGATCCGCCGCACAACAAGGAATGGTGGAAGGAAGAGTACCGGCTGACCGCCGAGCACTACATGAACTTCATCAACGCCTTCTGTGAAGCGCTTGATCTCGATGACCCGATCTTCATGGGCTCGTCCTTCGGCGGCAATGTCGCCCTGCAGCTGGCGCTCCACTATCCGGACCGTTACCGCGCCGTGATCCCGGTGGAGGCGGCCGAGCATGCGCCGGGTTTCTACCTCGACTGGTGGCGTCATCCTCATGCCAACGCAGCTCAGGTGTGCGGCTCCGGCGTTTGGGATCTGATGGCTCCGCAAAGCCCTGAAATGGATCGCTGGCTGACCTGGCACTACTACACCCAGGGTTCGGAGGTGTTCAAAGGCGATCTCTACTTCTACTCGGTCGACCACGATCTGCGCGGCAAGCTCGGCAATATCGACACAAGCCGCTGCCCCGTGATCATGATGACCGGTACCTACGACTATCTGACGCCGCCGGAAGCGACCGAGGCCACCGCCAGGCAGATCCCGGGCGGCATCTATATAGAAATGGAGGATATCGGCCACTTCCCGATGTCCGAGAACTATCCGCTCTTCGCCGTCTATCTCAAGGAAGCCCTCCGTCTAATCGACGAGCGGACGTGAGGCTTGCCGACAAGGTGCGGGACCAGGGAACCGAGGAAATCTGAATGAAGATCATCGAATTCGACGACAAGGGCCAACGCGTTGAATCGGACTCGAAATCGGTCCGTTCCGATTCCGGCGCCAGCAGCCTCGCGCCGCGGCCCCGGTTCTCGACGGCGAAGGAAGAGCCGGCCCGGCGCAAGCGTGGCAATTCCTCGGGTATCGAGCTTCACATGTTCCAGACCGGAACGCTGAAGACCAAGCTCAAATATATCAAGATGAACCAGGGCGAGAGCGACTTCGAGATCCCGGTGCCGTGGTTCCTGATCAAGCATCCCGCCGGAAACGTGGTGATCGACGGCGGCAACGCCGTGGAAGCCGCGATCGACAAGCGCGGTCACTGGGGCGCGGTCGTCGACGCCTATGATCCGGTGATGTCGGTCTCCGAGAACTGCGTCGATCAGCTCAAGTCGGTCGGTGTCGATGCGCAATCGGTGCGTTACGTGCTGCAATCGCATCTCCACCTCGACCACACCGGCGCCATCGGCCATTTCCCGAAGGCCCAGATAATTTGCCAGCGGGTTGAATACGATTATGCCTTCAAGCCGCACTGGTTCTCCGCGGGCGCCTACATCCGCGCGGACTTCGACCGGCCGGGCCTGAACTGGAAGTTCCTCGGCGGTGAATATACCGACAATTACGACCTCTTCGGCGACGGCGTCATCCGGATGATCTTCACGCCCGGACACGCGCCGGGTCACCAGTCGTTCCTGATCACGCTGCCACGCACCGGCCCCGTGCTTCTGACAATCGATGCCGCCTATACGGTCGATCACTGGGAAAACAAGGCGCTGCCCGGCCTGGTCCATTCGTCGGCGGACGCGGCCAATTCGGTCGCCAAGCTGCGGCGCGTCGCAAGCGACACGAATGCCATGGTCGTGACAGGTCACGACCCGGTCACCTGGGAGACCTTCCGAAAGGCTCCCGGCGATTTCTACGACTGACGGGTCCCCGAGGGACTGCGAGAAGGGGAGGAAAAGGGAATGCGGGAGGAACGGGCGCCGGCAAGATAGCGACGCCCCGCGGCGACGAGCCGCCCAGATGTTGAATTTCCATCGAGAGGAGAAAGATATGAAATATCTCAAATCACTGGCGTTGGCCGCGGGTGTGCTCGCCTTCGGCGCTATCGCCGCCCAGGCCGAAGGCGTGGACGAGATCAATCCGGACGTCGCCGAACGTCTGTACAATCCGGAAATGCTCGACCCGTCGCAGCCGGTCGGTGCCAGCCCGTTGCGCGAATTCAAGGCCAAGAACCCGCCGCCGTGGAAGATCGGCTACGCGTCGTCCTACGCCGGCAACACCTGGCGCGCCAACGCCATGGACCCGCTGCAGAACGAGATCATTCCCAAGTGGAAGGAACTCGGCCTGATCAGCGAAGTGATCGTCACCCAGTCGAACCTGAACGATTCGACGCAGATCCAGCAGATGCGCCAGCTCGTCGACCAGGGCGTCGACGCGATCTTCGTGTGCTGTTCGAACCCGACCGCGCTGAACCAGACCGTCCAGTATGCCTATGACAAGGGCGTTCCGGTGTTTTCGTTCACCGGTTACCTGACCGCGCCGACCGCCGTGAACTCGTCGGTCAACTATCAGGTCGCAGGCTTCGAGATCGGCAAGCGCATGGCTGAGGATCTCGGCGGCGAAGGCAACGTTCTCGTGGTCGAAGGCATTCCCGGCACGTCGGGTTCCGACAGCCAGGACCGCGGTGTGAAGGCGGGTCTCGCGACCGCGCCCGGCATCAAGGTCGTCGGCTCGATTGCCGGCATGTGGACCGACCAGGTGGCCCAGGGCGAAGTGCAGAAGTGGCTCGCCACCCATCCTGGTAAGCTCGACGGGATCGTTGTCCAGTCGGCCGCGGAAATGGGCGTGCTGCGAGCGCTCAAGCAGTCCGGCCGTGAAGGCGTCAAGGTCGCCGTCGGCGGCGAACTGGGTGCGCTGTGCACCTGGCGCAAGAACCCCGACCTGATCTCGGCCGCCGTCCAGACCTGGCCGCCCGCCGACGACATCAACCTGATCTGGCGCATCATGATGCGCACGCTTCAGGGCCAGGGTCCGAAGGTCCAGTCCGTCCTCGTCGACCCGGTGGTCATCACCTATGACGACCTGAAGGACATCGTACCCGAGGATTGCGATGAGAACGCCCAGAACTGGTACAATGTCGGCCAGGACAATTGGGGTTCCACGGAGTACCTCAACCAGTTCTTCGTCAACCCGGCGGATCCGACCCAGTACAAGCCGTAATCCCAAAAATGCATCGCTCCGGGCCGCCCTCAGGCGGCCCGGGCACCTCCTTCATCGCCTATCTCGAGCCAGGAACCCGACCCAGCATGTCGACCGCAACCGCAGAAAATTCACAGACAGCGCAGGGTCGCGAGACGATCATCGTGCGCAATGTGAAGAAGTTCTTCGGGCCGACACGCGCGCTTGACGGCGTGAACTTCACCGCGCGCGCCGGCGAGATCCATGCGGTGGTCGGCGGCAACGGTTGCGGCAAGAGTACCATGGCCAAGGTGGTGTCCGGCATCCTGCCGGTCGACGGCGGAACGGTCTCGATCCTGGGTGAAACGCCCTCGACGCCCGCCGAAAGCAAGGCCATCGGCATTTCTACGGTCTATCAGGAAGTCCTCGTCGCCGACGAGAGCACCGTGGCCGACAACATTTTTATGGGCTCCGACGCCCTGTTTTCCAAATCCATGTCGCAGGAGCGCAAGGTCGCCCGCGCTGCGGAACTGATGGAGGAACTCGCAGGCGAGCCGGTTGATCCCTTCGCCATCGCCGGCACATTGCCGCTCGGCCTCAAGCAGTGGATCACGATCGCCCGCGCGCTGGTCAGCGAGCCGCGCATCCTGATCCTCGACGAAAGCTCCGCCGCGCTTGATTTCGATTCCACCGAGCGGCTGTTCGCCAAGATGCGCAGCCTGCGCGACGACGGCACGACCATCCTGATCGTCACTCACCGCATCGCTGAACTGATCCGTATCTCCGATCGCGCCACCGTTTTGCGCGACGGCCGCGACGTGGGTGTTTTGGAAAAGGAACAGATTACCGAGAAGAACCTCCTGGCGCTGATGACCGGCGACGAGAACGCAGGCAAGGCGCACAGCCACGAGGCGCCGCAGCCGCGTGATGACAGCATCGCCATGCGTGGCGAGCGTGTGACCGTCTGGCCGAATACAGAGCCATTCGACTTCGAAATCCGGCGCGGCGAGATCGTCGGCATCGCCGGTCTCGACGGCCAGGGGCAGGACGCCTTCGTCCGCGCGGTAGCTGGCGTCGAGCCCGCCAAGTCGGGGCTGATCCAGGTGACCGACCGCCACGGTGAATATCATGCAATACGCAACCTCGCCGACGCGGTTGAGGGCAAGATCTCCTATGTCTCCGGCGACAGGAAGCGCGAGGGCATCTTCGCCTCGATGTCGATCTTCGAGAATATGGTCATGCCCCTCTACCGCGAGAAGAAACGCGGCGGCATTCTCTCCTTCATCGACTGGCCGACGCTGGGGACCATCTTCAAGCGTGAGGCGGACAACCTCCTCATCAAGTTCGGCATGCGCGAGGATCGCATCACCTCGCTGTCGGGCGGCAACCAGCAGAAAGTTCTGATCGGCCGCGGCTTCGCCATGCGGCCCGACGTGATCGTTCTTAACGATCCCGCACGCGGCATCGATGTTGGCGCCAAGACTGAATTATACAAGCATCTGCGGACCTTCGCCGGCGAGGGCAAGTCGGTGGTCTATATGTCCTCCGAACTCGAGGAATTCATCGGGTTCGCGACTCGTGTGATCGTCTTCCGCGATGGCAAACCCTTCGATGCTTTCGACGGCCGCACCCTCGATCCGAAACGGGTGCTGGAAGCCATGTTCGGCCAGACCGACGGAAGCGGGCTTGAAAGCTCTTGGGGGCTCAAGCCTGTTTCGGACGCCGTAACCACGTCCGGCGAGCCACGCCGTGCCCCGACGGCAAGCGACGGCGTCAAGGTCGCCGTCGAGGTGCCGAAAGACATTCGCGAATCGATGGAGCGCCGCAACCGCGCGGCAGTGTTGGCCCATGCACCCGAACGCGAGGAAGCCGAACGGTCGGCTCCCCCCGTCCGGAAGGATTCGCGGCCCGCGGTACCGTCGGTGCCGAAATCGATCCGCATCGTTGAGTTCGATCGCGAAAAGGGCGAGGCACGGGAAATCGGGCAGCGAGGCAGCGGACGATGAGCGACGCAGCCGGCAATGTCGGTCTTGATACCGCCCGCCCGGCCCAGGGTGGCCGTGCGAACCCGTTCCTTCTCGTTCCGATCACGCTGTTCTTCCTGTTGCTCGGGCTAGCCGTCCTGCGCTCGCCGAGCTTGATGTCGAGCGCCGGTATCGGCAGCGCCATCATCGTGGCGACGCCGCTGATCCTGGCCACATACGCGCTGATGGCCTCGGTGATGTCCGGTCGCGGCACAGTGGATTTGTCGATCGGGCCATTGATCGGCTTCATCAACGTCACGCTGATCCAGTTGTACGGCGCCGGGATCCTCACCAATCCGATCGCCATATTTGCCTATGCGATCTTCATCGGCGCGCTCTACCAGTTCCTGTTCTCGCTGATCGTTATCTATGTGCGGGTGCAACCGATCATCGTCTCGCTGTCGGGCTATCTGGCGCTCTCGGGAATGAACCTCGTCATCCTGCCGCGTCCGGGCGGCGTGGCTCCGCAGTTCATGGCCGACTGGGGCCTTGGCACCTCGATCTTCTCACCGGTCTTCGCCATCCTGGTGATTGCCTCCATCGCCTGGCTGCTGTTCACCCGGACCGCCTTCTACACGCATCTCCGTCTGATGGGGTCGGACGAGCGGGCGGCCTATACGAGCGGCGTGCCGATCTATGTCGTGCGCATTGGCGCGCATCTGATCTCAGGTGCGTTTGCCGGGCTCGCCGCCATCACCTTCACCGCCCTGATCTCGTCGGGCGACCCCTCGCAGGGCACCACCTACACGCTGATCGCTGTTACGGCGCTGGTTCTCGGCGGCGCTTCGCTTGCCGGTGGACGCGGCGGGGTGTTCGGCTCCTTTCTTGGGGCGAGCAACCTCTATTTGATCACCTTCGTTCTGGCGACCTTCAACTTCGGCGCGGTGCAGAGCTTCGTGACGAACCTCGCCTACGGCTCGATCCTGGTGATCTCGCTGTTGCTGACGCTGATCATCCCCTTCATCCAGCGGCATATCCACAATTTCTCGCCGCTCCTCTACTTCATCGGCCTCGGCGTCGTGGCGATGGGCGTCATCCTGCACGCGACCAACGACCGCGATCCGCGTGCCCGCCCGGCACCTGTCGACGAGACCGTGGTCATGCAGCCGCTCGCGCCGATCGCGGCGGAGAAACTCTATGTCGGTCCGCTCGAGGTTGCCGCCCCAACCGCGACGGATGAGGAACTCAGGCAACAGGCCGGGCCGCTGGTGCTCGGCGCATTGCTCCTCATCGTCATCGCGGTCTTCGTCCGCGTCGCCGTCAGCCAGTCCGACCGGCGGACGATCGCGCCCGCCGTGGCGGTGGTGGTGTCTGCACTCGTGCTCTTCGGGGCTTATCTCATGCGCGCGGAAGGTCCGTTCGAACATGATGGTTCCGATCCGGCCGCAACGGAGGAGAGCCGATGACGACGCTCGCTCAGCCGCCGAAACTCGGTCTGCCCGCCACCATCATCGGCGTCGCCGTCGGCATGATACTCACGGCAATCGGCGTGGTGTACGGCTTCCGGCAGGGGCTTTCGGTCCAGCTGATCATTCTCGCGGCCATCGCCACGCTTGCCGCCTTCGTCTGGGGGTGGCGCTTCGTTCTCGGCCAGTTCGTTTCCGATGCAGGTTCCGTCCCGGAAGGCGAAATCAGCGAGGGCAGGAAGGTCTGGCTGCAGTTCCGCCCGGCGATCTACGGGCTGATCGCGATCCTGGCGCTTTTCCTCGTCTTGTCTCTGACGATCGAGGGCTTTTTCAACGTCTGGAACGTCGTCTCGCTGTTGATCATCCTGACGATTATCGTGCTCACCCGCACCCTGGGGCGCCATTTCCAGGAAAATCGCTCGGCTTTCATCGGCATCATGGTGCTCGCCGGCCTGTTCTCGATCGGCTCGATGAACATCGAGGGCTTCGCCTCGGCCAACAACATCAAGTCGATGCTGCTCTTCGCCTCCTTCTTGGGTATCGCCTCGGTGGGGCAGACGCTGGTGGCGCTTTTGGGCGGTCTCGACCTCTCCATCCCCTTCATCATCGGCGCGGCCAATGTCGGCCTTCTCTACCTCATCGGTCTTGGCGTTCCGCCGTGGCTCGCGGCCCTCATCGTGCTGTTTATCGGCGCCATCCTGGGCGTCATCAACGGCTTCCTGAGCTACAAGCTGCAGGGTCAGGCGCTTATCGTGACACTGGGGACCGGTTTTGCCATTTCCGGCGGGGTGCAGATCGTCACCTCGATCGGCACCGCCTATGGCGGCAACGTGTTCGGCACTGTGCCCGACTGGTTGTCCAACCTCGCCGCGATGAACGGCTCGACCTTCGGGCTTCCGGTGCCGCCGGTCATCTGCATCTGGGCGCTGATCGTCATTGTGCTGATCGTCGGCATGCGGCTGACCGTCTATGGCCGCTATCTGTATGCGCTGGGCGTCAACCGGACATCGGCCAAGCGGGTGATGATCTCGGAACTCACCTACTGGGTGATGATGTACGCCATCTCCGGTTTCTTCGCCGCGCTCACCGGCGGCTTGCTGCTCGGTTGGTCGGGCGGCGGATTCATCGGGGTAGGGGACCAGTATCTCTTCCTCACGCTGGCGGCCGTCGTGGTCGGCGGCACCTCGTTGCTCGGCGGCCAGGGCGGCTACGGCTTCACCGTTATCGGTGTCCTGGTGCTGCAGGTCCTGTCCTCTTTCCTCATCGGCATCGGCCTCGATTTCGAGTGGCAGCAATTCATCTTCGGTCTGCTGATCCTGCCCATGGTGGCGCTGTATGCGCGCTCGCCGCACATCAGGACGCAAATCTAGAAAGGTCAGACATGAACGGGTTCGGATATCTCAGGTTCAAAATCGACGGCGGGAGGGCGTGACATGGCGGTGTTCGAAACAGCGGACCTGACGGCGGCCAGCTATTCGACGGCTCTTCTAGGGCTGGCGGCGACCAGCGTGTTCCTTCTCCTGGGCACGGGTTGGGTGAAACGCGGCTGGAAACTGCCAGTCGCCCTCTGCGCGCTCGCCGCGCTGGTGGGCGTCGGCGCCGTCTTCGAGGCTCGCGAGGCCTGGGCGGCAAACCAGTCCGTGCCGGTCGTCTACCACTATGTGGGCTGGGCGGTGTCGATGCCCCTGCAGGTGCTGGCGCTGTTCTTCTTCGCAAGCCTCTTCGGCAAGCTCGGCATGGGGCTGTTCTGGCGGCTGGTCGTCGTCTCGATCCTGATGGTTTTCGTGCGCTATCTCGGAGAGGCCGGCTTCATGCACGCCACGCTCGCGTTCCTGATCGGGCTCGTCTTCTGGCTCTATATCCTCGGCGAGCTCTTCTTCGGCCGGATGGACGAGGCGGTGCGCGGCTCGCTCAACGAGCCGGTGCAGCGCGGCTATTTCTGGCTCCGGCTGATCGTCACCGTGGGATGGGCGATCTACCCGCTCGGCAACTTCATCACCTCTTTCGGCGGCTATGTCGATGATGGCTCCCTGTCGGTGGCCTACAACATCGCCGACTTTCTCAACCGAATGGCATTCGGCGTCGCGGTGCTCGCCACCGCCATGCTCGACAGCGAGGGAGAGCGCCATGTCTGACGCGCCTCACAACTCATCGGGCCTGCGGGCAATCCGGACCACCACATTTAAAAGTGAAGGGACATTCCAATGAAGGGTGCAGATTTCATTGCAATCATCATCCTGGCGGCGATCGTCATCGCGGTCTGCGCCTATCTGCTGCACTGGCTCTATCGCCGCTCGACGAAGGATATCTCCTTCGTGAGAACCGGCTTCGGGGGCGAGAAGGTGGTGATGGGTGGTGGCGCGTTCGTGCTGCCGATCCTGCATGACATCACCGAAGTCAACATGAACACGTTGCGCCTGGAAATTACCCGGGCGCGCGAGAAGTCCCTGATTACCAAGGATAGGATGCGCGTCGAACTGACGGTGGAATTCTATGTTCGGGTCCAGCCCGAGGTCGAGGCCGTCGCCACCGCGGCGCGTTCGCTCGGCAATCGCACCATGCATGCGGAGCAGCTCAAGGACCTGATCCAGGGCCGTTTTGTCGATGCGATGGGTGGCGCCGCCGCGATGATGACGCTCGAACATATCCACGAGAAGCGCCAGGACTTCGTCAAGGAAGTGCGCAAGGAAGTGGCCGAAAGCCTTGCCCTCGACGGACTGGAACTGGAATCCGTGTCTCTCACGTCACTCGATCAGACCGACATTTCGCTGTTCGATCCGTCCAACACGTTCGATGCCGAAGGTCTCACGATCCTTACTGAGCAGATCGAAAGCCGCAAGAAGAAGCGCAACGACATCGAAAAGGACACGATGATCGCAATGCGCTCCAAGAACCTCGAGGCCGAGAAGCGGTCGCTCGAGATAGAGCGCGACACGGAGTATGCGAGACTGGCGCATGATGCCGAAGTCTCGATCCAGCGAGCGCAGCGCAAGGCCGAGATTGCCAACGAAAACGCGGCGCGCGAACGCGAGATCGAGGCAATCAAGCTCAAGGAACGCGAGGCCGTCGAACGGGCCCGCATCGAGATGGAACAGGAAATCGAGCGTATCGACATCAAGCGCAAGGAGGCGCTGCAGATCGAGGACCAGGCGCGCGAAATCGCCGTTTCGGCGAAGTCGAAGGAGCGCTCCGAAGCCCAGGCGCTCGCGGAAGAGGCGCGTGCCAAGATGATCGAGGCGCAGGAGCGCGTCCAGACCATCCGGGACACCGAAATCGCCAATCGCCAGAAGGTTATCGAGCTTCTCGAAGCACAGAAAGTCGCGGATGCCGAAGCTGCCCGCACGCGCATCCTTGCCGAAGCGGAAAAGGTCGCCGCAAAGGATCGCGCCGAGGCCGATCGCATCGCTGTCGCGGCGCTGGCCGAACGCTACAAGGTTGAGTCCGAGGGCAAGCAAAAGCTCAACGAGGCCGAGAACATCCGCTCGGACGCCAACCGCCGCAGCGGCCTGCACAAGGCTCTGGTCGAGAACCTGCCGGCGATCATCCGCGAAAGCGTCAAGCCTATGGAAAAGATCGAGGGTATCAAGATCCTCCACGTCGACGGCATGCCCGGCTTCTCCGGCACGGGCCCGTCGTCTTCCGGCGGCGGTGGAGCCGGCGGTACGGACGGCGATGGCTCCGGCCCGAAGGATGGCAATCTGGCCGACCAGGTGGTCTCTTCCGCGCTTCGCTACCGCTCGCAGGCGCCCTTCGTCGACCAGTTGCTCAACGAAATCGGTTTAAGCGCCGACAATGTGCATCGGACCCACACGCTGCAGGATCTGTCGAAGATCGTTTACACCGAGCCGAGCGCTCCGGAGGCCAAGCCCTCCAAGACGAGGGCCAAACCATCATCGGGAAAGCCGTCCGGGAACTGAGGCGGCTGAGGCGGAGCGAACACCGCTCCGCCCCATGAACCGGAGACCGTTACATGTCCAAGCCCGCGGCTGTTGAGCGCGATCTACTTGTCTTCTCGATCTGGGCCGTGTTCGGCTTCGGCGGTCTGGCCTTCGTTCTCGAGGGCTTCTCGAGAGACGCCTATTTGGTTTCTCTTGCCGGAATCGGCGCGATCGTGGCGGGTTTCATTTCCCACATCATTGTCAATGCCGTGTTCGACGCGAGCTTCAAGGCGGGCGAGTCAGCGCTCGGTATCGGCGTCTTTGGGGTACTGGCGCTCGTCTTCATCATAGGCTGGGCAAGTGGAGATCTCTCGCAGGACGACTATTGGTCGGGACTGACACTCTTCGCTGTGCTCGGTTTTGGCCTGCCACTCTATTTATCCACACGGTACGGTTTGCGGGGCGCCTTCTCCCGCTTTCACCTGAAGCCGGCTGACAGCGGGAACGCCGACGAATGAGCGATGTCGCCTTTTCCATCTGGTTGCCGCTTTTTGCCCTGTTCTATGTCGCGGTGGCGCTCTACTGGGCGCGGGTCGCCGTAACACAGGGAAGCGGCGAGGACGGCTTTTTCTCTGCGGGGCATGCCATCGCACCATGGATTTCCGCGCTTGTCATAGCCGGTGTCAGCCTCTCCGGCTGGTTCGTTCTCGGCGGCAGCCGCCAGATCGCCGAGAACGGTTTCCAGATGCCGGCTTTGCTCGTGGCGGGGGTCGCGGTCGCACTCCCGGGAGTGTTGTTCTTCAAGCGCCTTTGGTTCGTGGCCGAGCGGCTCAGGGTGTCGTCGCAAGCCGATATCTTCCGCGTCTACTATCGAAGCCCGTTCCTGGTCTTGGTGTCGACCGTCGTGGCGCTTCTTTTCGCCATCGGCTTTGCAGGGCTGCAGATGCGCGCCGTCGCCGAAGCCGTCTCCCTGCTCACCGACGGCGCGGTTTCTCAGCTTGCCGCGAGTGTCGTGCTCGGCTTCATATTGTTTGCCGGCGTCGGGATCGGGGGTATGCGCGCCATCGCCTATTTCGGCGTCATCCAGACCGTACTTTCGTTCGCCGCCATCGTGGCGCTGGCCGGGTTCGCCCTCATCTGGAGCGGCGGATTTGGAGAACTCAACAGAGGCTTGCAGCAACTGGCCTCAGCGCCTGAAGCCGCGTCTTATTTCCTCGTCAATGGCGTCATTCATTTCACATCCGGTCTCGGACGTGGCGGTGAGGTCGGCGGCGCCAATACCGCCGTCGCCAATCTCAGTCTGGCATTCGCCTTCATGGGATTCCAGGCAAGTCCCCTCGCGTTGAAACTCGTCCTGTCCACTCGCAGCCCGAATGGCATCGCGGCCGGTCAGACCTGGGTGACGGCCGGGTTCTTCGGCGCTCTGATCGCATTTGCGATCGCGCTTGTCGGCGTGGCCGGGCTGATCGACAAGAACCTCGGACTGGACGCCCTCCTGATGCGGCTGCAGTTGCAATCGCCCTGGTTTGCCGCCTGGATCTTCATTGGGGTCATCGCCGCCGTGCAATTGCTGGCGGGGCTGGCGTTGTTCGTCGCCGCCGAAGGCATCGTGCGCCATGTCTACAAGCCCTATTTCAACTCGCGGCTGTCCAAGCGCGACGCAGTGACACTGACGCGTATCGCGGTCGCAGTGCTGGCCGTCGCGGCAATGGTCATGCAAAATCTGACGCCGGTGACCCTGTCGGCCCTTGCGGCAGTCGCGCTGCCGATGGCCTTTCAGCTCTGGACGCCGCTGCTGGGCATTACCTGGCTGGGCTGGATAACCCGTCCGGCGGCGATAACCGGCGTCGGTTTCGGCGTGGCGGGTGTGCTTCTCACCGAGCCCCTCGGCTACGAGATCCTCTCCTTCTTTGGCCTCGAACTGCCCTGGGGACGCTGGCCGTGGACCATTCACTCGGCCGCTTGGGGCATGGCGGCAAACATCGCGGCCGTTCTGATTATCTCCGCGATCACCAATCGCATGGCACTGAGCGCCGAGGCCGTGGAGATACGCAAGCTTTTCGCGGGCGTGCTTGCACCCGGCAAGAAATCCCACGCCTTGCGCCCCACGGCCTGGTCGGTGGTGATCGCCTGGTTCTTCCTGGCTGCCGGCCCAGGCCTGATCTTTGGCAATTCCGCCTTCGTCAGCGGTGAAGGGGAGAACGCGACGTGGCTCCTCGGCATGCCGTCGATCTGGGCCTGGTCGCTGGCAGCTTGGGTGAGCGGCGTCGGGATGGTCTGGTTCCTGGCCTACAAGATGGAAATGGCGAGCCCGGTCCATGTCGAGATACCCGCCTATGAACCGCCGCGCCGCCTGCCGACGGACAAGTCCCAAATCGAACGGGAACGCTTGCGGGCCCTAATTGTCACCGGTGCTGCGGGTTTCATGCTCGCAGTATTCGTCGCGTTCAGCTTCGGAGGCTGACGCGAGCGCAAACAGCGGGAGAAAATGATGAATCCATTTACCTTCAACACCTCGAAGTCGATCCAGTTTGGTGTCGGTGCTCTCGATCGTATCGGCGATCTGGTGAAGGCTCAGATCGGCGACAGGGTGATGCTCGTCACCGACCCCGGAATGATGAGCACGGGAATTGTCGAGCGGGCCCTGGAGAGGTTGAAGGCCGCGGACGTGGCGGTGGAGCTGTTCAAGGATGTTGAGGCCGATCCGCCCGAAGGCGTCATTCTCCAGGCGGTCGTCCAGGCGCGCGAAGCGAATGTGGCCGGCGTGGTGGGTCTGGGTGGCGGCTCGTCGCTCGACGTCTCCAAGCTGGTGGCCCTGCTCGCGCCCGGAACGGAGGAACTGAAGGATGTCTATGGCATCGGCAACGCCAGGGGACCTCGCCTTCCGCTGATCCTTGTGCCGACGACCGCCGGCACCGGCTCCGAGGTCACGCCGATCTCCATTGTCACCACAGGCACCAACGAGAAGATGGGTGTTGTGTCGCCGGTCATCCTGCCTGATGTCGCGCTGCTCGATCCGCAACTGACCTACGGCCTACCGCCGCACATCACCGCGGCCACCGGGATCGACGCCATGGTGCACGCCATCGAGGCCTATGCTTCCGCGAGCCCCAACAACAATCCTGTTTCGCGCATGCTGGCTACCCAGGCGCTGACGCTCATGGGCCGTTCGATCCTGAAGGCGGTTCATGAAGGCACGAACACCGAGGCGCGGTCCGACATGCTTCTCGGGTCGATGCTGGCCGGGCAGGCTTTCGCCAACTCGCCGGTCGCGGCGGTGCATGCGCTTGCTTATCCGCTGGGCGGGCACTTTCACATCCCGCACGGCCTGTCGAACGCCTTGGTGCTGCCTCACGTGCTGCGCTTTAATGTCGTGACATCGCCGCAGCCCTATGCGGAACTCGCCCCCTTCGTGTTTCCGGAACTGGCGAAATTCGAGGGCCAGGAGCGAGCAGCTGCCTTTTGCGACAGCCTTTCGGAGCTCTCCAGGGCATGCGGTCTCCAGCCCAATTTGCGCGCCATGGATATTCCCGAGGATATCTTGCCCAAGCTTGCCTCGGACGCGATGAACCAGACGCGTCTGCTCGTGAACAATCCGCGGCCGGTCGAAGAGGCCGACGCACTGGCGATCTATCGCGCCGCATACTGACGGCCCCAATTGAAAGGACATCATCATGGCACTCGCTCTCAAGGACCCGAGCCTGTTGGAAACCCGTGCCTTTCTCGGCGGCGAATGGGTCACGACTGGCAAGACGTTTCCGGTGATCAATCCCGCGACCGGGGAGACGATCGCCGAAGTCACCGACCTGACCCCTGACGACACGAAGAAGGCCATCGACATCGCCTATCAGGCGCAAAGGGAATGGCGCGCGAAAACCGCAAAGGAACGTTGCTCCATCCTGCTGAAATGGAACGACCTGATGCTCGAAAACCAGGAGGATCTGGCGAAGATCCTGACTGCTGAGATGGGCAAGCCGCTGGCCGAGGCGCGTGGCGAAATTGCCTATGGCTCTTCCTTCATCCAGTGGTTTGCGGAAGAGGCGCGCCGGGTCTACGGAGATGTCATCCCAGGCCATCAGGCCGACAAGCGCATCGTCGTCATCAAACAGCCGATCGGCGTGGTCGGATCCATCACGCCATGGAACTTCCCCAATGCGATGATTGCGCGCAAGGTTGGCCCGGCTCTCGCGTCAGGCTGCAGCTTCGTCGGCCGACCGGCGGAGAAGACGCCGCTGTCAGCGCTCGCAATGGCCGTCCTCGGCGAGCGTGCAGGCATACCGAAGGGGGTGCTCTCGATCATCACGAGCTCCGACTCCAAAGGCGTGGGCCTGGAACTCTGCAGTAACCCGAAGGTGCGCAAACTGACCTTCACCGGCTCGACGGAGGTCGGTCGAATTCTCATGAAGCAGTGCGCCCATGACATCAAGAAGCTGTCGCTCGAACTGGGCGGCAATGCGCCTTTCCTCGTTTTCAACGACGCCGATCTCGATGCGGCGGTCGAGGGCGCGATGATCGCTAAATATCGCAATTCCGGCCAGACCTGCGTCTGCGCCAACCGTATCTATGTGCAAAGCGGGGTCGCGCAGGAATTCGCCAGCAAGCTCGCGGAAGCGACCAGCAATCTGCAGGTCGGAAACGGCATGGAAGATGGGACCACCATTGGGCCGCTGATCGATGATTCCGCGCTCGAGAAGGTCGAGGACCATGTCGCCGACGCAGTCGGCAAAGGCGCCAAGGTGCTTACCGGTGGCCAGCGTTCGGATCTCGGTGGCACGTTCTACCAGCCGACTGTCTTGTTGGGCGTTGAAAAGGGCATGAAAGTGCTAAACGAGGAGACATTCGGCCCTGTCGCGCCGATCATCAGCTTCGATACGATCAATGAAGGCATCGAGCTCGCCAACGACACCGAGTTCGGCTTGGCCGCCTATTTTTACGCGCGCGACATTTCCACTGTTTGGAAGGTTGCGGAAGAGATCGAGAGCGGCATGGTCGGCATCAACACCGGTCTTGTCTCCACCGCCGAGGCGCCGTTCGGCGGCATCAAGTCCTCGGGATTGGGCCGCGAAGGCTCCAAATACGGCATGGATGAGTTTCTCGAGATAAAATATCTTTGTATGAGCGTGTGATGGTGCTGATAAGCCGGCTGTCTTCTTGAGTCGCCTTCATTGGGTTCGAACTCGGGCCGAAATTGTTGCCGGCTCCACTCCGTTTTGTTGAGTGATCCGATAGTTCGTACACCCACCTCCTGTCGAACGTCCCAAATGCGGCATGGGAGGCTTAAGGGTTTTGGCCTGGGTCATCCCGCCTGAAGGAGTTGGCAAGCGGTCGGCGCATCAAGAGCCAGAAATAGCTGGAAGCCATGATCGCTTCTACGTGCAGGATTTGAAGCTCCGTTGGTCTAGTTGACAGGTTTTGGCACAAAGCAGACGATATTGCGCCACGGTGATGACTTCCGCTTTTTGATGCTAAATCAGTCAGCCTTACGAGGCAGATGATTGGCAGGCTCGATCCTCCCTGATGCACACAGATGGTTCAGCCCTCGCTTTGCTCCAAATGCCGCATCTGCCAAAATATTTTGCGCATGCTTGAATATCGCGCAGACAGCCTACGTGTTATGCGCGGGCGTGTGACACCACGATATGCAGGTTTATATGACAAAATCCCGTATCCTTTATGTCGACGATGAAGACGATATCCGCGAGGTTGCCGTCATGGCGCTCGAGCTCGATCCTGAACTGGATGTCCGCTCTTGCGCATCCGGACCGGCGGCGATCTCCGTTGCGGAGGAATGGCGGCCGGATCTCATTCTTCTCGACGTGATGATGCCCGGCATGGACGGCCCCACCGTCTTGAGGAAGCTGGTCAGCAATTCGGATACCGCCTCCATCCCCGTGGTGTTCATTACGGCGCGCACGCAAAAACACGAGATCAGCGGGTTTCTCGAGCTTGGCGCGCTCGGCGTGATTGCCAAGCCCTTCGATCCGATGACGCTCGCCGGAGATGTTCGCGACTATCTCACCGGCGACCGCTCGGTCTGACAGGCGGCATGTCCCATCCGAAATGTTCCCGGAATTATCTCGGGGCCGCCGCTGCAATCATTTCCTGCTTGACGATGACCGGTATGGCCTTGGCGGAAATGTCCGACAGTCGAATCTCCTCTCTCGAAACGTCGCAAAGCCCGGTCTGGAGCGGCCCGATTACCCGGTTTGACAAGCTGCCGGGCAAGATCGTCCTCGAGAATACGCTGAAAGACGGAAACTTCGTTCCGATGCGGGTTACAATCCCGGGCGATCCCGCCGCGGCCGCCCCGCGCCTTGTCCCGTTCGGGACCAATCTCCTCGGCGCTTCCTCGTTTCGTGTTTTCGGACAGGAGGAAAGAGTAGCCGCGCAGGATACGGCAGACGGATTGCAGGCCGTCTGTGAAGCCGGATCCCGTCCGGCCGGTATCGTCATATCAATCCCGTCCATGCATCTCCCGAGGCAAGTGACGCTGAGCCTGCGGGTGGAGCATACCGGATCTTCCGGCTTCGAGCTGAGAGTCATCCATCCTTCGGGCAGCGAAAAAACCTTGGCCGCCTTGCCGCTCGGGAGTTCCTCCCATGTTCAATTCGAAGGCCCGGAATGGTCCGCGGAACCGTTGCCGATCGAGTTCGTCCTCTTGTGCCCCGATGATGGCGGAGACGTCTCCTTGGCCTCGATCGAACTCGATGCGCCGAACGGCACGCATCGGAAAACGGACAACGCCATCTGGTTATGGACGACGAAAGAGGCGCTCGACCAAAATCTGGCAAAGAACATCAAGGGTGACGGAATCCGGAGGATCTATCTGCAGTTGAGCGTTGCGGAAGGCGTCGTTCAGGACAAAACGGCGCTCTCCGCCATGCTGATCGCGATGAAATCGGAGGGTATCGACGTGGTGCCCGTGGAAGGCGATCCGCGGATGGTTCTTCCCGACGGCCGCAAACACGCGCTTCAACGTCTCGAGGCCATCGTCGAGTTCAGTCGCTCTCTGCCAGAGAATCTCCGGTTCCGGACAATCCAATACGATATCGAACCCTATCTCCTGGATGAATTCGGCGAGGATCCGGAAGCGATCTGGGCGGCCTGGGCCAGTACCGTAGAGAGCCTGGCCAGTGCTTGGGGAAACAAGATCGAGATTGTGGTTCCTTTCTGGATGCAGGCCAGTCCGAATGCCGCGGCAGCATTGGACAAGTCTGCCTCCTCGATTGGGGGGATTACGGTCATGGCGTACCGGACGGCACCGGATGGCGTTCTCGCGGCGGCCGAACCATGGCTCGCTTGGGGCAGCCGCACCGAAACTCCCGTGCGCGTGGCGCTTGAGAACGGTCCGATAGATCCGGAATTGCACCAGGTTTTTCGTCGGGCCGAAACGGGAACGCTCGCCATTCCAACAGGCGGCTCCCCGGATAGGGCATATCTGTTCACCAATCCGGTCGACGCTTCGCCAAATGTAGCTGTTTACGATCTTTCGCACAGCACTACTATCTTTCCTGAGCGAATCAGCTTCCTTGGCGACAAGCGGCGGATGATCCGGGCAGCGTCAGGTGTCGTTGAACCGTTGTCCGCGTGGGAGTCGTTCAGGGGTTTCGCGTTTCACGATTTCCTGTCGGGAAAGACGCTTTCGAAATTCTGATTGGTAGAACAATTTGACCGATAGTCCCCACGTCTTGATCTGCGATGACGACACCCTCGTCATCGAGCTTGTTCAGTTTCGCCTTGAAGCGAAGGGTTTCCAGGTGGCGATAGCTGAGGACGGCGAGGAGGCGCTGCGCAAGGCAAGCGACATCAGGCCTTCGCTCATTGTTCTCGATGCGATGATGCCCAAGCTTGACGGTTTCAACGTGCTCTCGACACTCAAGTCCGACGCCGCGCTCAAGGACATCCCCGTTATCATGCTGACGGCGCGCAAAGGCGACAAGGACATCGTGTCCGCTCTCGAGAAGGGGGCGGAAGACTATATGGTCAAGCCCTTCATTCCCGACGAGCTGATCGCCCGGGTTTCGCGCATCCTTGCGAAGAAATAGGGCCGGCTGAGATGCGCCGGCTGGCGACCTTGTCGGTTTTGGTATTCTCATTCTCGGCGATGTTCACGGCTGCTTCGCACGCGCAGACCGTCGACGACCTTTATCGTGAAGGCGTCTCCGCCCGCAACGCCGGCGAATTCGAGAAAGCGTCCGATTACCTGCGGCGCGCATTGGCGCTGGAACCCGAAAACAGCGACGCGCTGGTGCAACTCGGGTTTGCGGAACTCGCGCTGGACAGGCGCGATAAAGCCAGGATCAGCTTTGAAAAGGCGCTGAACGTTGCGCCGGATTACCAAGACGCCCGGCTTGGGTTGGCGCTTGTAGCGTTCCGCGAGTTCGACCTGGCGACGGCGGAACGTCTCGCCCTGCGCGTCCGCGAAGCCCAGCCGGACAACGCCGAAGCGCAGGCGCTTCTCGGCCGGATTTCGCAAGCGAGGGCAGCGCTGGGGAAACCTGAAACATCCCGGAACAACAAGACGGAGCGAGTAGCCGGATTGGTTGCCGAGGCAGACGAATTGAGAGGGGCCGGGCGATTGCCCGAGGCGGAAGAGCTGTTTCGCAGAGCCTTGGCGCTTCGTCCCGATGACGTGGATGTCATGGTCAGGCTGGCCGGCGTGCTCGTCGGCCTCGGCCGGATCGATGAGGCCCGAATTCTCTACGAGGAGGTTGTGGACAGAGCGCCCGGCTATCTGGATGCGCGTATTGGTCTTGCCCGTATTGCGCTGCGCCAGCAGCGCTACGCGGATGCCGAGGCCGGGTTCAGGGATGTCCTCGTGGTCGAGCCCGGGAACGTCGATGCCTTGGTAGGGCTCGGCGACACGCTTCGCGCGCTCCGCAGGCAAAAGGAGGCGCGCGCCGCCTTTCTGAGCGCGAGTGAACTGGCGCCCGATGATGCGGCCGTCAGGGCTCGTCTCGAGGCCGCGCCCGCCTATGCCTGGCGGCTCGATCTCGGCGGTGAATACAGCATGCTCACGGATGGCCGGCCCGACTGGACCGACAACACGTTGACGCTCACGCGCATATTCTCCGACGACACCTCGGCGGCATTGTCCGTGCGAACAGTGAACCGGGGGGCAGGCACGGATATCCAGATCGGGGCGCGCCTCGATCGCCGCCTTTCCGAAGGCCTCTCTCTCTATGGAGCGTTCGCCGCGACACCCGAGGCAGATGTGCTTCCGCGAACGAGCTTCGCCGTCGGTGCTGTTCTCAGCGCAGCCTCCTATACGCGTTCCCTCTCGGGTGTGACGTTCGACATGGAAGCGAAGCACGATCGCTATTCCGACCTTGATGTAACGACGTTCGGTCTCGGTGCGGCGTATCGGCTTTCGGAGACGGTCGGGATCTATGGCCGCTGGATCCACGCAGGCGGGGCGGGTGTCGACGTTGACGGTTACCTTGCCAGGCTGGATGTCAGCCCCGCGGACCGCTTGACGGGTTTCATCGGATACAGCGATGCACCGGAAATTGCTGTTGGATCATTCGTCGATGTCCAAACATTCTTTACCGGATGGGCCTATGATTTTTCCGATGAACTGACGCTGCGGACCAGTTTCGCGTATGAACGCCGCCAGGCCTTTGACCGCAGCACGATAGGCCTGGGTATCAGCTACCGGTATTGATGCTCACTCTCGTCTGGTCTGTATCGATCTATCTGGCACTGTCTTCGATCGTCATCATGGTGATGCTGATCGGCCGGAGGCTGTTTCTCGAAAGGCTGGAGAGGCGGCGCGCCGCGCAGGTAAAAGTCCTTCGTTCCGCAATGATCCGCTTCGGCGCCGACGAGGATGCCGAAGAACTCAAGCGACAACTTCGCGAATTGCCGCTGATCGTTGTCGCGGATGCCGGCTTCGAGTTTCTTGCGCTGGTGCGCGGGGAGGAGCGCGCGCGGATCGAGCGGGTACTTTCTGAAATCGGCGTTGATGACGTGCTGCGCCGGCAGTTGTGGGCCGGAAACCGTTCGACTCGCATCTATTCCGCTGAGCGCCTCGCCGCATTCGCAAGTCCGAAAACGGAACAGGCGCTGATCAAGGCTCTGGGAGACAGGTCGCGCCAGGTGCGTATCGCCGCCGCGATCTCGCTCGGCGAGTTGCAGCGCCTGCCGCCCCTGCGCGAGGTTCTTCGAAAAATCGGTTACCGCGGCCAGCGGTCGCGGCGCATGATTGACGTCTTCCGGGCGGCGGGGGCCGAACGGGCCGGCGAATTGAGGGAAGTGGCTGTCGACCGGAACACCTATCCCCTGCTTCGCGCCTCGGCAATCAGCGCGATCGGCCAGACCGGCGACTACGGTCAGATCGGCTTTCTCCAGGAATGCGCGATGGACAGGAACGGCGACATCGCCGCCGCCGCGATAAATGCGCTGGGCGATCTTGCCCACCCGTCTTCCGAACCGGCCATCCTGGCCGGTCTCGACAATCCGGACTGGCGCGTGCGGTCCGAGGCGGCTCGCGCCGCTGGCTCGATCGGGCTGCGCAACGCGGCGGGCAAACTCAGCGCGCTGATGGAAGACGAACAATGGACCGTGCGGTACTGGGCCGCGAGCTCGCTGAAGAACATCGGAAGAGAGGGTGTCGAGATGCTGCAGGCCATCGCCGAGGGCGTTTCGTCGCGCAGCCAGCGCACGGCATCCATGGTTCTCGCTGAGAACGGTTGAGACAATGGATTTCGACGGCGCGTCAGTACTCCTTCTTTGCGCGCAAGCCGTAGCGGTGATCGTCATCGCGTCTGGCTTCCTGCAGACCGCGGTTTATCTGGGCCAGCTTGTGATGGCCGGCTACGCGCTGATGCGTCGTCCTCCCGTTGTCCGGTCGGGTCTCCTCTGGCACCGCTTTTCGGAAGTCGCACCGCCGATCGCGGTCATCGTTCCCGCCTATAACGAGGAACTCAACATCGTCGAAACCGTGCATTCGCTTCTGGCGATCGAGTATCCGAGTTACGAGATCATCGTCGTCAATGACGGTTCGCGCGACGCCACCCTCGAAAAGCTCATCGCCGCCTTCGACTTGCAGCCGAGCTCTCGGCCGTATGAACACGATCTGGAGACGGCCAGAATTCGCGGGCTCTACGGCACGCAATCCGATAGCCGGATCCTGGTGCTGGACAAGGAAAACGGCGGCAAGGCCGACGCGCAGAATGCCGGCATCAACGTCTCGCGCGCGCCGATCTTCTGCGTCATCGACGGCGATTCGGTTCTTGAGTCGGATGCGCTGCTGAGGTCTGCCCAGCCCTTTATCGAGGATCCAGAGCGCACCATCGCGGTCGGGGGCACCATCCGCATCGCCAACAACTCGCGGATCGATCGCGGGCGGGTCACGGAAGTGCGCCTGCCGAACAGGATCCTGCCCCTTTTCCAGGTCGCCGAATATCTGCGCGCGTTCCTGATGGCGCGTCTCGCATGGAGCCGCATCAACACGCTGATGCTGATTTCGGGGGCTTTCGGGCTTTTTCGGCGCCACGATGTCATCGAGGCAGGCGGGTTCACCAGGGGGTCGATGGGTGAGGATCTGGACCTCGTGATGAAGCTGCATCGGCACATGCGCCGGCACAAGCGTCCATACCGCATCGAGTTCATTCCGGAACCCGTCTGCTGGACCGAGGCGCCTGAAACGCTGAGGATGCTGGGTCGCCAGAGATCCCGCTGGCAGCGCGGTGCGCTGGAATGCTTCTTCCGTTACCGGGGCATGTTCCTAAACCCGCGATACGGGCGGGTCGGTATCCTCGGGCTCGGGCACATCTTCGTCGTCGACGTCCTTGGGCCGATCGCGGAGGTGCTGGGCTACATCCTGGTGCCCGTCTTCTGGGCCCTGGGCATCCTCGACACGGATTACCTCCTCGCTTACACCGCGCTGATTTTCGTCTATGGCGTCTTCATCTCCGTCTCGTCGCTTATCCTTGAGGAGCTCGAGCTGCGGCGATTTCCGCGCGCCATGGATCTTGCGATCCTGACGGGCGCCGCCGTCCTGGAGAATTTCGGATATCGCCAGTTGAACAACTTCTGGCGCGTTCGCGGTTTCTGGCAGTATCTGCGGTCGGACAACAGCTGGGGCGAGATGGCCCGCACCGGTTTGGCTAGCAAGGCTAGCGACTGACGATCTCGCGCAGCATGGCGAGCAATGCCTCATGCGCTGCGCCGATGCGATCCGATTCTGCCTCCGGCTCGGACAGAAGCAGAGATTCCAGTATAAAGGCCCGCTCGCCGAGCGAAGCTTCCCCGAAGATGCCCGCGCTGCCGGAAATACGATGCGCCAGCGCGACGAGCTCTTCTCGCCTGGACAGATCGGCGATACCGATCGATTCGAGCGCGGAGAGATCGTCGCGGCAGCGCTCCAGGAAACGCAACCTGAACACGGCGAGCTTGGCTTCCATTTCGTCGCTCACGACCGCCTACCTGCTGTCGACGGCGGACTGTTCAGGCCCGTCCGTGTTGCCGGCGACCATGTCCAGCACGATGTCCACGAATTCCTTCTCCGTGGTTCGCGATTTCGGCAGGTAGTAGCTCACCCGATCGTCGTCGAGATAGTCTTCCCGCGCCGAAAGCACGATGACCGGCGTTCGCTCTATATCGATGTCATCCAGGAGATCGAGGCCGTTGCCCTGTCCAAGCCCGATATCGATGATGGCGAGGTCGAACGACCTGGCCGCGAGCAATGCGCGCGCGCCGCGGACCGTCGCCGTCGTCGTTATGCTCACCTTCCCCTCCAGATAGGCCGCGACGACCTCGCAAAAATCGCAATCGTCTTCGACATGCAGGATCGACGGGAGACCCTCGTCCGGATGGTCGACGAAGTTGAGAGGAGCATCGTGCCTTTCCTCGGCGATCGGCAGGGTGAACCAGAACGTCGTCCCGACACCGACCGTGCTCTCGAAATCGATCGTGCCGCCCAACTGCTCGATGATCTGCTTGGAGATATATAGCCCGAGGCCGGTTCCACTCTTTGCCCTGCTCGATGAGGCGTCCGCTTGCGAAAAGCGGCTGAAGATCTTGTTGCGGAACTCGACCGGAATGCCTTGTCCCTTGTCGATGACGCTTATGCGAATGGAATCCGCCAGGCGCTCTGCCCCGATCTTGACGACGCCGCCCTTGGCCGAGAATTTTGCTGCATTGGAGGTGAGGTTCGCCAGGACCTGGTGGAACCGTGCCGCATCGATATTGATGACGCAGTCCGGAACCGGCTCTTCAAGATCAAGGGTCACGTCATACTGGTCCGCATAGCCCTGATTCGCCTCGATCGCCTGTTTCAGGAGGTCGCTGACGGTCTCGCGCTGCATGTCGAAACGCATCTGTCCCGACGAGATTTTCTCGAGATCGAGAATGTCATTGATAAGCAGGACAAGCCGTTCGCAGTTGCTGTGCGCGATCGTAATCAAACGCTCCGCGTTCTGGGGGAGAGCCTGCGCCATCGAGCCCAGGACAAGTCCCAGCGAGGCGCGGATGGACGTCAGCGGTGTCCTCAACTCGTGGCTCACGGTCGAGACGAACTCGGTCTTCAGCCTCTCCATTTCCTTGTGTTCGGTGATGTCCTGTATCTGGAGAATGAAATATTTCTCTTCCTCGAGTGCGTCGGTCGCAACAGAGACGCTGATGAGAACCCAGACCTGGCTTCCATTCTTGCGATAGAGGCGCGATTCGTGCTGATAGGTGGACACTTGCCCGCTCATCAGCTTGCCGAGGCGCTCCTCTCTTCCTTCCGCATCCTCCTTGTTGGCCAACAAGGCGGGATCGGAGGCCAGAAGTTCCTCTTCTGTGTAGCCCAGGAGGTCGCAAAGGGCCTTGTTCGCCTTGATCCATTTGTTGTCCAGAGAGAGCATCGCCATGCCGACGGGCGCGTGTTCGATCGCGGTCCTGAAGCGCTCTTCGCTGGCCTGCAAGGCTGCCGCGGCATGCTTCAACTGGGTGATGTCCGTCTGCGTTCCGATCAGCCGGGTCGCGTTGCCGTCGCTGTCGCGTTCGACTACGACGGCATCGGAGCGCAACCAGATCCAAACGCCGTCCTTTCTGCGCAGGCGATACTCCGAGACGGAGCGTTCGGCTTCGCCGTTCAGGCATGCGGCGTCTGCCGCGGCGACGACCGGCATGTCTTCCGGGTGAACACGGGATTCCCATTCGGCTTGTGGCGCGATATCGTCGTCGGGGCCGAAGCCGAGCATCTCCATCCATTTGGCCGACACCACGGACGTTCCGCTTTCCAGGTTCACGTCGAAGACGCCGATGTCCGATCCTTCCAGCGCGTATTTCCAGCGCTGTTCTGTTTCCTCGAGCGCGATATGCGCCTTTATTTCCTTGGTGACGTCCCGAATGATCGCGGTATATCGCGTGGCGCCGGTCGAACTCGTCCAGGAGTTGAGCTGGATGTCCAGAAAAAGGTCCTCGCCGAACCGGGTCTTCGTCAGCAAGGGCTCTCGATGCGCTTTGTTCGCCCCGTATTTGTCTTGGACCAGCGTGTCGAGGGATTGGTGGTAGAACTCCGGGCTGCGGATCAGTTCGGCGAATTTGTCGCCGATGATTTGGCTTGCGGGCGAATCGAAGAGCCCCTCGGTTGCATGGTTCGCGGAAATCACCGTTCCCTTCTCATCGAGGAGAAGAATCGCAACCATGGCTGTTTCCACGAGCGAACGGGTTTGCTGTTCGCTCGCGACGAGTTGCTGCGTCTTTTCCTTGACCAGACGCCGGATCGATTCTTCCCGTCTGGAGAAGGACAACAGCAGGCCGCCCAGCAAACCGGACAGGACTATTCCGCCGAGCAGAACCAGGACCGGCTCGGCGCTGCGGACCTGCTTTTCGAAGGCCGGCGTGCTTCGCCATTCGACCGTCCAGATCTGTTCCATGACCGCGAAGGTCTTGCGGACCGTGTATGTCGGGGTGAAATCGGCCCTTTCCTCGGAGATGCTCGAATAGATCAACTGGTCGGGATCGGCGTCGTTTCCGTCGAAGACGCTGAAGTCGACCGTATTGCCCTGGGTAGAGGTTAGTTCGCTCATGAAGCGCGGCGCAACGAAAGGCGCATAGACCCAGCCTTCGAACAATTCGCGGCGGGCCTCCACGGTGGCGGGCGCCTCGACCGGGGAATAGAGTGGTCGAAGCAGCAGGAAGCCGGCGCTGCGCGTTTCGTCCTGAACGAGGAAGATACGCTTCGTGATGGTTGCGAGGCCCGTATCGCGCGCATGGACGGCAGCCTCGTAGCGGTTCCTTTCGAAACCGATGTTGAGGCCGACCGCTTCGATGTTCGGTTCGACCGGCTCGATATACTTGATGATGAAATTGTCGAATTTCTCACCCTGGGGGTGCACAACCAGCCCGAACACGCCGTCCGATGTCACGCTTTGCGCGTAATCGCCGAGGTCCGCCTCCGCCACAGGCTCAATGAAACCGATGCCGTTGATGCCCGGAAGCGTTTGCTGGATTTCCAGCGTATCGACGTAATTCTGCCAATCCTGCAAAGTGACCTTGTCGGATGCATGGAATGCGCCGGCGCCGCCATCCAGGCTCTGTTTGTAGGAGTCGATGCGGTGCAGCAGCGCGCGCTCTGAATCATCCGCAAGCGTCCTGAAAGCCGTTGTGTTCCGCTGATAGATCACGTCGCTGATAATTATCCAGGAATAGAACGTCGTGGCGAGCGGTACGAGAACCGTGAGTAGCGTCACGACCGAGAAGCCGGTGACTTCTTCGCCTCGCCATTTCACTGTCCAGGGTCGCCAGGGATTGAGCAGGGCGAGCGGCAGGAATACCAGCACGCCCAGCAAGTCGCCGGCCCACCAGGTGATCCAGTTCGAGCCAAACGATTCCGGGCTGATTATGCCGGCTGCCAGAAGCGCCGAGACACCGACCGTCGCCGCGATCAGGCAACTGGCGGGCCCGATTATGAGCATGAAAGCCAGAAGGCTGCGGAAGCCTTTCAGTTCGATCGGGCGGTGGAAGAAGCGCTGAACAAGCGTAGCCGCCAGCAAGGCCTGAAGGGTCGAGCCGCCGGCGATGACGTCGGCGACAGCGATAGCCTCCGGCTGAAGGCTTCCCTGCGCAAACGCCCCGCCGACAATGCAGTTGACGACAAACGAACCGAGGAAAATACCGATTGAGAGAGATGGCCCGTAAAACAGGATCGCCGCGACAGCCAGGCCCGATGGAGGCCATATGACGGTGGCGTATCCCGGAGGCGCAGCCAACTGCAGTCCGAGCCAACCGCCGCCCGCATAGACGGCGGCAACCGCAAGGTTGAGCAAGGCCAGACGGCGGATGGCTCGATTGCTGTTTATGCCGGACCAAGATGACGGCAAGGTGCTTCCCCAAGGTCAGATAAGTGTCCGGAGCTTATTCTCGAAACCATTACAAAAGGTTTCCCGTGAGAAGACGTCGGCTTGCGCGTCCCGGCAACCGGCAAGGTGTCCTGCTTCGCTAGGCGCTGGCAAGCTTGATATTGACTCCGGCGGAAAAGCGATCCGCGCAAATCGTGCGGCCGCGTCCGAGCATCTTCGCGTGATAAAGCGCCGCATCGGCTGCCGAAACAGCGTCATTGACCTCCGCTCCGATCACTATTTCGCAAATGCCCGCGCTGAAACTCACTCGAAAAGGCCCGTTCTCCGATTGGAACGACGTCGATTCGAGAAGGATGCGAAGCCGGTCTATGACGCTGGCGGCCGAAGCTGCATCGGTATCCAGAAACAGGACCGTGAATTCCTCGCCACCCCAGCGGCCGACAGGATCGGTCCGGCGCAACTCCGTCGTAAACAGGTTCGAAAGCGACCGGATCACGCGGTCGCCGGTCTGGTGGCCATACAAATCATTCACGGACTTGAAATGATCGATATCGATCATTGCCAGCGAAAGCTTTGCGCCGGTACGGCGGCTGCGCTCCACCTCGCGCTGCATCGTATAGTTGAAGCGGGCGTGATTAAGAAGGCCGGTCAGGCTGTCGCGTTCGATCAGGTTGGCCAGCGCTTTGGCCCGATCCAGTCTCAGTTTCACGATCTGGCCAAGTCGCGTGGGAGTGATCGGTTTGACGATGAAATCGTCTCCGCCGAGCTGCCGCGCCTCCAGCTGGCGTTCCGGGTTGCGTTCGGCTGACAGGAACATGATTGGCAAGGACAGGTTCTTCTGCCGCTGGCGGATGATTCGAGCGAGCTCGATACCATCGACTTCCGGCATTTGCAGGTCCAGGAGCACCGCATCGATCTGCTTGCTCTCGAGGATCCGGAATGCCTCGCGCGCGCCCGCCGCCCGGCTCACATCGATGTCGGCCTGATGCAATGCAAGCTCGACGACCTGCGAGGTCAACTTGTCGTCGTCGACGATCAGGACATGCGATCGCTTTTCTTCCTTCTGGATCGCGAAATGGCGCAGCCAGCCAGCCAGGCTTTCGCTGCTAAGATCTGAGTCCGCTATCGCGTGATAGCCGTCTCTCGATGCCGCGAGGCAGTTTTCGAATGAAGGATTTTCGGTGATCAATAGAGAGGGGGCGTCGGTGGGGCTGGTCCTCCATGCCTCCCGGCAATCGGCCTGCTCCGCGCTTACGATGGACATGCGAACGATGACGTTCTCTGGCAAGGCACATGGTTCGCAGTGCATTCCGTCAATTGCCACATAGCGCAGTTCGCGGATTACCTCCTGCAATCGATCGCCGTTGCGGGAATCGAAAAAGAGTATTGCATCGCGCCGCTTCTCGATTGCACATTCTTCAGTCATGGGATTCTCCGCATTGCGCCGTACGATATCTGCTATCGACGTCCCCCGTGTTTTTTTGCCCGTGCATTAGTAAAGAAAATCCCAATCGCCACTACCAAATATATGGACTTTCGTCTTAATTTTCGGATTTTAAGCTTTAGATGACCTAGGGTTTCGGATGTATAAAATCGTTGATATTCGTTTTTAAAGACGGGCGAATAGCAATATAGAGTTCTGAAATCCATGACTTCGTTGCCTGGGTTACGTCACTCGCAAACATAGAGATATTATAATACATGGCTGAGCCAAGGCGTCGCGCTCGGCTACACAGTGTCCGCATGCCGCGTGATTATCCCGGCGGCTAGATTAGTGCGAGTCAATGCCATGGTTCACTGGTATTTTAACGCCGGGCCATAACAGTGATGCTGACATTTTTCTCTTCCGCAAGACGCGCATATGTATTGAAGTGGCGCAACAAAATATTTTTCGGGAAATTCAGCCTTTGGTTATTAGGCCGTCGCCGGAAACAAATTACCTTGAAGAACGCGGATGTTTGCGGATCAGTGTCGCGCTCGCCTGACGGCCGGCGCCTGTCTCTCGGCCATACACCCTCGCGATTTTCTCTGTCGAGGCGTCCGGAAAGAGGCGCGCGCGTCCGGCAAAAGGGAGAGCGCCAGTTTTTCCAAGCATAACCATCCCTAGACTTCCGTATTATTGCGGTATAGCGCCGCCACACGTTTACCAAAAAGAAAGAGCTTCCGGGCAGTTCATAAGATTGCTTCGCGGAATTGAGCGACGCAGAAGTCACCCGGCAATGAGCGCCACGGGTTTTTGTAGCGATGGGCAGAGTTCAGGCGATATTGGTTCGAGTATCCAATATGGTTTCCGTTTATTTGGCATCGCGGCCAATTACGCGCGGAAAACGAGCTCTCTTCCCCTGACTCACGGATCCGGAATGCATAGAACGTCGAGCCTCTCTCTCCGCTACGCCATGCTTGGCATATGTTTCGGGCTTTTGTTCCCGGCGGTCGGCTTGTTGCTTGATGGCAGCATCCTGCGGGATACGCATGCCTCGCTCGCCGATGCGTTTCGCGAGCATCCCCTGCACTTGCTGGTAGCGCTGGCGCCCGTAATTCTGGGCGCTGTGTTCTTCGCCTATGGCCGGGCGCAAGGGCTCCGGCTAAGCGCGATACAGGAGAGCCAGACCGGCCAGGAGAATTTCAACTTCTTTGCGGAGAGCGTGACCGACTACGCGATCTACATGCTCGACACACGCGGTCGCGTCCTGAACTGGAACGAGGGGGCCCGCAAGAGCAAGGGCTACAGTTCCTCCGAAATAATCGGGAAGGAATTCTCCATTTTCTACACGCCCGAAGACCAGTCGGCAGGCTTGCCGGCTCGCAGCCTGCAAACGGCGCGCGACGAGGGAATTTGCAGGACGGAGGGCTGGCGTGTGCGCAAGGACGGCACCCGGTTCTGGGCGGATGTCCTCATCCAGCCGGTTTACGACCGACAAAAGCAGCTCATCGGTTACGCGAAAATCACGCGCGACCGGACGCAGCAAATGGAGGATGAGCAGAAGCTCCGCCACAACGCCGGGCACGATGGTCTTACGGGGCTTCCGAACCGCACGCATTTTCTCGCGAAGCTCGACAGCGCCTTGTCCGCCTCGATCTACACCGGCGACAAGGTCGCCGTCATCTGCATCGGCCTCGATGAATTCAAGAACGTCAACGACGCGCTGGGCTATACATTCGGCGACGAGATTCTCGGCGCGCTCGGAAAGAAGCTCTCGAATTGCGTGCGCGGGACCGAGGTCGTCGGCCGCTTCGGCGGGGACGAGTTCATCGCGCTGAAAGTGATCGCCGACGAAGCTGACCTGGCGGATTTCGTCGCCCGGCTCGAAAACGCCGCCAACTCCGTCGTCGAACTGTCGCAACGCGGCTTCGGTATTTCTGGAAGCATCGGCTACGCGGTCTTCCCGGGGGACGCCGACGACAGGGATACGTTGATCAACAATGCCGACCTGGCCATGCATCGCGCCAAGAATTCCATAGCGCGATAAAGCTGTCGTTACGACAAGAGCATGGATGAGGCCACCCGCGAGAAACGCTCGCTGGCCAACGACATCCCGCGCGCGCTGGCCGCAGGCGAGTTCTTCCTCCACTATCAGTGCCAGTGTTCCGTAACCACCGGCGAAGTGCTCGGCTACGAGGCGCTGCTGCGGTGGAACCATATCCACAAGGGGCTGATCTCCCCCGGTGAATTTATTCCGGTCGCCGAGGAGTACGGGCTTATCGGCGCCTTGGGCGATTGGGTCATCAAGACGGTCTGCCAGGAGGCCGGAACGCGATCCCTTCCCGGGCGGATCGCCATCAACCTTTCTGCGGTTCAGCTATCGGACCCGGGTTTCGTCGAGCGCCTGAAGCGCATCCTGGCCGAGACGGGCCTTTCGCCGTCTCGGCTTGAACTGGAGGTGACCGAGACCGCGGTCATCTCCGACAAGGACCAGGCGCTGAAGACGCTCCGCCAGATCCGCGACCTCGGCGTCACGCTGGCGATCGACGATTTCGGCACCGGCTACTCCTCGCTGGACACCCTGCAGTCCTTTCCGTTTGACCGGATCAAGCTGGATCGCGGTTTCGTTCGCGAACTGGCGACGTCAAATCGCGCCCGCGGTATCGTCAAGGCCGTCCTGGCTCTGGGAAGAAGTTTTGCGATTCCGGTACTCGCCGAGGGCGTCGAAACCGAGGAACAGATCAGCATCTTACGGCGCGCCGGCTGTCAGGAGGCGCAGGGATATCTGCTTGGCAGGCCGCGCAGTGCGGAAGAAATAGTTCGCGCCAAATCTGCATCCCCTACGGCATTTTCGTCTGAAGAACTGATTGTATGACAAAGACCACAGAAACGAAGGCGGCGAGGCCCCCCTATTTCTTTCGAATTGACCCTCGCCGTCCGCGCAAAAGCCTCTACATCTGACAGGCACGGCAAGGCAGCCGGCGGTTATAAGAGGCAATTCTTGCGTTGAGAACAGGATTTACGGTTGTAATTTCGCTCGGCATAGGCCTTTACATCCCGCTTCCCAATCAATTCGGAGCTTCTCCCTATTGGGGAAAAATCGATTGTCGCCGGAGTTCGGCACGCAAGACTTACTCGGGTGATACGCTACTTCCGGGAGCCAAACCTTGATTGCCGCAGTGAGCATGCTCGAGAGCGCAGCGGTCGCTGTACTCGGCGTCCTTTTTATATCCCTTCTGGGTGAGCGACTTGAGCGCGCGCCTTTAACGCGATCAGGGCTGATCGGACTGGTTTTCGGGATTGTCGGCATCATAACGATGTTGTCGCCCGTCGAACTTGCCGCTGGGTTCAGGATCGACGCGAGGAATGTCGCGGTGGCCCTGTCGACGGCGGCGGGCGGCCCCTTTGCCAGCGCGATCACCGCAATCATCCTCTCCGCTATGCGCATCTATTTCGGCGGTGCGGGGATGCTGGGCGGTATTGTCAGCATCCTGCTTGTTTCATTTCTGACTTCCGTCCTGTGGATCGTGGCCTTGAGCCGTGGCGAGCGTCTCACGCTCAGAATGCTCGCCCTGCTCGCGGCTGTGCCGGCGGCGGTTCCCGCCATCACCGTCCACTTCTTTGCGGCGGGCCAGAATCCGACGCTGGTCTTCTTTGTCTTCTCCTTCCTCATTCCGACCAATTTTCTCGGCACCTTCATACTTGGCAGCCTGCTGATCAGGGAGCGCCAGCGGCGATGGGCCCTTGCCGCGTTGCGGGATGAGAAGGTTCGGCTTCAGACGATCGCCAACCACGCGCCAGGCATCCTGTTTCAGCTCTGTCTGGGCGACAACGGGCTGGCCCGTTTCAACTACGTTTCGGAAGGAAGCGAGCGTTATCTCGGTTTGTCGCCCGCGGAAATCCTCGAACGGCCCAATGCGCTGGCCGGTTTGCTATCCAGGGAAACGACGGAGCGTGTCTCGCGGGTTCTCGAGCAGTCGAAAAACACGCGGGAACCGCTGACGATGGAGGTCGAAGTTACGCGAGCGGATGGAGATCAAATCTGGATGAGGGCGGGTGCGGAGCCACGGGAGGACAGTTCCGGCCAACTCGTCTGGGACGGCACGCTGTTCGACATCACCGAGGAGAAGCGCAACTCCCGGATCAAGGACGATTTCATTTCGACGGTCAGCCACGAATTGCGGACGCCGCTTACGTCCATCAGGGGCGCTTTGGGGCTCATGTCGTCTGGCGCATCAGGAGAGGTGGGTCCCAAGATGTCCAACCTCATCAAGATAGCCCACAAGAACAGCGAGCGGCTCGTCGCTCTTGTCAACGACATCCTCGATATCGAACGGATAACGACGGGACGCCTGCCTTTCACCTTTGGACTGCATGATCTCGGCGAAATGGTGCACGCGGGTGTGGACGCTAGTAGGAACTACATGCCCGAAAAGAACGTCACGCTGGTGGTCGAGGATAATTTTCACGGTGAGAAGATTCTCACCGATCCGGAGCGGTTCCACCAGGTGCTCATGAACCTGCTGTCCAACGCCATCAAGTTTTCTCCCGACAGCGGTCAGGTCAGGATAGCGATAGGCCGCCGTCAGGACGAGATCGTCGTTTCGGTCAGCGACAACGGGGTCGGCATACCGGAAAGTTTCCACGAAAGAATATTCGGGAAATTCGAACGCGCCGACAACGCCCTGTCCAAGTCCGTGAACGGCACGGGGCTTGGCCTCAGCATAGCCAAGGCTATCGTCGAGCGGTTGAACGGCCGTATCTGGTTCGAGACTTCCGGTGCCGGGTCGGTATTTCACGTCGCGCTTCCCGCGAAGCACAAAGCCGAAAACCCTGCCGAGAGCGACGAAGACGCGGTGCTCCCGCCGGAACAAGAGAAACGCATCCTTGTCGTGGAAGATGACAGGGACATAGCCAATTACATTGTCCATCAATTCCTCGCCGAGGGCTATATCTGTGACGTGGCGCCGTCGTCGGAAGTCGCCAGGCGATTTCTTTCGGGACGAAATTATATGGCGATGACCTTGGATCTTCGCCTCGCGGACGGCTCGGGGATCGAATTCCTGAGAGAGGCGCGGGCCAAGGATCATGGATTCGTGACGCCCGTCATCGTCATCTCCGCCTATATCGACGACGCTCTCAATTCGGTGAACGGTTCCGCGCTTGGCATCATCGACTGGATCGAAAAGGGAGGCGACGACTTCGGGCGGTTGCGGAAGATCCTCGACCCTCTGAGAAGCGAGTCGGTTTCTCGCCTGCCGCGAATTCTGCATATCGAGGACGAGGCGGATATTCGTGAAATCGTCGCGGCCTCCCTGGGCGAAGTTCACCTGGTCGCCGCGCAGACTTTCGAGGTGGCTGTCAGGAAGCTGGCCTCGGAAACATTTGACGTGGTCATTCTGGATCTGAATTTGCCCGACGGAGCGGGGAGAGACCTGCTGGACCACATACCGCCGACCACTGCTGTCGTGATATTTTCCGCGTGGCCTGTGGACCAGAGCCTGTTTCAACGGGTTGATGCGGTTTACGGGAAATCGGACGCGAAACTTCTCGAATTGGGAAAGTTTGTACGGCGTCTGGCTAAATCGGCCTGATGGCCGGGTGCGGTGTTGGCTGCATTGGTTTCGTGGGAACGGATGATCCATCCGCGCAATGCTGCTTCCCGGCAGAATGGTTCAATTCGACCATGACAGGTTCTGACGGTCCGCGACGTGCGCCGATGGCATCCAGGTCCTGAGCTGCCTGTCGCGGCTTCTCATCTTCCCGGTTCCCGCATGCTATTGCGGAAACAGATCCTCGATGATGATCGAGATGTGCCGATGCATCGACTCCGACGCGGCGTCTGAATCGCGCCCCGCGATAGCCTGGACGATTTTCTCGTGATGGCCGCAATACTCACGGCGCTTCGCCTCCGTGATCACCTTTTTCTTCAGCCGGATCCAGGGTGTCCGGTTGCGGATATCGCCGAGCAGGTCGTTCAGGCTGATCAGGAGTTCATTGCGCGTTGCCGTGTAGATGCGGCTGTGCAATTCCGCATCCCACCGCTCGAAACTGGCAAGATCCTCTGCATTCACCGCATTTTCATGCGCCTCGCGGATCAGCTTGATGTCGGCCCCGCTGGCGCTGGACACCACGGCGGCGGCGGCCTGCGGCTCGATGATCAGACGGACGGCCAGGATGTCGGCCGGGCTGGCGCCGGTCAGCCGTTTGAGAATGGCAATGAAATCGCGTGTCGTGCCGGCGGTCGAGACGATGTTGCGGAGTTTCGGCTGTGAGAGCATGGCGTCAGGCTTTCTCGGGGATTGGCCTTACTGGCCGAAATAGTTGCGGCGGCGCGACAGCAGATGGTTTCGCATGGCGTGGGCCGCGGCCTTGCCGTCCCAGTTGCGCAGTGCCGTGATGATTTCCTCGTGCTCCCGACCGTAGGCGAGGCGGCGTTCTTCGGTGAACGAGCGGCGGCGGATTTCCATCATCGGGGCCTGGTATCTGATGATCGAAAGGAGATCGAAGAAATCGGTGAGGAACGCGTTGTGCGCGGCCTGGTAGATACGCTTGTGGAACTGGCTGTCCCAATGTTCGTATTTCACCAGATCGGTCGCTTCTGCGCATTTCGCGTCCGCCTCGATGATCGCCTCGAGTTCGGCGGACGAAGCGTTGCGTGCGGCGGCCTCGGCGCTATGGGGCTCGATGAAAATCCGCAGGTTGAGGATGTCGATGGGGCTGGCGTCCAGGAAGTGATCGAGGATGTCCGTGAACTGCGTATCGGGGCGGTCCAGCACGATGGTTCCACGGCCGACCTGCCGCGCGATCAGGCCGTCCTCTTCCATCTGCGCGAGGATCTTGCGCACGGTGTTGCGGGCCACGCCATACTCATGCGCCAGCGCCCGCTCATTGGGCATCAGATCTCCTGGCAGCCATTCGCCGCCCTCGAGCCGGCGTTGCAGGTCTGTGCTCAGCATCGGTGCTTTTTTAACGGGCATGGCAGGTTATTCCGGTGATCCAATTACAGATTGGTTCAGTTTAAGAGTACCAATCCTGCTAAATTTCTGCACATTGGCGCAACATATGCGGGAAAAATACACTTGTCGCGCCTGATTGGTCTCAATAAGCTAACCAAAATAATAAGCCAATAAAAAATTGGTTCAGACGGGAGGGTTGAATATGAGGGTAGCCTCTATCAGGCATGCCGGGGAGAGGCGTGTCGGTATCGTCAGTGATGACGGGCAGTCGATTGCCCCCGTCGCGCTATCGATGGAAGAGGCCGAACATGGCGTCGCCGCGCTGATAGGCAAGGATCCGGCGACGCTCGAAACCCTCACGCCACTCGCATTGTCGGAGGTCGAACTCGAGGCGCCCTTCCCGCGGCCGTTTCGCAACATCTTCTGCGTCGGCAAGAACTACCATGCCCATGCCCGCGAGTTCTCGCGCAGCGGTTTCGACTCCTCGGCCGCGCAGGGGGAGGTGCCTTCGCATCCGATCATCTTTTCGAAAGTGCCGGAGACCGTAATCGCGTCGGGCGCACAGGTCGTCATCGATCCCGAAGTTTCCGATGCGATCGACTATGAGGCCGAGCTTGCTGTCATCATCGGCAAGGGCGGCCGCGGCATCCGGCGGGAAGACGCCATGGACCATGTCTGGGGTTACACGATCGTCAACGACGTCACTGCCCGCGACCTGCAAGGTCAGTATAGCCAGTGGCTGATCGGCAAGTCGCAGGACACGTTCTGTCCGATGGGGCCGTTCGCGGTGACGGCCGACGAGATCGACATTTCCGACACAATGGTGACGAGTTGGGTCAATGGCGAAATGCGCCAGAACGCCAATACGCGGGACCTGATCTTCGACGTGCCGACCATTATCGCCACGATATCCGCCGGCGTGACGTTGAAGCCCGGTGACATCATCGCGACGGGAACGCCGGAAGGCGTCGGCATCGGCTTCAAACCGCCGAAATATCTGCGCGATGGCGACGTGGTCCGGGTCGACATCTCCGGTATCGGCACGCTCGAAAACCGCTTCGCGGAGCGTCGCCCATGACGACGACGATCACCGCCGGAATGAGCATCGATCAGGAAGGAGAAGGGCCGGCGATCATCCTTCTCCACGGACTCGGCGCAACCTCGAATTCGTTCCAGCCGCTGATGCCCACGCTTCGGGGGCGGCGGATCGTGCGCCCGGACCTGCCCGGCGCCGGCCGCTCGCCGACGCCAAGGGGAACACTCGACGTCCGAACGATCGTTGACGCGATCATTCGAGCCTGTGCGGATCTGGGCATTCGGGAAGCTGACCTTGCCGGGCACTCCTTCGGATCGATTGTGGCTCAGCATCTCGCCCAGGCGAAACCCGAACTGGCGCGCACCCTGACGCTGTTCGGCCCGATCATCGAGCCGGCGGACGCGGCGCGCGAGCGCCTCAGGGGCCGGGCACAACTGGCCCGCGACGAAGGCATGGCGACAGTCGCCGACCAAGTGGCTGCCGGCGGGCTTGCTTCGGGCTCGGACCAGAACAATTCGGCGGCGGTCGCCTTCGTGCGCGAAAGCCACATGCGGCAGGACGCCGAGGGGTTCGCCAAGTCCTGCGAGGCGCTGGCGAGCGCGAGCCGGGCGGACGCCCGGGCGCTGAAAATGCCGGTGCTGATCGTTACCGGCGAGGAAGACGCAGTGGGGCCGCCCTCCGTCGCCCATCAGCTGGCGGACGAGGTGAGCCACGGCAAGGCGGTGATCCTGCCGGGCTGCGGCCACTGGACACCCATCGAAAAGCCGGCCGATTGCAGGCGGCTGATCGCGGAATTTGTCGGGAGACCATGACCGACGCACGATGATGATTGCCGCCGCGCCCGGGAGAGCCGGCGGTGCAAGGGAGGAATGAATGGCTGACTATTCCAATGGCTGGAACGGGAACGGCGGATCCGTCCTGTTCACCAATGTGCGCATACTCGATGCCACCG
The DNA here is from genome assembly GCA_002698425.1 of Ahrensia sp. The sequence goes on along the minus strand of NZXU01000050.1, from coordinate 118,585 downwards.
GAGACGCGCCCTATTCGGGCGAGGTGCTGGTTCAGGGCAACCGCATCAAGTCCATCACCCGCGGTTCGTCGCGTTTCTCGCAACCGATGACCTCGGGCGGCGCATCGGTGATCGACGGCATGGGCGCGACGCTGATGCCGGGCATGATCGACGCCCATTTGCATCTGTCCTGGAACAATGCGCCGGGCATCGACCCCATCCAGATGATGGAACTCGAAGAGCACATGCTGGTGACCATGGAAATGGCCAAGCTGGTGCTGGATGCCGGCTTCACCGCGGGCCGCGGCGCCGCCGCCGCCAAGCCGCGCCTCGATGTCGTAGCGAAACGGTTCATCAACGAAGGACGCTTCCCGGGGCCGCGCTATCTCGCGGCAGGGCCGGAGATCACCACGGTCGGCGGCCTGGGCGACGCGGCGCCGTCTCACATTCCCCATGAAGGTCTTAACCTCGGTATCGTCGTGTCGGGACCGGAAGAGGTGCGCCGCGTTGTCCGCACGCTGATCAAATACGGCGTGGATTCCATCAAGCTGAACCTCTCGGGCGAAGAGATCACCGGCATGGGCGCCGAGGAGACGCCGATGGCGGAGGAGGAGGTGGCGATGGCCGCATCCGAGGCGCGCTGCCGCAACCGCGTGCTCTCCGCCCACGCCCGTTCTTCGGGATCGGTCATGCAGTGCATTCGACACGGTATTCAGAACATCTACCACGCCTCCTTTGCCGACGAGGAAGCACTCGATGCGCTGGAGGCGGCCCGCGACAAGCATATCGTCGCGCCCGGCATCGCATGGCTGATCAACACCGCGCGCCATGCCGAGGAGTGGGGCATCAAGCCCGGGTCGGAAATCTCCATGCTCTACGAGCGGGAGCTGGAGATGTGCATCGACACGATGAAGAAGATGCACCGCCGCGGCATTCGCATCTGCATCGGCGGCGACTACGGTTTCGCCTGGACCCCGCAGGGCACCAACGCCAAGGACATCCAGACCTTCGTCGAAATGCTCGGTTTCTCGCCGATGGAGGCGATCCAGGCCGCGACGAAATATGGCGGCCAGATCATGAACATGGAAGACGAGCTCGGCATGATCAAGGAAGGCTACCTCGCCGACCTGTTGCTCGTCGACGGCGACCCGCTGGCCGATGTCCGCATCCTGCAGAACAGGGACCGGATCCTCGCCATCATGAAGGACGGCAAGTTTCACAAGGCGCCGCGCGCCAGTGAAGCCCGCCGCCGCCTGACCGCCTGATCCGTCATGGTCGATACCTCCGGCAGCCGCACCAATCCGCTCGCACAGGGCCAGGGCATGACCCGCCGTCAGGCCTGGGGCATCGTCGTGCTCGTGGTCGCGGCTGTCTTCATCTGGATGGTGTTCACGCAATGGCCGGACTGGCTGAACGCGATCCTCATCTCGAAGAAGGCGTTCCTGTCGGCGATTCTGAACGGCTTGACGCTTGCCGGTCTGTATTTTCTCGTCGCCAGCGGTTTCACGCTCGTCTTCGGCCTGATGCGCAACGTCAATCTCGCGCATGGGTCGCTTTACCTGCTCGGGGCCTATATCGGCTACGAATTCGCGGAATGGACCGGCTACTGGCTCATTGGCGTAGCCGCCGGGTTCCTTGTGCTCGCCGTTGTCGGTCTGGTCATGCAGATCCTCGTGTTCCGGCGGCTCGAGGGCGACGATCTGCGCCAGACGCTGGTCACGATCGGCATTTCGGTGGTCGCCGCCGACCTCATGCTCGCCTATTGGGGCGGCACGACCTACCAGATCCTGACGCCCGGCTGGCTGAGCGGCGCGATCAAGCTTCCGGTGGTCACAGCCGTACGCTCGAACGGCACGGAGGTCTTCCTCGTCTATCCGTTCTACCGCCTGATCGTGCTTCTGTCGGCGATCGTCATCGGCATCGGGCTGTGGTTGCTGATCAACCGGACGCGGATCGGCGCGATGATCCGCGCCGGCGTCGATGATCGCGACATGCTTGCCGCGTCGGGCGTCAACGTCCATTTCGTCTTCGCGATCGTCTTTGCACTCGGGGCCGGCCTCGCGGGGCTCGCCGGCGTGGTCGGCGGCTCGGCGCTCTCCGTCGCGCCCGGCGAGGACGTGCGTTACCTTCTCGCCTCCCTCGTCGTCGTCATCGTCGGCGGCATGGGGTCGATCACCGGCGCCGCCATTGGCGCGCTGATCATCGGTCTCGCCGAGCAGATCGGCCTCGTCTACTTCCCGACCTATGGCGTGGTGCTGACATTCGTCATCATGGTCGTCACGCTGGCGATCCGGCCCCAGGGCATCATGGGGAGGTCGCAGTGACGGATGTGACCCTCAATCCCGCGTCGCGGCGCCGGCAGTCCCAGAACTGGCTCGAGAAGGCCGGCATCGGCCACATCCTGCTGGCCTTCTTCCTGCTTATCTATCCGGCGATGGCGAGTGACTTCTTCCTGACCCAGATCGGCGGCTATTCGCTGGTGCTCGGAATGATCGCGCTGTCGCTGATGCTGCTGGCCGGTTACGGCGGCATGGTATCGCTGGCGCAGATCACGGTGGCCGGAGCGGCCGGCTACGTGGTGGCGATTTTCGGCGAGAACAATTCCGGCGTCTACGGCTTCGGCTGGCCCTGGTGGATCTACGGACCGCTGGCGATCATGATCGCTTCGCTGATGTCGGCGGTCATCGGCTGGATCGCGGTCCGCACCGAAGGTATCTACACGATCATGATCACGCTGGCGGTTGCCACTGCGTGCTTCTATTTCGCCCAGCAGAACTACGCGCTCTTCAACGGCTTTCCCGGCTATAACGGCCTCAGGGCGCCGGACGCGTTCGGCTTGCACTGGCGCGATCCCGTGCCGTTCTACTATCTGTGTCTCGCCAACGCGGTCGTGGCCTATGTCGCCGTCCTTTATGGCGCACGCTCGACCTTCGGCCTGACCCTGCAGGCGGTCCGCGACAACCAGCGCCGCATGCGCGCCATCGGCTTCAACGTCACCGCGCACAAGGTTTTCGCATGGTGGCTCGCGGGCCTGATCGCCGGCGCGGCAGGCATCCTGCTGGTCTGGTTCAACGGGCGCATTTCGCCCGGGACGATCGCGGTCGGTCCGTCCATCAACATCCTCGTCATCGCCATTATCGGCGGATTGCGTCACCCGATCGGACCGTTCCTCGGCGCGGTCATCGTGGTCCTGATGCAGACTTTCGCGATCGATATCGTCGGCGCGGAGCGCTTCAACACGCTTATCGGTCTCGTATTTCTGGTGATCGTTTTCATCTCACCAGACGGAATTCTCGGTCTCTGGGAGCGGTTCAAGCCGCAGGAGGGCCGGGATAGTTGGCGGTCATTCAAAAAGGCCCCGAACACTGATGGAAACCAAGGGAGGAATGCATGAATATCAACAGACGGACACTGCTGGCGCTTGCTTTGGCGACAGGAATGAGCGCCCCGGCATTCGCGGTGGCGCAGGCCGAGTCGATCAAGATCGGTTTGCTTGCCACCTTTGAGGGCGCTTTCACGGTCCTTGGCGAGGATAGCGAACGCGGCGCGTTGACGGCGGTCGACGAGTTCGGCGGCAAGGTCGCCGGCAACGACATCGAGATCGTCAAGGGATCGTCGGATGCGTCCCCCGACAGCGCGGTGCGCGCAGCGCGCAAGCTCGTCGAGCAGGACGGCGTGAAAGTCCTGATCGGCCCGCTCTCCGGTGACGAAGGCATCGCGGTCAAGGACTACGCGAAGACCCAGCCCGACGTGACCTTCTTGAACGGCAGTTCCGCCGCGCAGGACACCACGCTGCGCGATCCGGCTGAGAACTTCTTCCGGTTCTCGACCGACGGCGCGCAGTGGATGGCCGGCCTTGGCGACTATGCCTTCAACGAGAAGGGCTACCAGAAGGTCGCGACCGTGGCGGAAGACTACTCCTTCCCCTACACGCAGGTCTTCGGTTTCATGGCGGAGTTCTGCAAGGCGGGTGGAACCGTGCCGTCGAAGTCCTGGGTGCCGATCGGCAACAAGGACTATTCGTCGGTGATCGCCGCCATTCCGGATGACGTCGATGCGATCTATGTCGCGCTCGGCGGTGCGGACGCGGTCAACTTCCTGTCGCAGTATAACGACGCCGGTGGTCAGGCGCCGCTGATCGGCGGTTCGATCACCGTCGACCAGACCGTTCTGACGGCAAAGGGCCGCATGCGCGACGTGCTGATCGGCACGCCGGCCGCTGGTCCGACAGCGGATACCAACGATGCCGAGGCCTGGACGGAATTCTCCGCAGCCTACAAGAAGCAGGATGGCGCGTTCCCGTCGCCTTCGCTGTTCGCGCATGCCTACTACATCAACATGAAGGCGGCCCTGCTCGCCCTTGATGAAGTCGGCGGCGATCTTTCCGACGGCGGCAAGAAGTTCCGCGAGGCGCTCTCGAACCTCGAATTCGAAACGCCGACCGGCAAGGTTTCGCTGGACGAAAACCGCAACGCGATCGCCGACATGTTCCTTACGGAGGTGAGCGAGGCCGATGACGGCACGCTCGTCAACAAGCTGATCAAGGTCACGCCGCAGGTCAACCAGACCCTCGGCATTCCGAAGGACGAGTTCCTGGCGCTCGGCGCGGTCAGCCGCGAAAACCCGAGCTGCCCGTAACGGACAGAGGCAGTAGAGGGCCGCGATCATGGCAACGACGAATGTCGCCGCATCACGTCTGCAGGGAACCGGTGCGAATGCGCTGGAACTCGACGGCGTCGGCCGGCAGTTCGGCGCGCTGACGGCCCTCTCCGGCATATCGATGAGGATCGCGGCCGGGGAACGGCGCGCGGTCCTCGGCTCGAACGGCGCGGGAAAGACCACGCTGTTCAACACGATTACCGGCGACTTCAATCCGACGAGCGGCTCGATACGGTTCTTCGGCGAGGACATCACCACGCTCGCCGCCCATGAACGCATCCGCCGCGGTCTTCGCCGCACCTATCAGATTTCCCAGCTCTTCACGAACCTGACGGTGCTGGAGTCGGTCTATCTCGCATGCCGGGGCGTTTCGCGCCGCCGCTTTTCCCTGCTCAGGCCAAGTCCTTCGGACGGGGCGATGGCGCAGGCGGAATCGATCGTGCACGCCGTGCATCTCGATGCCGAGAAAAACGCCATGGTCGGTACGCTTTCGCACGGCCAGCAGCGGCAGCTTGAAATCGCGCTCGCGCTTGCCGGCGCGCCGCGCTTCATACTCTTCGACGAGCCGGCGGCCGGCCTGTCGCCGACCGAGCGGCGCGATCTTATCGACATCCTCAACGCGCTGCCGAAACACATCGGCTACATCATCATCGAGCACGACCTCGATGTGGCGCTCCGCGTCTCCGAATATGTCTCGATGATGCATAACGGACGGCTCTTTACCGAGGGAACGCCCGAGGAGATCGAGAACGATCCGACCGTCCAGGAAATCTATCTCGGCGGGGGGCACGGCCATGGCTAAACGGCCGGACACCAAGCCGCGCGCGGCGCTCTCGATCGAGAACCTGCACGTCTATTACGGCGAGGCCCATGTCGTGCAAGGCGTTTCGCTGACGCTTCCGGACGGCGTCATGAGCGTCGTTGGCCGCAATGGCATGGGCAAGACGACGCTCTGCAACACGATTACCGGTCTCAAGGAAGCGCGGTCGGGATCGATCCGCCTTCACGGGCGCGAGATTTCGAGGCTCGAGCCGCACCAGATCCACAATGCCGGCATTGCGTATGTACCGCAGGGCCGCCGCGTATGGCCGAGCCTCAGCGTCGACGAGCACCTGCGGCTTGCAGCGACGGGCGGTAACGATGCCGCCTGGACGCTGGACCGCGTCTACCAGACCTTTCCGCGGCTCCACGAGCGCCGCATGAATGGCGGGTCTCAGCTTTCGGGCGGGGAGCAGCAGATGCTGGCGATCTCGCGCGCGCTACTGGCCAATCCGAAGCTGCTGGTGATGGACGAGCCGACCGAGGGGCTCGCGCCGGTCATCGTCGACCAAGTCGCCGACATGCTGCTGCATCTCGGCCATGAAGGCGAGATGGCGATCCTCGTGATCGAGCAGAATATCGGCGTTGCGACCTCCGTCTCCGACACCGTCGCGATCATGGTCAACGGCCAGATCAACCGCACCATGGATGCGAGCGTCCTCGCTGCCGACCGTGACCTGCAGCAACGCCTGCTCGGTGTCGGGCGGCATGCCGACGATGTCGCCGAACCGGAACCCGAGGCGATCGCGCCCGGCGAGAGCGCCGCCGAGAGGATGGCGGAGGTCTATGTGGTCTCGCGCGGCGATGGCGACGGCCGGACATCGTCTTCCGGCAATATCCAAACCGTCTCGCAGATCCCCAATCGCTGGAACCTGCCTGCTGCGAATTTGCGCGATGAAATGGTCGATCGGCGCAAGCCGGCGGCGGAGGCTGACGATCGCAAGGTTTTCCAGATCCCCTACTCGGAGCGGATCGGCAAGACGGCTTTTGTCGCCGGCACCTTCGATACGAAGGGACAGGAACTGGGCTACATGAGAGATTGCCTGAAAAAGCTCGGCATCCCCGTCCGCACGATCGATCTCTCGACCTCGCAGAAACCGTCGCGCGCCGATGTGACGCCGCTGCAGGTGGCCGGTTACCATCCACAGGGGGCTTCGGCTGTTTTCGGCGACGACCGCGGGCGTTCGGTGGCCGCGATGTCAGAGGCTTTTGCCCGTTACATGTCGGCCCAGCGCGGCATTGGCGGGGTGATCTCCGCCGGCGGATCGGGCGGAACCTCGATCGCGACCGCGGGAATGCGGGCGCTGCCGATCGGCATTCCGAAGGTCATGGTCTCCACCGTCGCCTCAGGCGATACGCGCGCCTATGTCGGGGCGTCCGACATCAACATGTTCCATTCGGTCACCGATGTTCAGGGCCTCAACCTGATATCCGAGCGGGTGCTGGCAAACGCGGCGCATGCGCTGGCCGGCATGGTCGCGCGCATGCCGAGCGGCGAGGAGATGGCCGCACGCCAGGCCAATGCGCGTCCGACGGTCGGCATCACGATGTTCGGCGTGACCACGACATGCGTCCAGGCCGTACAGAAATCGCTCGAGGCGGATTACGACTGTCTCGTCTTCCACGCGACCGGCACGGGCGGCAAGGCGATGGAGACGCTCGGTCATTCGGGCCTGCTGTCGGGCTTCCTCGACATCACGACCACCGAGGTCGCGGACATGATCGTCGGCGGCGTCTTCCCCTGCGGCCGGGACCGTTTCGGCGCGGCGATTGCGACCGGGCTGCCGTGGGTTGGCTCCTGCGGCGCGCTGGACATGGTCAATTTCGGGCCGCGCAACACCGTCCCGGAACGGTTCAACAGCCGGAATTTCGTCATTCACAATCCGTCGGTCACGCTGATGCGGACGACGCCGGAGGAAAACCGCGCCTTTGGCGAATGGATCGGCGGCAGGATCAACGAGATGGAAGGCCCGGTCCGATTCCTCATTCCCGAGGGCGGCGTGTCGATCCTCGACAAGCCCGGCGGACAGTTCTTCGATCCGGCCGCCGACAAGGCCTTGTTCGACGCCATCGAGGCGACTGTGCGCCAAACCGCGCGGCGTCAGGTCATCCGTATCAACGCCAACATCAACGATCCCGCATTCTCGGATGCGTTGGTCAGTGCATACACCGCGGTTGCCGGTCCGATGAGGAGGTCTGCCTAGTGCCGAGATTCGAAAGAAAAGAACTGGTTGAGAAATTCCAGCAGATGAAGCGCGACCGCGTGCCGATCGTTGGCGGAGGTGCGGGCACCGGCCTTTCCGCCAAATGCGAAGAGGCGGGCGGGATCGACCTCATCGTGATCTACAATTCAGGCCGCTACCGGATGGCCGGCCGGGGTTCGCTGTCGGGACTGCTGGCCTATGGCAACGCCAATGACATCGTGGTCGAGATGGCGAGCGAAATCCTGCCTGTGGTCAGGAAAACGCCGGTGCTCGCGGGCGTTAACGGCACGGATCCGTTCTGCATGTTCGAGCCGTTCCTCCGCAAGCTGAAGGATATGGGCTTTGCCGGCATCCAGAATTTCCCGACGGTCGGCCTGATCGACGGCACGTTCCGCGCCAATCTCGAAGAGACGGGCATGTCCTACGGTCAGGAAGTCGACGTAATCCGCATGGCGCATGAACTCGATCTCCTGACCACGCCCTACGTGTTCTCGACGGACGAGGCTGCGGAAATGGCCAAGGCCGGAGCCGACATCATCGTCTGCCATCTCGGCCTGACGACGGGCGGTTCCATCGGCGCGGAGACGGCGCTCAAGCTTGAGGATTGCCCTGCGCTGGTCGACGCGTGGTCGGAAGCGGCGCTGAAGGTCAACAAGGATGCGATCATCCTCGTGCATGGCGGCCCGGTGTCGTCGCCGGAGGACGCGTCATACGTGCTCGGCCGCACGAAAAACTGCCACGGTTTCTACGGCGCGTCCTCGATGGAGAGGCTGCCGACCGAAACCGCGCTGACGGAACAGACAAGGAAGTTCAAGGCGGTGACGTTCTGAGACCGGGCGGTCCGAACCATCGCGACAAGGGAGGAGAAACATGTCAGGCGAATTGTTAGGTCAGGCGCTCATCTGGCTGGTGGTGCTCGTCATCGCCATCGTGGTCGCCGTCTACATACTCAGATGGCTGTACCGGCGATCGACCAAGGAAGTGGCCTTCGTCAGGACCGGTTTCCTGGGGGAGAAAGTCGTCGTCAATGGCGGCGCTTTCGTCATCCCGGTGCTGCACGAGATCACGCCGGTGAACATGAACGTCATGCGCATCGAGGTGCCGCGCCGCGACGAGCAGGCGCTGATCACCCGCAACCGCATGCGCGTCGACATCACCGCGGAGTTCTTCGTCCAGGTTGGTTCGTCCCGGGACGCGGTCGCCGCCGCCGCGCAGACGCTCGGCAGCCGCACCATGCAGGAAGACGGGCTGATCTCCCTGCTCGAAGGCAAGTTCGCCGCGGCCATGCGGACGGTCGCCGCCCGGATGACGCTCGAGGACATGCATGAACAGCGGGGCGAATATGCCGACGCGGTCAAGGAACTCGCCTCCCAGGCCCTGTCCCGCAACGGGCTCGAACTCGACGCCGTGGCCATTGCCGATCTCGACCAGACGGGCCTCGAATTCTTCGACCCGTCCAACGCCTTCGACGCGGAGGGCCTCACCCAGATCACCGAGTCGATCGAGACAAGGCGCAAGATGCGCAACGAGATCGAGCAGCGCACCCTGGTGGAAATCCGTACGCAGAACCTGGCGGCACAGAAGCAGGTCTTCGACATCGACAGGGACCAGGAATACGCCCGCCTCGAACAGGAGCGTGAGCTTGAAATCCGGCGCGCGGCGCAGCGGTCGGAACTGGTGCGCGAACGCGCCCTGAAGGAGCAGGAAAGCGAGCAGGCGCAACTGGCGTCCCGCGAGGCGATCGAAAAGGCCCGCCTCGCCCAGGAACGGGCGATCACCGACGAGCGCATCAAGTCCGAGGAAGAGACCCAGCGCCGCGAGATCGCCCGCCGCCGGGCCATCGACGAGGCCGAGATCAAGAGCCGTGAAAAGACCGAGCGCGAACAGATCACCCTCGAACTCGAGCTCGAGAAGGTCAGGATAGCGCGCGATCTCGAGCGGCGCGAAAAGGAAATCGCCAGCGAGAAGGCCATCGAGATCCACGCGCTGGAACGCCAGATCGCCATCGCGGAAAAGGCCGTGGAATTGGCCCGTGCCGAGGCCGAGAAGCAGCGCAACGAAATCGTGCAGAACCAGATGACCGAGGCCGAGCGGGTCGCGCAGGAGCGTGCGCTCGACGAGGTCCGGATCGAACGCGAACGCCGTCTCGACGCCCTGCAGATCGCCAAGCGCCAGGCTTTCGAGGAAGCCGAGCTCGCCATGACCGAAGAAGTGGAACGGGCCCGGCTCGCCACCGAACGGGCCGTGGCCGAGGCGCGCATCGTCAACGAGCGGGAAATCTCCACCGCAAGGGTCAATCGCGACCGCACCGTGGAGATCGCCGAAATCGAAAAGGCGGTGGAACTGGCGAAGAAGTCGCAGGAGCGCTCCTCTGCGCTCGCAGCCGCAGCGGCCGTCCGGGCCAAGGCCGTGCAGGCCGAGGAACAGGCGCTCACCACGCGCGAGAAGGAAATCGCCGAGCGCCGCAGCCTGACCGAGCGGATCGCGACCGAGCGGGAAGTGGCGCGCGAAACGCTGCGGGTCACCGGCCGCGCCGATGCCGAGATGAAGGCCGCCAAGAGCCTCGCCGAAGCGCAGAAGATCGCGGCCGCGGCCAAGGCCGAAGCCGAGAAGATCGCCGCGCTCGCCGCCAGCGAACGCTACAAGGTCGACGCCGACGGCCAGCGCGCCCTCAACGAAAGCGAGAACGCGCTTTCCGAGGACGCCCGCCAGGCCCGCATTCGCGAGAAGCTGCTTGAACGGCTGGAAGGCATCGTCCGCGAGAGCGTCCGTCCCATGGAGAAGATCGAGGGCATCAAGATCCTCCATGTCGACGGCATGAACGGCCATGACGGCAGCCGCAAGAACGTCACCGACGAGGTGATCGACTCGGCGCTTCGCTACCGCGTGCAGGCACCGATGATCGACAATCTCATGAAGGAGATCGGCATCGAGGGCGGCTCCATGGGTCGCATGACCGACGTGCTGCGCGATGCCAAGGACATGACCTCGCTGGTCGACAAGGCCGAGGGGAAGTCGTCCAAGAAGGGCATCGCCAGCGACGATGATGACCGGGATCGCGATCGTGACCGTTAAACCTGCGGAACTGAGCTCCGTCGGGTGGAGGAAGCCGTGACCCGCGTCTATGTCTCGAGCGTCATCCCGGCGCCCGCCGCGAATGTCTGGCGGCGGGTGCGGGACTTCAACGGCCTGCCGGAGTGGACGCCCTTCGTCGCGGAAAGCCGCATCGAACAGGGTCTGCCGTCGGACAAGGTGGGGTGCATCCGTAACTTCACCCTGACCGACGGCGGCAAGATCCGCGAGCAGTTGTTGGCCCTGTCCGACTACGACATGAGCTGCACCTACTCGATCCTCGAAAGCCCGATGGGGGTGGAGAACTACGTGGCGAAACTGTCGATCACCCCGGTGACTGACGGCAATGTGACCTTCGCGCAATGGCAGGCCGATTTCGACTGTCCGCCGGAACGCGAGCAGGCGCTGATCGACCAGATCGGCAGGTCCGTGTTCCAGGCGGCGTTCGACGCGCTCAGGCAATCCTTCGGCGGCCGATGACGGTTTCGGTCCCGCTACTGCAGCTGTTGGAGGGGCATCTTGGCGCGGGTGCGTGAGAGCGCGATCGTCGATGCCCCGATCGACGAGGTCTGGCGTTGGGTGCGCGATTTCAACAGCCACCGGGACTGGCATCCGGCCATCGCCGACAGCGAGATCGAGAACGGCCTGCCCGCCGACACGGTCGGCGCGGTGCGCGCGTTCACGTTGACGGATGGCGGTTTCCTGCGCGAGCAGCTTCTGAGCCTCGACGACGAGGCGCACGAACTCAGCTACTGCCTTCTCCACTCGCCGCTTCCCCTCCACGACTATGTCGCGACGATCCGGCTCATGCCGGTGACCGACAGCGGGGCAACCTTCTGGCAATGGGAAAGCGAATTCAGCCCGCCGCCGGACAGGGCGCGCGACCTGATGGATCTCGTCGGAAACGGGATCTACCGCGCGGGCATGCGCAGTCTGGAACAGCATTTGCGCACCGGGCCGGGCGCGGGCGGGGTTCTGCGCGTAGCGCGTTCATCGGACAGGCCGCCACGCCCTGTTCGCGCCGAACAAACGCAGGATCGGGAAAAAGCTGCACCGATTGCCACGTCGGGAACCGGCGGTATCGTCAAGGCGCGCGCGGTCGTGATGGACCGGCATGGCGGTCCGGATGTGCTTTCGTTGCGTGACGTTGACGTCCCTCCGCCGGGCCCGGGCGAGGTGCGGATCCGGCAAAGCCATATCGGCGTGAACTTCATCGATGTCTATTCGAGGACGGGCTATTTCGACCTCGTCACACCGCCCGGCATTCCCGGAATGGAAGCGGCGGGAATGGTCGAGAGCGTCGGGCCCGCTGTCGGTCATCTCGCTCCGGGGGATCGGGTCGCCTATGCCTGCGGGCCGGCGGGATCCTACACGTCGGTTCGGACGATGAATGCGGACCTCGTGGTGAAGACACCGGATTGGCTCGATGCGGCCCATGCGGCGGCCGGCATGCTCAAGGGGGTGGCCGCCGGATTTCTGCTGCACGACGTCCATCCGGTTCGGCGGGGCGAGTGGGTGGTCGTGCATGCGGCGGCAGGCGGTGTCGGCACCTTGCTCACCCAGTGGGCTTCGGCCCTCGGCGCCCGTGTCATCGCGACGGTTTCGGATATGGACAAGGCCAGGCTGGCCGAAGCGAGCGGCGCCCACGAGGTTGTCATCGGCCGCGGCCAGGAATTTATCGAGCGAGTTCGGCAGCTGACAGGCGGTGGCGCGGACGTGGTCTACGATGCGATAGGGCGCGACAGCTTCGACGCCTCGATCGCCGCGCTTGCGATACGCGGTCACCTGGTTTCCTTCGGACAGGCGTCAGGCGATATCGGAGCTCGCGAAATAGGGCCGATGGCGGGCAAGTCGCTGACCCTGTCGCGCCCGAATTACGGCCACTACATCGCGGACCGCGCCATGATGACGATGCAGGCGGAACGGCTCTTTGCCGCGCTTGAACAGGGTTTGCTGACGATACCATCGCCGCAGATCGCGCCGATTGAGGATGTGGTCCGAATTCACCACGCACTCGAATCCGGCAAATCGACAGGCGCCATCGTACTGGAAACAGCGTCGTCCTAGTTCATACAACCGAGACGGGCTCCAGGGTGCCGGCGTATCCAATTGTTGCGGTTTCGGCCTCGCATCGCATCGAATCGCAACCGGGCGGCCGCAGACCGGACCGGATTGCCTGCAACAAACCTCGGACCCTTCTGCCGGTTCGTGACGGCAGCGGCCACAGGTTGGGGTCCTGTCCGGCGCGAAGAAGCTTCTCTTGTGGAAGCTACTGCCAATCCCACGCGGCGCTGCCGAGGGAGAGCGCGACACGGAAGCCAACGACATTGCTGCGGATGTCCAGCGCCTCGTTGGGTCCCTGCACCATGTCGAGTTGCGGGTCGTAGCCGAAGGTCAGCCTTTCGGATGCGCGCATCGAGACATGGAGCATTTCATAGTCGCCGCCCCGCGCGATGAAGAGCTGGCAACCGCTTTGGCGTACGGGCGAACCGTCCCGTGGCGTGGTGTCGTAGCCCGGGCTCCAGCAGTCCTGCACCATTTCCTGGGCGTTGCCGGCCATGTCGTAAAGTCCCCATGGATTGGGCCGGTAGCTGCCGACTTCCGCCGCCCATTCGGGGCGTACCGCTTCCGCGCAGGGGGCGGCCTCGCCGGCCTGGTAGCCTGACGCCTTGTCGGCGAAGTTCGCATAGCCGCAGGCATGGGCGAGATCGTCGCCCCAGAAGGCGACGGTCCGGGTTCCGGCCCGCGCCGCATATTCCCACTCGGCCTCGGTCGGCAGGCGATAGGCCTTGCCGGTCTTCTCCTTGAGCCATGCGAGATAGCCAGTCACCTCCTTGCGCGACACGCAGACGGCCGGCTGGCGCGGTGTCACGGAGAGCCCCGGCTGCTTGTAGGAGCCGTCGGTTATATAGACGAAATAGGGGCCGTATATCTCCGGGTTTGAGGCCGGATGGCGCGTTCCGGTGAAATTCTCCGCAAGCGGCCCGGTCTCGATGAGCCGGACGCCGCAGGTGCCGCCGACCTCCGTTCCGGTCTCGCGCACATAGGCGTCGAACTCGGCGACGGTAACCTCGTAGCGACCGATCGCGAAAGGATAGCCGATGCTGACCTCGTGCCGCGGATGTTCCTCCGGAACGAAGCCGATAAACGGGTTATCCTGTTCGGCGTCGGTCGCTCCCATCTCGAACGTGCCCTTCGGGATCTCGACCATTTCCGGACAGCTGTCGCAATCCTTGAAAACCGTTCCGGCGGTGACATCGGGTTGCGGTTCGGGCGCCTTGGCGGGTGTCGCCCGGCCGAGAAGCCGGTCGGCCTGGCTGTCGGTCAGCGTCCCTGTCGCCTCCGCGCCGATCGAGTCCTGAAAGGCACGGATCGCCGCTTCGGTCTTCGGCCCGAAAATTCCGTCCGGCGTCCCGACGGGAAAGCCTTTTTCGTTCAGAGCCTGCTGGATCGCCTGGCGGCCTTCCTGCGTGTCGGCATCCGCTGCCCAAGCCGCTGAAAAAGAGGTGAGGAAACCGAGAATGAGGGAAGCGAAGGCAAGAATGGCGAAGCGCTGGAGTCGCATGGTTGTTTCCCGTTTCTTGGCGGACACGGGATTTGCACATCCCCGTTTCGGCAAATCGCCCGCATGGCCGATTCGCGAATGCCCCGTTTTGTCCCTTTCCGCGAATTGTCGGGCGCATCAACAGCGTCGTCAAGCCGAACAGGCTGTTGTTGCCGATCCATTGCGAATAACGGGATGCCCAAATTTCCCTGGCGCATGCCGGCAAGGGTGCGAAATTGTCGTCACAGGAGAGTTTTTGCGGGAATTCCGGCGGTTTTCCGCACGATTCATATGATCTTGATCAATTGGCGCGGGCAAAATCGTGTATATGATCCACATCTTAATGGAGGCGTAGCTCATGCGGGGCGCGGAGGAACCATGCGTCTGACGATCAGAACAAATCTTGCGATGCGGGTGTTGATGACATGCGCGGTCAATCCCGGCTACAGCATCACCAAGGCCGAGATCGCGGACAAGTGCAACGCTTCCAAGAACCATCTTGGCCAGGTGATCCGGCAATTGGCTCACCTCGGCTATATCAAGGCATTGCGCGGCCGCAATGGCGGCATGTATCTCGCCCGCACGCCCGAGGATATTCGCGTCGGTGATGTGTTCCGGGTGTTCGAGGCCGATCTTCCCTTCGCCGAATGTTTCGACGAGAAGGAGAACAATTGCCCGCTGATCGGGAGTTGCTGGCTGCGCCCGGCGCTGAAACGCGCCGTGGAGGCCTTTTACGCGTCCCTCGACAAGATCAGCCTGGCCGACCTCGTCGAAGGTAATACCGATCTCGAATCGATCCTCAACATGCCCGAAGGAAAAGTCGCTCCGGTCATGTGCGGCGGCGACGGGCGGCTGAGCCTTAACTGATAGCTATTCTTCGAAGACGAGACCTTCGGGTTTCGCGCCAAGATCGTCGAGGATGCCCTTGAGCTCCTCGACCATCCCGTCCGGTCCGCAAATATAGAAGATCTGGTCGAAATCCTCGATCACGGATTCCAGATAGGCGCGGTCGATGAGACCGTGATCGTAGCCGCTCTTGTCCTCCTCGCTGAGGATGTGCCGGGTCGTCAGGCCGGGCATCAGGTCCAGTTCGTCCTGCAGGATGATGTCGCGCTCGCACCGGTTTGCGAAGAGCAGCGTATGTCCGGCGAGATGCCCGGCTTCGTTCTGCGCGCGCAGGATCGCGAGGAACGGGGTCAGCCCCGCACCTCCGGCGATGAACACGCCCTTGCCCTTGTAGCTGATCGTGCCCCACGGGTCGTCGATGATCAGCCGATCCCCGACCAGCAGTCGCGACAGCTGGTCGGTGACCCCGTCGTGCTCCGGGTAGGACTTGATCGTGAACTGCAGCCTTTCATCGTCTGGCAGCGAGGTGAAGGTGAAAGGGCGTTTCTCGTCTCGCCAGCCATCCTTGTCGATCGACACCTCCGTCGCTTGGCCCGGCTCGAATGTGAAGCCGGACGGCCGTTCCAGATCGTAGGAAAAGACGTTGTGTGCGACGGGCGTGATCGCCTTGATTTCCACTGTGTGGGTCATTGCATTCCCTTTGAAGTAGCTTGGTCAGGTGCCGCTATTCTCGGAGGAGCGATTGCCCTTTCCGAGGTCCTCGCGGGCGCGCACGTCCTTGTCGAGCTTCCGGAAACTCTCGATGACGCCGTCGGCTTCCGTTTTCACATCCGGGACGGCGTGACGCTCGTTGCGCACATTCGCCTGATCGTTCCCCTGAAGGCTGTTTCGGCCCAATTCGTCCGAAGCGATGTCGGAACGCGTCAGCTTTCCGTCCGGCGAGCCTGACTTTCTGGATGGATTGGTCATGTGGTTCTCCGTCGAGCGTTGTTGGTCGATCCAACGACAACGGGAAGGCGGCGGCATCGTTCCCGGAGCATGCATTTGCTGCCGGGTCTTCGGCATTTAATTCAAAGCGTCAGTATTGAGGTTAATAAAGGATTAAGATTGCGGAACACGCAGTTTTTGGAGTTAGTGACGCAAGGTTACCTTCAATCATGGGCCTGCAAAAAGGGCCGCCAAATGACAAAGATGCTTTACGGCGGAGCAACCGTACCTTTCGATACGGAAAGCGCCGACCCGAATAACAATATAGATATCCGGCAATTGTCGCGCAGCGCGCTTGTCGATCGTTTCGGGCTGGATCTCGAGGACGCCTCGATTCTGCTCGGCCCGGTCGCGCGCAAATTTTACGGCTTGTCCGGCGACAGCGAGCGGATCGGTATGCGAACATTCCTCGAATGCTACGATCCCGATGCCCGGGCCGGCCTGATTGAACTGATCGAGAAACTGGCGGGCGAGGGACGCCCGTTCCACTTTACCGCGCGCCTTGCCGCGCCGGCCGGAGCCTTCGTGCACGGCTTCCTCGCTCCCGCTTCCGCCGGAAGCGGCGAAGGCGGCTGGAGCGGCATGCTGGTGATGTCGCGTCAGGAAGCGGCCGTGCCGATCCTTGACGCGGTCAATTGACTATGCGGCCGGAGGCTCAGGCGCTCGGCCGCGCCATCAACCCGCCCATCTGCCACGGCCTGAACAGTCGCGCCCTGCGGTCCATCCTGTTGTCCGCGATATCGTCCAGCAACAGGTGCCCGCGGTCCTCGCGCGCTTCGAGTTCGCTTGCGAAATTGACGTAGCCGAGCTTGATCTCGGCGTGGTGCTCGCAGAGCGTCAATGCGACATGCGCCTTGGCGCGCGCGCTGTTGATCATCAGCATAAGCGTCACTTCCGGCGCCGTGCCCCATTCCGCCGAGGTTTCGCCGTCCATCGCGAACTCGATATAGCCCGGGGTGAAATAGAGGTCGGCGGCATCGCGCACGATATCCGCCACGCAGCCATAGCGCTCCATGCGCAGATAGGCGATGTAATCCGCGATATCGACAAGGCGCAGTTCCGCGGCGAGGCCGGAGATGGCCTTGGCGACATAGGGTTCAAGTTCCAGGCAGATTTCTTGTGCCAGCATGGTGTCAGCTTCTCTGTGCTCGGCGGCGCAGAATGGAAATCAGTTCCGCGACGGCCTTGAAGAACTCTTGGGGTATGATCTGGTCGATCGAGACTTGCCGGTACATGGCGCGTGCCAGGGGGACATTCTCGAACACGGGTACGCCGTTTTCCTCGGCGATGGCGCGGATGCGCAACGCGATCAGGTCCTGCCCCTTGGCGACGACGATAGGCGCCGGATCGCGGGTGGGATCGTATCGCAATGCGATCGAAAGGTGGGTCGGGTTGGCGATGACGAGCGATGCGGTCGGGACGGCCTTCATCATGCGCTTGCGGGCGCGATCATAGGCGACGGAGCGGATGCGCGCCTTGATGATCGGGTCGCCCATCGATTGCTTCAGCTCGTCCTTGACCTCCTGGCGGGTCATTTTCAGATCCTCGCGCCACTGGAAGCGCGACCAGAAGAAGTCCGCGGTCGCGACCAGCACCATCGCGAAGATGATCGCCGCGAACATCTTCATCAGCATTTCCCGGATAACCACCAGGAAGCTGCCGACCTCGCTGTTCATGCCCTGCAGCATGCGCGGCACGAGATCGTGCAGGACGAGGGCCACCAGGATGCTCGCGAAGATCAGTTTCGCCACGGATTTGAGGAACTCCACGAAACCCTTGGTGCTGAAGATGCGCCCCCATCCGGCGATCAGGGAAATCCGCGACAGTTGCGGCTTGATGCGCTCGCCGACGAAACGCGGCGTGTTCTGGGCCGCCGATCCGGAAAACCCGGCCACAACCACCGCGGCGAACAGCGGCAGGGTCACCGTGCCCGCCACCAGCATCACGCGCTGGATCAGCCAGTAGATGTCGCCGCTGCCGCTCAAGTGATATTCGAAGGACTGGTCCATCATCGTCGCCAGCTGCTGCGCCATGCCGGCGATTCTCGCGGGCATGAAGAACGTCGCGACGAAAAGGATCGCCAGCAGCGAGAAGAGGATCGGCGTTTCCTTCGAGAAGGGCGTCTGTCCCTTGTCGAGCGAGTCGCGGATCTTTTTCTCCGAGGCTTCCTCGGTTTTACTCTCCTTGTCGGGCTTTTCGTCGGCCATGGCTCAGTGTCTACCCTACCCGCCGTCTCAGGCCGCGACCTGGAGTTCGATCTTGCCTTCGGCGGCCATCCGCAGCGCCAGAGCCGCGATCGACTTGCGCGCCTGCTCGATTTCCGCCGGCTTGGCCCCGCCGGCGCCGAGTTCCGATTCGATCATGCGCCGCGTGCGCTGGCTGATCGACGACAGGATGTTTTCCTTCAGGTCGTCGCTTGCGCCGCGCAGCGCCAGCGTCAGCACGTCGGACGACAATCCGTCGCAAAGCAGCGTGCGCGCCTCCTTGGAAAGCGTCGGAATGTCCTCGAAGCGGAAGATGCGCGACTTGACGCCCTCGACCTTCTTAGAGCCGATCACCGGCGTCAGCTGGTCGAGGAGGTCGTCGGAGACATCCTTCTTCATCTCGTTGAGGATTTCCGCGAGGCGGCCGACGCCCTCGCCGGCTCCGCCGCCGCGCGAGTCGTCGGTCAGGTTGAAGGCCTCATCGAGCCGTTTCTCGACGGTCTTGATGACCGATTCGGGCACCGGCTTCGATGACAGCAGCCGCGCCACGGTCGCTTTGCGCAGGTCGGGCTCGAGCCTCTCGACGATCGACGCCGCCGTGCGCGAATTTAGCCGCGACAGGACGACGGCGCAGAGCTGCGGCGATTCGCCGGCGAAGAAATTGTTCAGTTCGTCGAGATCGACTTTCGGCAACAGGTCCCAGACCGATTGCTCCGGCTCTACTTCGACCGGTTCGGCGGTCATCCCGGTCAGCGCGTACATTTCCTCGTCGGAAAGCGCTTCGCTGAGAATCTTGTCCATCGCGTCGGCCGAATCCATCAGCCCCGCGCCGACGGTGAACTCGGTTTCGAATTCCTTGACCAGTTCCTCGAGGTCGGGCTGCGGAATGCTCTTGAGCGTATGCGCGGCGTCGATCATGACGCGCAGCTCCTCGCTCTTGAAGAATCTCAGCAAGGTCGACGCGCGCGATTTCCCCATCGCCACCATGACGGCGGCGGCTCGTTGCGGTTTTGACAGGGTGTATCGTTTTGCCATGTCGAACTTCCGGCGGACGGATCCGTCTATCGGCCCCTCGTGATCACGATTTTTCCAGCGCGGTGATGCGCACGCCGAGACGGCTCGGATCGTCGTCGAGGGACTGGATCTCGCCCGTCGCGATCTTCGTTCCGTTGACGCAGATATCGACCGGCTCGCCGATCTTGCGGTTCAGCATCACCACCGAACCGGCCTCCATGCCGATCAGGTCCGAAACCGGCATTTCCGCCGAGCCGATGACCACGTCCATCTGCACCGGGATCGACATCACCAGCTTCTGCAGGTTGCTGTCGACGACCGGTGCGGCCGCGGCCTCGGGCTCCGCGTCTTCCATCAAGTCGTCGAGCGGCCCCAGTTCCTGGTCCTTGTCCATGACGCCCTGCAGTTCCGCCAGCGCTTCGTCGAGCGGGTCGGCTCCCGGGATGTCGTCCAGCGAAAGGCCGAGTTCCTCCAGCGGGTTTGTTGCGGGATCACTCATCATATGTCTCCTTGAGTTCGGACTCGGTCAGCGGGATACCGATCCCGTTGAGGGCTTCCGACATCGCCCGGTGCGGCCGTTCCAGGCAGAGCGCGTAATTCGCGCCCTTGCGGCCCAGATTGCATTCGTAGAGCGGACGCCCCTTCACCTTCATGCGGACATTCGTCTCTCCCGATTCGGAAAGCGGAAGGACGTCGCCCGTGCTGAGCGCGGCGAGTTCGCCGAGCGTCATCGGCGGCATCGTGACCGCGCCGGTGACCGGAACCTTGATGGACAGCGCCTTGCGGTTGGTCTCGCCATGGCTGTTCGGCGACGGCTTGCGGATGGTCTCCGGCGCGGCGCGCGCCATTTGCAGCATGTAGGAATGCGTCACGGCGACGGTCACGACCGGTTCGGCCGCGCCGAAACCGAGCTTCAGGTCGAAAGCGATGACCTCGCCGGCATTGCCGCTCTCGCGGATATCGTCGGCGTCGAGCGCGACCCGCACGCTCGACGGGCAATCCTTGGTCGAAAGCGTCGTCTGCAGCGCCTGGCCGACAAGGTCGCCGAACTGGCACACGAGGTCCTTTTCCGTCGCGGTCGGCGCGCGGCTGGCCGAAAGCGTCGCGAATTCCGGGTCGCCGCCAAGCATGATCTCCGAGAGGATCCCGGCTGCAGGGTAATCGCAGATCACATAGGCCACCGCGCTCGGCGTCTTGGTCGCGAGAAGGATGCAAGCCGCGCCGCTCTTGTAGCGGGCGAAAAGCGCGGTCGCGCTGGAATTGTGCTTCTCGGAAAACTCGACCCGGACGTCGAATCCCGCCTTCTTGAGGACCGTCGGCAAACGCTGCGGAAGATATTTCGCGATCGCCTTGGCGGCGGGTTCGAGCCGTGCGGCATCCCCCTTCCGGCCAAGCAAACGGTCGAAGATCTCCATATTGTTTTCCACGGGAGCGGCGGGCTTTTCCATCGTCAGGCGGCTTTGGGCTCGCCGGTGCCCATCGCCTCGTTCTCGACATCGTCGAGCGAGGGACGGTCATAGTTGGAAATCGTCTTGCGGCCGAATTCGAGCGCCACCTGCGGCAGCGAGCCGTTCATGTAGGCGATCAGCGTCTGCTTGGCGACGAAATAGAGCCGGATGTTCTTCTCGCGGATGATGCCGATCTTGTTTGCGAGCGGCTGGACGAAGCCGTAGGCCATGAAGATCCCGAAGAACGTTCCCACGAGCGCCGCGCCGATCAGTCCGCCCAGAACCTCCGGGCTCTGGTCGATGGCGCCCATGGCCTTGATGACGCCGAGCACCGCGGCGACGATGCCCAGCGCCGGAAGCCCGTCGGACATGCCCTGCAGGCCATGCGACGATTTCAGCTTGTCGTGGCGGATCGTGGCGATCTCCTCTTCCATCAGCGCCTCGACCTCGTGCGGCCGCGCATTGCCGACGATGATCAGGCGGCAATAATCGCAGATGAAATTGGTCAGGTCCTTGTTGGCCAGGATCAGCGGATATTCCTGGAAGATCGAGGATTCCTCGGAATTGTCGATATGCGCTTCGACCTCGTTGCGGGGCTTGGTCTTCAGTTCGCGCAGAAGCTGATGCAGCAGGCCGAGCAGCTCCAGATATTCCTCGCGGCTCGGCACCTTGTTCTTGATTGCCTCCATCATCGCCTTGCCGCTGTCTTTCACCGTCGACATCGGGTTGGCGACGACGAAGATGCCGATGGCGGCGCCGCCGATGATGACGAACTCGAAGGGCTGCACCAGGACGTCGACGTGTCCGCCCATGGCCATGTAGCCGCCGAAAACGCAACCAAGCGTGATCACCATTCCGATGATAATGCCCACGAGTCTCTCCGCTTCTGATCTGCCTGCAAGCTAGAGGGCAAACCTTGCACGGGGCTGGCAGCGGCCACCGCCAAGACAGATGGGGGAGCGGTAGCAAGACAGGCTCGCGCAAGGCGGCCGCCCTAAGACGGGGAGAACGCGAAAATCGGGGTGATTCCCATGATCAGCACGATCGTGTCGTACCGGCTGGCTTCCAACGACATCGACAAATCCATCGAACGGGTTTCGTCGCAGGCAACGGTCTCGCGCGAGGTCGAGTACTATCTGGAAAATATCGGCAACGTAAAAAGCGCCGACGACCTGATCGATGACTACAGGCTGTTCAGCTTCGCCATGAAGGCGTTCGGTCTGGAAGACATGACCTATGGCAAGGCCTTCATGAAGAAGGTTCTGGCGGAAGGCGTCGACGCGGACGACAGCTTCGCCAACTCGCTCTCCGACAAGCGCTACGCCGAATTCGCCAAGACGTTCAACTTCGTGGCCTTCGACGAGTCGACGACCTCCTTCACCAAGACCCAGCAGGGCGTGGTCGACAAATATCTGCGCCAGACGCTGGAGGAACAGGCGGGCGACGAGAATGAGGGCGTGCGGCTTGCGCTCTATTTCGAGCGCAAGGCCGAAACCATCGATAACTTCTATCAGGTCCTTGCGGATAAGGCCTTGTCCAAGGTCGTCCGTACCGTTCTGGGCCTGCCCGATTCGATCGCCTACGCCGATATCGACAAGCAGGTCGAGATGTTCGCGGACCGCATCGACATCGAAACCCTTGGCGACCCGGAAAAGCTGGAGAAACTGCTGGATCGGTTTGCCGCGATGTGGGACGCGACCAACAGTCAGGACCAGGCCGTTTCCGGCGTGGCGTCTCTTTTCGGCGCGAGCCCGCAATCCGGCATCAGCGAAGATCTGCTTCTGCAGATCGCTCAATTGAAGCGGTAACGGCGCATGGAAACCGGACTTTATGTCAGTCTCTCGTCCCAGGTGGCCCGCCTCGCGCGGTTGAACACGATCGCGGAGAACATCGCCAACAGCAAGACCGTCGGCTTTCGCGCCGGACAGGTCAAGTTCGAGGAAGTTGTCGAGGACGTGTCGGGCACCGAGACCTCGTTTTCCTCGAAAGGCGTCGAATATCTCGATGTGAAGCCGGGCGGTCTCGAACAGACCGACAACCCGCTCGATTTCGCCGTGCGCGGCAATGCATGGTTCGGGATCGAGACCCCGGCCGGCACCGCCGTGACGCGTGACGGGCGTTTCACCATGTCGGAGAACGGCGACCTGATCACCCTGTCCGGCTATCCGGTTCTCGATCCCGGCGGTGCGCCGATCACGCTCGACCCGGCGGGCGGTGTTCCCGAACTGGATGACAATGGCATTCTGCGTCAGAACGGACGCCTCGTCGCGGGACTGGGCCTGTTCGCCTTCGATCCGCCGCCGGATTTCCAGCGCTACGGAAATTCGGGGATCCTTGTCGGCGGTGAACCCGATCCGATCGTCGACGATCCCGATGTCGGCATCGTGCAGGGCAGGGTCGAACTGTCCAACGTCGATCCTCTCAACGAGATGACGCAGCTCATCATGGTGCAGCGCTCCTTCGAGGAGGCCGCGTCCCTGATGGAGACGTCCGAAGATTCGATGAAGCAGCTCATTCGAGCATTTAGCGCGAGCTGATCGCCATGAATGCGCTTGTCAGGCTCAGGCGCGCCGTCGAGGCTTCCGGCATTCAAAGCGAGCCGCTGGAGCGCGGCGGCGTCGTATCGGGCATCAATCCCAATGTCGTTGTCGCCGAGGGCATCGCCGGCTACTCGGCGCTCGGCGATTTCGTCTCCATCGGCGTCGGCCCCCGCGCCGCGCGTGGCGAGATCGTGCAGATCGACCCGGACCGGGTGGTCATCGCGCCGTGCGGCAATGCCCGGTCGCTCTCGGTCAATGACGTCGTCATGCACAAGGGGCCGATGCATGTGCACCCGGACGAGGGGTGGCTCGGCCGGGTGGTCAACGCCCTCGGAGAGCCGGTCGACGGCAAGGGTCCGCTGATCCCGTCGGGCACGGGCCATGTCGCACGGAAACGGCATTCGCCGATGATGCGCGGCCGCGTCGGCGAGCATTTCCGCACCGGGGTTCGCGTCATCGATATCTTCACGCCGCTTTGCATCGGGCAGCGCTTCGGCGTTTTCGCCGGGTCGGGCGTGGGCAAGTCCACCCTGCTCGCCATGCTGGCGCATGCGGACGCCTTCGACGCCGTCGTCGTCTCGCTCGTCGGCGAACGCGGCCGCGAGGTGCGCGAGTTTCTCGAAGACACGCTGGGTGAAGACGGAATGAAAAAGGCCGTCGCCGTCGTCGCCACCAGCGACGAAAGCGCCATTCTGCGCCGGCGGGCGCCGTCCTCCGCCATGGAGGTGGCCGAGTGGTTCCGCGATCAGGGCAAGCGGGTCCTGCTGCTCATCGATTCGGTGACGCGGTTCGCCCATGCGCTGCGCGAAGTCGCGATCTCGGTCGGCGAGCCGCCGGTTTCGCGCGGCTATCCGGCTTCCGTCTTCACCGATCTTCCGCAGCTTCTGGAGCGCGCGGGGCCCGGCGGTTCGGAGGGCGGATCGATAACCGCGGTCGTGACGGTTCTCGTCGATGGCGACGATCACAACGATCCGGTCTCCGACACGCTGCGCGGCATTCTCGACGGACATCTGGTCCTGCAGCGCGCCATCGCCAATCGGGGCCGTTTTCCCGCCGTCGATCCGCTCTCTTCGGTGTCGCGTCTTGCCGACAAGGCCTGGAGCGAGCAGCAGCGCGCGCTGGTCTCGCAACTGCGCTCGATGATCGCTCTTTTCGAGGAAACCCGCGATCTGCGCATGATGAGCGGATGGCAGCAGGGCACCAATCCCGAGCTCGACCAGGCCGTGCTCGCGGTTCCGCGTCTTTACGAAGCTTTGAAGCAAAGGGACGCCGACCCCGCCGGCAGCGACCCCTTTGCCGCTGTAGCCGAACGGATGAAGCAGGATGAAAAGAAGTAGAAAACCACGCCGTCGCTGGTTCCGCGACATGACGGCTGCGGACTACATTCTCAGTGTCATCGGACTCTGTCTTGGCACGTTTGCAGCCTTGTTCCCCTGGCATGTCTATCTGCATCCGGAATCCTACGGCCCGCCGCGCATGACCTTCTCGCGCGACGGCGTGATCCCGCGCGAGGAGATCATCGCCCAGGTGCCGCTAGAAGCCGGACAGCCCGCCAGCTCGCTTTCCGAGGTCAGGACCGCAACCGGGATCGAGCCCCCGGTCAAGGTCGACCCGGTGACGACCGGCAAGGTCGACCGGAGCACGATCCGTACCGTGGGCGTCGAAGAACAGCCCTATCCGGGCAACGGCAAGTCCTTCACGGTGCTCGCGGTCGACGGCGCGCGCGCCCTGGTCGGCGACGCCGACGGCGTCTATCTGGTGCGGGTGAACTCGCGCCTGCCCGACGACACCACCGCCGAGGCGTTTCGCGAGGATGACCGCGGGTGGTACATCGTCACCTCCGGCGGAAAGACGCTGCGCCCGAACTAGGCCGGATCCCGCCGGCCGGTCCGCGACTGTTCTCTGTTCGCGCCACTCGCGACAAGGCACACGCAAGAAACGGTCGTTACTGTCCTTCAGGAGAAGGATACGACATGGACGCCGTAAATCTTTTCAAGCTGGCCTCGACACAGGCGAAGTGGCTTTCGCTGCGTCAGACCACTGTTGCGAACAATATCGCCAACGCGAATTCACCGAACTACAGGTCGGTGGATGTCGAGCCGTTCGAGGCTGCCGTCTCGAATGAATCGGTGCGCCTGGCGGCGACGAATGCCACGCATTTCGGTGCGAAGGACGGAGACTTTTTCCAGGTCGTCGAGGAGCAGTCGAGCAAGCTGACCACCTCCGGCAAGCCTGTCTCCATGGAGGACGAACTGGTGAAATCCAGTGAAATCCGCCACGCCTTCGAACTGAACACGGCAATCGTCTCGGCCTTCCACCAGATGGTCCTGATGACCGCGAAGGGCTCGTAATGGATTACCTTGGTTCAGCGATAAAGGTCGCAGCATCCGGCCTCGACGCCGAAAACGCCCGCCTGCGGGTCGTTTCGGAAAACATCGCCAACGCCCAGTCGACCTCCAAGATCCCTGGCGGCGACCCCTACCAGCGCAAGATGGTCTCCTTTGCGTCGGAGCTCGACCGCTCTTCCGGGACGACGGAGGTCAAGGTGGATTCGATCGTGCGCGACACCAGCAATTTCGAACTCCGCTACGATCCCAGCCACCCGGCCGCCGACGAGTCCGGCTTCGTCAAGCTGCCCAATGTGAACCTGCTCGTCGAAATGGCCGACATGCGCGACGCCAACCGGTCATACGAGGCGAACCTGCAGGTCCTGAAACAGGCCCGCGACCTGATCTCGATGACCATCGATCTGATGAGGGCGCGCTGATGGCGATGAACCTGACCATAGGGGCCGTCAGCTCCATCAAGAGCTCCGGCGCTTCGCAAGCCGCCGGCGCCGCCTCCACGGCTGGCCAGGCCACCGGCATGAGCTTTGCCGATGCTCTTCAGAACGCGGCGTCGAGCACGGTCGGCGAATTGCGCAATGCCGAGCAGGTCTCCGCCCAGGCCTTGCAGGGCAATGCGGATATCCGTGACGTGACCGATGCCGTGATGAACGCGCAACAGAACCTTCAGGCGGCGATCGCCATCCGGGACAAGATCGTAACAGCCTTCCTTGAAATCAGCCGGATGCAAATCTGAGGAGTGTGCCATGAAGGCATTGTCGATCGCCGCGACCGGCATGAACGCGCAGCAGACCAATCTTGAAGTCATCGCCAACAACATCGCCAACGTCAACACCACCGGCTTCAAACGCGCCCGGGCGGAGTTTTCCGATCTGCTTTATCAGACCGAGCGTCTCGCCGGCGCGCCGAGCAGCGGCAACCAGGCGGTCATTCCCGAAGGCGCCAATATCGGCCTCGGCGTCCGGACCGCGGCCGTCCGCAACCTGCATGTCCAGGGCGCGCTGACGAGCACGGGCAACAGCTTCGACATGGCGCTGTCCGGCCGCGGCTGGTTCCAGATCGAGGGCCCGGGAGGCGAAATCGCCTACACGCGTGCCGGCGCCTTCAACACCAATGCCGTTGGCGAGCTGGTCACCGTGGACGGCTACGCCGTGCAGCCCGGAATCACTGTCCCGGAAGGCGCCGTCGAGGTGATCGTCAATGAGAGCGGCCAGGTTTTTGCCCGTCTCGAAGACCAGATCGCGCTTCAGGATGTCGGCCAGCTGACGCTCGCCACCTTTGCCAACGATGCCGGCCTGAAGCCGATGGGTAGCAATCTCTTCGGCGAGACCGAGGCCTCCGGCGCGCCGGTTGTCGGCGTTCCCGGCGATCCGGGCTTCGCCACGATCGAGCAGGGCTATCTGGAGAACTCCAATGTCGATCCGGTGAAGGAAATCACCGAACTGATCGCCGCGCAGCGGGGTTATGAGATGAACTCGAAGGTCATTCAGGCCGCCGACCAGATGGCGAGCGTCGTCTCGACGGGACTGCGGTAACATGAAGACCGGACGGCTCTGGCGCATCGCGGCATGTCTCGCCGCGATCATGCTCGCCTGCGGCGGGTCCGCCTTGGCGGCCGGCAGGGACAATGTCGTGATAACGGTCAACCGGGTGATCTATCCCGGCCAGATCGTGCCGGCCGAAGCCGTCATCGAGACCCATCTTCGCAAACCCTTGCGCGACGGGCTCGTCGTCATCCGCGACGCCTCGGATATCGTCGGCATGGTCGCCGCCAAGACGATCCTGCCGAAGCGTCTGATCGCCCCGAATGCGGTGCGCGAGGCCTATGCGATCGAGGCCGGCGACATGACGACGGTCTATTACCGTCACGGCGCGCTTACCATCGCAATGGACGCCGTCGCGCTGCAATCGGCCGGTTTCGGAGACCCGATCCGCATACGCAATACGCAAAGCGGCAGAACAATCTCCGGCATCGTCATGCCGGATGGAAGCGTCGCGGTGGAGTCGCGATGAGACGCCTGTTTCTCGCCCTCGTTTCCCTCCTCGTTGTTGCGCCCCCTGTCGGGGCGCAGTCGCGCGTCAAGGATATCGCCCAGTTGCAGAGCGCTCGCGACAACCAGCTCGTCGGCTACGGACTGGTGGTCGGGCTTCAGGGCAGCGGCGACAGCCTGCGAAATGCGCCCTTTACGGAACAGTCGATGCGCTCGATGCTGGACAATCTCGGCATCGCGACCGCCGAGGGCAGGGCGCGGCTGAAGAACATCGCCGCGGTCATCGTGACGGCGAACCTGCCCCCCTTCGTGCGGCAGGGGTCGCGCATCGATGTGGCGGTCTCCTCCCTGGGCGACGCGACATCGCTCGGCGGCGGCCAGTTGATCATGACGCCGCTGCGCGCGGCGAATGGCGAAATCTACGCGGTCGCTCAGGGTCCCGTCTCCATTTCCGGCTTCCAGGTGCAAGGTGCGGCCGAAACCGTGTCGCGCGGCACGCCGACCGCCGGGCGCGTCTCGGGCGGCGCCATCGTGGAACGCGAGGTCGAGGCCGACTTCGAGGATGAGGGCTCGCTCACGCTGCAATTGCGCAATCCCGATTTCACCACCGCGATCGCCATCACCGACGCGATCAATCAGTTCGGAACCGCCCAATACGGCATCAGTCCCGCAAGGGAAATCGATTCCCGCACCATCGCGATCACCAAGCCCAGGGATGTTTCGCCGGCGCGCTTCTTCGCCAGTATCGAGAACCTGATGGTCAAGACCGATACCCCCGCGCGCGTCGTGCTCGACGAGAGCACCGGCACGGTCGTGATCGGCCAGGATGTGCGCATTTCGAAAGTGGCGATCAGTCACGGAACGCTGACCGTGCGGGTCACCGAGGCCCCCCGGGTTTCGCAGCCCAATCCGTTCTCGGATGGCGAGACGGCGGTCGAGGACAATACATTCATCGATGTCTCCGAGGTCGGCACGCAGCTCGGCACGGTCGACGGAACGGATCTTCAGGGTGTCGTCGAGGGGCTGAACCGGCTCGGCGTCGGTCCCAATGACATCATCGCCATTCTTCAGGCGGTCAAGAATGCCGGCGCCATGCAGGCCGAACTGGTGGTGCAATGAAGCCGGTTTCTTCGAGGATCGGATCGGGTGTGACAGGCCGCGTGGGTCTGCCGGCGGCCATGATGCTGCTGTTTTGCGCGTCGGCTTATGCGCAATCCTCCATGCCCTCGCTGCTCGATGCGGAGCCGCCAAAATCCAACAGCGAAGAAATCGCTAGGTTTTGCTCCAACATCGCGGATGCGGCCCGTGAACGCCGTTACGCTATCCAGAAGGGCGAATTGGAGAAACTGCAGACCGAGGTCGAGGAACGGATCGCGCTTCTGGAGGCAAAGCGCGCCGAACTGGAGAACTGGGTCGAAAAGCGCGAACGCTTTTCGGAAGCTGCCAATGAGGGGCTGGTCGATGTGTTCGCGAAAATGCGCCCCGACGCCGCCGCGCAGCGCATGGAGAAACTGCCCGGCGAATTGACGGCGGCGCTGCTGAGCAAGCTCAGCCCGCGCGCCGCCGGAACGATACTGAACGAGATGTCGGCCGACCGCGCGGCAATGGTTGCGGTCATCATGTCGGCGGTTGCCGACACCGGAGAAATGAAAAAGCAATGAAACGCGCCGTCCTTCTTTCGCTCGTAGCGGCCATGCTTGGCGGATGCGCGACGCATCCCCGCGAGATCGGCGTGCCGCCGGCCATGACGCCGGTCGGCGCGGAACTCGCCGCCGACCAGATGATGACCAAGCCGGAAGTCTATGCCGCAAAGCCGGCCGGGCATCGCTATTCGACGTGGAACGACCGCGCCGCGAGCCTGTTCACGGCGCATCGCGCGGTGGCCAAGGGCGATATCGTGACCATCAAGATCGCCATCAACGACCGCGCCAAGCTCGACAACCAGAGCGACCGTAATCGTACGGCGAACAAGTCTCTCGGCCTTGGCGCCGGATATGGAACCAGCGCGATCACCGGTAACTTGTCGGCCGATGCGAGCATGAATTCCTCGACGGATTATTCCGGTTCCGGCGGCACGACGCGATCGGAGACGATCGATCTCTCGATCGCGGCCGTCGTCATCGACGAGCTCGCGAATGGCAATCTCCTGATCCAGGGATCGCAGGAAATGCGGGTCAACGCCGAGATGCGCGTCCTGAACATCTCCGGCATCGTCAGGCCATCCGATATCGGACCTGAGAATACCATCAATTACGACCGGATCGCCGAGGCGCGTATTTCCTATGGCGGCAAGGGTCGCATAACCGAGGTGCAGCAGCCGCCCTACGGGCAGCAGGCGCTCGACCTCTATCTTCCCTTCTGACGGCTAGGCGGCAGGCAGACATGGCGTCCACCATTGAACATCAGGAGGAGGGCAAGAAAAGCCCTTCGATGGTCATGATGCTGGTGGCCTATGCGATCATCACCCTGATTGCAGGCGGCGCCGGCTTCGGCGTGAGCGCGACCATGCTCAAGCCCGCCAGCATGGCGTCGACGGCGGAAACGGCCGGCGAAAAGGCTCCGGCCCAGGAAGCAGCCCATGCATCGGCCGCCGCGGGCCACGGTGCTGAAAGCGGCCAGGCGGCGGAAGCCGAAGAGCATGGCGGCGCCACGCAGAAACTGTCGATCGTCGACCTGCCGTCCATCACGACCAATCTGGTGGATCCCACAGATGCCTGGATCCGCATGGAACTCTCCCTCGTCTTCGAAGGGGATTCCGACACCATGCTTGCGCAGGATGTTCACCAGGACATCATCGCCTATGTCCACACGATGAAACTCTACAATCTTCGCGGCGGAAGCGGATATCAGCATCTCATAGAGGACCTTGAGGAGCGCGCCGCCATCCGCACCGAGGGGCGCGTCAAGCGGGTGCTTGTCCGCTCGCTGATCCTCGAATGAGGCGCGTCGCTGCCCTTTTTGCTTTCCTGCTGGTGCTGGGCGCCGCTCCGGCGTTTGCCCAGGGCCAGCCGGGTTTCAGCCTTCCGGAGGGCTTGAGCGGCCAGACCAGCGGTCTGATTGTCCAGCTTTTCGGCCTTCTGACCGTTCTTGCGGTGGCGCCCGGTCTCCTGATCATGCTGACGAGCTTCACGCGCTTCGTGATCGTCTTTTCCATTCTGCGCGCCGGCATCGGCCTGCAGACCACGCCGGCCAACATCATCCTTGTCAGCCTCGCCCTGTTCATGACCTTCTATGTCATGACCCCGGTCTTCGACCGCGCATGGAATCAGGGCCTGCAGCCATTGGTCAGCGAACAGATCAGCGAGGAAGAGGCGTTTCCGCTGATCGCCGAACCGTTCCGCGAATTCATGCTGAACAATGTGCGCGACCAGGACCTGCAGCTTTTCGCGCAGCTGGCGCGCGAACGCGGCCAGGAAGTTGCGCTGGACGAGACGGTCGACCTGCGTGTGGTCATTCCCGCTTTCATGATCTCGGAAATAAGGCGCGGTTTCGAGATCGGTTTTCTCGTCGTTTTGCCGTTCCTGGTGATCGACCTCGTCGTCGCGACGATCGTCATGGCGATGGGCATGATGATGCTCCCGCCATCGGTGGTCTCGCTGCCCTTCAAGATCCTGTTCTTCGTAATGATTGACGGCTGGAACGTCCTGGTCGGATCGATGGTGCGCTCGGTCGTGTAGGACGGCGGAATTATGCCGGAATCCACACCAGTCATTAACTATAAATCCTGGTGCTAACCCTTTGAAACGGGAAGGAAAGCCGACTCAAGGCTTTTTTAATGTTTCCCGGGCATCGTGCGGCCACTCACAGAGGCTATCGGTGTTGATAGGGGCATGATGCCCGGCCGCTGTACCGGTTGATCCGGA
This sequence comes from Ahrensia sp., assembly GCA_002698425.1. Next base: position 87,070 of record NZXU01000050.1, on the reverse strand, counting down.
ATGTCCCTCCTTTGTTAGTTTTGGGAAGGGGACAGTATGTCCAGTATCTTGACAAACACTTCGGCGATGACGGCGCTCAAGTCGCTCACCTCCATCAACAAGCAGATTGAAACGACCCAGGGCCGTATCTCCACCGGCCTCCGCGTCAACGACGCCAGCGATAACGCCGCTTACTGGTCCATCGCGACCACGATGAAATCCGACAACAAGGCACTCGGCACCGTGCAGGACGCACTCGGCCTCGGCGCCTCCAAGGTCGACGTCGCCTATACCGGCATGGAGTCGGCTCTCGACGTTGTCGACGAAATCAAGTCCAAGCTGGTCGCGGCGAAAGAGCCGTCCGCCGACAAGGCGAAGATCCAGTCGGAAATCTCCGAGCTGCAGAACCAGCTGACGAGCATTGCCGAATCCGCTTCGTTCAACGGCGAGAACTGGCTCTCGGTCGACTCGAGCGCGGGTACTTACTCCGCCACGAAGTCGGTCGTTGCCTCCTTCAGCCGCGCCTCCGACGGCACGGTTTCGGTCAGCACGATCGACGTTGACATCACGGCGACCGAACTGTTCGACGCCAACGACCAGTCGGGTATCCTCGACAGCACCTTTACCACGACCGGCACTGGCGCCGTCACCGTCTCGGTGTCCAGCCTTGACATCACTGCGGCCGGCATCGACGACACCGACCTCGATGAGATGATCGCTGCCGTGGACACCGCGTTCTCGAGCATGACCGACGCCGCTTCGACGCTGGGTTCGTCTTCGAAGCGCATCGATATGCAGAACGAGTTCGTCAAGAACCTGATGGACGCGGTCGACCGAGGTGTCGGCCAGCTGATCGACGCGAACATGGAAGAGGAATCGACGAGGCTGCAGGCTTTGCAGACCCAGCAGCAGCTGGGCATCCAGTCGCTGTCGATCGCCAACTCCAGCGCACAGTCGATCCTCTCGCTCTTCCGCTAAAAGCGACAAAGAGCAGAATTTTAGAGGCGGGCCGCGTCAACGCGGCCCGCTTTTGCATTTTGTTAAGCATTTTCATTAATTCTTTCATCCTGTTCCGCTGACGAAACTGTCTGTTCGTTGCGGCGAGGGTTCCCGGTAAGGCCGTGCTTGTAGCGCACGGCGGTGTGTCCGCTCAGAACCCTTGATGTGTGTTTGCGTGTAGCCGAGTGACCCGTTTCGCGGTCTGGCAATCAATCTAGCTCGTATCCGGAAACCGACCCGCTTTGCGGGCGTGGCGACGTGCGATCGGATTGTGCCTGACAGGAAGCGGCGTGTGCATCCCTTCTGGCCCAGATGCAGGCCAAGCACAGTGGATATCATTCGATAGGGCATGACGCTCCACCACTGTACCGGCTGACCCGGAATAACCGTTTCTTTTTTGAATTCCGAGAGGGACCACGATGTCCAGTATCATGACCAATTCCGCCGCCATGACCGCGCTGAAGGCGCTGCAGGCAACCAACAAAGCGATTTACAAGACCCAGGAGCGGATCTCGACCGGCTATCAGGTCGCCCAGGCCTCCGACAACGCGGCCTATTGGTCCATCGCGACCACGATGAAGTCCGACAACAAGGCGCTTGGCACCGTTCAGGACGCCCTCGGTCTCGGCGCCTCCAAGGTCGACGTCGCCTATACAGCGCTGAACAGCGCGATCGACGTTGTCGACGAGATCAAGGCGAAAATCGTCGCCGCCAAGGAGCCGGGCATCGACCGGTCGAAGATCCAGTCGGAAATTTCCGAACTCCAGAACCAGTTGAGCAGCATCGCGACCTCGGCCTCCTTCAGCGGCGAGAACTGGCTGTCGGTCAACTCCGCCGACGCCAGCTACACGGCCACGAAAAATGTCGTCGCTTCCTTCACACGCGCATCGGATGGTTCGGTGTCCGTCGAGACGCTCTCGATCGACATCACCACGACCGAGCTGTTCGACGCCAACGACCAGTCGGGCATTCTCGACAGCACCTTCACCACGACCGGCACGGGCGCGGTGACGGTTTCCGTCTCGACCCTCGATATTACCGCGGCGAATGTGGACGATACCGACCTCGACGAAATGTTGTCGGCGGTTGACGCGGCCTTCGGCCTGATGACGGACGCGGCATCCGCCCTGGGCGCGACCTCGAAGCGTATCGACACCCAGACCGAATTCGTCGATGCGTTGATGGACGCGATCGAACGTGGCGTCGGTCAGCTGGTCGATGCCGACATGGAGGAGGAGTCGACGAAACTTCAGGCGCTGCAGACGCAGCAGCAGCTGGGCATCCAGGCGCTCTCCATCGCCAACACCTCCGCTCAGAACATCCTCTCGCTCTTCCAGTAAGCGACAAGCGATTATCTCAAGTGACGAGGGGCCGCGTTCAGCGGCCCCTTTTCCTTTTCCAGTTCGGCGCAAGCTAAGGACGATATTCTGGCTGGAAGCGGTAGACCGCCCGGTCGGGATCATCGCCCGTTCATGGTCTCGGCAAGGCGTTTATCGCGAAGGATAAACCCGGACGCATGGCTCATGAGCGGCCGCGTAGTGGTCGGGAAGAATTTGGAAGTCATTCAGTCCGCGGCTGACTGGCAGATTTCCTTCCAGACAGGGAAAGGATCATATGTCCAGTATCATGACGAACGCCGCGGCGATGACCGCGCTCAAGACGCTTCAGCAGACCAACTCGAAGATCGAGGAAACCCAGTCGCGCATTTCGACCGGCTACCAGGTGGCCGAGGCGAGCGACAACGCGGCCTATTGGTCGATCGCGACGACGATGCGCTCCGACAACAAGGCGCTTTCCACAGTGCAGGACGCGCTGGGTCTGGGCGCCGCCAAGGTCGACGTGGCCTACACCGCGCTGAACAGCGCCATCGAGGTTATCGACGAAATCAAGTCGAAACTCGTGGCCGCCCGCGAACCTGGCGTCGATCGCACGAAAATCCAGTCCGAAATCGCCGAACTGCAGAACCAGCTTTCGAGCATCGCCGAATCGGCGTCCTTCTCGGGCGAAAACTGGTTGGCCGTCGATTCGGCCGCCGCCGACTACACCGCCACGAAGAATGTCGTGTCCTCGTTCTCGCGTGCCAGCGACGGCTCGGTCGCCGTTTCGACCATCGCCATCGATATCACGACGCTGGAACTCTATGACGCCAACGACCAGTCCGGCATTCTCGACAGCACGTTCACGACAACCGGCGCCGGCGCCGTGACAGTCTCGGTGTCGAGCCTGGATATCACCGCCCTCGGTATCGACGACGCCGACATCGACGACATGATTTCAGCAGTCGACGGCGCGTTTCAGCAAATGACCACCGTCGCGTCGAATCTCGGCGCCACGAAATCGCGCATCGACATGCAGACGAGCTTCGTGGACAACCTCATGGACGCCATCGACCGCGGCGTTGGCCAGCTGGTCGACGCGAACATGGAAGAGGAATCGACCAAGTTGCAGGCCCTGCAGACGCAACAGCAGCTCGGCATCCAGTCTCTGTCGATCGCCAATTCGAACGCACAGACGATCCTGTCGTTGTTCCAGTAGGACCAGCGCTGAATCGAGGCTGAATATCCAGCCGATTTCCGGCAATTCGGGCGTCCCTCGCGGGCGCCCGTTTTCATTTCTACCATAGTCTCCGCACCCCGCCCGCGGAGAGGTCAAGACACTCTCACACAAGCTTCACCGGCTATTTCCTTGAAGGGGAAATGGAGTAACCGCAGTGCCGGAGCAGTTACAGCAGATCGTCAATAACCTGAACGCGCTTGGCGCTCGCAAGCTTGCCATGCTCGCTGCGATCGGGTTGGTCGTCATGGTCGGCGTCGGAGCCGCAGCCTACCTTCTCAACCGTCCCGCTTTCGAGCCCATCTATGTCGGGCTCGAGCGCGACGACATAACTCGCATGGGCATGGCGCTCGCCGATGCGGGCATTTCCTATGACGTCAACGAGGACGGCACGTCGATCCTCGTGCCGGCCGGAAAGACCAGCCGGGCCCGCATGATCCTCGCCGAGAAGGGCCTGCCGAACAGCTCCGCGACCGGCTACGAACTGTTCGACAATCTCGGCTCTCTCGGCCTGACCGCCTTCATGCAGGAAGTCACCCGCGTGCGCGCGCTGGAAGGCGAGATCGCCCGTTCGATCCAGGCCATTCGCGGCGTCAAGGGCGCGCGCGTCCACATCGTCCTCGCGGATCGCGGCAATTTCCGTTTCGCCGAACAGACCCCGACCGCATCCGTCGTCGTCCGCTACGAAGGCTCGACCGCCGAATCGAGCGCCATGGCGATCCGCCATCTCGTCTCGGCCGCCGTGCCCGGCCTGCAGACCGAGAACGTCACCGTGCTGGATGCGACCGGCAGGCTTCTCGCCGCCGGCGACGACCCGCTCAACAACACGGCGACCAGCACGCTCGGCATCAAGGAGACGGTGGAGAACGAGGTCTCCGACAGCGTCTACAAGGCGCTCGCCCCCTATCTCGGCGACATGAATTTCCGCGTCAGCGTTCAGGCCGACATCAACACGGATCAACGGCAGGTCGAGGAAACGATCTTCGATCCCGAATCGCGCGTCGAACGCTCGGTCCAGGTGGTCCGCAGCGAGGACGCCTCCTCCGAGAAGACGGGCGGCGATCCCGTCTCGGTCGATCAGAACCTGCCCGATGCCGAACAGGCGGGCGGCGCCTCGCCGCAATCCTCCGAACGCAGCGAGCGCCGCGAGGAAACGACCAACTACGAAGTGAACTCCAAACGAATCGCCACCGTCAGCAACGGCTATGCGGTCAACCGGCTTTCGATCGCCATCGTGGTCAACCGGGACCGGATCCTCGAGGCGTTGGGCGAGGGCGCCGACGATGCCCAGGTCGAAGCCCGGCTCGCCGAGATCCGCCAGCTTGCCGTGGCCGCCGCCGGCGTCTCCGACGCGCGCGGCGACCTCGTCCAGGTGAACGCTGTCGAATTCATGGAAGGCATCGACGGCATACCGCTTCAGGAACCCGGCGTGCTGGACATGCTCGGCGAACATCTGGGCACATTCATCAATGCGCTGGCCTTTGTCGCGGCCACGCTGCTGGTCATCTTCCTTGGCCTTCGCCCGCTGATCAAGGCGCTGCAGGGCGATTCGCCCTCCGCCGGACAGCTGGCGAACCAGGGCGGCGACTTGCCGGCCCTGTCCGATTCGGCCCTCGATTCGCCCTTCGGCGACGATGACGACATAGGCGGATTCGACGGTCTCCCGGAACTCCCGCCGCTTCCTTCGTCGTCGTCCTCCGTCGACCAGAGCGAATTGCTTGCCAAGATGAGGCCCTCGCCCGAGGAGCGCCTGACGATGATCGTGGATCTGGACGAGGAACGCGCGGCATCGATCCTGCGGCGCTGGGTGAGACAGGAGGCCGCTTGACGTGGCTCGCTCCAGCCTCCTCAACCTCCTTCCGGATTTCTCCGAAGGCCAGTCCGCGCCGCGACGGCTCCCGTCGGGTTTCGAGCCGCTTGTCGGTGCCGCCCTGTCGACCAAGGACGAATTCTCCACCCTTGGCATGCCGGTCGGTTTCATGGGGCTCGGGGAGGACGCGCCGGCGGAGGATTTCACCGATCCGTTCGCGGACACCGGCGAAGCGCAGCCCGGCGGCCTCGATGATCTCGACGATTTGGCCGGTTCCGGTGACCTCGCTGATCTGGGCGATCTCGCAGACCTGACATCGGGCGATTCCGATCTTCCCGGCTTGCAGGACGAGCTGGCCGATGTTCTCGGCGAACTGGAATTGCCGGAGCCGGACCTCGATTCTCCCGAACCCTCCCTGGGCGAAATGGAAGAGCCGATGCCGCCCGCGCCCGCTCTCGACGATATCGACATGGCGGCGGCGGACGCCATAGCGGCGCAGGAAGCGCTGGAAAACGCACACAGGGAAGAAATCGAACGCCTGCAGCAAGAGCATCGCGAAGCCATGGGCGCGCTCCTTGAGACGGCTCTTCCGAGGATGAAGCAGGACGTCTCCGAGGCGATCGCATCGGACCTTGCGCCGCTGATAGCGGGGAGAATTCGCGCCGGATTGGTGGAAGAGACCATCACGGCTTTGCAGAACAAGATCGTCGAGTTGCTCGACGATTCGTCCGTCCTGACCTTCGAACTGCGCGGTCCGGAATATCTCGTATCGGCGTTCCTCGACACCTGGTCGGGGGATGCGGCGCAGATCAAGGCGGTCGCGGGTGACGGTGTCGATCTCGTCGCTCGCATCGATCGGACCGTGGTTGCCACCCGTTTGTCTGAACTCGATCGGCTCATCGAGGAGGCGGCCGCGTGAGCGACAAGGAAAAGCACCAGGAAATTATCATCATCAAGCGCGGCGGCGAGGGCGAGCACGGCCATCACGGCGGCGCCTGGAAGATCGCCTTTGCCGACTTCATGACCGCCATGATGGCCCTTTTCCTCGTCCTCTGGCTGATTAACGCCGCCAACGAGGAAACCAAGAAGGCCGTCGCCAGCTACTTCAATCCGGTGAAACTCGTCGATCGCAACCGCAGCGTGAAGGGCCTTCACGACGCCGAGGGCGTTCAGGAGATCGAGGTCCAGGCTCCGAACGAGCAATTCCCCGAACAGAACAACGACACGGAAGCCGCCGAGGAAGAGCAGAAGGTGGCCGAGGCGCAGTTCTTCGCCGATCCCTTCACCGTGCTCGACCAGATTGCCGATCACAAGGCGCCGGGCGAAGTCCAGGCCATCGAGGAAGAGGGCGGTCGCAACGGCAATGATGCGATCAATGACGCTCAGGGCGGCGAGGCTTTCATGGACCCGTTCTCGCCGAATTTCTGGAACGAGGAAGTTCGCCAATCCAACGACAAGGGGCAATTGTCCGGCCGCTACGAAACCGACGGCGAAGGGATCGACGCGGAGGGGACCGCGCCGGAGGTGATCGTCGCCGAACCCGCCGAAGACGGCGTTCCGGCCACCGACAATCTCGCGATCCGCATGGGTGGCGGTGAGGGCGGGGAGACGGGTGGCGACATGAACGCCGAGGCGGCGGACGGCGCCGGTGAAGGTCAGGACAAAGCCGCGGAGATGATGGCCGAAGCCGCAGAAGGTGAAGTGACGGAAACGGCCGCGATCGGCGAAACCCCGGAATTGACCGAAGCAGAAGCCGAAGAGGCGATAAAGGCTCTCGCCCTGGAAACCGCGGCGGAAGAGCTTCGCGGCAAGATTTCGGAGAAGTTGGCCGAAGTTTTCGGTGACGATGCGGAGGTCGCCAGCGACGTCTCCGTCGAGGTCTCGGGCGGCGAGATCCTGATCTCGCTGACGGATGCTCTCAACATTTCCATGTTCGAGCTCGGGTCCGCCGTGCCGTCGAAGGATCTTGTCCTAGCGCTCGAAAAGATCGGCGGCGTGCTGGCGGAGCAGAATGGCGGCATTCGTATTCACGGCCATACCGATGCACGCCCCTTCCGCTCCAAGGACTATGACAATTGGCGCTTGTCCGCCTCGCGCGCGCAGTCTGCCTATTACATGCTTCTGCGCGGCGGCCTGGACGAAACGCGCGTGCGAGAGATTTCCGGGTTCGCGGACCGTAAGTTGATTGACACGGAAGATCCTTTCTCTCCGGCCAACCGTCGCATCGAAGTGCTGGTGGAGGTTGACGCGGGATGAGCGTGAGGCGGGCCATAAGCGCCTTTACGGCCTGCGGCGCCATGCTGGCCGCCATGCATCCCGGGGCGGCTTCCGGACTGGAGGCCGAGCCTTACAAGCTGGTGCGGTCGCTGCAGCGAATCCAGGACGAGATCGCTGATGGCGACAAGTCGGCGCTCGGCATGCAGCTGGAACTGGTGAAGCTCATCGACAAGGGATTTCGCGACATGAATGCCGCGGAACTGCATGAGCCGAAAAACGCCAAGGCGCTAATCGCTTACGCCATGGCCGGAGGAAACCCCGAAACGCTGCAGACGCGCCTCGCCGATCTCGGCGGCAGGGACGATGAGATCGTCCGTCTGGCGATCGCGATTCTCGTCTATCAGAAAGGCGCGGGCCGCACGGCGGAAGCGCGGCTGAAAAATGTCGATCCGATCAAGATCGGCGGCCTGTTCGGCGCATATCTGGGCTTGGTGCGCGGCCTTGTCTCCAAGGACGACGACAGCGCCCGCAAGGATTTCGACGCCGCGCGGCTGCTGGCGCCGGGAACGCTGGTCGAGGAGGCGGCGCTACGCCGCCTGATGACCATTCACAAGCGCCGGCAGGATCCCCATTCCTTTCTCCGGATCGCCAGCCGGTACGCGCGTCGTTACATCGCATCGCCCTATGCCGTGCAGTTCGCCGGCGAGTTTGTCGACGGCGTAATCGTTCTGGACGGCCTGATGGATATCAAAGGCGTTGTCGAGGTGGTGGAGTTCATGCCGGAACCCTATCGCAGCGCCGTGGTGGTGCGCTTGATGCGCAAGGCGACTGTGGAGGGCCACAGCGGCCTTGTGCGCCATCTGGCCGAACTCATGCCGGAAGAACCGGACGAGGATTCGAAACCGGAGGTCGGTTCGCAGATCGATGCACGCCAGGCGCTCTACGCGCAGATCTCCGAAGTCACCTCCGAGAACATCGAATCGGTGATGGAGGAATTGCAGGCGATTGATCGCTCCGTTCTCTCCGATGGCGACCGCGAACTGCTCGACGCGGTTCTGGCCATCGCCCGTGCCGTAATGGATCCGGAGCCGACGGTGACCGCGTCGATAGCATCGGAGCCCGCGCCGCGCCGCGAGAGCATTTTCAAGGCGCCGGCGGACGACGCACCGGACAATGGCCTTTCCAATTTCGACGAATTCATCGGCGGCACGCGTGACAAGCTCGGCGACATCGACGAGATGCTGGGGAAATTTCAATGATTGGCAACGGCACCACCGCGGCGCTCAACTCCACGACGGCGCTTGCGTCGACGGGCGGTCAGGCACGGAGATCCACCGGATCCGATGGCGGTTTCGCGGAGACGCTCGATCAGGCGATAAAAGGTGAGCAAACCGGAGCGTCGGGCAAGGGCGAGTCCGAAGCTGCCGAAACAGTGCCCGCCACGCCGGATGCCGGCCGCACCAAGCAGGTTGATTTTCTCGCAACGGCGCGCTGGCGCAATGTCGCGGGAGAAGAAGCCTCCACCGGAGCGCCTGAAACTGCCGCGGACGAGGTCACGGCGGAGCAGACCGCTTCCGGTCCCGAAAACTCCGAGGCCGTTCAACCGTCCCTGTCGCCGGTAGCCGACGCGCCCGGCGAGGAGACCAGTCTCCCATTGGAAGCTGATGATGGCGAGGCTGGCGCCTCGGCGCAGACCGCCCGGTCGACAGTCGCCAATCCTGAAGTCGCAGTGGCGAGCGGGAATGGCGAAGACATGTCAATCGCCTCCGGGGAAAGTGACGTTCCTGCCGATGCCGCGCCGAAGAAGGCTGATGTGGTCGTCGGCGCGACTCCCGCGGAGGCGGAGGTGCCGCCGACGGAAGCAGGCGATCGTGCTTCGACCCGCCAGGCCGCTGAAATGGCGGCGGCTTCCGTCGAGACCGGACGCGCAAGGAAGGCCGCTTCTCCCGACCAGCCCGAACCGCGCCGGGCCGATAGAGCTTCATCCGCGCCCGTCGCCGCCGATACTGCGAGCAAGCCCGCTGTCCGCACCCCGGGCGAGACGGCCGCGGGAGCGGTCGAAGCCAATCCCGCCAGGACCGGCGTTGCTACACCGCCGGCCTCCACCGCGCCGGGATCCGACACCTCAATTCGCGCGCCGGAACTGACGTCCGATACGAAAGTGAACACGGGCGGCAAGGCCGAACCGGCTGTCGCAGCGGACACGGCGCTTGACCGCGCTCCGAAAACGAACGCGGCGACGGCCCAGGCGACCGCAACCCCTGCCCAGGCAGCCGTGGCTGACAAGCCCGCCACGACCGCGCCCGTCTTTCAGATGACGCAGGCTTCCGCGACCAGCGGCACGGCATCCCCCGCCGGCCAGGTCGCCGATGCGGTTATGCGCGATCTCGAGGAACTGGCCCCGACACGCGTCGTGGTCACCGCCAATGGCGCGTCCAACCGGCCGGTCCGTTCGATGCAGTTGCAGCTCAATCCCGCCGAACTCGGCACCGTGAATATCCGGCTGCATTCCGTCGACGGCCAGTTGCACGTGGCGATCCGCGCCGAATCCGACAAGACCGCGGAGATGCTGTCGCGCGATTCCGACGCGATCCGCTCCGCGCTGCGCGCCGCCGGCGTCTCGTCCTCCGATATTACCGTCTCGGTCAACCGCAACGACCAGGCGCCGCAGCAATTCACCGGCCAGAACCGCGACAATTCCGGACAGTTCGCGGGACAGGACAACCGCGGGAACACGTCAAATGAATCGAGAAATCCAAATCGCGAAGCGCAGTCAGGCCACTCTCACAGCCCGCTTGGCCGCGGGCATGCCGATACTGGCGATGCTGACGGCAATGATCGGCTTTTCATCTGACGCCGAATCGGCCGCCGCCCCGCACGCCCAGGGAATCTGTGAACGCTACGTGATGCAGGCTGCGAAGGCCTACAACGTCCCGGTCGGCGTGCTTTATGCGGTCGGATTGACCGAATCCGGCATGAAAGGAGGACTTCACCCCTACGCGATGAACATCGAGGGCAGGACCGAGTTTCCCGCGACGGTTGAAGCGGCGCTGCGCGACTTCGACAAAGCCCGCCGCCACGGCGCCCGCCTGATCGATGTCGGATGCATGCAGATCAATCATTACTATCACCGCGACCGCTTCCCCTCCGACGCCGCGATGTTCGACCCCGAACGCAATGTCATGTACGCCGCCTCATTTCTTAGGCAGTTGAAAAAACAGCATAAAACGTGGTCTATGGCGGTCGCGCGCTACCATGCCGGTCCCGATAACAACGCCGCCCAGAAGCGTTATGTCTGCCGGGTGATCACGAATATGGTGGCGACCGGCGTCGGCAACTGGACCCCCTCTGCCCGCGCCTTTTGCGGGAAGTAAAGCCGCATCCCCAAAAACGATTCGTTTTGATTCACAAGAATGTAAAATCTGCAATACGCAAGAAATTGCGATTGTGGATAGATTCTCTGCTCCGTTAAGCCCGAAGAACCGAACAATGAAGTGATTCGGGCGGGGGATGTTAAATGATAGTCGTCATCGACGACCGCGACCTTGTTTTGCAAGGATTCGGCGGCATGTTCCAGCGTATTGGATACCCTGTATTTGGAGTTTCGGGGAAAGAACTTCCCAATTGGCTTGATTCAATTTGCACGAACGAGCTTGAATCAATAGAAGCCTTTCTTGTTGGCGATACGGACGAGAGTATTTGTCCGATCAGCTGTATTCGATCGACCACGAAATCGCCTGTTATTTCGCTGATCGAGCAGAATTCGCTGCCGGATATACTGCACCGCTTCGAAGTCGGCGCCGACGATGTCGTGCGCAAGCCGATCCATGTCCGCGAGATCCTGGCGCGTGTGGCCGCTATTCGCCGCCGCAAGGATACGTCGCGGTCGGCTTTCGAGTTCGGTCGCCTGCGTGTCTTCACCGATGGGCGAGATCCCGAGATCGACGGCTGCAGTTTTCCGCTGCCGCGCCGCGAGCGTCGCATCCTCGAATATCTGGCGTCCAATGGTGATCGCCGCGCCACGCGCAGCCAGATCTACAACGCCGTCTACGGCCTGTTCGAACAGGACGTCGAGGAGTGCGTGATCGAAAGCCATATCTCCAAACTGCGCAAGAAACTGCGCAAGGTGCTCGGCTACGAAATCATCGATTCCAAGCGTTTTCTGGGCTACCGCCTCGAGGCTCCGGCCAGCGTGCAGGTCGCCGCGAAAACCGGCAAGACGCCCGACGCCGCCGAGGCCGGGGGCAGGTTCGGACAAGATTTGGAGGCTATTGTCGGAAGCTAATGCAACAGGAGGGATATCCTCATGAGCCTCTACGGTATGATGCGCACCGGCGTGTCCGGTATGCAAGGGCAGGCAAGCAGGCTTTCGACAGTCGCCGACAACATCGCGAACGCCGACACCGCGGGCTACAAGGGCTTTAGCACCGAGTTTTCGACGCTGGTCGTGAATGGATCCGCCGGCGCCTACAACTCCGGCGGCATCGTCACCACGGTCCGTCAGGCGGTCTCCCAGCAGGGCGTTCTCGAATACACCAACTCGACCACCGATTTGGCGATCGACGGCAGCGGATTCTTCATCGTCCAGGACGCCGAGGGTAACTCCTTCCTGACGAGAGCCGGTTCGTTCGTTCCCGATGCCCAGGGTCAACTGGTCAATGCGGCGGGCTATTATCTGGTCGGCTACAGCTACGACAACGGCGTACCATCCGCAGTCGTCAACAGCTATGAAGGTCTCGAAACGGTAACGATCACGAGCGCGGCCCTTGAGGCCACCGCCTCCACCGAGGCGACGTTCTCTTCGAACCTTCCGAGCTCTTCGGAAGCCGTGACCGGCGACTTGCCGTCGGCCAACCTGTCGACTAGCGAATACACGGCGAAATCGTCCTGGGTCGTCTATGACAGCCTCGGCGGCGAGATCATGCTCGATCTCTACTACACGAAGACCGGCACCAACACTTGGGAGCTCTCGGTGTTCGACCAGGCCGAAGCGTCTGCGGGAACAGGCTTCCCCTATGCGGCCGGCCCGCTTGCCACGGAAACCCTCACATTCGACCCGACGACCGGCGATCTCGATGCTTTCAGCCCGACGTCGATCACTGTGAACGTACCGGGCGGCGAGGCGCTGGAAATCGGCCTCGGCAACATGACGCAGCTGGCTACCGACTTCCTCGTGTCCGACATCAAGGTGAACGGTAACGCCCCGGCAACCATCGACAGCATCGAGATTTCGGCCGACGGCATCGTCAACGCGCAGTTCAGCGACGGCTCGGTGCAGTCGCTCTATCGCATCGGCATGGCGTCGGTTGCGAGCCCGGATCAGCTTCAGTCGCTGTCCGGCAATGTCTTCCAGACCACGGAGAATTCCGGCGAGGTCAAGATCGGCTTCGCGAATTCCGGCGGGAACGGCAAGATCGTGTCCGGCGCGGTGGAATCGGCCAATGTCGACATCGCCGAAGAGCTGACGGACATGATCCAGGCCCAGCGAAGCTACACGGCGAATTCCAAGGTCTTCCAAACCGGATCGGACCTGATGGACGTTCTCCTGAACGTCGTTCGCTAGGTAATGAAATTGTACCGCGTACGCATGAAGTTCGAACGCAGCCGATCGTATAGGGGATACGCGGCGAAACGGAAAAACTGACGATGTCGCTCACTTCGGCACTACGGATCGCTCAGAACTCCCTGATGAACACGGGTGTTCAAACGACCGTGACATCGCGCAATATTTCCGAGGCGTCGAACGAAAATTACGTGCGCCGCGATGCCGTTCTCGTCAGCACCGGGAACGGAGCGCGCGTGGTCAGCATCACCCGCGCCACCAGCGACGACCTGTTGTGGGACAGCCTCCAGGCGCTGTCTGACAGCCAGGCGCAGTCGATCATCAGCAATGGCGCCAACCGGCTGCAACGCCTCGTCAACGGCGCTGACAACTCCACCTCTGCCGCCACGCTGCTCGCAAACTTCGAGGACGCGCTTCAGCTCTACGGGAACGATTCCTCGAACACGCTGCTCGCCGAATCGGCAGTCGGCTACGCCAAGGAACTCGCCGACGGGCTCAACAGCTCGTCGCTGGCGATCCAGGAATACCGCGCCGAGCTGGACCAGAACATCAATTCCTCCGTCGCGGAACTGAACAACCTTCTGGACCAGTTCAAGCAGGTCAACGACGAGATCGTGAAGGGAACGGGATCCGGACAGGACGTCAATGACGCGCTGGACCAGCGGGATACGCTGCTCAAGCAGATCTCCGAATATGTCTCCGTTTCCGTGGTCAAGCGCGAGAACAACGACTTTGTGCTTTACACCGATCAGGGCGTGACCCTGTTCGAGACTGTCCCGCGCGAGGTGACCTTCCAGCCGCTCAGTTCCTACTCGGCAGGTATTACCGGCAACACGATCCGCATCGACGGCGTGCCTGTCATGGGCGGCGTCGGCGCCGATACGAACGCGACCGGAACGCTGGAAGCGATGATCCAGCTGCGCGACACGGTGACAGTCGACATGCAGGCGCAGCTCGACGAGATCGCCCGTACCATGGTGACCATTTTCGCCGAAACCGACACGTCGGGTGGCGGCGGACCGGACCTTGCCGGCCTGTTCACCTATGCGGGCGGGCCGGCAATCCCCCTCGCTGGAACGATCGCAACCGGCATTGCCCAGACGATCAGCATCAACCCAGCCTACGACCCGTCGGTCGGCGGCAACCCCGAACTCCTGCGCGATGGCGGCGCAAACGGCGCCGCCTACGTGGCCAACTCCACCGGCGAGGCGGGCTTCGCCGATCAACTGATCGCCTTCCTCGACCGGATGAATACGCCAATGGCGACCGATCCGAGCGCCGGTATCACCGGCAGCTATTCGGTTTCGGAATACTCCGAATCCTCGATCGGCTGGCTGGAATCCCTGCGCTCCCGCGCATCCGCCGCAGCCGATGGGAAGGGGGCGTTATTTGAGCGGTTGCAGTCGTCGTTGTCGTCGAAGACGGGCGTCAACATGGACGAGGAGATGGCGATCCTCGTCGAACTCGAACAATCCTACCAGGCATCGGCGCGAATCGTTCAGGCGATCGACGAGATGATGCAGGTTCTGCTGAATTCGGTGTAACGGATGAGAACCTCGACCATCTCCACCTACGCGCTTAACCTGGCCCTGCGGTCGTCGACATCGCAGTTGCAGGGCAAGATGCCGCAACTGCAGAAGGAGGTTGTGACCGGCAAGCACTTCGACAGCGGCCTCGTGCTGGGAGCGGAAAGCCGGAAACTCCAGTCCTTCAAGAGCGACATCGACCATGCGCAAAGCCTGATCGACACCAACAGCCAGATCCAGACGCGCCTGACGATGACCCAGGACTCGATGGATTATCTGAACGAACTGTCGAGCGGCATGATCAATGCCGTCGGCATCGTCATGGGCGAGAAGACCCAGTATTCCACCGCCCAGCAGACCGCGGCGAGCACGGTTGCGGAAATGACCTCCGTCCTGAATACGCAGGTCAACGGCATCTTCATTTTCGGCGGGCAGAACACCGACCAGCAGCCGATTGCCGATTACGAGACAGGCGGCGGAAAGGCTGCGTTCGACGCGGCGTTCCAGGCCTATTTCGGCTTCGCGAAGGACGACCCGCTGGCCTCCGGCATCACGGCGGCGCAGATCGAAGACTTCATGAACAATGACGTCATGGATCTCTATATGGGGACCGGCTGGGCCGCGAACGTATCCGTCGCCTCCGACGACCCGCTTCAGTCGCGTATCGATGCAGGCGTCAGCGCCGACACCTCCGTCAGCGCAAACGAGGACGGCTTCCGCAAGATGATGATGGCGTCCGTCGTCGCCATGGAGCTGTTCGACAGCAATCTGAACGCCGAATCTCTCCTGAGCGTGTCCGATTTCGTCATTTCGAACATGGGATCGGCCAACGGCGCGATCACGGACATGCAGGGCAAGGTCGGTCTCGTCGAGAGCCGCATCGCGCGCGCCAGCGAGACGCTGGGATCGCAGAAGTCACTGCTGGAATCTTTCGCCTCCGAACTCGAGGCGGTCGACCCCTATGAGGTTTCCATCGAGCTGAATTCGCTGATGACGCAACTCGAAGCCTCTTATCAGATAACAGCAAGAATCCAGAGAATGTCGTTAATGGATTACCTCTAATGATATTCAAACCAGTGCATTTCGAGATGGTAGGTAACTCATGATTATGTTGCGTTACGCTGAGATCCAGGAAGATTCGCCGACGGATCAGCGTGATCGGGAGCGGGAGCTTTTCGACCGCTCGGTGGAGCTGTTGACGAAGGCCCAGGAAGACGGTGTCAAGAGCTTTGCCTGCGTCGAAGCCGTGCATTTCACGATCCGCCTCTGGACGACACTGCTCGACGATCTGGCAGCGGCGGACAATGCGCTTCCCAAGGAATTGCGTGCCAGCCTCATCTCGATCGGAATTTGGGTTCTGCGTGAATCGGATGCGATCCGGAAAGGGGAGTCGGAGAACATCTCCGGAGTCCTAGACATAACGAAAATAATTCGGGACGGACTGAAATGAAGAGCTCTTTCAAAATCTTCCTGAAGGCAAATGAGCGGATATTCATCAACGGCGCGGTGATCCGCGTCGATCGCAAGGTATCCCTCGAACTTCTGAACGATGTGCAGTTCCTGCTGGAAAACCACGTGTTGCAGGCGGAGGATGCGACAACGCCGTTGCGTCAGCTCTATTTCATCGTCCAGGTCATGGTGATGTCCCCGGCCGACAAGGAATCGGCCATGCCGCTGTTCCGTGAAAGCCTTCCGGCCCTCATCACGACCTTCAGCAACCAGAAGATCCTCTCCGAGCTGAAACATGTCGACCGGCTCGTGACCGAGGAAAAATACTACGAGGCCCTCAAGACGATCCGCGCTCTCTATCCGGTCGAGGAAGCCATCCTCGAAAAACACCCGGCCCGCGCGGAATTGGCCATCGAGCCCACACCTTTGAAGGTGGCAAACGCGGGATAAGATCATGACAGCTGTAGACGCAACCAGTTCCAGCACCGCCGCTTCGGCAGCGACAGCCAAGACGTCCGCCGCGACCGTCGATTACGACTCGTTCCTGAAGCTGCTCGTGGCCGAGTTGAAGAACCAGGATCCCACCGAGCCGATGGATGCGACGCAGTACATGTCTCAGCTGGCGTCCTTCTCCAATGTCGAGCAGAACATCCAGACAAACAACAAGCTCGATGAGCTCCTCCAGACGAGCTATCTCAGCCAGGCCGGATCGATCATCGGCAGGACGCTGACATCGCCGGATGGCGAAATCACCGGCACGATCGAGGAAGTCCGCATTTTCGATGACGGCATCGTCGCGGTGCTCGATACCGGTGATCAGGTGGTGGTCAGCGGCGGCGTGACGATCAGCTGATGAACGAAGCGGACGCCCTCGACATCGTCCAATTCGCGATCTGGACCGTTCTCGTCACCTCGGCGCCGGCGGTCCTGATCGCGATGGTCGTCGGCGTCGGCATCGCCCTTGTCCAGGCCCTGACCCAGGTTCAGGAAATCACGCTGACATTCGTTCCCAAGATCATCGCGATCCTCTTGACCGTGTCCGTTTCCGCGCCCTTCATCGGCGCCCAGATCGGTCGGCTGAACGACGTCGTCTTCAGCCGTATCGCCACCGGTTTCTGACAAACATTCGCCCTCGGCCCCGGCCAACCAAAGCTTGGCGCAAGGAACCGGTGATATCCCGAACCCTCTGACGTTCATTCAAACGGGCAAGGGTTCGGTTCGTGGCCATTATCGACTTCGCGCAGAAGCCTGAAACAGCTCACGGCCGCGACGTCGCATTTGCCGTCGGCATCGTATTCATGCTGGCGATCCTGTTCCTGCCGGTCCCCGTCTTCCTGATCGATTTCGGCCTGGCGCTCTCCCTGTCCGTGTCGGTTCTGATCCTGATGGTGGCGCTGTGGATCAGCAAGCCGCTGGATTTCTCGTCATTTCCGACCATCCTGCTGCTGGCGACGATGTTGCGCCTTTCGCTCAACATCGCGACCACGCGCACCATCCTGTCGGAGGGTCACCAGGGCATCAACGCGGCCGGCCATGTGATCGGCGGCTTCTCGCATTTCGTCATGAGCGGCGACTTCGTGATCGGTCTGGTCGTCTTCTTCATTCTGATCGTGGTGAACTTCCTCGTCATCACCAAGGGCTCGACGCGTATCGCCGAAGTCGGCGCGCGCTTCACGCTCGACGCGATCCCCGGCAAGCAGATGTCGATCGATGCCGACCTGTCGGCCGGGATCATCGATGAAAACGAGGCCCGGTCGCGCCGCAAGGAACTCGAGGAGGAAAGCGCCTTCTTCGGATCCATGGACGGCGCGTCGAAATTCGTCCGCGGCGATGCGATCGCCGGACTGATCATTACCGCGATCAACATCGTTGGCGGGATCATCATCGGTTACACCCGTCACGGCATGTCGATCTCCGAGGCCGTGGACGTCTTCACCAAGCTGTCCGTGGGCGACGGGCTGGTGTCGCAGATCCCGGCGCTGATCGTCTCGCTGGCCGCCGGCCTCCTCGTCTCCAAGGGCGGGACCATCGGCTCCGCCGACAAGGCGGTTCTGGACCAGCTGGCCAAATATCCGCGCGCGCTCTTCGTCGCCGCCGGCCTGCTGGTCGTGTTGAGCCTGATGCCGGGCCTGCCGTTCCTGCCGTTCATCGCGCTTGCCGGCGGGCTGACGGCGATCGGCTACATGCGCCCGCTCATCGCCGAGCGGAAGTCGGCGGAGGAGAAACAGAAAGCGGACCAGGAACGCTCGCAGCGCGAGGAAGAGGCGCGCGACTCGATCAAGGAATCCCTGCGCTCTTCCGAACTGGAACTGGTGCTCGGCAAGCAGCTCGCAGCGAAACTGGTGCCGAACCGGCAGGAAATGGCCTATCGCATGGGCAAAATGCGCAAGCGCTTCGCCGTCGATTACGGTTTCATCGTGCCGGAGATCCAGATCACCGACGACTTTTCCGTCGATCCCAAGGTCTATCAGATCAAGGTGCACGGCACGGTGGTCGCCGAATATTCGATGCGGATCGGCGAGTTGATGGTGTTCGCCGAACCCGCGCAGATGAAGGGCATCCCCTTCGAAAAGGTCAAGGAACCGGCCTATGGCATCGACGCGCTGTCGGTTCCCGAGACCTTCGCCGACGACCTGAAGACGGCGCGCATGGCGACCGCCGACAATGTCGCCGTCGTGCTGACCCATCTCAGCGAGGTCATCCGCAACAACCTGCCGCAGCTCTTCTCCTACAAGACGATGAAGGCGATCATCGAGCGGCTCGACCCGGAATACCGCAAGCTGACCGAGGAGATCTGCACAACCCATAGCTCCTATCCGGGGCTGCAGGCCGTCCTCAAGCTGCTGCTCGCCGAGCGCGTGTCCATCCGCAACCTGCCGCTGATCATCGAGGCGGTCGCCGAGATCGCCCCCTCGACGCGCCGGACCGAGTCGATCGTCGAGCATGTGCGCGGCCGCATCTCGCAGCAATTGTGCGGCGACATCACCGAACATGGCGTGCTGCATGTGCTGCGACTGGGCAACCGCTGGGACCTCGTCTTCCGAGAGAGCCTCAAGCGCGACGCCAAGGGAGACATCCACCAGTTCGACATCGATCCGCGTCTGCTCGAGGAATTCGGCAATGACGTCAACAAGGTGATCGAAAACCACAAGAAGCAGAACCGCCGCTTCGCCATCGTCACGTCGCCGGAAGCCCGGCCCTATGTGCGCATGATCGTCGAACGCCTCCATCCCGACACGCCCGTCCTGTCGCATCTGGAAATCGGCAAGGGTATAGAGATCCGCATTCTCGGAACGGTCTCGTGATCCGGACGCTGTCGCCGGACATACTCGCCGCATTCCTGGTTTTTTGCCGTGTCGGCGCCTGTTTCATGGTCCTGCCGGGCATGTCGAGCGCGCGCGTCTCGCCGCAGATCCGCATCCTGGTTGCGGTGGCGGTCTCGGTCGCGGTCTCGGCCATTGTCGGCGTGCAGATGCGCGATTTCCTGGTCGATCCGAGTGCAACGACCATTCTGCGCCTGATCGTCAGCGAGACGATCATCGGGAGCTTCTTCGGCCTGATCGCGCGGTTCTACCTTCTTGCGCTGGAGTTCATCATTACCGGTGTCGGGATGTCGATCGGCTATGGCGGCATGCTCGGCGTCAATCTGGACGGGTTCGAAATGCAGTCGGCGCTGACGGCCTTTCTGTCCTTTTCCGCTCTTCTGGTGCTGTTCACGCTGGATTTCCATCACACCGTCATCGTCGCGCTGCTCGGATCCTACGACATCATGCCGGTCGAGCGGTTTCCCGACATGCGCATCATGCTCGTCGATCTGGTGGACGTCTTGCGCGAGAGCTTCGTGATCGCCTTGCGTCTCGGCAGTCCCTTCATCGGTTTCGCGATCATCATCAACCTGACCGTCGGCCTGCTGAACAAGCTTTCGGTGCAGATTCCGATCTATTTCATATCGCTGCCCTTCGTGCTCGCGATCGGATTGACCATCATGTATTTCGCCGTGCCTTACATGCTCAGCCTGTTCGGCGACGGCTTCACCAGCGTCTACGATCCGGGCTGACATGACGGGCTCGCGCACGGACTATGCACGGCTCCTGCGTCTCCAGCGGGCGGTGAAGGCCGCGCGCGAGCGCGAACTCGCCTTGGCGAAGAACCGCGTCGCTGTCGCGGAGGAGGAACTGGAGGACCTGCTGCGCGTCATGTCGGGCGCCAATCCCGTGCTCGACCTGTTTCCCGATGTCGTCGCGCGGCGCATCGACAAGACGATCGACGAGAAGGCCGATGCTCAACGCATTGTCTCGGAATCGGGCGATCATGTGCTGCGCGAGAAGAAGAAGCTGGAGACGATGGAAAACCGTCACGCCGAACAGCGCGCGTCCGAGCTGCGCGACAGCGAAGCGGCGGCCCAGTCGGAGACCATAGACCAGCGGCTGGCCCAGGCCCTGTCAGCTTCAAGCAAGATTGGCAAGCTACGCTGATCGGCAGCCCGTAGAACCCGAAACGGACAGGAAGCCCATGGCGGTCGATTTCCCAACCGACCTGATTTTGGACGTCGCGCGCGCCGCCGATCCGGCCAAGGCGCAAAACGTCGCGGCGCGCCTGTCGGGCGCGGCGTCGGGGAGCGAACCCGCGGCCGTTCTGGCCGACGCGGCGAAGGTCGGCAGGCATTTGTCGCGGGTCCATCAAAACCAGAAGCCGGAGGAAGCCGCCAAGCAGTTCGAGGCGCTCCTCGTCGCCAACATGGTCAAGGACATGATCGGCGAAACGGGCGCGAGCTTTTACGGCGAAGGCTTTGCCGGCGATGTCTGGAAATCGATGATGTCGGAACAGATCGCCAACCAGGTGGTCGAGGCGTCCGACTTCGGCATCGCCGACACGCTGGTGAAGCATTTCGTCCATGACGGCGAAAAGATCGCCGCCGTCTCGGGTATCCACGACGCCAAATCGACCCCGCTGGAGAGCCGCGAACTCGATGCCGCGCGCAGCGGCACGAACGAAATCAGCCGCGACTTCATCCGCAAGATGATGCAGATCGACGGCACGGACGATCGCGGCTGAGCGCCGGCCGGTCGATGAAAGGGACGACCAGATGACAGGAACGGCTCCGCGACAGCCCGCCAAGACCCAACTGGGCGCCAAGCAGCTCAAGATGCTGTTCGCCAGGATCGGAAACACGATCGAGGCGGAAACCCGGTTGCTCAGGTCGAACCCGACGGCCGATCTGGCTGAAGCCAATGCGCGCAAGAACCGTTGTCTCTACGAACTCAACCTCATTTCACGTGAACTGGGACGGTTCGAACTCGATGAAGGGATTCTCGCCGAGCTTCAGGAATTGCGCCGCAAGGTCGATGACAACGCCGCCGCGATCCGCGCCAACATGTCCGCGACGCGCGACGTCATCGGCATATTGGGCAACGCGATCACGCGCGCCGAATCAGACGGCACCTATCCGTCGACCTCGAGGCTGCCGGCCGGCTATTACGAATGATCGGGCAGGTATTCTTTGCGCTCTGGATCGCCGCCATCACGCTGGGCGGCATCTATTTCGGACAGCAGATGGCGCCCGAGGCGTCAGCGGGCGAATCCGTCGCGCACAGCGATGTGCGTTACAATTCGTTCAAGACGGATCTGTTCGCCATTCCTTACGTTGATGAAACCGGGATCGTCGGCTATGTGACCGGCCGTTTCACGATCAAGACCGTCGCCAGCGAGGAGGCGGCCCTGCAGATTCCCCTGAACACGGTTGTTCTGGATGCGCTCAGCCGGCACTTCTACGCCGAGGCCGACAATCTGGCCCATCCGGCGGGATGGGGGAACCTGAGCGAGTCGATGGCCGGCCTGCGTGAAATCGCCAACCGCACAGCCGGGCGTGACCTGGTCGCCGAAGTCCTGATCGAACAGCTGGACTTCTTCGACAAGGACTCGGTACGCGTGCCCGGCGACGCCCGGTTCGAATCCGCCGAGGATTAACCGAGCCGCGTCACTGCAGCTTGTTCGGGTCGATCTGCTCGTAGAATTCGGCTTTGTAGATCAGGAATTTTTCCGTGCGCTTGCCGATATGGCCGGCGCATACGCTCGGACCGTCGGCGTTCTTGTCGAGAACGGTCGTGAATTCGAGATAGAGGTCGTTGCTCACCTGGGCGACGGCCATCTGCCACTCGTCGGAATTGCCGCGCTCTCCGTCGTATTCGACGCGCATCACGCAATATCCGATTTTTTTGGTCTGCGAATAGATCGGCACCGCGATGGGGGGGAACTTGACGCCCTCTCCATGCGACGCGGTCTCCTCGGCCGCGCCGCCGCCGGGCTGCGAGATCATGACCTGCGCGAAAACGCCGCCGACCGCGGCCGCACAGGCCAAGACACCCGCCACCGAGTACTGAATGAGGGTCTTTGTTCCTGCCACCCGACAATCCGAATCTGAACTTGGCTCGCCCCATCATGAACGCCATCGCTTGCGTGGAGCTTTACGCCCTGTCGCGGTCCGGCACGGCCGGATGACCCGGCAAGAAGTTGCGGGTGCGACAGGTCAGGACCATGGCCTTCCGCAGGGATTCGTTGGTAACCGTTACAGCAACATGCTTATTGTTACCTATCGTCCGCAAAACGGTTAGCGTATGTGAACAAAAGCCTCGGCCTATCCTGATGACAACAACAAAAATAACGACGAATGAGATATGGCACCTATAGCGATTCCGACTTCCCTGCGTGATCTACTGGGGGATGAAAACTCGGCTCCGGAAAGGCTTGGCGCCGAAATCGGCGCGATCATCAAGTCGAGGCGCTATGTAATACTGCGCCTCACGAAACTGAACGGATTGCGTGCGAGCCTAGTGGAGTCGTCGGTCGACCCCTATGTCTCCGCCTTCATTGCCGATCTTCTGACGAGAGAGGATTCCGGGCTGTTTCGCAAGCTCGAGTCAGGCGTCGCGCCGTTCATCTGGAAGCCCGCGGAAGAACCCTTCTTCGATCGCGAGGCGCATCCGGACAACGCGAAGTGGAGCGACTTCGTCGATTCCGCCTGTCACGTTTTTTTCCGCCGCAATACGCCGACGGAGACCCTCCTGTTCATCGCGCAGGAAAGCGAGGACACGCTCTCGGCCGACACGGAGACGCTGATGGTGTGCCAGGGCTGGCTGCAGGTCGTGTTCGACGAGATCGTCATGGAGCCGCGTTCGCGGGTCGATCCCCATATTCGCGTGACGATGCGCGAGCGCGAATGCCTGCGCTGGTGCGCCGAAGGAAAGACGAGCGAGGAGATCGGGATCATCCTTTCCCTGTCGACGCACACGGTCAATCACTACCTGATCAGCGCGACGAAAAAACTGAATGCCGTGAACCGCGTCCATGCGATCACGACGGCAATCCGGCTGGGCCTGCTCGACATCAACAGCCCGCTATAGGAAATTTAATTTTCATTAAGGTAAATGCGGTTAGCTGTCCCTGCTTGGTGGCGATTTCGCCCGGCATGAAGCCCGCCCAAGCCCCCGGAACCACCGGAATGTGTGCATCCTCTCCATTTCTTGGGACCGCTTGGGTATGGGTTATCCCGCGCATCGCGCTGCATATGGCGAAAGGCCGGCGAGAAGTCGCCGAAATCTTGCCAATGGCCTGAAGCTCTTCGCTTCGGTCGTCGCGCTGCTTTTTGTCGCCCTGCTGGCGCTGAGCGAATATCGGCATTCCCAGTCCCGAATCGGCGGACAGGACTACCGGGTTATCGCGGTCGGCAAGGATTTGGTTGCGGATATCTTTCCGCCGTCATCCTACGCCGTCGAGGCCTATCTGACGATCTTACAGGCGTCTCGGGACCCGCAGAATCGCGATCGCTATTTCGAGGAATACAGGCGGCACAAGGACGACTATTTCGATCAACTCGAGCACTGGAAGAATGCGCCGATACCGAGCCGTGTCCGCAAGCTCGTCACGATCGATTCCCCGACCGTGCTCGACCGTTTCTGGATCGAGGCGGAAAACAATTTCTTCCCCCGGCTCGAAAACGCCGATCAGACGGCCGGAATCGGCCAGTCTCTGGATATCCTCGGAGAGCGCTTCAACCAGCACAAGGCGATCATGTTGCGCGCCGCGGACGAGGCCGAGGCCTATGTCGACGCCCTGGAGCGTGACAGCGCAGCCGGCATGAAGCCTCTTGACTGGGCGGTCTATGGCACGGTCGGTGCAGCGCTTCTTCTCGTTTTCTCCTGGCTCGTAGCGCTCCATCGTTCCGTGGTTCGGCCGCTTGCCGACCTCACGGCCTATACCGAAGATCTGGCGCATGGCCACACCGACGTGGACGTGCCCTATGTGCATCGCGAGGATGAAGTCGGTCATATCGCAAGGGCCTTGCATGCCTTCCGCGAAGCGGCGACCGAAACGATCGATTCCGAGCGTCGTACGGCGGCGGAACGCAAGCGCGCCGCGGATATCAAGGCGCGCGGCGATGCCGCACTCGCCGAAAAGGCCGAGCAGACGGACCGCGCTGTCGCAGCACTCGGCCAGGCGCTGATCTACCTTTCGGAAGGCGAACTCGATTGCGAGATCGCCGAACCGTTCGAAGGCGATCTGGAAGAGCTGCGGGCCGACTTCAACCTGGCCGTTGGCCGGATCGCCGACGTCTTCAACGAAATCACGATGACGGCCGGAACGATCGAGCAGGGCTCCAGGGAAATATTCACCGCCTCCGACGACCTGTCGCGCCGCACCGAACAGCAGGCGGCGTCGCTCGAGGAAACCGCGGCGACCCTCGAACAGATCACGGTTACCGTCCAGAAATCCTCTGAAGGCGCGGAAAACGCGCGCAAGCTGGTCAACACCGCCCGGGACGACGCCGAGACCAATGGCGGCATCGTCGGCAAGGCGCTCGAAGCCATGGGCGATATCGAGAAATCCTCCGGAGAGATCAGCCAGATCATCTCGGTCATCGACGAGATCGCGTTCCAGACCAACCTGCTCGCGCTCAATGCCGGCGTCGAGGCCGCGCGTGCCGGCGAGGCGGGTCAGGGCTTCGCGGTTGTCGCATCCGAGGTGCGTGCGCTCGCCCAGCGTTCGGCGACCGCCGCGAAGGAAATCAAGACGCTGATCGCCAAGTCCTCCGACCAGGTGGCGACCGGTTCGCAACTCGTCAATGCAACGGGCGAGACCCTCCACCGCATTGCCGGCCGCGTCGTCGAGATTTCGACGGTTGTCGACGAGATCGCGAGCGGCGCCGGAGAACAGTCCGTCGCGCTCAAGCAACTCAACGCCACCGTCGGCCAGATGGACAAGGTCACCCAGCAGAATGCCGCTATGGCCGAGCAGGCGACCGCCGCCAGCCATTCCCTCTCGCAGGAAATCGAAAACCTGTCGCAGCTGATCGCGGTCTTCAGGACCGCAAATCAGAACAATGAACCCGAACCGCGTTTCGCCCGGCAAAAGACGCCGCGCTCCGCCCGTGCGGCCGAAAGGCCGGCGCCGCGGACGCAGCGCTCGTTCCGCGGCCGCAGCGCAGGCAACACCGCCCTCAAGGATGATTGGGAGGAATTCTAGATCATGGCGCGAAAGAAAGCCGCAAACCCGCTGAGCGAATGCATGGCCGAAGATGATTCCGGCTTCGTGATGACGCTGCCCGCAAGCCTGCCCGGCGAGACAGCCGTACATATGGCCGATGCGATCCTCACGGCGCGCAGCAATCCGCTGCGGTTGGACGCCAGCGCGGTCGAACGCATCGACACGACTTGCATCCAGGTGCTGCTGTCCGCGGCCCGCCTATGGCGCGAAGACGGCATGCCCATGAGTTTCAACGGAAATTCCCCGATCCTGGAGGGGAATCTGAGCACGCTCGGCCTGACGGCCGCAGAATTGGAAGTAGGGGACTTAAATCATGCTTAAGAAGATATTGACGGTCGACGATTCCCGCACGATGCGGGAAATGCTGCGTCACACATTGTCCGGCGCCGGCTTCGAGGTCGTGACGGCCGAAGACGGTGCGGACGGCATCGAGAAACTGCGCGAATCCCTGCCCGACGTGGTCATCACGGACATCAACATGCCCGTGATGGACGGGTTCGAGTTCATCGAAAATGTCCGCAAATCCGAGGAATACAACCGCGTGCCGATCCTGGTCCTGACCACGGAAAGCGCACCGGAAAAGAAGCAGCGCGCGCAGAGCGCCGGCGCCACCGGCTGGATCGTCAAACCCTTCGACCCTGAGAAGCTGACCAGGGCCGTCAATCGCGTGATGCCGTAAGGACGAGCCTGAATCATGAGCCTAGACGATATCAAGGAAACATTCTTCGCCGAATGCGCCGACCAGATGGCGGAGCTCGAGACGGGATTGCACGAAATCCAGTCGTCCGGGCCCGACATCGATACGGTGAACGCGGTCTTTCGCGCCGTTCACTCCATCAAGGGCGGCGCGGGAGCCTTCGGCTTCTCCGCGCTCGTCTCCTTCGCGCATGTCTTCGAAAATGCCCTCGACGTGATCCGCAATGACCTGAACCAGGTCAACGAGGATCGGATGGATCTGCTGCTGCGGTCCGTCGATGTGCTGTCCGATGTGATCGAAGCGGAACGTACCGGTTCGGAGCCGGACGACACGTCGGGTCTCGCCAATGAACTTGAAACCGCCTTCGGCTTGAGCGAGGCGGCGGAAGAGGCCGATGACGAGGACGATGCGCTGGCCGATTTCGCGCCCGTGATGATCGATCTCGGCGACCTCGGCGTCCCCGACACGCCGGCAGGGCGTCGCTTTCACATCTCCTTCGCACCGCATGCCAGCCTTTATCTGAAAGGCCATGATCCGCTGCGGTTCTTCCGCGAGCTGGCCGATATGGGCACGCTCTCCGTGACCTGCGATTCGGCGGATCTTCCCAAGCTCTCCGAGCTTTCGCCCGATGAAAGCTACCTGAAATGGCAGCTCGATCTCGAAACGGAGAGCGCACGCGAGGATATCGAGGCGGTTTTCGATTGGGTCGACGGCGAATGCGCCCTGTCGATCGAGGAGACCGGCGCTCCGGCGGCCGATGACGGCGCGAGCCTGGACGCCTTCCTGCAGTCTCTCGACGAAACCGAAAGCGGTGGCGGCATTCCCGATATCGACGATTTCGGACAGGATCCGGAAACGGTGCCCGCGGACGCCGGCAATCCGGTTGCAGACCTGATCGGCTCCCTGGAGGCCGCCGATATCGGCGCGCCCTCCGCGCAGGCGGAACCGGACGCCGAAGCGGGCAATTCCGACGAGGGATCCGAGGATGCGGGCGCCCGCGCCGGCAAGAAAGAGGTCAAGAAGGCCAGCCAGACCATTCGCGTCGAATCCGAGAAGGTCGACCGGCTGATCAACCTCATGGGCGAGCTGGTGATCAACCAGGCGATGCTCGCGGAGCGCATCGGCCAGGCGGGCTTCGGCAACGCGTCGCCGGCCGCGCTCGCCCTGGTCGAATTGCAGAACCTGACCCGCGAAATCCAGAGCGGCGTCATGGCGATCCGCGCGCAACCGGTCAAGCCGGTCTTCATGCGCATGTCGCGCATCATCCGCGAGGTCTGCTCGGCGACCGGCAAGAAGGCGATGCTGGAGCTCGAGGGCGAGCATACCGAGGTCGACACGACGGTCATCGAGGGTCTGATCGATCCGCTCACCCACATGATCCGCAACGCCGTCGACCACGGCATCGAGGATCCGGAAACGCGCCAGTCGAAGGGCAAGCCCACGCACGGCACGGTGAAGCTCTCGGCTTACCATTCGTCCGGCCGGATCGTCATCGAGATCAAGGATGACGGCGCCGGCATCAACCGCGAACGCGTCCTGAACAAGGCGATCGAAAAGGGCATCGTCGCGCGCGACGCGAAGCTGTCCGATGACGATATCGACAACCTGATCTTCGCCGCCGGCTTTTCGACGGCGGAAACGATCACCGACGTGTCGGGCCGCGGCGTCGGCATGGACGTCGTGCGCCAGTCGATCCAGGCGCTTGGCGGCCGCGTCAACATCTCGTCGGAGCCCGGGCATGGCTCGCTGTTCTCGATGAGCCTGCCGCTGACGCTGGCGGTCCTCGACGGCATGATCGTCAAGGAAGCCGGCCAGACGCTCGTCCTGCCCGTTTCTGCGGTTCTGGAGACGGCGACGCTGAAGCCGGGCGACGTCTACACGATCGGCAAGAACAACCGCGTCGTGAAGATGCGCAACCAGTTGATCCCGATCATCGATGTCGGCCGCCAGCTCGGCTTCGCCGACAAGCGCACCGACTTCACGAAGGGCACTATCATGGTGGTCGAGGGCGGCAAGAACGGCATGGGCGCTTTCCTGGTCGATTCGATCGAGGGACAGCAGCAGGTCGTCATCAAGAGCCTCGAATCCAACTACAAGCGCGTGCCGTCGATCGCGGCGGCCACCATTCTCGGCAATGGCCAGATCGCTCTCATTCTCGACTGTGACCACATCGTGTCGCACCAGACGAGCGACCCGAGCGATGCCGTCATACAATCCATGGCAGGGTGAATACGATGCAAGATGACTTGGAAATGCAGACTGTCGGCGGCGAGGAATTCATCGCGTTTCGCGTCGGAGACCAGGAATTCTGCGTCGAAATCACGAGGACGCGCGAGATTCGCGGCTGGAGCCAGGCGACCAAGCTGCCGCACTCCCCCGATTACATCATCGGCGTGATCAACCTGCGCGGCACGATCCTGCCGATCATGGACCTGTCGGCGCGCCTCGGCATGGGGCTGAGCGAGCCCTGCGAGCGCCACGTGATCATCGTCGTCCACGTCCGCGACAAGACGCTCGGCCTGCTCGTCGATTCCGTTTCCGACATTCTCGATGTCGGGCCGGATCACCTGCGCCCGGTGCCCGAGGTCAATCCGTCCATGTCCAGTGAGATGTTCAATCGGGTCATCGTCATGGACAAGCGTATCATCTGCGAAATCTCCCTTGAGGCGATTACGCCCGAAATGGAGTTACAGGCTGCATGAGCCCGGCTTTCAACGGGGCAATCGCCAAACAAGACCCCGGTCGCGAATACGTCCTGACAGACAAGCAGTTTTCCCTGATCGCAACGCTGGTGCGCAGCGAGGCGGGGATAAACCTGACCGAAGCCAAGCGGGATCTGGTCTATTCCAGGCTGGTCAAGCGGCTGCGCCGGCTGCAGATGGCCGACTTCGGCGCCTATATCGACTTCGTGGGTTCGGCGAGCGGCAATGAAGAACGTCGCGAGCTGATTTCGGCGATCACCACGAATGTCACGAATTTCTTCCGCGAGCCGCATCATTTCGAGCATCTCGGCGGCACGGTCATGCCGGTTCTGGCGGAACGCCTGAAGAACGGGGAATCCGTGCGCATGTGGTCCGCCGGCTGTTCGGACGGCCGGGAGCCCTACACGATCGCCTGCACCGTGCTGCAGGCCTTCCCCGAGGCGGCACGCTACAATCTGAAGATCCTGGCAAGCGATATCGACCACAATTCGCTCGAGAAGGCGAAGGAAGGCCGATACAGCGCCGAAATGGTCTCGCGCATGCCGCCGGCGATCCGCGACCGCTATTTCAAGCGGGTCGGAGACAGCGGCGAGGCGAGCCAGCAATTGCGCGACCTGATCGCGTTCCGGTTCCTGAACCTGTTGAACGACTGGCCCTTCAAGCAGAAATTCGACGTCATCTTCTGCCGCAACGTCCTGATCTATTTCGAACAGGATCTTCAGGCGCAGATCTTCTCCCGTTTCTCCTCGGTGCTGAAGCCGGGCGGCCATCTCTATATCGGCCACTCCGAGCGGGTCAGCGGTCCGGCAGCAAAAGACCTGCGGCAGATCGGGATCACCAGTTACAGACATGAACCGACCGGGGGTATGAAATGAGCGTCCGCACGATAGTCGTCGATGACTCGCCATCCATGCAGAAGCTGATCGCCGCGGTTCTCGAGGGCGATCCGGAGATCAAGGTCGTCGGCACGGCCGCCAATCCGGAAGAAGCCCGCAAGATGATCAAGGCGCTGGATCCCGACGTGATCACGCTCGACATCGAAATGCCGGGCATGAACGGTCTCGACTTCCTGGAGCGGCTGATGCGGCTGCGCCCGATGCCGGTAGTGATGATCTCCAGCTGGACCCGCAAGGGCGCCGACGCGACGATCGCCGCACTCGAGATCGGCGCCTTCTCCTGCCTGCCGAAACCCCGCATGGACGACGAGGAAGCGCTGCAGGCGATGTGCGAGAACGTCAAGGCGGCGGCGGCGGCCAAGGGCGTCATCAGGCAGAAGCGGGGCGCCCCGGCGGCGTCCTATGAAGCACCCGGGCCGCGTTCCGGCGGCGGCATGAAGAAACCTGGCCTCGACGTCATCGCGATCGGCGCTTCGACCGGCGGCGTGGAGGCGCTGACGGAGGTGCTGACCGGCTTCCCGGCGGATTGCCCCCCGACGCTCGTGACGCAGCACATGCCGGAACATTTCACCCGCAGTTTCGCCCAGCGGCTGGACCGGCTGTGCAAGCCGACCGTCACGGAAGCGGCGGACGGAATGCAGATACGGCCCGGTCACGTCTACATCGCGCCGGGCGCGGTCGGCCATCTGACGGTCGCCGGCCGCACCGACCGGGTCTGCCGGATCATGCCGGGAGAGCTGCGGTCCGGTCACCGGCCTTCGGTCGACGTCATGTTCGAATCGGTCGCCAACGCCTATGGCCGCAAATGCGCGGCCGCTCTCCTGACCGGGATGGGCAGCGACGGCGCGGAAGGGCTGCTCGCGCTCAAGAACGCGGGCGCGCACACGGTCGCCCAGGATCGTGCGACAAGCCTTGTCTACGGAATGCCGGCCGCCGCTGCGCGGCTCGGCGCTGCAAAAGAGATTTTGCCACTAAACGAAATAACCGATGCCCTTTTCGGCACCCGCATGGAGGTAACACAGAATGTCTGTGCTTGACGTATTGAGGATCATGGTTGTCGACGACCATATATCCAGTCGTATGGTGACAGTCGAAGCCCTCCAGCAGATGGGCGTAAAGCATATCAGCGTCGCAAAGGACGGTCGCGAGGCGTTCACCAAGCTGAACGCAGAGCCGGTGCACCTGGCGATATCCGATCTTTACATGCCGGATATCGACGGCTTCCAGTTGCTGCGCGCGATCCGCGCCCATCCCAAGCTGGGCAAGACCGGCTTCATCATCCTGACCGGCCGCAAGGACGCCACGGTGGTGCAGAACGCCGTCAAGCTCGGCGTCAACAACGTTATCGCCAAGCCGTTCACGCCGGATGTCCTGAAGAAATCAATCGAATCGGTGGTGGGACGACTGAATTGACGACAATGACAATAAACAAGATCCCTATCGTCCAGGGCGATTTCGCCGTGTCGGACGTGGAAGGGACGGTCATTTCCACGGTTCTTGGCTCATGCGTTGCCGCATGCATCTATGATCCGCTGACGCGTGTGGGAGGCATGAACCACTTTCTTTTGCCGGGCAATCCCGATCGCGACGGGTCCGACCAGTCGCGGCGTTATGGCGTCTACCTGATGGAGATGCTGCTGAACGGCCTGTTCCAGAAGGGCGCCGCGCGCAGCCGCCTCCAGGTCAAGCTTTTCGGCGGCGCGCGCGTCCTCGATGCGCGCAGCGACGCCGGCGCGAAGAATTCGGAGTTCGCGAAGAATTTCGTGGTCAATGAAGGTCTGATGCTGGTTTCGAGCAGCCTTGGCGGGCCGCAGGGCCGCAGGATCGAATTCGAGCCATGCACCGGCAAGGCGCGTCAGAAATTCATCGGCACGGCGGTTCCCGAGCCGGAACCCAAGAAAATAAGCAGGGAACTGGAGAGCGTCGGCGATGTCGATTTCTTTTGAGGACTTTGATGAGGACGACGCACCGGTCCGCAAGATGCGCACCCAGGCCGAAATTCATCAGACCGAACTCGTCGGACTGCTGGTCCAGGAACTGGCGCTGATCGCCAGCGAGATCGAGGATCTGCCGATCGGCGGCGAGGAGCTGACGCCGCAACAGATCGTCGCGATCCAGAAGATCGACTTCTGTCGCCAGCGCCTGATGGAAGTGACGAAAATCATGCAAAACGCCTTTGGCGAAGCCTCGCCGACGACATTGCATGATCTGGAAGAGATCCTCGTCGATGTCGGGCTGGAACACACGCTCGATGCGTTTCTCCGCGCCGGCTGATCGGCGCACCCGTCCGGACCGTAGGCCGGCCTAACCCCGATCATTCATCACGGGATTGCGAGAGCGGCCGCCCGATCCGTCCGGCTTGCCGCGCTGAATCGCGTCACGCGCCCCTTGCCGCTGCGCTTCGACATGTAGAGCGCCTTGTCGGCTTCGCCGATCGCCTGATCCATGCTTCCCGTTTCACGCCCGATCAGCGTCAATCCGGCGCTCGCGCCGCAACCGAGTTCGACGCCGCCAATCCTGTATGGCTCCTGAAGTTTGTCGATCAGGCGGTGCGCCACTTCGGATGCGTGGCGAGCGTCTTGCCGGACCGGGAACAGCACCGCGAATTCATCGCCGCCCAGCCGGGCCGCGAAAGCGTCGCCCGGACTTTCTTTCAAGCGTTCGGATACCGCCTGAAGCAGCTTGTCTCCGGCCTGGTGGCCGTGCCCGTCATTCACCGCCTTGAACCCGTCGAGGTCGATCAGGACCAGGACCGATCCGCGCCCCTCTTTCGCATCCGCGCAGGCTGCCCGCAGCCTGTCTTCGAGAAGGCGACGGTTCCCCAGACCGGTGAGCTGGTCGTGATAGGCCATGTGCTCGACTTCCTGCTGCAGCGTCCACATTTCCGTGACGTCGTCATGGGTGCTCAACCAGCCGCCGCCTTCGAGCGCGTGGCAATTCACGGAGATCATGCGCCCGTCGCGCAGTTTGAAAAGCTGGGGCGACGGCGCGGTTCCGTGCGCCATAGCCATATAGCGGTCGGCATTGCGGTCCTGTTGCGCTTCCGGATAGGCGCCGGCGTTCACGCGATGCCGGATAATGTCTTCGACCGGAATGCCGGGCGCTGCGAGCTCCTCACGCGCACCGTAGATATTCATGTATCGGCGATTGCTGACGAGAAGCCGCTGGTTGACGTCGAAAAGGGCGATTCCCTGCGACATGCAGGCGAGGATCACCTCGAGATGCGCTTGCTGGCGCGCCAGTTCCGAGACAAGCCGCTCGAAAGACGTCTGCTCGCCTGCCGCCGTCTTCGCGTCGAAACCGGCCATCCCCGTTCTCCTCACACCCCCTTCAATCTTGGACCAAATCCGATAATTCGCGGTTAATTGCGCTTTTGACGCGAGGTCAGCTCCCCAAGATTCGCGCAATGATACGGGTTTAGCTGTGAAATGGCGTATCGGCCGGGAGGCCCGATTCGCCTGTTTGCCTTTTGGGGCGGAGGAACGTCGAAAGGTTTCTGATGGCCATTCATCTTGACTCGGGTGCGCAGGCGCTGCCGCAAGACGACGAGGAGACGACAGCCGAAGTCGTGCCGATCAATGCGAAGCCGGCGGTGGTGCAAACGGAAGATGCCGGGAAGCTGGCCCGTGCCGTTTCGCTGGTCGGCGCACGCCTTGGCAGTCTTTCCGTCAACATCGCCGATACATCAGGCACGGTGACGGAAGTCGCCTCCGATATCGATCGCGAGGCGAAGGCCTTTCATGAACTGACAGGTTCCCTGCAGCAGATCGCGTCGACAAGCGCCGATGCGGCGACGGTCGCGCGTGAAGCGGTCCATTCGGCCGCCGCCGTGCGCGACGGGCTCACCGATACCGCGGCGTCGATCGAGAACGCCTTGTCGATGGCCATCCAGGATATCAACGACATGGCCAAATCCTCCAGCGACGTTTTCGGCGAATTCGAGACCGTCGTCGGGCAATTGAAGGAAGTCTACGGATTTTCGGAATCGATCCAGGGGATCGCGACGGAAACCCAAATGCTTGCCATCAATGCGGGGATCATGGCGGCGCATGCCGGCGACGCCGGGCGGGGATTTGCCGTCGTCGCCGAGTCGGTCCGCCAGCTTGCAGGCCAGACCGAGCAGGTTTCCCGTGACATTATCTCGCGACTGCGGAATTTGAGCGCATCCGTGGAGATCCTCCAGAAACAGAACAGGTCGAATGCCGACAAGGCGTCGGCGGCGGTCGAGCGTTCGGAGACGATCGACGCGGATCTGCGCAAGTTCCACGTGTTCGGCGAGAATGTCGCGTCGATGACGAGTGAGATTTCAGGCATTTCCGAGCCGGTCGAGCGCGCCAACGCAATCTGCGGCAATGTCCTGGAAAAGGTAACCGAACTCGATCACATGGCACAGGGAAACGCCGCCAAACTGGCCGATACCCGTGCGAAGTTCGACCATCTCGTCGCCTTCTCCGAGGATATGATCCTGCTGGTCGAGGAGAGCGGCATCGAGACCGCCGACACGCCCGTCATCCGGGCCTGCATCTCCGAAGCCGAGAGAACCGCCCGGCTTTTCGAGGAAGCCGTCGAGTCAGGGCGCGTGACGATGTCGCAGCTGTTCGACGAACACTATCGTCCGGTGGAAGGCACGAATCCCCAGCAGGTGCTGACGGACTTCACCAAATTCACCGATGCGGTCATGCCGCCGATCCAGGAGGCGTTCCTGGACGTCGATCCGCGGGTGGTGTTTTGCGCGGCTGTCGATCGCAACGGATATCTTCCCACGCATAACCACAAATATTCGCAGCAGCAGACCGATGATCCGGTCTGGAACGCCGCGAATTGCCGAAACCGGCGCATATTCGACGATCGCACCGGGCTGGCTGCCGGCCGGAATACGAAGCGGTTTCTGCTTCAGACCTACCGGCGCGACATGGGTGGCGGGCAATACCAGCTGATGAAGGATCTCTCCTCGCCGATCTTCGTCAAGGGACGCCATTGGGGCGGGCTGCGGGTAGGATTTGCAACAGAGTGAGCTTCACCTGTAAGTCGTGACTTACAGGTGCGGGTTGCGCGCGACCGCTTGCATTGGTCGGCGCGGCTCGCTTATGTGCGCAAGCGGGATATGCGCGAAGGCGACCCCGACAGACCGTTTTGACTGCAGAAGGGTGGTTCGCTCGCGCCATGGAGCGAATTGACGACAATGATGTGCTCGACGCACGCGAGGCACTCGGGCGTATCCAGACGGCCGGGCTCCTCAGCTCTTCGCCCAAATTGGAAGCTTTCCTCCACTATGTCGTCGTCGAGGAGATGGAAGGCCGCGGCGAGGGGATAAGCGCCTATTCCATAGCCGTGAATGCGCTGGACCGGCCAGACTCTTTCGATCCGCAGTCCGATCCCGTCGTGCGCGTGTTTGCCGGCCGACTGCGCACCGTCCTGACGGATTATTACGACGGCCCGGGCAAGGCGGATCCGGTCCGCATTTCCATCCCGAAGGGAAGTTACAGGCCGGAATTTACGCGTCTGCAACCGGCGCGGAGCACGGCGCACGGCGACGAGAAATCGGTGCCGGAAGCCCCGCGTTTTCGGGCAAGCCCGCTCGCCGTGTCCTCGCTTGTCGCGGTCATGCTGGTTGCCGCAGGCACGATTGCCTATTTGCTTTCCCCGATGAGCGGCGGAAGTGATACCGCCCCTGATGGTACGGCGAATGTCGCCGACGCGGAAATCACCTTTCCGATTATCGAGGTCCTGCCCTTCGATGGAGGCCCGGATCCCGATATGAAAGGTTTGCTGGAAGGCATCCGGCAGCAGCTTGTCCTCGATCTCTCCCAGTTTCGCAGTGTGCGGGTTCGCAACATGCCGGTGTCGGACGGGCGCGACCCGGCTGTAAAGAAATCCGATTTTCGCGTGACCGGGCGCTTCACCAATTCCGGTGCGGCCGACCTGGTGGAGATCGCTGTCCTCAAAACCGATGGCGGGTCGATCCTCTGGAAGGAGACGCTCCATATTCCGCGTAACGACGCGGAATATCAGGAGCTCCTGCTGACGACCGTTCGCGCAATCGCGCCGCGTCTGGCCGGTATTTCCGGCATCGTACAGAACGATGCTGTCCGGAGGTTGGAAAAACGCCGCAGCGAACTCGGCAATGCGAAGACATCCGAATACGAATGCATCGTCAAATTCTATGATCTCGGGCGGCGTTACAGTCCGGAGCGTGAGAAGAACGTGCGCCAGTGCCTCGGAGACCTGATGGCGCGTGGTAGCCGGGACAGCATGGTCTGGGCGGTCTGGTCGCTCACGAGATATCTGGACTGGGTGCGGCACGATGAGAGCAACCCGGCGGAAATCCTGGCTGAATCCCTCGAGGCCGCCCGGCACGCGGTCGAGCTCGATCCCGCGAATGCCAGTGCTCATGAATATGTCGCCATGGCCTATTCGGCCATGGGCGAATTGGATGCCGCGCGCGAGAGCTTCGAGCGCGCACTCACCCTTAATCCGTCAAAGCCGGATTTCTACGTGCATTACGGCACGTATTTCATCCGGCTCGGGGAATGGGAGCGAGGCGTGGAACTGGTTCAACAGGGTATCGAACTCAGCCCATCTCCGCCCGGATGGATGTATGTGCCGCTCGCCGTCGATGCATTCCGGCGCGACGATTTCGAGGAATCGCTGCGCATTGCGGAGAAGATCATCGCGGCCGGGGACAGCCGGGGCTATTTGCAGGCGCTGGCGGCTTCTGTCGCGCTTGGAGACGAGCGGGATAGTCTGCGCTACATCTCCGGCTACCGGGAGACGTTTGGCGAGCAGATGGAGCAGCCCCTCGCCGAAATGGTAAGGGTTTTCTCGGATGAGGAACTCGTGCGGAAATACGAGAGAACGCTTGCGAGCGTTCTCACCCTGTAGCCGGCTTACGGTTTCGCGTAATTTTCGAAATCCACCCATCGGCCGCCGCGCTTCGAGGAATCGACGCAGGCCGCAACGAATGCGACGCCTTCCAGACCGTCGAGGATGCCGGGATAG
Organism: Ahrensia sp.; assembly: GCA_002698425.1. Next base: position 50,140 of record NZXU01000050.1, on the reverse strand, counting down.
ATCACGTCGCCGGGAACCGGCTCCCCGTCACGCCTCGCGATGATCGCCCGGGCCGCTTCGGAATAGAGGTTAGCGAAACCTTCGAGATAGCCCTCCGGATGTCCGCCCGGGACACGGCTGACGCGCTGCCCGACCGCTGTTGCTCCGGCGCCGTTGCGGGTCAGGAGACGCTTCGGTTCGCCGAGCGGGGTGAACCACAGATAGTTCGGATCCTCCTGCGCCCACTCAAGCCCGCCCTTCGTGCCGTAGACGCGCAACCGAAGGGCGTTTTCATTGCCGGGGGCGACCTGGCTGCACCACAACATGCCCTTCGCCCCGCCCTCGTAGCGCATCAGCACGTGACCATTGTCGTCGACGCGCCGGCCCTCGACGAAACTGTCGAGATCGGCGCAGAGCTGTTCCAGTTTCAGGCCGGAAACGAAGCTTGCCAGATTGAACGCATGCGTCCCGATATCGCCGGTCGACCCGCCCGCGCCAGAGCGTTCGGGATCGGTCCGCCATCCCGCCTGCTTGTTGCCGGTGTCCTCCACATTATCCGACAGCCAGTCCTGCGCATATTCGACCTGGACGAGGCGAATGTCGCCAAGCTCCCCTTTTGCGACCATCTCGCGCGCCTGCCGGATCATCGGATAGCCGGTGTAATTATGCGTCAGCATGAACAGCGCGTCGGAGGACTCTGCGGCCTTGGCGAATTTGCGCGCATCCGCCAGCGTCGCGGTCAGGGGCTTGTCGCAGATGACATGGATGCCCCGTTTCAGGAATTCACGGGCAACCGGATAATGCATGTGGTTCGGCGTCACGATGGCGACCGCCTCGATGCCGTTTTTCAGCCGCGCTTCGCGCTTGGCCATCTCCATATAGTCGCCATAGGCGCGGTCCGCCGCGACGCCGAGATCAGCGGCCGATGCCTTCGATTTCTCGGGCGTCGAGGAAAAGGCGCCGGCGACCAATTCGTAATGATCGTCCAGCCGCGCGGCAAAGCGGTGTACGGCGCCGATAAAGGCGTCGCGCCCTCCGCCGACCATGCCGAGGCGAATGCGATGGGTCATGGTGTCGTACTCCCGTCCGTCAGGAAATGCCGAGCATGCGGCGGTTGGCGGCGTCATCCGCGCCGGAATCGGCAAAATCGTCGAAGGCCTTCTCGGTCACGCGAATGATGTGATCGCGGACGAATTTCGCGCCTTCGCGCGCGCCGTCTTCCGGATGCTTGAGGCAGCATTCCCACTCGACCACGGCCCAGCCGTCGAAGTCATGCGCCGTCAGCTTAGAGAAAATGCCCTTGAAATCGACCTGTCCGTCTCCCGGAGACCGAAATCTTCCCGCCCGGTCGACCCAGTTCTGGTAGCCGGAATAGACACCCTGCCGGCCGGTCGGATTGAACTCGGCGTCCTTGACGTGAAACATCCCGATACGCTCGTGATAGATGTCAATATGGTCGAGATAGTCGAGGCATTGCAGCACGTAATGCGACGGATCGTAGAGCATCTTGCAGCGGGCATGGCCGCCCAGCCTTTCGAGGAACATCTCGAAGGTGACGCCGTCATGCAGGTCTTCGCCGGGGTGAATCTCGTAGCAGATGTCGACGCCGCATTCCTCGGCATGGTCGAGGATCGGCCGCCAGCGCGCGGCGAGTTCGTCGAAGGCGGTCTCGACCAGCCCAGCCGGCCGCTGCGGCCAGGGATAGAGATAGGGCCATGCAAGCGCCCCGGAAAAGCTGGCCATGGCGCCGATGCCCATGTTCCGCGAAGCGGTGAGAGCCTTTGTCACCTGGTCCACCGCCCATGCCTGCCGCGCAGCCGGGTTGCCGCGCACGCTCGCGTCCGCGAAACCGTCAAACGCGATGTCATAGGCCGGATGCACCGCGACGAGCTGGCCTTGAAGGTGGGTCGAGAGCTCGGTGACCGCGATCCCGTTGTCGGCGGCAACGCCCTTGAACGCGTCGCAATAGTCCTTCGAGGTGGCGGCCTTGTCGAGGTCGATCAGCCTCTTGTCCCAGCTGGGCACCTGCACGCCGATATAGCCGCAGTCCGCGGCCCATTTCGTGATCGCATCCCATGAATTGAAAGGCGCGTCGTCGCTGGCGAACTGAGCCAGGAACAGGGCCGGACCCTTGATCGTTTTCATCGTCGGTTTCCTCCGATATTTCCGCCGATAAATCGGGATCAAGGGACTTGGCCCGAATGAAACGGCTATCGCTTAAAACGATTAGACACTACCATACAAGCGGGCGGGCGAGACGGTGTCAACCGGGGGATGTCCGTGTAGAAAGGACAAAAAGCGCGCGTGCCGGGGGTCGTCGCTTCGTCGAATTGAGGTCTCCGATATGACGCGATACTTGCCGAACCGCATCGTTCATGCGATGCGCCGAAAAACAGGAATTTGCATTTGCCGAAACTCAACAGCCTCGAACGCATCCTGGCGCTCCTCGATGTCTTTACCGAAGATCATCTCGAATGGACGCCGGATGAATTGATGGAGGCGCTCGGCTACAGCCGGCCAACACTTTACCGCTACTTGAAGATTTTGAAGGAGGCGGGCTTCGTCACCTCGATGCCGTCGGGCGGTTTTGCCCTTGGCCCCCGGGTCGTCGAGCTCGACTTCCTGATGCGCAAGTCCGATACGCTGCTGCGCTACGCCAAATCGCATATGGAGGCGTTCGCCGCCACCTGGCCCTGCGCGGCGTTGCTGGTGCGCTGGTACGGCAACAAGCTGCTTGTGGTCGCGTCGGAAACGCAGACGCCCGAACTCGAAAACGACTATCCGCGCGGAAGACCCCTGCCGCTGTTGCGCGGCGCGATCTCCCGCGCCATCATGTCCGCCCTGAACAAGCGGAAGCTCGAGCCGATTATAGAGGCCAACCAGGCCGAACTCGCCGCGGTGGGTCTGGGTACGGATATGGACGCTGTCCTGTCCGAATTGCGGCGGATACGCCGGCGCGGATATGCCGTTGCGGTCGACGAGCTGACCAAGGGCGTCACCGGGATCGCCTCGCCAATCTTCGATGGCGGCAAGACGCCGATCGGCACGTTCTGCATAACGATCGCCGACCAGTCCGCGGTGCCGGATGTCGTGGAGCGGATCGGCGAGCGTGTGCGCGAGGCGGCCACGGATATCAGCACGCGCCTGGCGGCCGACCGGCGCGCCGCCGACAGCGAGACGGCCTGACCGTCCCGCTCAGCCGGCCAGCGCGGCGCGAAAGCCGCCTTCGCAGAAATCGATCAGGAAATCGCTCCATTCATCGAGCCCGGGCGCCGTACCGCCTGGGCCGCCGGCCATCGCCTCGATGCGCCAGCGCGATGTCGCCAGCGACAACATGGCCGAAATCGAGAAAACGAAGGCGGCGGCGATCCGCCGGGTCTCCGCTTCCGGGAGCTGATTGGCCAGTTCCGCGACGAAGACCGCGACGGTCGGATCGAAACAACGCTCGCTGATCGGCCTCCAGCGTTCATCCGCCGAGACATGTGCGATCAGCCGGGCATAGGCCGTCCATTGCGCGCCGCCTGTCGCCGCCAGATGGAGATAGGGGCGGATGAAGCAGTCGAGCACGGTGCGCAGCTCGGGCGGATTGCCGTTCGCTCTCGCGGTTTCGAGGGCATCGATCCTGTGCCGCGCCAGGGTTTCGGCCCGTCGCGCGACGACGGTTTCGAACAGCGCTTCCTTTGCTCCCCCGTGGAAGTTCACGAGAGCGACCGGCACGTCCGCGGCCATGGCGATGTCACGCATCGAAGCCCCGTCAAACCCGCCCTGCGCGAACAGCCGCTCCGCGGCGTCGAGGATGCGCGCGCGTGTCTCCAGCGAGCGTTTCGAAGGCGCGCGTTTGCGTTTTGGCGGGGCGATGTCCGTCTCGGTCATGTGAAATCCAGCTTGCGTTATTTTTAACGATCGTTCAATAGTGGCGTGAGGAGCGGACGGGAAAGTCCGGGGAGGAAACATGACGCAGGCTGAAAGCCGGGCGCCGCGGGACGGTGTCCGCAACCGCGAACGCTACGCATTGATCGGCGCCGGCCCGATGGGGCTCGCCATGGCCAAGACGCTTGTCGAACAGGACGTGCCGTTCCAGGGTTTCGAACTGCATTCGGATGTCGGCGGCCTCTGGGATATCGACGGTCCGCGCTCGACCATGTACGAGACGGCGCATCTCATCTCCTCTAAGCGGATGACGGAATTCGCCGATTTCCCAATGGACGAGGACGTCGCCGAATATCCGTCGCATCGCGAGCTGAAGACTTATTTCCGGCGCTTCGCCGACCGTTTCGACCTGCGCAGGCACTTCCTGTTCGAGACCGAAGTCCTGAGCACGGAACCGCTTGGCGGCAGCGGCGAGGGCTGGCGCGTCGTCTGGCGGGACAAGTCCGGCGCAACGCATGAGGACGTCTTCGCCGGCGTGCTGATCGCCAACGGCACCCTGTCCGAACCGAACATGCCGACCTTCAAGGGCGAGTTTTCCGGCGAGATGATCCACTCCAGCCAGTACCGCTCGCCGCGCCAGTTCGACGGCAAGCGCGTCCTGATCATCGGCGCCGGAAATTCGGGCTGCGACATCGCGGTCGATGCTATCCATCATGGTGTTTCCTGCGACCTCTCGATGCGACGCGGCTATTATTTCGTGCCGAAATACATCTTCGGCAAGCCGGCCGACACGATGGGCGGCGCGATCAAGCTGCCGATGTGGCTGAAGCGCAAGGTCGACGGCATGATCCTGAAATGGTTCGTCGGCGATCCGCAGAAATACGGCTTTCCGAAACCGGACTACCGGCTTTACGAATCCCATCCCGTGGTCAATTCGCTGATCCTGTTCCACGCCGGTCATGGTGATATCCGCATCCGCGCCGATATAGAGCGCTTCGACGGCAAGACCGTGCATTTCAGGGACGGGGCCAGCGGCGAATACGACATGGTCCTCGCCGCCACCGGCTACAAGCTGCACTATCCCTTCATCGACAAGACGCTGCTGAACTGGAAGGGCGACGCCCCGCATCTCTTCCTCAACTGCATGCACCCCGAGCGCGACGACGTCTTCCTGATGGGAATGGTTGAGGCGTCGGGTCTCGGATGGCAGGGGAGGCACGAGCAGGCCGAGATGGTCACCCGCTATCTCAAAGGTCTGCGCGACGGCACGAAAGCGGCGAAGGAATTGCACGCCGAAAAGGCGGCCGGCTTCGACCGCGCAACGGGCGGCATGGCCTATATCGACCTGCCGCGCATGGCTTACTACGTCGACAAGGCGACCTTTCGAAACGCGGTCAATGCCCGCATCGCGAAATTGAAGGGAGCGGTGTGATGCAGGGCGACATCGATACCGTTCTCCTCAATTTCAGCCCGGCCTCGCTCAACCTTCTCAACGCCATCCTGGCGATCGTGATGTTCTCGATCGCGCTGGACCTGCGGCCCGCCGATTTCCACGCGTTGGTCAAGGCGCCGAAGCCTCTGCTGACCGGACTTGTCTCGCAATTCGTCGTCCTGCCGGTCGCCACCTTCCTGTTCATCCTGGCCGTCGAGCCGCGCCCCTCCATCGCGCTTGGCCTGATCCTCGTCGCGGCCTGCCCGGGCGGCAATATTTCCAACTTCATCACGCATCGCGCCGGCGGCAACACCGCGCTGTCGGTTTCGATGACCGCGGTCGCCACCGTCGCGGCGGTTGTCATGACGCCCTTCAATATCGGCCTGTGGGGCAGTCTTTACGCGCCAACGCGGCAGATCCTGCAGGCGACCGCGATCGACCCGGTCACGGTGGCGATTACCGTTTTCCTGATGCTGATTCTGCCGCTGTGTCTCGGCATTCTGCTGAACATGCGCGCACCGGAAATCGCCGCGCGGATCCGCCGTCCGATGCAGATGCTGTCCATGCTGATCTTCATCGCCTTCATCGTGCTGGCGCTTGCGGCCAACTGGGGCTTCTTCCTGGCCTATATCGGCGCCGTGGCCGTTTTGGTCGTCGCCCACAACGCGTTGGCGCTTGGCGGCGGTTTCGTCACGGCGACGCTGGCACGGGTCTCGGCCTATGACCGCCGCGCCATCACCATCGAAACCGGAATCCAGAATTCCGGCCTCGGCCTGATCCTGATCTTCGCCTTCTTCCATGGCCTAGGCGGCATGGCCGTCGTCGCCGCCTTCTGGGGGATCTGGCATGCCATATCGGGGATCGGGCTCGCTTGGGTCATGGCGCGCACCGAGGCGGCGCGATGACCCGCATCCTGATCACGGGCGCCGCCGGGGGCATAGGACAGGCCCTGCTTGCCGAAATGGCGGATGGCCATGACATCCTCGCAACGGATATCAGGCCTCCTGCAAGTCTCCCCGCCGGTGTGGAGTATCGCGCCCTCGATGTGCGCGGCGATGATCCGGACGCCGTGATCGGCGATTGGAAACCGGAGGTGGTGGTCCACTTGGCCTCCATCGTCACGCCGCCAAAGGGCTCGACACGGGACTTCGAATATTCAGTCGACGTGGAGGGCAGCCGGAAGGTGCTTGACGCCTGCATCGCCCACGGCGTGCGCCGCATCGTCGTCACGTCGTCGGGCGCCGCTTACGGATATCATGCCGACAATCCCGTGCCGCTGCGTGAGACGGATGCGCTGCGCGGCAACGAGGAATTCGCCTACGCCCATCACAAGCGCCTGGTCGAGGAGATGCTGGCAGAGGCGCGGAACGCTCATCCGAAACTCGAACAGGTGGTGCTGCGCGTCGGCACGGTGCTGGGCGAGGGCATCGAAAACCAGATCACCGCTTTGTTCCGCCGCGACCCGCTGCTCGGCATTCGCGGCTCCGACAGCCGCTTCGTCTTCATCTGGACGAAAGATCTCGCCCGCATCCTGATGCGGGCCGCGACCGACGGCCCGCCCGACTGCTACAATGTCGCCGGAGACGGCGCGCTCGGCACGAAGGATCTGGCCGCAGCGCTCGGAAAGACCGTGCGATGGCTGTCGCCCGCTCTTCTCAAGCTGGCGCTCGGCGTTGCCAAGCCGTTGGGTCTCTCGCGCTACGGGCCGGAACAGGTCCGCTTCCTGCAGTTCCGTCCGGTGCTCGACAACACGAAGTTGAAGGCGGAATTCGGCTACGTGCCGGAACTGACCAGCGCCGAAGTTTTCGACCTATGGCGCAGGGGCGCGGGCCTGTGAAGACCGCTGTCATCACCGGCGGTGCCGGCGGTCTCGGCAGGGCCCTGGCGAAGCGCCTGCTCGGCGACGGCTGGCATGTCGCTCTTCTCGACCTGCCCGGCAAGGAACTGGATTCGGCCGGGGCTCTCGGCGTCGAAGTGACACCCTATCCTTGCGACCTGACCGACGAGCAAGCGGTGCGCAGGGCCTGCGCGGAGATCGCCGCGGCGCGCTCCTCGGTCGACCTCGTCATCTACAATGCCGGGATTACCCAGATCGGCCTCTTTGCCGAGATGGAGACGGAGACCCATCGCAAGGTCTTCGAGGTCAACTATTTCGGCGCGGTCCATGTTGCGGCGGGATTGCTTGACGCAGTGCGCGCCAGCCGCGGCGCGCATCTTGCCGTCTCATCGGTGGCCGGCTTCGCGCCGCTGCACCGCCGATCGGCCTATTCGGCCTCGAAACACGCGCTGGAAGGCTTCTTCCGCACGCTTGCCAGCGAGGAGCGGCCGCATGGCGTGGTGGTGCATATCGCCGCGCCGTCATTTGTGGCGACCAATCTCGGCAATCCTGACAGCCGGCCGGGCGGCATCGCGCGACCGGGTTCGGCCGTCGACGGCATCGACTACATGGACGCTGACGAGGCCGCGCGCATCATCCTCGACGGGGTTCGCAAAGGCCGCGCCATGATCCCGGTCGGCCGCGTCGCCCGTCTTGCCTGGTGGATCAACCGTTTGGCGCCCGGGCTCTATGTCCGGCTCATGGAGCGCAATATCTCAGAGGGGCGGGATTAGGCGGCCTGTTCCGCCATCCAGTCGGCCAGCGCCTGTCTCTCCGCTTCGCTCATGCGGATGCCGAGCTTCGTGCGCCGGAACAGGATATCGTCCGCCGACCGCGCCCACTCGGCCTTCATCAAATAGCGCACTTCCGCTTCCGTCAGGCCGTGGCCGAAATCGTGGCCGAGATCCTCGCTCGCTTTCGCGCCGTCGAGGATGGTCCGCGCGTCGGTGCCGTAAAGCCGTGCGAGACGGCGCACGAGCGTGGCATCGAGCAACGGATAGTCCGTCCGTATCGCCCTGACCAGATCGTCGAAGCCGGTCGTCGGGAAGTCGCCGCCGGGCAGGGTCGCGCCTTTCGTCCAGGCTGCGCCGCGCTTGCCGAGCACGGCCTCGATTTCATCGAGCATCGATTCCGCGAGCCTGCGATAGGTGGTGATCTTGCCGCCGAAGATGTTGATCAGCCGGCCGTTGCCGAGCGCCGTGTCGGGGCGGATCACGTAGTCGCGTGTCGCCTCCTGCGCCTTCGAGGCGCCATCGTCATAGAGGGGCCGCACCCCCGAATAGGTCCATACGACATCGTCGGTCGTCACCGGCTCCGCGAAATACTCGCTCGCCATTCTGCACAGATACTCGGTTTCCTGCGGCGTGATCGCCGGCCGTTCTTCGAGTGTCTCCTGCTCCGCGTCGGTGGTCCCGATCAGCGTGTAGTCCGTTTCGTAGGGGATCGCGAACAGGATGCGCCCGTCGGCGTTCTGGAAGATATAGGGCCGGTAGTGGTCGAATTTCCTGTCGATGACGATGTGACTGCCGCGCACCAAACGCACATTCTGCGCGTCGTTCTGGCCGAAGACGGATTTCAGCACGTTGTCGACCCAGGGGCCGGCGGCGTTGACGACCAGCGAGGCGGTGATTTCCGACTGCGTGTCCGCATCGCGATCGTGCAGCGAAACCTGCCATATGTCGCCGACCAGCCGGGCGCTTGTCGCCGAGGTCCGGGGAAGAACGGTCGCGCCTTTCGCCTGCGCATCGCGCAGATTGAGGACCACGAGCCGCGCATCCTCGACCCAGCAATCGGAATATTCGAAGCCTTTTCGGTAGCCGGGTTTCAGCGGCTTCCCGGCATCGTCCTTCGTCAGGTCGAGCGTCTTCGTGCCCGGCAGGAGCTTCCGCCCACCCAGATTGTCATAGAGGAACAGGCCGATCCTCAGCAGCCAGGCCGGGCGCAGGCCGGAATGATAGGGCAGCACGAAGCGCAGCGGCCGGATGATATGCGGCGCCATCCCCCACAGGACCTCGCGTTCCATCAGCGCTTCGCGCACCAGTCGGAACTCGTAGAACTCCAGGTAGCGCAGCCCGCCATGGATCAGCTTGGTCGAGGCCGAGGATGTCCCGCCGCCGAAATCGCCGGCTTCGGCGAGGCAGACGGAAAAGCCGCGGCCCGCCGCATCGCGCGCGATCCCCGCGCCGTTGATGCCGCCGCCGATGACCAGGATGTCGTAATGCGGTGTCTCAGCCATTTTCCTCGTCCGTCACGATCAGGTCGACGCCCGCCTCCGCGCAGATGTCGACGATGTCTTCCGGCGGCCGCGCATCCGTGACGAAAATGTCGATATCGGAGAGATGACCGATCTGCACCGGCGCGCGCCGCTCGAATTTGGTTGTGTCGGCGACCAGGATCTTCGATCGCGCCTGCTCGAGGATCGCCCGGGCGACGCGCACTTCCCGATAGTCGAAATCGAGCAGCGCCCCCTCCGCGTCGATCGCCGAAGCGCCCACCACCGCATAGTCCACCTTGAACTGGCGGATCAGGTCGACGGCTGCTTCCCCGACGACGCCGCCATCGGCCTTGCGCACCATGCCGCCGGATATCACGACCTCGATGCCGGGCGCGTCGTAGAGGGTTGTCGCGACATTCAGATTGTTGGTGATGACCATCAGGTCGTTATGGCGGGCGAGCGCATGCGCGACCTGCTCGACGGTCGTGCCGATATTGAGGATCAGCGAAGCGCCGTCCGGGATCAGCGATGCGGCGCGGTCGGCGATGCTCGCCTTGCCGCCAGCCGCGATTTCGCGCCGGGCGCGATAGGCGAGATTGACCGTGTTGGACGGGAATACCGCGCCGCCATGCACGCGGTACAGTTTTTCGAGGTCGCACAGATCGTTCAGATCCTTGCGGATCGTCTGCGGCGTTACCGAAAAACGCGAGGCCAGCGTATCGACCCCGACCCGGCCTTCGCGGCGGGCGATTTCCATGATGTCCATCTGTCGAGGCGGCAGCGGGTTCACCGATTTGCTCCCATCGTTCGCTATCCGCGGTTATCTTCGATAATCATCGGTTTGTCACCATTGACTTTCGAATATTTTCGAATTTTCGGCGACGGTGCGGCGGCCCTGACACGATCACCCCTATCTCGGCGGCAGCTTGCCGTGGATAGAGCGGCGGAAATGGGCCGGCGACGATCCGCCGGACTTTACCCGATGCCAAAATCTTGTAAGCATCGAAGCGCCCAACCGCTCGCCGGACAGGCCGCGCGAGCCGGGCAAAGTGGTGCGCGGCCGGATAGAATGAGCATTTCACCACCGAGACAAGTGGCGCCCTATCGGGGACGGGATCGCGACTGCGAAGCGGCGATCATGGCGTCTTTCGACGATCTCATCCGCAATCTTCTGCGATCCGGCATGAGCGAGCAGGAGATCGTCGGCCAGCTTGAAATGGCGCATGACGGTTCCGGCCGTTCGAGCGCGCTTGCCGAAGACATGGAAACGGTGAAGGAATGGGCGGTCCACGCCGGTTGGGAACCGTCGGAAGTCGACAGGGCGTTGCTCACCCTGTCGGAGGTCTTCCATGCCCGCATCCGGGCGCAGGAAGAAGACAAATAGTCCCGGCGCTCAGGCGTGCAGCGCCGCCATCCGGTCCGTCTTCGCAAAGGCCGGTTCGGACGTGTTGCCGTTCTTGTTGGCCTTGGCCGCCAGCGCCGCCGTTCGGAACTGCCGCGCCAGATCTTCGATGATCGTCGCGGTGACATCCTTCGTCTTCTCGTCACCGGGCGAAGAGAAGGTCACGGAGAAACCGTCGGCCTTGCGGGTGAACACGATGCCGGTGTCCTCGCTATAGGCGCATTTGAAGCCGTTCATACCGCCGGACGCGAGACGGTCGAGGGCCTGGCCGATCTTCATCGCCTGGTCCCAGGACATCGGCGGCGTCCGGTCGAAATCGATCTTGAAGGCGACGAGGTTCCCGAAGGCGGCCACTTCGAGACCGGGCGTGCTGTCCGGCAGGTCTCCGGAGGTGATCCTTTCGCGGATCAGGCGCTCGATCGCTTCCGTGGAGCTGCACCGCCATTTCTCGGCGAGCATCATGAGTTGCTCGGCCCGGACCGGGTGCAGTGGTACTTTTACATCACTTTGCATCGGTTACATCCGTACGCTGCCAAACTCTTACTGGCCAAATGTTACAGTAAAGAGGCTGTTAATTGAAGTCCCATCTTTGATAGCCGGTCAATCCGTGCCGACGCGCGCGCCCAGAAATGGTGCTTGTCGCGAGGCGCGGGGCGAGCCGGGACGGTTTCGGGGATGCTTGCCGCAACGGGACAAGGCGCGGTAAACCGCCTTCGTCACAGCGATTCCCGCCGAACGGAACGATCATGCGTTACGCCATTGCACTTTTGGTTTTATTCCTCGCCGGTTGCAGTTCGACCGGATCGGACAGCGGCGGAAAGATGCCGTCGCGCAGCGACGCCCAGCGGGTACAAATCGTCGAGGCCGTTCCCGAGAAGATCGGCCGCTTCTCGAACCTGTCGGCGACGCTGTGCCGGGGCGACGGATCGATGACGCCCGGTCGCGACAATGCGCTGCTGTTGTTGAAGATGCGCGCCTTCCAGAATGGCTATCTCATGCTGCACAGCGTTACCGTCGGATCGGTGCGCGGTTCGCTGGCGGATAGCTGCAAGGGTGGATTTCAGGCGAAAGGCGTGGGCTTTTCCGCACCGTGATGCGCCTGCCGCACGGTCCGCGGCAATCCGGACCGGTTCGTTTCCGGCCGGAAAATCAATTCATTTTACTTCCGGGGAAATGGTGGAGCCAAGCGGGATCGAACCGCTGACCTCCTGCATGCCATGCAGGCGCTCTCCCAGCTGAGCTATGGCCCCGTCTATGTCGCGGCAGGCTTGGGGTGCCTGCGGGTCGCGGTCAGATACATTCGCGCCGCGGCAAGATCAAGTCCCCGCGACGCGCTTTTTATCAGCTTTCGTCGTCGTCGCCGCTGACATCGATGATGCCGGCGACGTCGTCATCGTCATCGTCCTCGTCGTCGGCGAGGAAAGTGTCGTCATCGTCCTCGTCGTCGATGTCGATTTCGTCGTCGGTATTGTCGCCGAGGTCAGGCAGGTTGTCGTCCTTGCCGGTTTCCTCTTCTTCCTCGGCATCCTCCAGCGAAACGACCTCGGCGTCGGCCGTGTCTTCCTCGTCGTCGAGTTCCGCCGTGTTTTCTTCCGCCTCTTCGGCCTTTTCCTCGATCGTCTCGGATTTCGTGTCCTCGAAATAGGACAGCGGATACGTCTTGCCCGTATAGGGCGAGACGATCGGATCCTTGTTCAGATCGTAGAATTTTCTGCCCGTTTCAGGGCAGATGCGTTTCGTTCCTAATTCCGGTTTTGCCACAGTCGCGTCCTCGGTAAATTCCATGTGTCCCGCCCGGCTCGGCGGCGGAACGAGGGTCTTTGATGTCCTGAAAAATGTTTTGGGTCCATAGCGACAAAGAAAATGGCTGTCAAAGGTGAATTCGCATTGTGCCGACATTGGTGGAAACCGGGCGGACAAGGTGATTTCGCGGTGAAGCTGTGCTAGGCCGCGCCCGGTTTGTCGCTCAACTTGTTCGGGACCCGCTCGTGTCACATTCCGGAATCCGGGCAGCCGCCCTCGCGCGCCCGTCCACCGCCCTTTCAGGAAAACTGCGCGTGCCCGGCGACAAGTCGATTTCCCACCGCGCGCTGATGCTTGGCGGTCTGGCCTCCGGCCGGACGCGTATCGCCGGCTTGCTGGAAGGTCAGGACATCCTGTCGACGGCGTCGGCAATGCGCGCCTTTGGCGCGAATATCCGCAGGCAGGACGGAGACTGGATTGTCGACGGCGTCGGCAATGGCTGCCTGCTCGAACCCGAAGACATTCTGGACTTCGGCAATGCCGGTACGGGCGTGCGCCTCGTCATGGGGCTTGCCGGCGTCTACGACATGGAAACCCGCTTTACCGGGGACTCCTCGCTGGTGAAGCGGCCGATGGGTCGCATCCTCGATCCGCTCCGCCAGATGGGCGTCCAGGTCGAGGCGGAGGAGGGCGACAGGCTGCCGATCCGCCTGCACGGGCCGCGCACGGCCAACCCGATCAGCTACCGGGTGCCGGTGGCGTCCGCCCAGGTCAAGTCGGCGGTGCTGCTCGCCGGGCTCAACACGCCGGGCGTTACCACTGTGATCGAACCGGTTGCGACCCGTGATCATACCGAAAACATGCTGAAGGGCTTCGGCGCGCTGATCGATATCACGCTCGACAAGCAAGGGGTGCGGCACATCTCCGTCGAGGGCCAGAGCGCATTGGCGGGGCAGGAGATCACCGTTCCCGGCGATCCGTCCTCGGCCGCTTTCCCGATCGTCGCCGCGCTGATCACCCACGGCTCCGACATCACGATCGAGAACATATTGATGAATCCCGCCCGCACCGGCCTGATCGCCACGCTGCAGGAAATGGGGGCGGTCATCGATGTCGTAAATCCGCGCCGGCAGGGCGGCGAGGAGGTCGCCGACCTGCGCGTGCGGTCCTCCGACCTGAAGGGCGTCGTCGTTCCGGCCGAGCGCGTGCCGTCGATGATCGACGAATATCCGGTCCTCGCCGTCGCGGCGAGTTTCGCGGAGGGCGAAACATTGATGCAGGGGCTCGAAGAACTGCGGGTCAAGGAAAGCGACCGGCTGGCCGCGGTCGCGAACGCGCTCGAAATCAACGGGGTCGATTGCACGGAAGGCCGCGACTTCCTGTCGGTGCGCGGCCATCCGGGCGGCAAGGGGCTCGGCGCCATGACGAAGGATGCCCGGGTCGAAACGCATCTCGATCATCGCATCGCCATGAGCTTCCTCGTCTTCGGTCTTGCCGCCGAGCATGGCAGCCTTGTCGACGACGCCTCGATGATTGCAACCAGTTTTCCCGGCTTCATGGACCTGATGGCGGGTCTCGGAGCCAAGATGGAGCCTGCCGCGTGAACATCACCATCGCAATCGACGGGCCAGCCGCTTCCGGCAAGGGCACGCTCGCCCGCCGCCTCGCCGACTATTATCACCTCGCCTATCTGGATACCGGCCTGACCTATCGCGCGGTGGCGCACCGCCTGCTCGAAGAGGGCGGTTCGCTGGAGGACGAAGCCGCGGCGGTGGATGCGGCGCGGCGCATCGATCTCGCCGATCTCAATCGCGGCGTCCTGTCGGCGCACGCGGTCGCTGACGCGGCGTCGCGGGTCGCCGTCTTCCCGGAGGTTCGCCGGGTCCTCGTCGACAAGCAGCGGGAATTCGCCGCAAGGGCGGAAGGCTCGGTCCTCGACGGCCGCGATATCGGCACGGTGGTCTGCCCGGACGCCGAGGTGAAGCTGTTCGTCATCGCCAGCCCGGAGGTGCGCGCCGGGCGCCGTCTGCGCGACATCGAAAATCGGGGCGGCCGCGCCGATTTCGACGAGATCCTCGCCGACATCAGGCGCCGCGACGAACGCGACACCGGACGCGCCGATTCGCCCTTGAGGCCGGCGGCGGACGCGCACTTGCTAGATACGTCGGAAATGACTATAGAGGCCGCGTTCCAGGCGGCGCGCGGCTTTGTCGACGCCGTCATGAACGCAAACTAGCTAGCATTTTCCGAACAGCGGTCCCCGCGCCGGATTTTGGCCCGAAAGAATATCAAGGGCCGGATTGCCGTTTGGAGCAACGCAACACCAACCCGCCGGCGCTGTGCCCGAAGAAATTATTCCGGGCCCCCAGGAGCATCAATGTCAGAAATGAATCCCAGCCGGGAGGACTTCGCGTCCCTCCTCGAACAGTCCTTTGAAGATCACGACACCTCGGAAGGCGCCGTCGTCAAGGGAATTATCACGGCAATCGAAAAAGATATGGCGATTGTCGATGTCGGCCTGAAGGTCGAAGGCCGTATCGCGCTGAAGGAATTCGGCGCCAAGGCCAAGGACGGATCGCTGAAGGTCGGCGACACCGTGGAAGTTTATGTCGAGCGCGTCGAAAACGCCCTTGGCGAAGCCGTCCTCTCGCGCGAAAAAGCGCGCCGCGAGGAAAGCTGGGTCAAGCTCGAAGCCAAGTTCGAAGCCGGAGAGCGCGTCGAAGGCGTCATCTTCAACCAGGTCAAGGGCGGCTTCACCGTCGATCTGGACGGCGCCGTGGCGTTCCTGCCGCGTAGCCAGGTCGATATCCGCCCGGTGCGCGATGTCACGCCGCTGATGCACAACCCGCAGCCCTTCGAAATCCTCAAGATGGACAAGCGCCGCGGCAACATCGTCGTTTCGCGCCGCACCGTTCTTGAAGAGAGCCGCGCCGAGCAGCGTTCGGAAATTGTCCAGAACCTCGAAGAGGGTCAGGTCGTCGAAGGCGTCGTCAAGAACATCACCGATTACGGTGCATTCGTCGATCTCGGCGGCATCGACGGCCTGCTGCACGTCACCGACATGGCATGGCGTCGCGTCAACCACCCCTCCGAGATCCTGTCGATCGGCCAGACCGTCAAGGTCCAGATCATCCGCATCAACCAGGAAACTCACCGCATCTCGCTGGGCATGAAGCAGCTCCAGGAAGATCCGTGGGAAGGCATCGGCACGAAGTACCCGGTCGGCAAGAAGATCACCGGCACGGTCACGAACATCACCGACTACGGTGCGTTCGTCGAGATCGAGCCGGGCATCGAGGGCCTGATCCACGTGTCCGAAATGTCCTGGACGAAGAAGAACGTCCATCCGGGCAAGATCCTCTCCACCTCTCAGGAAGTGGAAGTGGTCGTTCTCGAGGTCGACCCGCAGAAGCGCCGTATCTCGCTTGGCCTCAAGCAGACGCTGGAAAACCCGTGGGAAGCCTTCGCGCAGACCCATCCGGTTGGTTCCGTGGTCGAGGGCGAAGTCAAGAACAAGACCGAGTTCGGTCTCTTCATCGGCCTCGAAGGCGATGTGGACGGCATGGTTCACCTGTCGGATCTCGACTGGAACATGCCCGGCGAACAGGCCATCGAAACCTACAACAAGGGTGACATGGTCCAGGCGCAGGTTCTCGACGTCGACACCGATAAGGAACGCATCTCGCTCGGCATCAAGCAGCTTGGCCGCGATGCGATCGGCGAAGCCGCCGCTTCGGGCGATCTGCGCAAGAACGCTGTCGTGACCGCCGAAGTCACGGGCATCACCGATGGCGGCATCGAGGTGCGTCTGGTCGATCACGACGTGGACAGCTTCATCCGTCGCTCGGATCTGTCGCGCGACCGCGACGAGCAGCGTCCGGAACGCTTCTCCGTCGGCCAGAAGGTGGATGCTCGCGTCACGCAGTTCGACAAGAAGACGCGCCGCATCTCCCTGTCCATCAAGGCGCTGGAAATCGCCGAGGAGAAGGAAGCTGTTGCCCAGTTCGGTTCGACCGACGCCGGCGCTTCGCTTGGCGACATTCTGGGCGCTGCCCTGAAGAACCGCGAAGGCAACTAAGCCTTGGCGTCTCCGTGAGAATAACCCGCCGGGCGGCAGCGCCCGGCGGGTTTTTTGTTGGCCGCAAGCTTGACCCGCAACGCCGGCCGCCCGATCTTGCCGAGACAAGCTTGTCCGGAAAGAAGAATGCGCCCGCCCCGTTCGCTCGCCCGCCGAAATCCCCATGCCGGTAGCAAGGGTTTCGATGCCTTTGGCTACGAGATCATGCAGGAAACCGCTTCGGCGCTCGGCCGCATCGGCCGGCAGCTGGAGGAGGCGCTGGAGGCGCTGCGCCGCCACGATGCGACGCCCGGCTCCAACCGCGACCGCGACGATCTGGTGCAGGAAGCCGCCGAGCGGGCCTGGGTCCTGTTCATCCAGCGCGATCATCTCGGCCTGAAAACCGACCATCATCTCTTGTCGACCTACGACATTCCGCGCGAAGTGATGCTGCGCGTCGGCGTGTTCGGAAAGCGTTCCTCCAAGGAGCGATAGACCTTTCTTTTTGAGGAATAGTCATATGCGATTTGTATTCTACGGCCTTGGCGCCATCGGCGGCGGCCTTGCGGCGATGCTGGCCCGGTCCGGCCGCGACGTGATCGGCATCGCGCGCGGCGCGCAGCTCGACGCTGTGAGGGCGGGCGGATTGCGTGTCAGGGCGCCTGAAATCGACACGGTCGTCAAAGTCCCCTGCGTGGGAGCGCCCTCCGAGATCGAATTCCGATCCGACGACGTCATTTTCCTGGCGATGAAGACGCAGGACACCAGGGCCGCATTGGAGGACCTGCAGAAATGCGGCGTCGCCGGCCAGCCAATCGTCTGCACCCAGAACGGTATCGAGAACGAAAGGCTGGCGCTGAGATTTTTCCCGAATATCTACGCCGCCGTCGTCATGATGCCCGCCGATTTCGTCAAGCCCGGCGAGGTGGTGATCAATAGCGGCCCGAAATTCGGGGTCTTCAACATCGGTCGCTATCCGCGCGGCATCGACAAGGTCGCCGAGGGTATTTGCAAGGCGTTGGATGATGCCGGTTTCGCCGGGTTCCCCGAAGCCGATGTCATGCCGGGCAAATACGGCAAGCTGCTGATGAACCTGTCGAATGTCCTCGACGCGGCGGCGGGCGAAGCGGCGCGCAAGTCGACGCTGGCCGACCTGGGCCGAGCCGAGGCCGAAACCGCGCTGAAGGCCGCCGGCATCGCCTACACGAAGGAGTTCCGGCACGACGACCTGATGCGAATCACGCCGGTGCCGGGCGTCAAGCGCACCGGCTCCTCGTCCGCCCAAAGCCTGGTCCGCGGCGTCGGGTCGATCGAGACCGATTATCTCAATGGCGAGATCGTGCTGATCGGCAGGCTGCATGGCGTCCCGGTTCCCGCCAACGTATTCCTCTGCGAACTCGGCCGGCGGCTGGTCCGCGAGGGTATCGCTCCTGGAAGCCTGTCGATCGAAGACCTGCAACGCGACTACGAGGAATCCGTGGCGGCGTAGTCTGCAGCCGTCAGGCCGCGCGCATCTCTTCCGCGATCCAGTCGGTCAGCGCCTCGTGGCTGTCGACCACGATATCGGCGCCCGCGTCGAACAGCGTGTCGTCATGGCCCTTGCGGCAATGGCTCCCGCCGGTGAACCCGATCACGAAATGGCCGGCCGCCTTGCCGCCGCGCACCCCGTTCGCGCTGTCCTCGATGACGATGCAGTCTCCATTGCCATGGCCCATCGCATGCGCGGCATGCAGGAACAGGTCCGGCGCCGGCTTGCCATGCTCGACCATGTCGCCCGAAAAGATGCCGTTGCCGAAGAAGTGGGAGAAATCGACGAGGTCGAGCTTGCGGTGCAGGAAGCCGAGTTGCGTGGATGAGGCCACGCAGCGGGGGGCGGTCAGGCTCTCCAGCATCGCCTCGGCGCCCTCGACCGGTTTCAACTCCGCCGCGACGCGCCGCCGCGATTCCGCTTTCAGCTTTTCGAACCCGGCATCGAGCAGCGGTTCTCCCGTCTCGCGCAGGATCAGGCCGGCATATTTGATGCGCCAGTCGGCCGGGCCGAGCGCCATGAATTCGCGCACATAGGTCGCCCAGTCGACGGTCACGCCGAGGTCGCGCAGAAAGGCCAGTTCGACATCGAGATAGATGAACTCGCTGTCCACGAGGACACCGTCGCAATCGAAGATCAGCAGGGGTTGCGGCATGGAATGCAGTCGGTCTCAGCTATGCGAGAAGATGTCTTCCTCGTCCCAGCCCGCGAGATCGAGATCGGCGCGCGTGGGCAGGAAACGGAAGCAGGCATCGGCCATTTTCGTCCGACCTTCGCGCGCCAGCCGATCCTCGAGAACGGCTTTCAGGGCGTGCAGGTGCAAAACGTCGGAAGCGGCGTATTCCAGTTGCGCGTCGCTCAACTCGGTCGCGGCCCAGTCCGAAGACTGCTGCTGCTTGGAGAGATCGACGCCGAGCAACTCCCGGCAGATGTCCTTCAGCCCGTGCCGGTCTGTATAGGTGCGCGTCAGCCGCGAGGCGATCTTGGTGCAGAAGACCGGTGTCGTCGTCACGCCGAAAGCGTGCTTGAGGA
Source organism: Ahrensia sp. (assembly GCA_002698425.1). Next base: position 31,006 of record NZXU01000050.1, on the reverse strand, counting down.
CAGCGATGTCGAAACGGCCGAAATGGAAAATCTTGGTCTTCTTCCCGTCCCGCAGCAGGCGGGTCAGGTTCGGCGCTTTCTTCTGGCCCTTGGAGATCTGGACCACATCCGCGGTCCCGTCGCCGCATGACAACTGCACCACGCAAAGCCTGTCGCGATGCGGCTTCAATCCGAGCGTTTCCGTGTCGATGGCGATCGCGTCGGTGTATCGCGCCGCGGCCTCGTCGGAGAGGTCTTCACTGTGCAGTCGGATCGGATTGTCAGCCATTTCGTGCCTCTGGCGAGTCGTCATTTCCGCCTTCTAGTGCGTTTCGTCGGCAATTGGAAACCGTTTGGCGGCCCCGAAAGTGGCGTGTTCGCAACACAGTGGCGCAAGCAGGCTTGTTTTCCGCCCCGATCCGCGTAGTTGCGATCATTCGGGTTGCGGAAGCATGGGCGATCCGCGATAGAATCGATTAAAACCGCTTTGGCCTCCCAAGACCATATTCATCCGAGCTTCACATGACGATTGCCGCCACCGGCAAGGGACAGACCATGACAGACGCCGAATTGCGCGAAAGCCTGCTGCATCATCTGAAATACTCGTTCGGCAAGGATCCCGAACACGCCCACATCCAGGACTGGCGCGTTGCCCTGTCCCTGGCCGTTCGCGATCGGATCGTCGATCCCTGGTTCGCGGCCACGCGGGCGACCTATGCCGGCAAGCACAAGCGCGTCTACTACCTGTCGATGGAATTCCTGATCGGCCGCCTTTTGGAGGACGCGATCGTCAATCTCGGTCTCCTGGAGACCTCGCAGAAGGTTTGCCGGGAGCTTGGCGTTTCTTTTGAAGCGGTTCTGGAAAACGAGCCGGATGCGGCGCTCGGCAATGGCGGCCTCGGCCGGCTGGCGGCCTGTTTCCTCGATTCCCTGTCGACCGTCGCCTGCCCGGCCCACGGCTACGGAATTCGCTACGAGCACGGTCTCTTTCGCCAGCGTTTCGTCGACGGGCGCCAGGTCGAGGAACCGGAGACCTGGCTGAGCGGCCGGCATGCCTGGGAGTTCGAGCGGCCGGAAGCCGCCTTCGAGATCGGTTTCGGCGGCTCCGTCCTGGAAGCGGGCGAGCGGGCCGTCTGGCAGCCGGACGAGCGCGTCATCGCGTCGGCGCATGATACGCCGATCATCGGCTGGCAGGGGAAATGGGCGAATACGCTGCGTTTGTGGAGCGCCAAGCCGACCCGTGTCTTCGACCTCGAGCGCTTCAACCGGGGCGAATACGCCGCCGCGGCCGAACCGGAAGCGCTGGCGCGCACGATCTCGCGTGTTCTCTACCCCGACGACACCACAGATCAGGGCAAGACGCTGCGGCTGAAGCAGGAATACTTCTTCACGGCCGCGTCGCTTCGCGACATCCTGCGCCGGTTCCTCACCGAGTATGACGATCTCCGCAAACTGCCGCAAAAGATCGCGATCCAGCTCAATGACACCCATCCGGCGATTGCCGGCCCGGAGCTCGTGCGTCTCCTGCATGATGACAAGGGGCTCGATTTCGAGGAGTCGGTCGACATCGCGCAGGCCTGCCTCTCCTATACCAACCACACGCTGCTGCCCGAGGCGCTGGAGCGCTGGTCGGAGGGCCTGATGGGCACGCTTCTGCCGCGCCATCTGAAACTGATCGAGCGCATCGACGACCTGCACGCCAGGCGCAACCCGACCCGCAAGACGTCGATCCTCGAACATGACCATGTGAAGATGGGCGAGTTGTCCTTCATCATGGCGCACCGCATCAACGGCGTGTCGGCGCTTCATACGGACCTGATGAAGGAAACGGTCTTCGCCGAACTGAACCGCCTCCATCCCGACCGCATCGTCAACGAGACGAACGGCGTCACGCCGCGGCGCTGGCTGCTTTCCTGCAATCCGGCGCTTTCCTCGCTGATCGACGACGTGGTCGGCAATGATTGGGTCGGCCACCTCGACCGCCTGACCGAAATCGAACCGCATATCGACGATGCCGGCTTCCTGGATCGCTATGCGGCGGCGAAAAAGAAGAACAAGGTCGACCTCGCCAATTTCGTCCGCGACACCGAAGGCATCCTGCTCGACCCGGACGCCATGTACGACATCCAGATCAAGCGCATCCACGAATACAAGCGCCAGCATCTCAACATTCTCGAGACGATCGCGCTGTGGCATGAAATGCGCGAAAATCCGAATGCAGACTGGACGCCGCGCGTGAAGATCTTCGCCGGCAAGGCCGCGCCGGGCTATGTCTTTGCCAAGAAGATCATCCACCTGATCAACGACGTCGCGCGCACCATCAATTCCGACCCGGTGACCTCCAAAATGCTGAAGGTCGCCTACCTGCCGAACTACAATGTCACGCTGGCCGAAAGGCTGATCCCGGCCGCCGACCTCTCGGAGCAGATCTCGACGGCGGGCAAGGAAGCGTCCGGCACCGGCAACATGAAATTCGCGCTGAACGGCGCGCTGACGATCGGCACGCTCGACGGCGCCAATGTGGAAATTCGCGAGCATGTCGGCGCCGACAATTTCTTCCTGTTCGGCATGACCGCCCCGGAAGTCGTGGCGCGCCGATCTGTCACGGAGCACGCCAGGAAAGCGATCGACGCCAGCCCGCATCTGGCCGAGGCCATCGCCGCGATCGAAGCCGGCGCCTTCTCTCCGGGAGAGCCCGACCGTTACGCGGATGTCGTCGACAATCTGCGCTGGTCCGACTATTTCCTCGTCTGCTCGGATTTCGCCGCCTATTACGACAAGCAGCGCGAAGTCGACCGGGTTTACCAGGATCCGAAAACCTGGATGCGCATGGCGGCCTACAACACCGCCCGGACCGGGTGGTTCTCTTCGGATCGCACCATTCGCGGCTACATGAACGACGTCTGGGCGGCGCATTCCGTTACGTCCTGATCGGACGATCGGGCGAATTGAATTTTCTGGACCCTTGCTATTCCCTGAGAGGTGAATAGCTTGAGGTCATGATGTCCGCTTCCGATCTGATCAAGACCTTGATCCCCGTGGAAACGGCGCGCCGCATTGCCGATGGGTCGCATGACGACCCGTTTGCCGTGCTCGGCCCGCACCGGATCGATGGCCAGACCTGTCTGGTTGCCTACGATCCGGGCGCCAAAGCGCTACGCGCCGTGACCCCTTCCGAAACCATAGAACTCTCCCCCGTTCCCGAAGTGCCTTCCGTGTTCGTCGGTGAAATTCCCGATGGCGAGACCTATCGCCTGAAAGGCTCCGCAGATGGCGGCAGCTGGGAATTCGACGATCCTTACCGCTTCGGCCCGGTCATCGGCGAGATGGATGAATATCTGCTCGGCGAGGGCACCCATCGACGTCTGTGGGCCGTGCTCGGCGCGCATGTCATGACGCATGAGGGCGCCCATGGCACTCATTTCGCCGTCTGGGCGCCGAATGCGCAGCGCGTCTCGGTGGTCGGCGATTTCAACTGGTGGGATGGCCGCCGCCATGTCATGCGCCGCCGCGGCTCGACGGGCGTGTGGGAAATCTTCATTCCCGGCATCGGCGAGGGCACGCACTACAAATATCGCATCGTCGGTGCCGACGGGACGGTCCAGCCCCTGAAAGCCGATCCGATCGGCTTCGGCGCTGAGCACCCGCCGGAAACCGCATCGATCGTGCGCGACATTTCGGGCTATGGCTGGAAGGACCAGCGCTGGATGGACGAACGCGCCGGCCGCGACGCCCGCACCGCGCCGATCTCCGTCTACGAGGTGCATCTCGGATCGTGGAAGCGCCGCCACAAGGAAGACAACCGCATGCTCTCCTACAAGGAGGCGGCGGTGGAGCTGGTCGATTACGTCCACGATATGGGGTTCACCCACATCGAGTTCCTGCCCCTGTCGGAGCATCCCTTCGACGGGTCCTGGGGCTATCAGCCCGTCGGTCTCTTCGCGCCAACCATCCGCCACGGACCGCCGCATGAATTCCGCGATCTCGTCGAGGCCGCCCATGAAAAGGGCATCGGCGTCATTCTCGACTGGGTTCCGGGCCATTTCCCGACCGATGCGCACGGGCTGGGCCAGTTCGACGGCACCGCGCTTTACGAGCATGCCGATCCGCGCGAGGGGTTCCACAAGGACTGGAACACGCTGATCTTCAACTACGGCCGTGTCGAGGTCGCCAACTACCTGATTTCCAACGCGCTTTACTGGCTCGAAGAATACCATGTGGACGGGCTGCGCGTGGATGCGGTCGCATCGATGCTTTACCGCGACTATTCGCGCAAGGACGGCGAATGGGTGCCCAACAAGCATGGTGGCCGCGAGAACCTAGAGGCGATCGACATGCTCCAGCGCATGAACACGACCGTCTATGGCGAGGTCGGCGGCATCATGACGGTGGCCGAGGAATCGACCAGTTTCCCCGGCGTGTCGCGCCCGGTCGACACCGGCGGGCTCGGCTTCGGCTACAAGTGGAACATGGGCTGGATGAACGACACGCTCGAATACATCAAGCTCGAGCCGATCTACCGGAAATATCATCACCACCAGATGACGTTCGGCCTACACTACGCCTTTTCGGAAAACTTCATCCTGCCGATCAGCCACGACGAGGTGGTGCACGGCAAGGGGTCGATGTTCGCCCGCATGCCCGGCAATGAATGGGAGCGCTTCGCCAATCTGCGCGCCTATTACGGCTTCATGTGGGGGCATCCCGGCAAGAAGCTTCTGTTCATGGGCTGCGAGATCGCCCAGCCGGCGGAATGGAAACAGGCCGGCGAGGTCGACTGGGGCGTCCTGCAATATCCCAACCATCAGGGCATCCAGCGGCTGGTCCGCGATCTCAACACGCTCTACCGCGCCATGCCGGCGCTGCATGTGAAGGACTGCGAGGAAGACGGCTTCCAGTGGATCGAGGCCAATGCGGTCGAGGATTCCATCTATGCCTGGCTGCGCCGTGGCGGTCCGGACGATCCGCCGGTTGTCGTCATCTGCAACTTCACGCCGGTGGAGCGTCGCGACTGGTTGTGCGGCCTGCCGATCGAGGGCAAGTGGCGCGAAGCGCTGAACACCGATGCGGAAATCTATGGCGGAGGCAACCGGGGCAACCTCGGCGGCGTTATGGCCACGGGTGAGGGATTCCAGGGACAGCCGGCGTCGGCGCGTGTAACGTTACCGCCGCTTTCGACTGTTATCCTGACCTACGAGACCTGAGAACAGGGAGGAGATGGTGGCATGGCGGTTTCCCGACTAACGAACAGAAGCATGGCGTTCGTCCTAGCCGGCGGCAGGGGCAGCCGGCTGAAGGAACTGACCGACCGCCGCGCCAAGCCCGCGGTCTATTTCGGCGGCAAGGCGCGGATCATCGATTTCGCCCTGTCCAACGCGCTGAATTCCGGCATCCGCAAGATGGCAATCGCCACCCAGTACAAGGCGCATTCGCTGATCCGCCATTGCCAGCGGGGCTGGAACTTCTTCCGCCCGGAGCGCAACGAGTATCTCGATATTTTGCCGGCTTCTCAACGCGTCGACGAAAACATGTGGTATCTTGGCACGGCCGACGCGGTGACCCAGAATATCGACATCGTCGACAGCTACGATGTCGATTATGTCCTCATTCTCGCCGGCGACCACGTCTACAAGATGGACTACGAGGTGATGCTGCGCCATCACGTCGAAAGCGGCGCCGATGTCACGGTCGGCTGCCTCACCGTGCCGCGCGAGGAAGCCACCGCCTTCGGGGTGATGGCGATCGATGCCGACGATCGCATTACCGACTTCCTCGAAAAACCGGCCGATCCGCCGGGCACGCCTGACGATCCGACCGTCGCGCTCGCTTCGATGGGCATCTATGTCTTCGACTGGAAATTCCTGCGCGATCTGTTGATCAAGGACGCGGCCGATCCGAATTCACGCCATGATTTCGGCGGCGATCTCATCCCCGACATCGTCAAGAACGGCAAGGCCGTCGCGCACCGCTTCTCGCGAAGCTGCGTGAAGGTGTCTCCCGATGCTCCGGCCTATTGGCGCGATGTCGGGACGGTCGACGCGTTCTGGAAGGCCAATATCGACCTGACCGACTTCTCGCCGGATCTCGATCTTTGGGACCGCCAATGGCCGATCTGGACCTATTCGGAAATCATGCCGCCGGCCAAATTCGTACATGACGAGGAAACCCGGCGCGGCAGCGCGGTGTCCAGTCTCGTCTCCGGCGGCTGCATCATTTCCGGTACGGAGGTGCGCAATTCGCTGTTGTTTACCGGCGTTCATTCCAATTCATATTCGGTGCTCGATCACGCGGTGGTCCTGCCCTATGTCACGATCGAACGCTCCGCCCGGCTGACCAATGTCGTCATCGACCGGGGCGTGGTGATCCCGAACGGCCTCGTTGTTGGCGAGGACCCGGAGGAAGATGCCAAATGGTTCCGCGTCAGCGATAACGGAGTCACCTTGATCACCCAGGATATGTTGGATCGGAGAGCCGCCGGATGAGGCAAGTTCTGTCCGTGGCGTCGGAATGTGCGCCTCTGGTCAAGACGGGAGGACTTGCCGACGTTGCGGGGGCGCTGCCCGGCGCCATGGCCGCCGAAGGCTGGCAATTGAAAACCCTGCTGCCGGGCTATCCGGCGGTGATGAAGGCCCTTAAGCGGCCGCGCGAACTGCGTGTCGAAACCGATCTGATGGGCGGACCGGCTCGCCTTCTGGGGGGCAAGGTCGCCGGGCTCGACCTCCTCGTGCTCGATGCGCCGCATCTCTACGATCGGGCAGGTTCGATCTATCTCGGCCCCAACGGCAAGGACTGGCCGGACAATCCCGAGCGCTTTGCGGCATTGAGCTGGATGGCCGCGTCCATCGCAGCGGAAGGCGTCGGAAACTGGCGACCGGAGGTCCTGCATTTGCATGACTGGCAGGCCGGGCTCGTCCCGGTCTATTTGCACGAAATGGAGGCTGCCGGGCGGGTCGGCACACTGCTGACGATCCACAACATCGCCTTCCACGGGCTCGCGCCCGCCGCGAAACTGAAAGCGCTGAAACTGCCGCAATGGGGCTTCCACCCCGAGGGCTTCGAATTCTACGGCCAGATCGACGCCCTGAAAGCCGGGCTGAAATTTTCCAACAAGCTGTCGACCGTCAGCCCCACCTATGCCCGCGAGCTGATGCTGCCCGAATTCGGCATGGGGCTGGACGGCGTCCTGCGCGCCCGGCAGGTCGATCTCGTCGGCATTTTGAACGGGATCGACGAAGCGGTCTGGGATCCGAGAACGGACCCGGCGATCGCGAACTACAAATCGCCGAAGAAGAAAACCGCCAATCGCGGCCCGCTGATCGAGGAATTCGGTCTGGCGCAGACTGACGGTCCGCTGGCGGTGGTCATTTCGCGGCTGACCGAGCAGAAGGGGCTCGACCTGTTGCTCCAGGCCCTGCCGGAATTCGTCGCCCGCGGCGGCCAGGTCGCGCTTCTGGGGTCCGGCGACGCCGCTCTGGAAAAAGCATGGCTCGAGGCGGCCGAAGCCATGCCGCAGGTCTCGGCGCGCATCGGTTATGACGAATCCTTGTCGCATCGCATGATGGCCGGCGGCGACGCGGTCATCGTTCCGTCGCGCTTCGAGCCTTGCGGCCTGACCCAGCTCTACGGATTGCGCTATGGCGCCATACCGGTCGTCGCCATGACCGGCGGCCTGGCGGACACGATCATCAACGCCAATGACGCTGCCGTCGCCGCCGATGTCGCGACCGGCTTCCAGTTCCACCCCGTGACCGCGGACGCGCTGTCCGCCGCGCTGGTGCGCCTGTGCGACGTCTATGCGGACAAGCCGGCCTTCGAACGCATGCAGCGCCGCGCCATGGCCCATCCCGTCGGCTGGTCGGCGTCCGCACCGCGCTACGCCGCCCTTTACGAAAGTCTCGGAACGCATCCATGACAGTGGATTTCTCGCTCTACGCCGGCAACCCGGCGACCGTTGGCGCGACCTTTGACGGCGACGGCGTCAATTTCGCGGTCTTTTCTGAGCACGCCAGCCGGATGACCCTGTGCCTGTTTTCCGAAGACGGCGAGACCGAGACAAAGCGGCTCGACCTGCCGGAGCGCGACGGCGATGTCTGGCACGGTTACATTCCGGGCCTGCGCCCGGGCCAGCTCTACGGCTACCGCGCCCACGGGCCCTACCGTCCCGACGAGGGCCATCGCTTCAATCCCAACAAGCTCCTGATCGATCCCTATGCCAAGCGCCTGACCGGACATCCGAAATGGTCGGATGCGCTGATGGGGTACGAGATCGGCATGAATCGCGACGATCTGAGCTACGACAAGACCGACAGCGCACCGTTCATGCCCAAATGCGTCGTTGTCGATCCCGCCTTTTCCTGGGGCGACGACGAGCCGCCGGACACGCCCATCGCCGAGACGATCATCTACGAGGCGCATGTGAAAGGCATGACGCAACTGCATCCCGACGCCGCGCCGCGCGGGAAGTTCCTCGGCCTCGCCTCCGAACCGATGCTCGACTACCTGGTCAAGCTCGGCATCACGACGATCGAGCTTCTGCCTTCGCAAGCGTTCCTCAATGACCGGTTCCTGGTCGAGCGCGATCTCACCAACTATTGGGGCTACCAGACCATCGGCTTCTTCGCGCCGGAGCCGCGCTATCTACACGAAGGCGACATCGCCGAGTTCCAGACCATGGTCGCCCGGTTCCATGCCGCCGGCATCGAGGTGCTGATGGACGTGGTCTACAACCACACCGGCGAGGGCAACGAACTCGGCCCGACGCTGTCGTTCCGCGGGCTCGACAACCGCTCCTATTACCGGCTGGAACAAAACCCGCGCTACTACGTCAATGACACCGGCACCGGCAACACGCTCAATCTCGACCATCCCATGGTGTTGCGCATGGTCATGGATTCGCTGCGCTACTGGGTCGAGGTGATGCATGTCGACGGTTTCCGCTTCGATTTGTGCTCGACGCTCGGACGCACGCCGACCGGCTTCGATCGCGGCGCGGCTTTCTTCGACGCGGTGCGCCAGGATCCCGTGCTGACAAAGGTGAAGCTGATCGCCGAGCCTTGGGATATCGGGCCCGGAGGCTATCAGCTCGGCGCCTTTCCGCCGCCCTTCATGGAATGGAACGACAGGTTTCGCGACGGCGTGCGCCGCTTCTGGCGCGGCGATCCCGGCCGCGCGCCGGACCTCGCCGACCGCCTCACCGGCTCGGCGCTGCAATTCGACCATTCCGGCCGCCCCGCGACGTCTTCGGTCAATTTCCTCTCCGCCCATGACGGGTTCACGCTCGCCGATGTGGTTTCCTACAATTCCAAGCACAACGAGGCCAATGGCGAGGACAATCGCGACGGGCACTCGGAGAATTATTCCTTCAATCTCGGCGCCGAAGGCGAGACCCAGAATATCGGCATTCTCGCCGCCCGGGAGCGCCGCCGCCGCAACATGATGGCGACGCTGCTGCTCGCCCAGGGCACGCCGATGATCCTCGCCGGCGACGAAATCGGCCACACCCAGGGCGGCAACAACAACGCCTACTGCCAGGACAGCGAAATCAGCTGGATCGACTGGGAGAACGGCGACGACGGCTTTCTCGAATTCACCAGGCGCATGATCGCGTTTCGCAAGGCCCACCCGATCCTGCGCCAGAAGCGCTTCCTGCATTCGCGCGAACGCGCCATCGACGGCAAGGAGGACCTGTTCTGGAGCCGTGCCGACGGCACGCCCATGACCAGCGATGACTGGCACAACCCGGATCTGCGCCTCGTCTGCGTGGAAATGCGCACCGCATCCGGCACGCCGCCCTACGCGGCCCTCGAAACCGCGATCTTCGCCGTCTTCAACGCCGGTTCGGCGGTGGAAGTGAAGGCCCCCGACGATCCTGATGGATTGCACTGGAAACTGGAAATCGACACCGCTCATCCCGAGGCGGATCCGAAACCGGTTTCCGGCGGGAAGATCAGGGTCTCCGAAGCATCCGTGGTCGTTCTGGTCCAGGAGAAGGATTGATGGGCGAAGCGCTTGAAGCGCTCGCGGCTGCAGCCGGTCTGATTTCACGCTTTCATGACGGTGCGGGCCAATGGCGCGAGGCGCCGCCGGAAAGCATCCGCGCGGTGCTCGGCGCGCTCGGCCTGCCCGCCGAAACCGATGCCGATGCCGCAGACAGCCTGCATCGCCTTCAGGAGGCGCGTTCCCGCAGGCGTCTCCCCGAATGGGTGGTGGCTCGCGCCGATGATTCTGCGCGCTTTGCGATCGGCGAAGCCGAGGCCGAATGGCGGCTTGAATGCGCCGATGGCGAAATCCGCGAAGGCCACGCCGCGCATGAACTCGATCTCGGGCATCTTTGCCTCGGTCGGCACAGGCTTGTCATTGGCGATAATGTCACGACCGTTCTGGCGGCGCCCGAACGCCTGCCCGAACCGCACCGCGCATGGGGCGTCACCTTGCCCCTTTACGGGCTCAGGCCGGAGAGGGGCGGCGGTCTCGGTACCTATGGCGATCTTGCCTGCGCGGCCGGTGCGCTCGGCGGTCTCGGCGCGGCCTTTCTAGGCATCAATCCGGTTCACGCCGGCTTTCCCGACGACCCGCTCAATTACAGTCCCTACGCGCCGTCGAGCCGCCGCCATCTCAACGCGATCCACATCGAGACCGGTACGGAGGGGCCGGCCGACGAGAGCGACCTGATCGAATATCCGGAATCGGTTGCCCGCAGGAAGAAAGCCCTTGGCGATGCCTATGCGCAATTTTGCGCCGGCGCGGGCGATCCGGCCTTCGACGCGTGGCGGGCCGCGCGCGGGCCGGAGCTGGAGCGCTTCGCCATCCATCAGGCGCTGTCGGAAGTCCACGGCCCATACTGGACGGACTGGCCGGAAGCGTTTCGCGATCTTGCCACGGAGCCGGTGCGCGATTTCGCCTTGGCCAATCCGGATCGCCTGCGCTTCCATGCCTGGCTGCAATGGGTTGCCGAAACGCAGCTCGCCGAAGCGCAGAAAGCCGGCCACGATGCGGGCATGCAATTCGGCCTCTATCTCGACCTCGCCGTTGGCACGCATCCGGCCGGCGCGGAGACATGGGCGGAACCGTCTCAATTCGCCCGCGGCGTTTCGCTCGGCGCGCCGCCGGACGCCTTTTCGGCCGACGGGCAGGTCTGGGGCGTTGCGCCGCTTTCGCCGCGCGCCATGGCCGAAACCGGCTTCACGGTGCTCGCCGAAACGCTGAGCGAACAGTTCCGCTTTTGCGGCCTGTTGCGCATCGACCATATTCTCGGCTTCGACCGCACCTTCTGGTGTCCGCAGGATCTGCCGGGTCTCTATGTCGCCATGCCGAAACCCGCCATGCTGGCGGTCGCGCGCATCGAGGCGGCGCGGGCCGGCGCATCGATCATCGGCGAGGATCTCGGCAATATCCCCGAGGGATTACGCGCCGATCTGCACAATTCAGGCATTCTCGGCTGTCGCGTTTCGGTTTTCGAGCGCGACTGGCATGGCGGCGGCGGGTTCCTGCCGTCCTCGGCCTATGATCCGCAAACGCTTGCCGCCTTTGCCTCGCATGATCTGCCGACCTGGCGCGGCTGGCGCAAGGGACTGGATATCGACTGGCGCGAACGCCTTGGTCACATGGATGGCGACCATGCGGCGCAGGAACGGCACCGCCGGCGCGACGATGTGGCCGCCTTCGATCATGTCATCGGCAATCACGACGGCTCGGTCGATGCGCTGCACGGATTTCTCGCCGGTTCCGCTTCCCGGCTTGTGGCATTGCAGGCGGAGGATATTCTGGGGTTGGAAGAACAGGCCAATCTTCCCGGCACCGTGTTCGAGCATCCGAACTGGCGGCGACGCCTGCCTGAACAGGCATCCGGCTTTGTCGCCGACGACCGCTTTGCGCGAACTGCCGAAATCATGAAGAATTCTGGCCGGTAGGAGGCAAGCCATGCAACGCATCACCGTTCAGACGACGCCCATAGAAGGCCAGAAGCCGGGAACATCGGGCCTGCGCAAGAAAACCCATGTCTTCATGGGCCCGCATTTCCTCGAAAATTTCATCCAGTCGATCTGGGTCGGGATCGGCGGGGTTGAGGGCAAGACGCTCGTGCTTGGCGGCGACGGCCGCTATTTCAACGACCGCGCCGCCCAGGTGATTCTGCGCATGGCCGCGGCCTCCGGCGCGAAGAAGGTGATCGTCGGGCAGAACGCGCTCCTGTCCACGCCCGCCGCCTCAAACCTGATCCGCATCCGCGAGACCGATGGCGGCATCATCATGTCGGCCAGCCATAATCCCGGCGGTCCGAAGGAGGACTTCGGCGTCAAGTTCAACACGGCCAATGGCGGCCCGGCGCCCGAGGAGGTGACCAACCGCATCTTCGAGGCGTCGAAACAGGTAACGTCCTACGACATCGTCGAGACACACGATATCGATCTGTCGCAGCTCGGCACGACGGAACTGGCGGGCATGGAGATCGAGATCGTCGATCCCGTCGCCGATTACGCCGCCCTGATGGAGACGCTGTTCGATTTCGACGCCATCCGCGACCTTCTTGCCTCCGGTTTCCGCCTGCGCTTCGACGCCATGCATGCCGTGACCGGTCCCTACGCGAAAGCCATTCTGGAGGAGAAACTTGGCGCACCGGATGGCAGCGTCGTCAACGCCGTGCCGTCGCCCGATTTCGGCGGCGGCCATCCGGACCCGAACCCGATCTGGGCGAAGGATCTGATGGATGTCATGTTCGGCGATGGCGCGCCCGACTTCGGCGCGGCCTCCGACGGCGACGGCGACCGCAACATGATCGTCGGGCGCAACGTCTATGTGACGCCGTCCGACAGCCTCGCCGTGCTCGCCGCCAACGCCCATCTCGCGCCCGGCTATTCCGGCGGGCTGAAGGGTGTCGCCCGCTCGATGCCGACCAGTCGCGCGCTTGACCGCGTCGCCGCCGCCAAGGGGCTCGACTGCTACGAGACGCCGACCGGATGGAAGTTCTTCGGCAATCTGCTCGATGCCGGCCGCGTGTCGCTTTGCGGCGAGGAGAGCGCCGGCACCGGCTCCGACCATGTCCGTGAAAAAGACGGTCTCTGGGCGGTGCTTCTCTGGCTCAACATCCTGGCGGTGAAGCGCCAGCCGGTCGCCAGCATCATGACGGCGCATTGGGAGGAATATGGCCGCAACTACTATTCGCGCCATGACTATGAGGGTGTCGAGACCGACAAGGCGAATGCGTTAGTGGACGCATTGCGCGGCAAGCTTGCAGATCTGCCGGGCCAGGATTTTTCCGGTCTTGCGGTCGAGTCGGCCGACGAATTTGCCTATGATGACCCGGTCGACGGATCGCGCTCCGAGAACCAGGGCATCCGCATCGGCTTTGCCGGCGGCGCGCGCATCGTTTTCCGCCTGTCCGGCACCGGCACTGTCGGCGCGACGCTGCGTGTCTATCTGGAAGATGTCGAGACGGACCCGTCGAAGATCCACCGCGATGCGCAGGAAGCCCTGGCCGATGTCATCGCCGCCGCCGACGAGATCGCCGGCATCGAAGCCCACACCGGCCGCACCGCGCCGGATGTGAAAACCTGAAGAAAAAGGGTCTCCACGGCCCGCAAAGCACGGGAGACAGCCCATGTCCCTAAAGGACCGCGCTAGCCTCGACGCCGAGGCCACGCAAAAACTCGTCGATTGGTGCCGCGAACAGCTGACCACGCAGCCGACGGCCTTCGACGCGGAAGCCGCGATCGCCCGCCGCCTCGGCGCGCAGAAAACCGGCGATCTCGTCGAATTCGGTTTCTGGACGCCGGAACTGCTCGATCACCGCGTCCCCGATGGCGACGTGTTCCTGGAGATCATCGAGCCGTCCGACGATATCGACCTGACCCGCTCGCACCAGACGCTGACTTTCGAGCGTATCTATCTTCCGGTCATGCGCTACGAAGCGCACACATTCGCCTGCGTTTCCGGCCTGAAGGCGGGCATGCGCGACCAAATTGGCGATTTTTATGCGTTGGCCTGGCGCGATGCGGCCGGCGATTGGCACCGTATCCTCGATCCTCTGGCCGCCTCCATGCCGTTCGGCGCCATGGCGCCGGCGGAACTCTACGACATCGGGGCAATGCAGGCCGCACGCGCCGACCGGGGCTATTACGAGGCGCTGGCCGGCGACAGCCCCCACCGTTTCGGCCCGCCGACCAACATTCTCCAGATCCATGTCCCGACAGCCACCGCCGGCGGTACGCTGGCGAGCCTCGCGCGTCATTTCGAGCGCCTGTCGGAGCGCCTGCGCGCCGATCTGCCGCTTGAGCAGGGCGATGCGCTCTATCTCGGATACGATGCGGTTCAATTGCTCCCCGTCGAGCCGACGACGGTCTATGAGACGGGTCCGGATTTCTGGCAGGAATCCGATGGGACGGACAGCTCGGTTTCCGTCGAGCTGACGCGGCCCGATACGACGAATTGGGGCTACGACGTCGTCATCGCCGGCATGGGCGCCGTCAACCCGGTGCTGCTTGAAAGCGGCCGTCCGGACGAACTGGTCGATCTGGCCGCCGTCCTGCACAATTTCCCCACCAAGCCGAAGAAGCTCGTTTTCGACGTGGTCTTCGGCCATTCCGACAATCAGGGCCTCGATGCGCTCAATCCGCATTTCTTCGCCGGGCCGAACATGTATGGCCAGAACCTGGAGTACAAGAATCCCGCGGTCCGCGCGATCCTGCTGGAGATGCAGCGCCGCAAGGTGAATTACGGCGCCGACGGCGTGCGCGTCGACGGCGCCCAGGACTTCAAGTGGTGGGATCCGCATACCCAGTCGCTGCAACACGACGACGACTATCTGCGCCAGATGACGGAAGTGGAGCAGGAGGTTGCGGGAACTCAATTCCGGCCATGGTTCGTTTTCGAGGACGGCCGCCCCTGGCCGCAGGAAGATTGGGAATTGTCGTCAACCTACCGCGCGGTGATCGAAAATCTGGACGACCAGGATATCTTCCAGTGGGGACCGCTGACATTCGCCCACAACACGCCGTTCATCTACGGTTTCTGGCTGTCGAAATACTGGCGCATCCGCGAGATCGCGAGCCACGGCGCCAACTGGATTTCCGGCACCGCCAACCACGATACGCTTCGCCGCGGCACGCAGGTCAATCCGAAGCTCAACATCAACACCCGGCTCGGCCGCACGCGCATGGAGATCCTCGACACCGCCTATGACAATCCGGCGGTCTCGATGCTGACCTATGCGGCCCTGCCCGGCGTGCCGATGGACTTCCTCAACGCCGCGGCACGGGCAAGCTGGGGTTTCATCCGCAATCAGGACGACCGCTACGGCGTGAAGGTTGTCGCCGAGGAGGCGATCTCGCTCAAATGGCAGGTGGACGAATATTCCTATTCGGTGCCGTCGGCCTTTCGCCGCCTGAAAGAGATCGGCTTTACGACGCGCGAGGAACTGGTGCGCTTCTTCGAGATCCTGCCGGCGCTGGTGGAGGTGACCGAATACGATCTCGACAAGATCGCCGGCCTGCTGAACGCGGTCGAGCCGAAACTGTCAGGCCCGGATGTCTTCACGCCGGACGAACTGAAGATAATCGCCCGCGCCTGGATGGATGACATGCATGAATATTGCAACGTGTCCCATTCCCTGCCGCTGCTCGATCCTAGCCAGACCGGCTTCATGCTGGCGCTGCGCAAATTCCGGCGTTCCAATGGATGGCTGCGCGACAATCTCGGCGCCAATGACACGTTCGACTATTTGCGTCCGGTCGACGGGCGCACGGTCTTCGTATGCCTGCGCCACGCCCCGAACGGCAACCAGGTCTTTACCGTCACTCATATGGAAGGCGGCGAAACCGGCGAGTTCGATCCGCTGACGCTGCCCGTTCCGGGCATACAGGGCACGGGCTGGCGCCTGATCCTGAAGACCCCGTCGATCGACGAGGCCTATGCCGGCGGCCCCATCGTCCTCGATGACAGCGCCGGGCTCGTCTACGAACGGGCGGCTTAGGCCGCGCCGCCGCGCGTCGCGCCATAACGCTCATGCGAAAGCGCGGTGACGATGCCGCGCAATTCCGCGAGCCCCTTCATCCGCCCGATCGCCGGGTAGCCGGGCTGCGCCTGTCGGCCGAGATCGTCCATGATGTCCTGGCCGTGATCGGGCCGGAAGGGGATCGAGCTGTCCGCGCGGCCGGCGGCACGGCGTTTTGCCTCCTCGGCCAGCGCCGCCGCGATCAGGGCAACCATGTCGGTGTCGCCGCCGAGATGCTCGGCCTCGTGGAATGAGCCGCGCTGCGCCTGCGTCTCGCGTTTGACATTGCGCAGATGCAGGAAATGCACCCGGTCGCCGAGGCGTTCCATCATGCCCGGCAGGTCGTTATCCGGACGCGCGCCGAGCGAACCGGCGCACAATGTCACGCCATTGGCCGCGCTCGGCACCGCGTCGAGAACTTGCCTGTAATCGGCTTCCGTCGACATGACCCGCGGCAATCCAAGCAGCCCGAAGGGCGGGTCGTCGGGATGGCAGCACATCCGCAGGCCGAGGCTCTCCGCCGTCGGCACGACCTCGGAAAGAAAATCGATCAGGTGCTGTCGAAGCGCCTCCGGCGAGATCCGGTCATATTCTGCGAGATGCGTCCGCACCATGTCGAGCGTCATATGTTCGGCCGCGCCCGGCAAGCCGAAAACCACATTCTTGGCGAGCTGCTCTTGGCGGTCCTCGCTCATCATCGCGAAGCGTTCATCGGCTTGCTCGACGATATTGTCCGGGAAGTCGGCGCGCGCGCCGTCGCGCTGGAGAATGTGAATGTCGAAGGCGGCGAAATCGATCATGTCGAAACGCATGCAGGTTCCGCCGGTCGGCAGCCGCCATGCGAGGTCGGTGCGCGTCCAGTCCAGCACCGGCATGAAATTGTAGCAGATGACCTCGATGCCGGCGGCGGCGAGATTGGCAAGGCTCGTCTTGTAGGCCTCGATATGCTCGCGCCACGCACCGCTCTGTTTCTTGATGTCCTCGGAAACGGGAAGGCTTTCGACGACTTCCCAGGAGAGCCCGGATGGCGTGCCGTCCTTCATCCGCGCGATCTCCGACTGGCGCCGCGCGATTTCGTCGGCGCTCCAGACCGCGCCGGTCGGCACGTGGTGCAATGCCGAGACGACGCCTTCGACGCTTGCCTGCAGCATGTCGTCGACCGTCACCCGGTCCTGGGGCCCGAACCAGCGCCATGTCCGTCGCATTCCCGTTCCTCTCCCTGTCGCGGATTATCGCCGCGTTTTCTTGTTGGCCGGGTTCCGGCTGTTATTCCACGAAAAGGTCGGGATGCTCCGCCGACAATTTCGGCAGCGATTTCAGGATCTCGCGCAAATGCACCCGTATCGCATCCTCGGCCCGGTCCGGATCGCCGGCGATGATCGCCTCGGCGATGTCGCCATGCTGCGCGATCAGCGTCGGCACTGGCGTCGCCATCGGGATCGACAGGAAGCGCACCCGGTCCATTTGCGCCTTCAGCCCTTCCAACACTTTCCAGGCGCTTTCGCAATCGGCGATGCGGGCGATCGTCTGGTGGAACTGCTCGTCGAGCCGCAGGAACTCCGTATAGACGCCGCTGTCCTCGGCCATCTTCTGCCGGGCGATACAGGCGCGCAATTCCGCCGCTTCCTTCGGCCCGGTCGTCTCGCAGGCCTTGCGCGCGATGGCGACCTCGATTGCCTCGCGCAGGAACCGGGCGGTTTTCACCTCGCGTTCCGAAATCAGCAGCACATAGGTGCCGCGCTGCGGGCGAACTTCCACAAGGCCCGCATCCGCGAGCTTGATGATCGCCTCGCGCACGGGCTGGCGCGATACGCCCAGTTGCTTGGCGATCTCTGTCTCGGAGACGGCGTTGCCCGGCTTCAGCTTGAGCTGGATGATGGCCTGTCGCAGCACGTCGAAGACATGGCTCCCCATCGTGGAGGGACGCGGCTGGGTGCCGATATCAAGCGCGGCAACGAAGTCGGAATTCAAGGTCATCTTGACTCGTCATATACTACCATACTAGTCTCCAGTCAAACGAGGAAAGCGTCGTTTCCGGCGTTGTGAGGAGGAGAAAGCCCATGAAACATCTCAAGATCAAGTCTCTCATAGCGGCGACTGCGCTCGCGGTCGGCATGACCGGCGCACTTGCCGCGGACTACCAGTTGAGCATCAACACTGCGCTGGCCACCAGCGACCCGCTATACAAGGGCCTCGAGGCCTTCCGTGACAATGTCGCCAAGGCGACCGATGGCGCCGTTGAGGTTCGCCTGTTTCCGAATTCGCAGCTCGGCCCGGATGAAGACGTGCTCGAACAGGCTCGCGCCGGCGCGCCGGTTGCGGTGATCGTCGATGGCGGACGTCTCGCCGTCTTCCAGAACGAGTTTGGCATTCTCGGCGCGCCGTTCCTCGCTTCCGGCTATGACGGCATCCGCAAGGTCGTAACCTCCGACATGTTCGCTGACTGGGCCGGCAAGCTCGCCGACGGCTCCGGTCTGCAGGTCCTGTCTTTCAACTGGTGGCAGGGCGAACGGCACCTGCTGACCAACAAGCCGATCAACGGCCCCGAAGATCTCGCTGGCGTCCGCATGCGGACGCCTGGCGCGCCGGTCTGGACCGGTACGATCCGCGCCATGGGTGCGGAGCCGACCCCGTTGCCCTGGGCCGACGTTTATAACGCCATGCAGACCAAGACCATCGACGCGGCCGAGGCCCAGCTTCCCGCCGTGGTCGGCGCCAAGCTCGACGAGGTGATCTCCAACATCACCCTGACCGGCCATATCAATCTGATCACCGGCATGATCACCAGCGCCGGCTGGTTCGACAGCCTGCCCGAGGAATATCAGGCGACCCTGCTCGAGGAAGCGCTGAAGGCCGGCGACATTGCCTCCTATGGCACGCGGGACTCCTTGGCGCAGATCGAAGCGGATCTGAAGGCGGAGGGCATCGATATCGCGGAGATCGACACCGCGGTTTTCAAGGAGCGTACGGCTCCCGTTTATGACGAGCTCGGTTATGGCGAGCTTCGCGACAAGGTCCGCGCCATCGCGGCTGGCGAATAGCGGGCGCTCGTGCTGAAATGAAGACGGGCGGGCTTCGGCCCGCCCGAAACAGGTGCGGGAGGGCATGAATTGGCGCGATTGCTTGCGCGGCTCGAACTGGCGATAGGCGCTGTCCTGTTGCTCGTGATCACGGGCCTTGTTTTCGCCGCCGCGGTCATGCGGTTTTTCGGTCATCCGCTGATCTGGTCGGTCGACATGGCCCAGCTTCTTCTCATCTGGCTGTGCTTCTTCGGCGCCACCCGCGCCATGCGCGATCGGGCGCATCTCGGCGTCGATCTCGTCGTCCGCTATTTCGGCCGCCGCATCCGCCTCGCAATCGAACTCGGCCTCGCGGCCCTGTTCATCGTCTTCATGACCGTGCTCGCCTGGGAGGGCTACAAGCTCACCATGCTCAACAAGGAGCGGATATTCGGTGACAGCGGCATCTCTTATGGTTTCGTCACCATTGCCGTGCCGGTCGGATGCATCCTCCTGAGCGCGGTCATCATAGCCAACGCCGTCCAGGCCATGCGCGATCCGCAGGGCCGGCTCCTCGTCTTCGCGCGCCCTGACGGCAACGCCGAACTCCATGAGGAAGTCTGATCATGCTTCTGATCGGCGCCGTCTTCCTCGTCCTCCTGATTCTCGGGGCACCCGTGGCTTTCGCCATCGGCCTGTCCGGTTTCGTCTTCTTCCTGACCTCCGACGTGATGCCGATGTCGATCGGCGTGCAGAAGGTGGCCTCGGTCTCGCAGAGCTTCCCGCTGCTGGCCGTGCCTTTCTTCGTTTTCGCTGGCCATTTGATGAACGAGAGCGGCATCACCGACCGCCTGTTCAAATTCGCCAACATCACCGTGTCCTGGATGGCCGGCGGTTTGGCGCAGGTGTCGATCATCCTGTCCACTTTGATGGGCGGGGTATCCGGCTCCGCGGTCGCCGACGCCGCGATGGAGGCGCGCATTCTCGGACCGCAGATGATCGGCAACGGCTATTCCAGGGGCTATTCCGCCGCTGTCATCGCGCTGTCGTCGCTGATCACCGCGACCATCCCGCCCTCCATCGGCCTGATCCTCTACGGCTATGTCGGCCAGGTCTCCATTGGTAAGCTCTTCCTTGCGGGTATCGTCCCCGGCATTTTGATGATGCTGTTCCTGATGGTCACCGCATGGCTGGTCGCGCGGCGGCGCAACTATGTAGCGGCCGACGCGAAGAAGCCGTCCTCCGGCGCCGTATGGCGCGCCGCCTGGGATGCCAAATGGGCGCTCGCCTTCCCGGTCCTGCTGATCGTCTCGATCCGCGGCGGACTTTTCACGCCCTCAGAGGTCGGTGCCTTTGCCGTCGTCTACGCCTTCGCCGTCGGCTTCCTTGCCCACCGCGAACTGACGCTCGCCAAGGCGATGCATGCCATCGAGAATTCGGTTTCCGATATCGGCATGATCATGCTGATCATTCTGATGTCGGGCATGATCGGTTTCGCCATCATCTTCCTGCAGGTGCCGCAGACCATTGCCGGCGCGCTTCTGTCGGGCATTACTCAGCCGCAGGCGATCGTCGCCATTATCCTGGCGATGCTCTTCGTCGCCGGACTGTTCGTCGAAAGCACCGTGCTCGTCCTTCTCCTGACCCCGATTTTCGTGCCGGTGATCAAGTCCGTCGGCTTCGATCCGGTCCATTTCGGCATTCTGATGATGACCCTCGTCACGCTCGGCTCGATGACGCCGCCGGTCGGCGTTGCGATGTACACGGTCTGCTCCCTTCTCGACTGCAAGATCGAGGAGTATGTCCGCGAATCCCTGCCTTTCGTCGGCGCGATCGTGCTGCTCGTCATGATCCTGCTGTTTTTCCCCGGTGTGGTGCTCTTCCTGCCGCACCTCGCTTTCGGTTAAACCTCGCCGCAACCCTGGGAGACGACATTGCCCCTGCTTGATCCGGACAGGCTGTTTCCGAACGATCCCCCGACCCGCAAGACCGCGCGGCGCCTTTACGAGAGCATTGCCGATCTGCCGATCGTCTCGCCGCACGGCCACACCGATCCGCGATGGTTCGCCGAAAACGAACCCTTTCCGGACCCGGCGCGGCTCTTCGTGACGCCGGACCACTATGTCTTCCGCATGCTCTGTTCGCAGGGCGTGGATCTCGCCGATCTCGGCGTCCCGCGGGCTGATGGCGGTCCGGTCGAAACTGACGGACGCACGATCTGGCGGCTCTTCGCCAGCCACTATCACCTGTTCCGCGCGACGCCGACGCGCATGTGGCTCGATCACGCCTTCGAAACCTTGTTCGACCTCGAAGAGCGCCTGTCCGCCGATACCGCCGATCTCTACTACGACACGATCTCCGAACGCCTCGCCTCGGATGAATATCGGCCGCGCGCCCTGTTCGAGCGGTTCGGCATCGAGGCGCTGTCGACGACGGAGGGCGCGCTCGACGAACTGAAATGGCATCGCATGATCGCCGAATCCGGCTGGGAAGGCCGCGTCGTCACCACCTACCGCCCCGACACCGTGATCGATCCCGAAGCCCCGGATTTCGCCAGCAACATCGAAAAATTCGGTGAGCTCACCGGCTGCGACACCACGAAGTGGGAAGGCTACCTGGAGGCGCACCGCAAACGCCGCGCCTTCTTCAAACAGCACGGCGCGACGGCAAGCGACCACGGCCATCCGAACGCCCGTACCGAGGACCTGCCGCAGGCCGAGGCGGCGGCTCTGTTCGCGCGCGCATTGCTCGGCGACCTGACGCCGGAAAAGGCCGACGCCTTCCGCGGCCACATGCTGACCGAAATGGCGCGCATGAGCCTCGACGACGGCCTCGTCATGCAGATCCATGCTGGCTCTTACCGAAATCACTCGCCGGACATCCTTGCGAAATTCGGCCGCGACAAGGGATTCGACATCCCGCAGCGCACCGACTATGTCCGCGCGCTGAAACCGCTTCTCGACGCGGTCGGCATGCGCTCCGAGCTGACGATCATCCTCTTCACCCTCGACGAGACCGTCTATTCGCGCGAACTCGCCCCGCTCGCCGGCGTCTATCCGGCGCTTCGTCTCGGTCCGCCATGGTGGTTCTTCGACAGCGCCGAAGGCATGATGCGGTACCGGCAAATCGTCACGGAAACCGCCGGCATCTACAACACCGTCGGCTTCAACGACGATACCCGCGCCTTCTGCTCGATCCCCGCAAGACACGACGTGGCGCGCCGCGTCGATTGCGCCTGGCTCGCCGGCCTCGTCGGCGACGGCAGGCTGGACATGGAGGAAGCCGAGCAGATGGCGCTCGAATTGACCAACACGCTGGTGAAAAAGGCCTACCGCCTGTGACGGCCGACGCAAGCAATCGTCCGCGGCTCAAACGCCCGGCGGGTGGGCCGAAACCGGCGATCGGCATCGTCCATCTCGGCCTCGGCGCCTTCTTCAGAGCCCATGGCG
The DNA here is from genome assembly GCA_002698425.1 of Ahrensia sp. The sequence continues at coordinate 8,594 of NZXU01000050.1, read as the reverse complement.
CGCTCTATATCGAGGAAGCGATGCGGATATCCGGCGGCGACTGGGGCATTCTAGGCGTCAGCCTGCGCCATCCTGATCTGCGCGACCGCCTCGCTCCCCAGGACTACGCCTATACGGCCTGCGAACTCGGCCCGGGCGGCGAGACGCTGCGCATCGGCACGGCCGTGCGATCCATGCTGGTCGCGCCGGAGGATCCCGGCGCGGTGCTCGACGCCATGGCCGATCCGGCGGTGAAGATTGTCTCGCTGACCGTCACCGAAAAGGGCTATTGCCACGCGCCCTCGACGGGAAAGCTCGATTTCGCTCATCCCGACATCGTCGCCGACCTCGCCGATCCGCAGCGGCCGAAATCCGCGCCCGGTTTCCTCTGCCGCGCGCTCGACCGCCGCCGCAAAGCGGGCCTTTCGCCCTTCACCGTCCTTTGCTGCGACAATCTTCCGGAAAACGGCGCCATGCTGCGCGGCATCGTGCTGGAGCTGGCCAAGCGCATGGACGACGACCTCGCAGTCTGGATCGAAGCGGAATGCTGCTTTCCCTGCACCATGGTCGACCGCATCGTGCCGGCAACGACGGACGCCGATATCGAACGTCTGGCGGAACGAACCGGCACCTTCGACGCCGCGCCGGTCATGCATGAACCCTTTCGCCAATGGGTGATCGAGGATCGCTTCACCGGCGGGGCGCGTCCTGATCTCGGCGCGGTTGGCGTCGAGCTGGTCGAGGATGTCCGGCCTTACGAGCACATGAAGCTGCGCTGCCTGAACGGAACCCATTCCGCGCTCGCCTATCTCGGCTATCTCGCCGGCGCGGAGACCGTCTCCGAAGCCGTCGCCCGTCCGGCTCTTGCCGGCTTTATCCGCCACCTCTGGGCAAACGAGATCATCCCGGTGCTGACACCGCCGCCCGGTGTCGATCTCAATGCCTATGCCGACGCACTGATGGATCGCTACGCCAATCCCGGCATCCGCCACCGCACCTGGCAGATCGCCATGGACGGCTCGCTGAAACTGCCGCAGCGCCTGCTCGGCTCGATTGCGGAAAACCTCGCGGCCGGCCATGCGCCGGAGGGCTTGTTCCTCGTCGTCGCGGCCTGGATACGCTATACCTCCGGCACCGACGAGAAGGGGGACGCGATCGACGTCCGTGACCCGATGGCGGATCGCCTCCGCGCCATCTGGGAGAAAGGCGGATCGCTAGCCGAGATCGTTCGGGGATTTCTTGCGATCGGCGAAATCTTCCCGGCGTCCCTGGCAGCTGATCCCGCCATGCGCGAGGGCCTCGAAAAGGCGCTCGTCACGCTGATGGACATCGGCGCCGAGAAAGCCGCGGCGCGCTTCGAATTGGCCTCGTAAGTTGCCGGACGAGTTTTCGAGAAACCGCCTCAGTCGGCCGATGCGCGATACCGCAGCAAATGGCTGTCGCATTGTCTGCAGTCGCTGCTGCCGAAACCGGCGGCGATCTCGAAATGTCGGTTTGCGAGCAGCGCGGCGACAAGCGCGCACTCGTCTCCATCCTGAACGGGCACTGCGGCGATCCTTGCGGCGACGGCGGTCAACCGGTCGATGTGCCAGTGAAGCGCCTTGTCCTGTTGGAAGCGACGGCGTAAGCGGGCGCGCAATCCGCCGGGTCCCTTGGCGCTTCCGCAATAGACAAACCAGCCGGGCGTCAGACTGGCGGCCTCGGCCGTCCGCAGCTTGAACTCGGCGGGCACATCCAGCCGCAACAGCAGCGCATAAGCGCCCTTCCTGTGCGAAATGGCTGTGGACTCCTCCGGGCCAAAGCTTTCGGGTGGAAGTCCCGCATCCCTGATTGCCGCCAAGAGGTCATCCATGCGCGGCATCATAGCGGCTGCGATACGGCTCTGGGAATCGGCCCGCCGGTCTGGCAGGATTGAAGACGTGACCGCAACGCAGGGATGTACTTATGAAACGAATTGCCAGACCCGTAATCGTCGCCGCCTTGCTGGCCTCCGCAGCGGCCTTTCCGGCCTCCGCCGAGACCTGCCGCGAACAATTCGTCCGTTTGCTGGTCGAGGGCAATGGCGACGGCGCGGTGAAGATCCATGTCACGCAGGAGATCAAGGGCGCGCCGGCCAGCCAGAACTGGTTCTATCAGGAAGCGCCGGGTCACTGGATGACCGAGGTGATCGAACCCGCGGGCCAGCCCTGGGTGCTGACCCACGACAAGGTCATGTACACCTCCGCCGACAAGGGCGAGAGCTGGACGAAGCTTCGCGATTTCGACAGCGACCCGGACGCCGCCAGGGCGCAGATGGAGGAGAACGCGCAAAGCGCGAGAAACGAGGTCTGCGGGACCGAGGAACTGGACGGTGTCATGTTTGACACGGTCGAAGCCGATTACGTCTCGCTGCAGGGTTTCAAGTCGGAGAACCACCACAAATATTGGGTTCATCCCGAGACCGGTTTCATTGCCAAGGCCTTCTATCACCTCAAGTCCGAGACTTTCGAGAGCATGACGACACAACTGATCGAGGCGGCGCCCGATCTGGACCTCCCGACGCCCTGAGAAGGCTGCCTCAATTGGACGATTTGCTACATCGCTCGAAAGGGCCCGCCAATCTCTTCCATTGCCGATGAACCCGTTGCGCATATTCGAACTTTGCCGGATTCCGCCGGGGGCGGGGCGACTACCGCGCAGGACAGAGGGCAATCGCGGACAACCGCGAGCGGGATCTCCCGCCTCTTTCTGCAAGATAATTTGTCAGTCTTGACGCCGATCAACGCGCAACGGAGCGTCGCAAGCGACACTAGATTGCATATGACGGAAGAGGGGCGCGAGGAAACTTGAACACCAAGCTACCGGACTTCACGCCCGCTGTCGATTTGACCGTGTCGCACGGCACCGGTCCCGTCCGGCACGAAAAGCCGCAATATGTGACGCTGACGCCGCCCTGCAGCAATTCCTGTCCGGCGGGCGAAGACATTCGAGGCTGGCTCGCCGAGGCGCAGGCCGGCCGCTACCATGAGGCATGGGACATCCTCACCGCGCAAAATCCGATGCCGGCCGTTCACGGCCGCGTCTGCTATCACCCCTGCGAAAGCGGCTGCAACCGGGGCGAGGTCGACGCGCCCGTCTCGATCCATGCCGTCGAGCGTTTCCTCGGCGACATGGCGGCGGAAAAGGGCTGGGCGTTCAAGACAGTCCGTCCGCCGAGCGGGAAAAAGGTGCTGGTGGTCGGCGCGGGGCCGGCTGGGCTTTCTGCTGCCTATCACCTGGCGAGGCTCGGCCATGCCGTCGAGATTCGCGAGGCCGGCCCGGTCGCCGGCGGCATGATGCATTTCGGCATCCCGGCCTACCGCATGCCGCGCAAGGAACTGGCGCAGGAGGTGGCGCGCATCGAGGCGCTCGGCGTGAAGATCGTCACCAATCACAAGGTCACCGACCTGATGGCCGAAAAGCGGCAGGGCGGCTTCGACGCGGTTTTCCTGGCGATCGGCGCGGGCCTCGGCAAGCGCGTGGATATTCCCGCCCGCGATGCCGCGCGCGTCCTCGACGCCGTCAATGTTCTGCATGAGACCAGCGCCGGCCGGCCGCCGCTCCTCGGCCGCCGCGTCGTCGTCTATGGCGGCGGGAACACCGCGATGGACGCCGCCCGCACCGCGAAGCGCCTGGGCGCCGCCGAGACGCTGATCGTCTACCGGCGCGACCGCGAGCACATGCCGGCGCACGCCTTCGAGGCCGACGAGGCGCTGGAGGAAGGCGTCAAGTTCAAATGGCTGACCACCATCCGCGAAATTTCCGGCTCCGACCTGACGGTGGAGCGCATGGAACTCGATGAGAATGGCAAGCCGCGTCCGACGGGAGAAATGGAGACGCTGTCGGCCGACGCGGTGGTCCTGGCGCTCGGCCAGCAAAGCGACAGCGGCTTCCTGTCCGCGATACCCGGCATCGCCTTCACGCCCGATGGCGCGGTCGAGATCGGACCCGACATGATGACCGGTGCCAATGGCGTGTTCGCGGGCGGTGACATGGTGCCGAGCCAGCAATCCGTGACGATCTCGGTCGGCCACGGCAAGCGCGCGGCCAAGCACATCGATGCCTGGCTGAACGGCGCCGGCTATGTCGAGCCGCCATCCGCCGATCTCGTCACTTTCGACAAGCTGCATCTGCCGGTCTATTCGGACGCCGAGCCGGGAAAGCAGCAGCGGCTGGAAAGCGACCGGCGGGCCGGGTTCGACGAGATCGTCGGCGGGTTCACCGAAAAGCAGGCCCGGTTCGAGGCGCAGCGCTGCTATTCCTGCGGCGACTGCTACGAATGCGACAATTGCTTTGCCGCCTGTCCCGAGAATGCGATCATCAAGCTCGGCCCCGGCAAGCGCTACGAATTCGACTTCGACAAATGCACCGGCTGCGCAACCTGTTTCGAACAGTGCCCCTGCCACGCCATCGAGATGATCCCGGAGGTTGCCGCCAATGGCTGACGTCAACGAGGTACAAGCGACGATGGACGGCAATTCCGCCGTTGCCCATGTCGCCTACCGGGTGAACGAGGTCTGCTCCATCTATCCCATCACCCCGTCCTCGCCGATGGCGGAACTGGCCGATGAGTGGACGTCGCACGGCTTCACCAACATCTGGGGCAATGTGCCGGTCATCCAGGAAATGCAGAGCGAGGGTGGCGCGGCGGGCGCCGTTCACGGCTCGCTCCAGGCCGGCGCTCTGACCACCACCTTCACCGCGTCGCAGGGCCTCCTGCTGATGCTGCCGAACATGTTCAAGATCGCCGGCGAGCTGACGCCTTCGGTGTTCCATGTCGCGGCGCGCTCGGTCGCCACGCAGGCCCTGTCGATCTTCGGCGACCATTCCGACGTGATGGCGATCAGGCCGACGGGTTTCGCCATGCTGGCGTCGAATTCCGTGCAAGAAGCCCATGACATGGCGCTGGTCGCGCAGGCCGCCACGCTGAAGTCGCGCGTGCCCTTCGTGCATTTCTTCGACGGGTTCCGCACCTCGCACGAGGTCAACACGCTGACCCTCGTGCCCGACGAGACCATCCGCGCGATGATCGACGACGAGGCGGTCAAGGCGCATCGGGCGAGGGCGCTCAATCCCGAGAATCCCTTCGTGCGCGGCACCGCGCAGAATCCCGATGTCTTCTTTCAGGGACGGGAAGCGGCCAATCCCTTTCATCTCGCCGTGCCCGGCATCGTGGCCGAGGCGATGGAGCAGTTCGGCGCACTGACCGGCCGGCGTTACAATCTGTTCGACTATTTCGGCGCGCCGGATGCCGAACGTGTCATCGTCGTCATGGGATCGGGCGCGGAAGTCGTCCGCGAGGCCGTCGGCCACCTGACGGCGCATGGCGAAAAGGTCGGCGTGATCATTGTCAGGCTGTTCAGGCCGTTTTCGGTCGAGCATTGTCTCGCTGCGCTGCCCGAAACCTGCCAGTCAATCGCCGTGCTCGATCGCACCAAGGAGCCCGGCGCGACCGGCGAGCCGCTCTATCTCGACGTGGTCTCGGCGATCATGCGCAGCGGGCGCGCAACGATGCCGAGGGTTGTCGGCGGACGCTACGGCCTCTCCTCCAAGGATTTCGATCCCGCCCAGGCCAAGGCGGTGTTCGACGAGCTGAGGAAGCCTGAACCGCGCAACGGGTTCACGGTCGGCATCAAGGACGACGTGACCTTTTACAGCCTCGACGTGGATGCGAGCTATGCGACCGAGCCGGACGACGTCGTCCGCGCCGTTTTCTACGGCCTCGGGGCCGACGGAACGGTCGGCGCGAACAAGAACAGCGTCAAGATCATCGCCGAGGATTCCGGCCGCTATGCGCAGGGCTATTTCGTCTATGATTCCCATAAATCCGGCGCCCAGACGGTCTCGCATCTGCGCTTCGGCCCAAACCCGATCCGCTCGCCCTATCTGATCCGCTCGGCGAACTTCGTCGCTTGCCACCAGTTTCATTTCCTCGAGAAGATCGACGTGCTGCGGCTGGCCGCGCCCGGCGCGATCTTCCTCCTGAACAGCCCCTACGGGCCAGGCGATGTTTGGGAGCATCTGCCGCGCAGCGTCCAGGAACAGATCATCGCCAAGAAGCTGAAATTCCACGTCATCGACGCGACGACGGCGGCGCGCGAGGTCGGCCTGAAGAACCGTACCAACACGGTTTTGCAGACATGCTTCTTCGCGCTGTCCGGCGTGTTGCCGCATGACGAGGCGATCGCCGCGATCAAGCAGGCGATCTCCAAGAGTTACGGCCGCAAGGGCAAGCGGATCGTCGAACAGAACTGGGCGGCGGTCGACGGGGCGCTGGCGCGCCTCCACGAGGTCGAGGTTCCGGCAAAGCCGTCCAGCGACTTCGAGCGCCCGCCGATCGTGCCCGACACAGCGCCGGATTTCGTGCGCCGTGTGACCGCGCGGATGATGGAGGGGCTGGGCGACGAGATCGCGGTCAGCGCCATGCCCGTCGACGGCACGTTTCCCTCCGGCACGGCTGCCTGGGAGAAGCGCAATGTCGCCGAGGAGGTCCCGGTCTGGCGGCAGGATCTGTGCATCCAGTGCGGCCAATGCAGCTTCGTCTGCCCGCACAGCGTGATCCGGGCGAAATATTACGACGAGGCCCAGCTCGACGGCGCGCCGGCCAGCTTCAAATCCGCGCCGGTCAATGCGCGCGGCTATCCGGACGTGCAGTTCTCGCTTCAATTCTATGTCGAGGACTGCACCGGCTGCGGCCTCTGCGTCGAAGCCTGCCCGGCGCAGAGCTCCGTCGAACCCGGCATCAAGGCGATCAACCTCGAGGAAAAGGCCGGGCTGGTCGCGGCGGAGCGCGAAAACATCGCCTTCTTCGAGGGGCTCCCGGTCAATGACCGCGCCCGTGTCGATTTCGCCAATGTGCGCGGCGTGCAATTCCTCGAGCCGCTGTTCGAATTCTCCGGCGCCTGCGCCGGTTGCGGCGAGACGCCCTATGTGAAGCTCCTGTCGCAATTGTTCGGCGACCGTCTGATGGTCGCCAACGCCACCGGCTGCTCGTCCATCTATGGCGGCAATCTCCCGGTGACGCCCTGGTCGAAAAACGCCGAGGGGCGGGGTCCGGCCTGGTCGAATTCGCTGTTCGAGGACAATGCCGAGTTCGGTCTCGGCTTCCGGCTTGCCGCCGACAAGCATCTGGAGATCGCGCGAGACCTGCTGCGCGAGATGGCCGACACGGTCGGTCCGGATCTCGTGGCCGCCATTCTCGACGCGCCGCAGATCAGGGAATCGGAAATCCGCCGGCAGCGCGAGCGCGTCGCCGAACTGAAGACGAAACTGCTGGCGCTCAGGGGCAATGCGATCGCCGAAAACCTGCTATCGGTCGTCGATCATCTGGTCCGGCGTTCGGTCTGGATCGTCGGCGGCGACGGCTGGGCCTATGACATCGGCTATGGCGGTCTCGATCACGTGCTGGCCAGCGGGCGCAACGTCAACATCCTCGTGATGGATACGGAGGTCTATTCCAACACCGGCGGACAGGCGTCCAAGGCGACGCCGCTCGGCGCCATCGCCAAATTCGCCGCGGCGGGAAAACGAACCGCGCGCAAGGACCTCGCCCTGCAGGCGATCGCCTATGGCAACGTCTATGTGGCGCAGGTGGCCATGGGCGCCAATCCGCAACAGACGCTGCAGGCTTTCCGCGAGGCGGAAGCGTGGGAAGGCACCTCGCTGATCCTCGCCTACAGCCACTGCATCGCCCATGGCTACGATCTGCGCAAAGGCCTGTCCCAGCAGGACAAGGCGGTGGGGAGCGGCTACTGGCCGCTGCTGCGCTACGATCCGGCGCTCCGCGATGTCGGGGAAGCGCCGTTCCGCCTCGATTCGCCGCGCCCGACCCTGCCCTTCAAGGACTATGCCTATAACGAGCTGCGCTACAGCGCGCTGGCCGGAAGCCGGCCGGACGAGGCGGCGGCGCTGCTTGGCGAGGCGCAGCAGGCGATCCGCGACAAATATCGCAGCTACGAAGAATTCGCGCGCATGGACGCCGGACCGAATCCTTCGGAAATCATGGGCGCGGCGCGCAAGCTTTAGGGAGGCCGACATGGATCTGACCGCCAGCTATCTCGGCCTCGCGTTGAAGAGCCCTGTCGTGGCGAGCGCCGGCCCGCTCAACCGTCATCTGGACAATCTGCTGCGCCTTCAGGATTGCGGCGCCGGCGCGGTGGTATTGCCATCGATCTTCGAGGAACAGATCGAGCGCGAACAAGAGATGCTGGACGCGCTGATCGACCACGGCGCTGACAGTTTCAGCGAGGCACTGAGTTATTTCCCGGCGCAGACCGCTTATGCCTACGATACGGACCAGCATCTGGCCCTGGTCGAGAATGCGGCCGCTTCGCTCGCCATCCCGGTCATCGCCAGCCTCAACGGCACGACCGCCACCGGCTGGGTGGACTATGCTAGGGATATCGAGCAGGCGGGCGCCGCCGCGATCGAGCTGAACATCTTCTTCATCCCCTCCGACATGACGGAAAGTGGCCGCGACGTCGAAGCCCGTTACATCGATGTCGTGCGCGCCGTCAGTTCCACCGTGAAGATCCCGGTCTCGGTCAAGATCGGCCCCTATTTTTCATCGCCGGGCCACATGGCGGGCGAACTGGTCG
>NZXU01000049.1 GCA_002698425.1 Ahrensia sp. | reverse complement strand
GCCGGCGACGTTGCGGGTCTCGACCAGACGTTCGGCGCCAAGCGCCTCGCCATAGCGCACCAGCAGATCCATGGCCCGGGCCGCAGCTTCGCCATGCCCCCCATCAAGCATCGCCTGTTCGTGATCCGTCAGTCGCATGGGCCTCCTCCCCGACTGCGCCTCCCTCCCGGGGCGCCATCCGCTCACTCATGGCGGACGCGCGCCATGTATACACCGGACGCTTTCACTTTAAACAAAAATTCGTCCGTGAAAACCGTGAATCGCACATCTTTTCATTTGAGATGCCTCTTTCAAAACCCCGGAAAACCCGCATTCTCTCATGATGAAAAAGAGCTTTCGCGATTTGAAGGGTATTAGACTTTGAGATATTCTTTGCGAAGCGGAACGAAGTGCAAAAAAGCTTAAGATGTACACGAAGGCACCAATTTCACCGCCAGGCGCGCAGTCCATCCATGGCGAAGAAGAAAAGGCCGGAAACGATGCAATCACCCAGCCAACCGCGGTCGCCGATCCGCCATGCGCGTATCACGCCGACATGAAAAGCGCCTATCGCGGGCAGCGGTAGTCCGTGGCGATCTCTCGAAGCAAGGCGGAGCCGCACGTCGGACTTCAGCTGTTGACGTGGAAAATCTCCACATTCGGCAATCCGACGGGTTTCACGCCCGCATCGTAGGCCAACCGGCCAAATCCCTCCGTCTCCACGAGATCGCGATAAGGGATCTCGGGAAAAACAAGTCCGGATCGATGAACGGAGCCATGCACGAGTAACATCGTGCCGCCGACGGAGACGAGAGGCGCCCGGTCGAGATAGCGCATGTCATGCAGAAAACGCCGGTGCTGATACGTGTCCGGCGGATGAAACAGCCCCTTGACCATGTGCTTGTAATAAAGCGAGTCCCGCGGCTTTCCGATCTCGTAAAAGGCGTTGAGGTCGTAGCTCCGGCCGCCGGGTTCGATCATGCAGTTCGGCGTCACGATTTTCGCACCGTCTAACAGCAGCGTTTTCAGGATGTTCGGTTCGAAGGCGCAGACATCGACATCGATCCAGAGTACCCATTCATCGTCCGCCGTAAGGCCGCCCCGGATCAGGGCGTTACGGGCGCGCGCGATCGCCGAACGCCTCTTCCACTGGTATTTCGGTTTCCAGCGCTTCCTGCGGCGCAGGGTAAGCCCCGTGGAATAGGAGAGTACATCGAAGCCGCGATAGAAGCGGCCGTGCTCATCGCGCAATTTCTCGAGGATCGCCCGCGAGTCGTCGGTGCTGTCACCTTCACAATAGACCAGCCGCAACCGCTCGCGCGGATAATCGAGCGCCTGGATCAGCTTGAAATTGTTCTCGATGAATGGAGCGCCGTCGCGGACCGGGATGAAGATCGCGACATTCGGAAGCTTGTCCAGGTCGAGAGGCGCAGCGGGCGAATACAGCATGTCGCTATCAATTCGGCCCATCGCTGTTTCGAAGGTCAGCGACCTCGGCCCCAGGGCGCGGACGCGCATTTTCCGCCACATTCCTTTCAGCCTGGAACGCAAAGGCTCGGGCGGCGTATCCCGCACATACCAGCTGCCTGCCCAATTGTGGCGCGAAAGGCTCAACTGGGCATAATCGCCTTGAATTGGATCGCCGCAATCGACGCCTTCGCGTCCGAGGGGTGCGAAGAGATGACAGGAATTGAGCGATAGCTCTTCCTTTCGCGGCCATCGTCCTATCGCCCCGGTCAGCATGACCGGCCCGGTCGATTCCACCACATCCTTCGCGGCGACGTGGCGGACAGCCCAGGCGCAGTCGATGACATGTTTCCAGAATGGATGGCCGGCGGGGCTCGCCATGGTTCCGTTGAAATAGAGACGTTCCATGCCGAACAGGCGCGCCTGATCCCAGTGCAGGCTCGGTTCCTCACAAAGGATAACCCGATCCTCGCCAGTCAACGCATCGAAGCTGGCGAGGCAATCCGTATCCATATCGGCATAGACCCCGCCGAAACGGAAGAGCAGCATGTAGCGCGCGAGATCAGCCCTCTGCACATTGTTCGGATACCCCAGATAAAGATCCAGAAATTCCGGAAACTCATCGCGGACAAACGCCTCGAGATCCGCATCGGTCCAGAACCGATACTCCCAGTCCGGATTGTGTCGTCGCCAGCTCTCGGGCGAGCCCTTGTCCGAATCGTAGACGGGCGAATGCCATGTCTGATGAATGATTTTCGGTATCATGGAATATCGTACAAGTTCCGAAGCATTAGTCCGCGCCGCCAGCCGATGCCCGTCGAATACAAGGTCCGCCAGCTGGTGATAAACGAATATGTCTACAGTCAGGTTCCTGAGACGCCGTTGAGGACGGCGAATTTGGCTCCCCGCGAACTCCAATGCTGTGATAACTGGTTCATACGACGACTATTGCCATAACACGCCGCCTTGCCAGACCATTTTTTCGATTCCGCACACAGTGAAATCGCTAACGAGCCGATAGACGCGGTCTATCTGTGGGTCGACGGAGCCGATCACCGGTTCCGGCAAGCCCTGAGGAGCGTGATCCCGGCGGCAGAAGCCGATGCGCAAAGCAATCGGTTTCGCGACAATGGCGAATTGAAGTTCTCGTTACGATCGCTTGAGCAATTCGCGCCTTGGGTCCGAAAGGTCTTCCTCGTCACGAATGGGCAAGTGCCCGGTTGGCTCAATCGCGATCATCCACGGCTAACGGTCGTTACCCATGAGGAGCTGTTTCAACGGAAATCGGACTTGCCGGTTTTCAATTCAAACGCGATTGAATCGCGGCTTCATCATATAGAGGGACTGTCCCGGCGATTTCTTTATCTGAATGACGACTTGTTTTTCGGGGGGCCGTCCACGCCTGCGGATTACATCCGGCCCGACGGCCGGCAGTTGATCTATCTGCAACCGACGCGGTTGCATGACGATGCGTCCAGCGGGCCGATCCACGACAGATCCTATGCCTATACGCAGGATATTATCGAGAAAGCGTGGGGCAGACGGCAGCCCAGATTCCTGCCGGCGCATGTTGCCCAGCTTTACGACCGCAACGTCCTGGCCGCGCTTGAAGCGGAAATCCCGGAAGAGTTCGCCAATACCGCGTCTCATCGATTCAGGAGTCCCGACGACCTGGTGCTTCGCGTCCTCTATTTCAGCCATCTCACGGAAACGGGCGGCGATCTGGCCGAGAAAGTCATGCTAGGCGAAGAAACCGACCAGTATCGCTTCGTTCGCCTCGGAAACAGGATGCGTATAAACTTCCGCGCGCTCCGGGCATTGCGGCAGGCGATGCCACGGTTCTTTTGCATCAATGATGAGGTCGACCGGCCATTCGCGGCAAGCGCGACGGCCTTGTGCATGCGCCACAGGCTGAGGCAGATGTTTCCGGTGCCTTCGAAATTCGAGGCAGTCTCTTGACCGGGGAGAACGGCATCCCTCCACGCAAGACCTCTCTCGTTCAGCAGGACTATTGGGACGCGCGCCTGTCCGAGAATTGGGGCCTGCACGGCGTCGGCTCCCTCGCCTATGGCCGTGCCTGGAATCGCTGGCTCTACCGTGTCCGCAGCCACGCCTTCGCGGATGCGTGCCGGCGCAGCGGCCGGAACTTTGCCGGCAGGCGCGTCCTCGACATCGGCTCCGGCACCGGCTTCTACGTCTCGCGGTGGCGCGAGTTCGGCGTGTCTGACCTCGTCGGTCTCGACTTCTCCGCCTTCGCGGTCTCGAGGCTGCGCGAGCGTTTTCCGGAAGCCGAGTTTATGGTCGCGGATATCGGCGAGGAGGCTGTACCGTTGCCGCAGGAGAGTTTCGATGCCGTCAGCGTTTTCGACGTACTGTTCCACATCGTCGATGACGAGCGTTACCTGAACGCGCTGCGCACCATGCACGGTGCTTTGCGCCCCGACGGTTTGCTTTTCTATTCCGACAACTTCATCCGCAAGGGAACTCGTCGCCATGAAGACTACTGGAAATCGCGGTCGCTGGCGGAAATCGAGACAGCCCTGGAAGCAGCCGGCTTCGAAATGCTCTTTCGTATCCCCGTCTTCGTCCTGATGGGATCGCCAGTCGACCTCGACAGGCCGCGCCTTCAGCGTCTTTGGGAAAGGGTGATGCGGCGTACCGGCAAAAGGGCGTGGCGCGGCCAGGCTCTCGGAGCGGTTTTATACCCGCTCGAACTTCTCCTGCGGAAGATCGTCAGCGAAGGTCCGAGCACCGAGATCGCCGTGTGCCGGAAGCGCCGCTGACCGACCGGCTGACGGCCAGGCAACCAAAAGACTGGTCCCATTCAATTCCGCCTGGCTAGCTATCGGCGCCTTCGGACAGAATCGTGTTTGCGCGTTCGATCATTGGCCGGTCGACCATCTTTCCATCGACCTGTGTCACAGCGCCTCCGCTGGCGCGGTCGGCCGCCACGATCCGTTGCGCCCAAGCGATCTCTTCATCGGTCGGCGAGAAGCCCTTGTTGACGAGCTCGACCTGGCGCGGATGGATGCAGAGCTTTGCCGTAAAACCCATCTGCCGCACCCGGTGGATATCGGACTGCAATTCCTCGTCGTCCCCAAAACCGGCGGTCACGCCGTCGATCGGCGGCTCTAGGCCCGCATGACGCGAAGCGATGACGATTTGGAAGCGCGCGGGATCGAGGACGGATCCTGTCCCCGGAATTCGGGCGTCCGTGCTGAAATCAAAATTGCCGAAAGCAAGCCGTGACACGCCACTTGCGCTTGCGACATCGCCAAGCCCGACCAGGCCGTCCACGCTCTCCACGAGAGCGATCAGCGACCGCCCCGGCAACGCTTCGCCGACTTTAGAAAGGCTCTTCCCCGCCGCCTTCGGCACCATCACGGAGGCGCTTTCCAAACCGGCGAGAAGATCGAGATCAGCTTCGAACCACGGAGTCTCGGTCGAATTGATCCGCACCATGCCGGTTCCGCCGCCTTTGAACCAATCGGCGACATTGACGCGGGCGATTTCCTTTTCAGCCGGCCCTACTGCGTCCTCCAGATCGATAATGATCCGGTGGGCGCCCGAAGACGCCGCCTTGGCGAAACGATCGGGCCGGTGACCGGGCACGAACAGGTAGCTGCGGGGTATCGTCATCGGCTTGGCGCCCTTTCGATCATAAAGTGCCGTCGGTATCCGTCAGGACTGGAACCTGGCATCAGCCTTCATCGCCAGTTCGCCTTCCGGTCCCCGCGCCCAAAGCGAAAGCTCATCCGGCTCCTCGCCCTTGGCCGCTTCGACATGGAACCCGCGGTCGACGAAGAGCGGCGCCATGCCGCGAAAATCAAAGCCGCTCAGCTTCGCTTCGGGCCGGCAGCGGCATGCCAGCCCCTGCAACAGCGTCGAAATGAGCGGACCATGGACAACGAGATCGCGGTATCCTTCCTCATCCTGCGCATAAGGCCGGTCGTAATGGATACGGTGACCGTTCGATGTCAGGGCGGAATAGCGAAACAGCAAAACGGGATCGGGGGCGATGGCCTCCGACCATTCAGCGCCTTCGGGCGCCGGGGCCGGCTGTGGTTTCGGCGCATCGGGCGCGGGCGCTTCGCGGTAGACGATGTCCTGCTCTTCCTCGATGCACAGCCGGCCTTCATGCATGATCGCATGCCGGACAGTGACGAACACCAATTGTCCCGCGCGTCCCGACTTCGCGGCCACTTTCGAGATTTCGCTTTCCCGGATCGCCTCTGCGCCGATGGGCAGCGTTTCATGAAAGGTCAGACGCCCGCCCGCCCACATGCGCCGAGGCAATTTCACGTCAGGCAAAAATCCGCCGCGCTTCGGATGGCCGTCCGGTCCGAGACCGCTGCGCCGCACGAAGGGATTGAAGAAAATCCAATGCCAGCCCGGCGGAAGGTCGTCGCCCTCCCCCGGCGCGCTGTCGAGATCGAGAGTCGCCGCCAGCGCCTCGACGCGATCGGCGGCAATCAGAGCCTGTTTGCGTTCGGTCCGGCCGACCGCATCGGAATAATCCGGCTCGGTGGCCGCCGATTGGGGGATCGATGCCATTTTGTCCTTCCTGCTGCCTAGTAGATCGCCTTGTCGTTGACCAGGTCGGCATACTCCGCCCGGCCGATACCCAGCAACTCGCCGAAAACATAGTCTTCGTGCTCGCCGAGCTGCGGCGTGCCGCGATCGAATGAATCGGCGACGGTTTTTGAAAACCGGGCCGGAACTCCGACAGCGGCGCGTTCCTTTCCGTCCATTTCACGCACGGTCAGGATTGCGCCGCGTTCGCGAAGATGCGGGTCGTTGACGATATCCTCGGCCCGCCATGAAACATGGGCAGCAATGCCTTCACGCTGCAGCAAGGCAGCGGCTTCTTCCGCGTCGCAAGCGCCGCTCCATTCGGAAACGATCGTATCCAGCCACTCGCGTTCCGCGTGGCGCTTCCCGGGCGTCGCCAAGCGGTTGTCGCCGCCGAGTTCCGGCCGCCCCATGATCCGCAGAAGCGCTTGCCACTGCTCTTCGGTCTCGACCGATATGCTGAGCCATCGATCCTTCTGCCGCGTCGCATAAAGGCCATGCGGCGCGCGCCTGTAATCCTCGTTGCCCATCCGCTCGACCGGGACGCCGGTCGCCGCGGCCATCAATGCCTCGCCCACAAGCGATGTCGCGACTTCCCTCGCGGCGACATCGACATGGCTTCCCTCGCCTGTACGCCTGCGCCGATGCAACGCCGCAACGGTTGCGAGCGCGGCGTTCAGGCCAACCGAATGATCCATGACGTGCCGCATCTCGACCGGCGGGCCGTCACTGTAACCGGTCAGGTAGCCCAATCCGCCCCATGCGCCGAACAAGGGCGCATAACCGGCGAAATGCGAATCCGGCCCCGTTTGTCCGCAGGAGGAAACCGACACCATGACGAGGTCCTTCTTGACGGCGCGAAGGTCCTCGTAGCCGAGTCCGAGACGCTGCATGACGCCGGCGCGAAAGCTTTCGACGGCCACATCCGATTTCGCGGCCAACCGCTTCGCGAGCTCAACGCCTTTCGGATGCTTGAGGTTGAGCCGAACGGACATCTTGTTCGATGCGACCTGGTCGAATGTGGCGGGCCCGAGCCGGCCATAAACGGCATGGGGCTTGCGGAAAATGTCCGGCCTCAAGGCCGTTTCGACCTTTATGCACTCGGCGCCCAGCATCGACAGAAGATGGGTGCAGAACGGTCCGGCATTGTGGACCGTGAAGTCGGCGATGCGAATTCCCTTCAGCGGTTTCATGCGCTCGCCCTCCGCATGTCTTCGGCGCGCTCGTCCCAGCCGTCCCGCAACAGCCGCTGGTCCGCTCCGGCCTTGGGTGGACCGGCCTGTAAAGTCAGTGGGAGGTCGCCAAATCTGAACGGTCCGGCCTGGATCGGAACAGACCCGACCCCATCGATTCCGATTGGCTGGAACAGGGCTCTTTCCGTTTCATGGGCACCCGTCAGGATCTGCTGCGGCGTCTTGTAGGGGGCCATGGGAACGCCGAGTTCCTGCGCGCGAGCAACGAGAGCGTCCGTCTTCTGGCTTCGGGCCCACTGCCGGATGCGCTCATTCAGCACGTCGCCCTGCCGGCTTCGCTCCAGCGGGTCGGACAATGACGGATCGGTCGCCCAGTCAGGATTTCCCATGACTTCGACCAGTGCCTGCCATTGCCGGTCTTCCAGCGTCAGCAATTCGACGAAACCGTCTTCGCACTCGATCACGCCGCCATAGCGGAACGACCGCGTGGACCGGTGTTCCACCGAACCGTCGCCGTAGCGCTGTATCGCGAAGGCTCCAACGGCGACATTGACGTCCTGGACGGCAACGTCCACGAACTGGCCCTCGCCCGCCCAAAGCGCCGACAGGCCGGACAGGGCCGCGGCAACGCCGCCCTGCATTTCAGCGAAATGGCCGGCGACCTTCACGGGCGGCCTGTCGGGAAACAGGTCGGCCGACAAACCGTTGGGCAGAAGATATCCCTCGCTGCCGGCGTGGATCAGATTGAGTTCCGAGCCCAGCCAGTCCGCCTTCGGCCCCGACGCGCCGAACGGCAGGACGGAGAGATGGATGAGATCAGGGAAACGGTCGGCGATCCGGGGGCGCCCGAGCCCGAGCGCATCGCGCTGCCCGATCGGCGTATCGTCGATCAGGATATCCGCCCTGGCCACCAGCGTGTCGAAATCGGCCCGGCCGGCATCGCTTGTCAAATCGCAGATCACGCTGCGCTTGCCGGCACCCAGATAGGCAAAGAGCGCGCTCTCGCCGGAATTGCGGCCGAGAAAGGGCGGCTCTCGCCGAAGAGGGTTCAAGGCGGGCGGTTCGATCATGACCGTGTCCGCACCCATGGCCGCGAGCAGCCGCCCGGCATAGGCCGCGGCCACGCCGGAGGCATTCTCGACCACACGGATACCCGTCAGAGGCATCTGCACGTTCATCGGTTCTCCCCTCCCGCCTGGATCAATTAGCGCACGACCGGCAGTTCGAGGTCGAGATTGGCGCCATCGAAGAACACTTTCGTGTTCGGATCACGGCTCGGCAGGATCACGGTCGCAAGGCCCGGCGTGGTGATTTCGCCGCGCTGGTTTTCGCCCCAGATCTCGAGATCGACCAGCGCGTGACCGTCCTTCAGATACTTCTTCGAGACCTTGCCCTTGCACCAGGTGGAATCGCCCATCGTGTTGAAGCGGCGCATCTCGGTGCGAACGCGCTTGAGGAAGGCGGCGTCGCCCATCCAGTTGGTGACCAGCGAGCACATCCAGGAGGAGCGCTGCGGACCGTAATCATAGACGCCCGGCACGCCGACTTCCTTGGCGGTCGACTCGCGATGGTGTCCGATACCGGTATATTCGATGCCGCCCCCGGCTTCCGGATTGCGGAAGAAGTGGCCCGGATGCTTCATCGCGGCCTGGAAAACGACGCCATGGGTATGGCCGCGGCCGCAGCCGACGAGGAAGCCCATCGTATCCATGAGAGACAGCGGACCGCGCACGATCGGCGTGAGTTCTTCGCCCTCGGTCACATCCTCCCAATAACGGACATTCGCACCGCGGATGTTTTGCACCTCGTTCAGGATCGCCTCATCGAGCTGCGCGAACTCTTCAGGCGTATATTCATAGGTCTTGATGTCCTTATATTTGCCTGCGTCGCGCGCCGCTTTGCGTTCATGGCGAGTGCAGGTGCCAAGAGTGCGGGCCACCAACTCGCCGCGCTGGTTGGAGTACGACGCCTCGACATATTGCAACACCAGCCGGCCGGAGAACTTCGATTCCTTTTCCTCGACGCCGACAACGCGTTCGATCGCCGAAATCCGATCGCCCGGGCGGATATGGCGGAACAGTTCCCAATCATTGCCGGCATAAAAGCCGTGCACGCCCGGCAAACCCCAACGAGTGCGGCCAACCCAGCCAAACGCCATCGGAAACATCGGATGGCCAACCTGGCCGCCATGGCGGGAATTTCGCCCGTATTCCTGCTCGCGATAGAGCGGATTGAGATCGCCGATACCGTTACACCAGTTGCGCAGCGTATCCGTCGTTGCATCCTGCAGATAGGGACCTTCCGGGCGCAGATGCAGCCCAATCATCCCGCGCGCGGCCGCAACCGCCTCGTCGGTGATCTTGCCCTCGGCGGGTGCTCCGCCAACGTCTTTCTTGGTCTTCTCGATCGTTTCTGCCGAAGTCACTGACGGCCTCCTTTTCGCGTTGTTTCGGCGGGCCGTCGCAGCGGGCTTCACTCACCTGCCACCCCAGACCACCAGGAATTCGAACGCCATGCCGACCGATCGGAAAGGCGTTTTGATGCGCCTTTTAATGCATTATATATTTTGAGTGTCAACATGTGATGGCATAATAATCGCATTAAAAAGCCCGAAACTTCGGCGTTAAATCTCTGTTTTAAAGCACTTATTTCGTTCATGCGCTAAATAGCGAGAAGCAGGACTCACTTCTCACCTTTCCCGATAATGCATTATTTGTACATTAGGTTACTGAAAGCGGATGCGCCGCTTTCAGATCGGCAAGTTTCAGACTTGGCCCGGACTCAGATTCCGAACTGGTCCGATGTCGTCACACTCGCGAAACGCTGCAAACCCGCCAGCGCGAAGGCGTGTTCGTCGTCGGTCGCGCCCGCGCAGCAATCTTCAAGGATGACGCATTCGAAGTCCCGGTCGTGCCCTTCCCGAACAGCCGCGGAGACCACGCCATTGGTCGAGACGCCGGTCAATATGAGGCGCTTGATGCCTCGGGCGCTCAGCAACGGCGCCAGCGCCGTGCCGTAGAACGGGCTGACGCGATGCTTGACGATGTCGGCGTCGCCTTCCCGGGGCGCGAACTCCGAATAGACCTCGGTTCCCCATTTGCCTAACTGGAAGATTCCGTTCTCCCGCGCCTTCGAAAAAACCGGCGAGGCCGGCGGGCATTCCCGGTAATCAGGGGAAAAACCGACTCGCACATAGCCAACCATGGCTCCGGCTTCGCGTGCGCGGGCGATGGCGCGCACCGTGTTTGCGTAGACGTTGCGTTCTTTGCACTTGACGACATAGGTCTTCGCCCCGGCCCCATCGGGATGCACGAGGTCGTTGATCATGTCCATGACAAGCAAAATCGTATCGGCAGGCATCACCGGCTCCCCTCTTTGGTCTCGTTCGGTTGCTTCGACTGAAATTCGAATTCGCCGGAACTGATCCCGAAGGGATGCCGAACGTCCCGGCCTACTCGGCGGCGTAGCTCGCCTTGAATTCTTCCCAGCCCGCGCGAATGTGGACGCGCAGGGCCGTCAGCAGCGCGGCCTCGTCCCGCGAAATGATCGCGGCCAGCATGTCGCGGTGCTCCGCCGAGGCGCGCTCGATCCGATTGTCCAGCTTGTTGATCAGGTCGAACGGATAGCGCGCCCAAAGCGTGCGGACGAAGCGCTGCGTCAGCGGAAGCCCCGCTGCGATATAGATCTGTTCGTGGAAACGGTAGTTGACGACCCGGACGGTTTCCCTGTCGCCGGCCTGGGCGGCTTCCTCGATCTCGCGCTGCAGTTCGTTCAGCTCGTCTATGTCTTTCTGCGTCATTTTGGAAAGCGCGCGCAGGGCAAGCTTGCTCTCCAGCGTAGTGCGCAGGTCCACGATTTCTTCCGTGGCATTGATATCGAAGGGCGCGACCACCGCTCCGCGATGCGACGACCCGAGAATGAATCCTTCCGCCTCGAGTAGCTTGATCGCTTCGCGCACCGGCGTGATGCTGGTGCCGATCATCTCGGCCAGTTCCGCCTGCTTCAGCTTGGAGCCACGCGGAAAGCGCCCGGAAATGATACCTTCCCGAAGGTAATCCGCGACCCGCTCCTCTTTGGTTTGATGCATCAAGTTCCTGTCCCTCCTGGGATGAATCGGACAGAATATAGCATTGATAACACTGCATAATGCAATCTTTCCGCGCGCCGACGCCGTTATGCCTGCGGGGCGACATCGAGCCGGACCACCTTTCCTTCGAGTTCGGGACTGGCGGCAGGGTAGATTTTGACGATCCTCGGGTCATGCGCGGGCACGACGTGGTCGTCGCTGTCGGCAAGCTCTCGTATGCGTTCATGCGCGGAGATCATGTCGGAGAGATTGAAGGCGACGGCGAAGGGGATGCCGCGTTCATATTCCTCGTAATAGTGCAAGGCATCGGAGGCGAGCACGACCCATCCGCGGTCGGTGCGTACCCGAACGATCTCCTGGCCCGCGCAATGCCCGCCGACCCAGTGGACGGATACGCCGTCGGCTATGTCCTTGTCGCGGCCGTGCAGATCAAGCCGCCCGGCATGAAGCAGATGAACCAGATTGGCGATTTCGTCAGGCTCGTAAGCGCGGCGGAACCAGGCGCGGCCCATCCACGGACCTGTCACATAGTCCATTTCCGCGGCCTGCATGTGGAAATGCGCCTTCGGGAACGCGTTCACGAAGCCGAGGTGATCGTAATGGGCATGCGTGATGATCACGGTCTCGACCGTCTCCGCATCGATACCGAGTTCGCGAAGAGCAACGACCGGGCTCAGCAGATGCGTATGCCCGTGCTTGGCGCCTTTTGCGGGGTCCATCGCTGTATCGACGACGATTATGCGCTCGTCACCGACCAGAACCCAGGAATAGAAGTCGAGCGTCAGGGGTTCGTCCGGCCGGGTGTCCAGAATGAAGTTGTTGCCGCGGGTCCGCGTCTCGTTGATCGCGTGGCGAATGCCGTAGATCTTGTATGTTGCCGGTTCGCTCGACACTTGTTCCTCCCCTTATGCCGTCACGCCGCGGATGCCGCGCCGAGATAGGCGTCGATCGCTTCCTGCCGGGCCGACCCGTCCTTCAGTTCCTCGGCGCTGCGCCGACCAACGATCCGGCCGCCGCGCAGGAAATGCACTTCGTCGCAGAGCCGCATCGTCATGGCGAGGTTCTGTTCGACGAGCACGATGGCGAGCGACGTTTCCCGCCGGATCGTCTCGAGCCGGTCGAACACGCGGCGCACCAACATCGGCGCGAGGCCGAGAGACGGCTCGTCGAGCAGCAGCAGGCGCGGCTCCGCCATGAGGCCACGGCCGATCGCCAGCATCTGCTGTTCGCCGCCGCTCAACCGCCACGCCGAGCGGTCGGCCTTGTTGGCGATTTCCGGAAACAGATCGAGCACCATGGAGATCTGTGACCGCCGCTGGCTGCCGGAAAGCTGATATCCCCCGAGCACGAGGTTCTCGCGCACGGTCAGGTCGCCGACGATCTCGCGTCCCTCCGGCACATAGATGACGCCCTTGTGGACGCGCTGCCGGGTCGGCAGGGACTGGACCGGCGCGCCGTCGAAGACGATTTCGCCCTGCGACGGGATCAGACCCGATATAGCCTTCATGATCGACGTCTTGCCGGCGCCGTTCGCCCCGAGCAGGGCAACGACCGCTCCCTCGCTGACGGAAAAGGAAACATCCTCCACCGCCTGCGCCCTCGCGCCGTAGAAAACGGACAGGTTTCGGACCTCAAGCAGATCAGTCATCGTCGGTTCCCAGATAAATTCGCACGACTTCCGGATCGTTACGGACCTCCTCGGGCGTGCCGCAGGCCACGAACTCTCCGAAATTCAGGACATAAATCCGGTCGCAGATCGTCATGACGAGATCCATGTCATGTTCGACGACGACCATCACGAGATCGGGCGCCTTGAGCTTCTGCAGCGTCCGCATGAGATCGCGTGTCTCGGAATTGTTGAGGCCGGCTGCCGGCTCGTCGAGCAGCAGGACCGACGGTCGCCCGACGATCGCGCGCGCGATCTCCACCAGCCGCTGCATGCCCGGCGGCAATTCGCCCGGCAGTTTTTCGGCCATCTCGGTCAGCCCGAAATTCGCGAGCGCGCCTTCAGCCGAGGATCGCATCTCGGCGCGTTCCTTGATGCCCTTCGGCAGCGGCAGGAAAGCGTGATGCCAGCCGGAGTCGTAGTTCCGCGCCACGCCCAGCATGACATTCTCGATCACGGTCAGATCGGGACACAGCGCCACGTGCTGAAAGCTGCGCACCACGCCCTTGCCGGCCCGCGTGGATGGCGGAAGCCCGTCCAGCCGCTGGCCCGAGAAGGAAATGGAGCCAACCTGAGGGGTATAGGCGCCGGTCAGGCAATTGAAGAGGCTCGTCTTGCCGGCGCCGTTCGGACCGATGAGCCCGGTGATTTCGCCAGCGCGGAATTCCACATCCAGTCCCTGGAGCACCTTGATGCCGCCGAAGGAAAGCGAGATCCCCTGCCCCAGGAGCGAAGTCGTCTGCGCATCCATCAGCTTGCTCCTCCGCGACGTCCGAGGAAACCTTCCCGGATTTTCGGAAGGTAATGACCGATCAGGATCATGCTCAAAAGCGCGATGCCGTAGAAAACCGGGATCCATGCGCCCGACGCGGACAGGAATTGCGGCACAAGCGTCAGGAAAGCGCCGCCGATCAGCGCGCGCGGCAGGCTGAGCCCATAGAAACTGACGACCGAGCCGACGAGCAGAAAGATCGAGGTCCAGAGCGTGTAGCCGCTCGGCGAAACCGTCGATCCGGCGAAGGCCAGCATCGCGCCGCACAGCGCGGCGATGCCGCCGCTGATCCCCATGACGCTAATCCGGGCCCAGACGCGGCGCGTGCCGAAAGCGTCGGCGGCTGCCGGGTGCGACTTGGCCAGCAGAAGCGCCATCCCCTGCCGCGAGTGCCGCAGGCGCGCAACCGCATAGGTCACCGCGATGAGGGCGAGCAAGGCCACATAGTAGCGCTGGTAGGACATCTTCACCGCCGGCACGACCGGCTGCGACACGTAGAGTCCCTCATACCCGCCGGTCAGCTGGTCGGCATTGTTGATGAGCTCGGGCACGGCAAGCGCCAGCGCCATGGTCGTCACCGCGAGATGGATGCCGGAGAGGTTCCGCGACGGCCAGGCAAATGCGACGCCCAGCAACACGCCGAGTGCGATCGCGACCGGCAGGCTGAAATAGAGCGACAGCCCGTAGCGCGTTTCGAGGATCCCGACGGAATAGGCGCCGATCGCCGCGAAAAATCCATGCCCGATCGAGACTTCTCCGCCGTAGCGTACGAGCAGACTGACCGAAAGAACGCCGATACTGTTCGCGAAACAGACGCCGAGGCTGAAAGTCCAGGAACCGCTGAGGAAGAAGGGCAGCAGGACAAGTACCGCAACAATCGCCCACGTCGCTGCGGAACCGGACGTGAAGATATTCATGCCGCCGGAAACCGGACGGGAGGCGGTCAGGGACATGCCATTGTCAGACACGGCTTCCTCCCACTTTCTCGAGGATCCCGTTCGGGAACATGTTCAACGCGACCAGGATCACACCAAGAAGGAAGGTGCTGCTGAACTCCGGCGAGACGTAGAAGGTGAAGAGGTTCATCAGGACCCCGATCAATATGCCGCCGACGAGACTGCCGGGCAGGCTCGCAAATCCACCAATGACGGCGGCCGCGAAGGCCTGGAGCATGAAGGTCGCGACCGTGGTGACGCTGAGAAAGGTGGTCGGCACGATCAACAAGGCGCCCACCACGCCCAGCACGGCGGCCACGATCCAGGCGAAGAAATGGATCGAACGAAGGTTCAGGCCGCACACTTCCGCGGCAAAGGGGTTCTGCGAAATCGCGCGAAAGGCGATGCCGAGCTTCGTGTAGTCGACGACGAAGAAGAGCGCGCCGATCGTCACGACGGCAACGGACAGCACGGTCAGGTCGTAACCGGTAATGCGCAGTCCCAGCACAGACATGCTGAAACGGGGCACCGGCAGATCGAGGCTGACGATGTCCGCGCCGAAGATCAGCAGGGTCGCGCCTTGCGCGATCAGCCCGATGCCAAGCGTGGCGATCGTCGCCGTGAGATCGGACGAAAAAACCAGGGGCGATATGATCGCATAGGTCATGAAGGCGATGACCATCACTGCGATGATCGCCAGCAGTACCGCTGAGCCCCATGAGAGCTCCAGCAGGACGCCGCTGGAAAACCCGTAGACGAGAAAGGCCGCGAAACCGGCCACATTGCCGTGCGAGAAGTTCACGACCTTGGAGGACTTGTAGATCATCACCAGCCCCAGCGCACCGAGCGCATAGAGGCATCCGATGATCATTCCGGACCAGACCAGGGGAAACAGGTCGCGGAGAACGTTGGAAAAGACGTCGACCAGCCCGCTCATTCCTCGTCTCCCGTCATGGCATTGTCTTCAACGACCTTGATCACGGAGGGAAAATACCGGCCGCCCAGACCATGCCTGACCGCCGCTTCATAGTAGCGGCGCGCGGTATCTGCTGCGTTGAGGGAGACGCCCGTTTCCTCCGCAAGATCAAATACATAGCTGATGTCCTTCAGCACATATTCGGGAGAGAACGCCTTGTCGGGAAATTCGCGGGGCAGCATCGCCTTGCGGCCGTGGTTGCGGAGCACGAAACTGTCTCCGGAGCCTTTCGAAACCGCATCCAGGAGTGTCTCCGCTTTGACGCCCGCCTTCTCGCCCAGCACCATCATTTCGGCGAGCGCGACTGTGTTGGCAAAGACCAACATGTTGTTGACCAACTTCAGCACCTGCCCGGCCCCTACGTCGCCGCCATGGGTGATGTCGGTCGCCACGTAACCGAGCAACGGAGCGATGCGGTCGTAAAGATCGTCGGGTGCGCCGACCATGATGCTCAATTCGCCGCGCTGTGCGGCTTCGCGGGTCCGCGCCACCGGCGCATCCGCAAACAGCAATTCCTTTCCGGCAAGCATCTCCGCGACCTTGCGCGCAACGGCGACCGGCGTCGTGGAAAGATCCACCACCACCGTGCCTTGCCGCGCGCAGTCAGCGACGAGGCTCGCCACCTTCTCGACCTGCGGCCCGCCGGGAAGCGAGAGAAAGACGACATCCGCATCGGCCGCGAGCGCGTCGATCGACGCCATCGCCTCGGCCTTCGTATCGGACAGGGCGGCGAGAGCGTCCTCGCTCAAATCGAAGGCCAGAACGCGACCCGGATGTTTCAGGGCCATGTTGCGGCACATCGGGCCGCCCATGACGCCAAGGCCGATAAAGCCGACTATTTCGTTGCTGCTCATGACCTCAGTCCATCAACATGCCGCCGTTCACATCGAGAACGGTGCCGGTGATCCAGTTCGAAGCGGGCGAAGCCAGGAAGAGAATGGCCTGGGCGATATCTTCCGGCTGTCCGAAGCGTCCGAGCGGGACGTTTCCATTGGCCGAGGGCGCCGCACGTTGGGTTACAGTCTCCCACATCGGCGTCTCGACCGGGCCGGGCGCGATAATGCTGGCATAGACCCCGTGCGCTGCGCCGGCTTTCGCGACCCATTTCATCAGCCCGTGTACCGCCGATTTGGCCGCCACATAGGAAGGCCCGGAGGCAACGCCGCCGATCTTCGCCGCGATGGAGCCGAGAGCGACCATCTTGCCCATACCCTGCTCGACCATGACCGGGTAAATCTCGCGAACCGGATTGACCACGCCCATCAGGTTTACATCGAGAATGTCGCGCCACTCTTCGTTGGTCGTTTCGACCAGAGGCCGGTGTGAAATCGTGCCTGCGCAAAGGATCAACACATCGATCCGCCCATGCTCGTCGCGGATATCGGCAACCAGCGCCCGAGTGTCGTCCTGCGACGTGACATCGAACTTTCGGTAAGTCACGGAAGGCGTTCCGTAGTCGCAATCGTCGACTATGTCGGTCGCGATGACCTTGGCGCCAGCCTCGGCCAGGGCCAGTGTTGTTGCGCGTCCGATACCGCCGGCTGCGCCGGTAACAAGTGCGACCTGGCCGTCAAGGCGCGCGGGCGCGCTAACCGGAATGCCCGTCATGGATTTCCCCTGTTGATAGTCTTGCTGTGATACATGGAGGCCCGCCGACAGTCCGCCGGCGGGCCGAAGCCTGTCGAAATCTTACTCGGCCGCGTTGAAAACGACAGAGGGATAAGGCTGGAACTCGCGCGCCAGGACGAATTCGCCGTCCTTGTACTGGATGATACCTTCCTGGCGGGTACCGCGATGGTCGCCCGGTTCGAAGGTGACGCCACGGGCGCCGCCAACACGCTCATCTTTCAACCCGTTCATCGCCTTGATGAGGTTTTCCCGGGTAATCTCCTCGCCGCTGTCGAGAAGCGCCTTGAAGCCGACATGGAAGAGCGCGGCATTGCTCCAGCCATTGAGGCCGAGAACGCCCTTCGGATCCTTGGGGAAATACTTGTCGACGGATTCCCGATAGGACACGACTTCCGGCTCGTCGCTCGCGACCGGCAGCAGCCAGGACGAGAAATAAACCCCGTCGAGCAGATCGCCCGCGAGTTTGAGGGTCGACGGATCAGCCGTGAAGAACGGCGCCATCCAGTCAACCTCGACACCCTGACGATCGGCATCCTTCAGGGCTGCGGCCAGGTTCGCGTTCGAACCGAACAGCACGACAACCTCCGCGCCGGAATTCGCGACACGGCGAATATGCGCACTGAAGCTCGTGGTCTTGACGTCGAAGGAGATGGATTCGACCGGCTCCATCCCGAGGTCTTTCATGTAGAGGTCGAAGCCGCGCTTCGCCGACTTGCCGAGTTCGTCATTCTCCCAAAGGAGGGCGACCTTCTTCTTGCCGAGGTCGTTGACGGCAAAGTCGAGGCTCGATGCCGCGGACCATCCATAGTCGGGCAGAAGCGGAAACACATGGTCCGCCGTGAAGAATGCGCTAGCGCCACCGACGGGACCGATGATCGGCAATCCGACCTCGGCGGCATAGGGAAGCACGGCGACATTGGTCGCGGTACCAAGCGGCGCCGCGAGGGCGAAAACCTTGTCGTCCTCGACGAACTGGCGCGTTACCGCGACGCTGCGCGCGGGATCGTAGCCGTCGTCCTTGGTGATGAAATCGACGGTCCAGCCATCGATGCCGCCATTGTCGTTGAGGTTCATGAAGTACGCCTCGGACGCATGCGTCAGGATCGCGTAGAACGGCACCGGACCGGTGATCGGCGTAAATGCGCCGACCTTGACGACCTTGTTCGCCTCGTCGATTCCGACTTCCGCGGCGGATGCCGGCAACGCCGCATAAAGCGATGCTGCGACCACCACGGCGCCGGCGATTCCATTTCGGATATTTGCGAGCATTCGAATTCCTCCCATCAGACGTTTGCTTTGCGCCGAAGCCTACGCCAGCCCTCATGAAGGCGTCAACATAAAATGCATTTATATATCAATTTTCCGCCTACTGTCGACAATCGACAATACGAGAGCATCTGATTTATCTTGATTTTATTGAGGAAATCGACGCCACCTATCCGCAATTCGTCGATATCAACCCAGCATTATAATGCATTATATGTCTTGATGTCGAAACCAGGTTCTGCCACTCATGGCGTAGACAGCGTCCTCGCGGCGCCAAAAAAAGTGACGGAGAGACGGATGTTCAACGGGGTTCTGGCCAACAAGACCGTAATCGAACTCGGCAGCATGATCGCGGCGCCATACGCGACGCATATCCTCAATCAGCTTGGAGCCGACGTCATCAAGATCGAGCCGCCGGCGGGAGAGACGACGAGGAAACTTGTCCGAGGCGGTCCGAGCGGCAGCTATCTCGCCTTCAATCGCGGCAAGAAGAGCCTCTGTCTCGACCTGCAATCCGAAAAGGGTCAGGAGATATTCCGCGAACTCGTCCGCAAGGCCGACATCGTCGTGCAGAACCTCTCGCCATCCGCGGCCCGCAAGCTCGGCGTGACGTTCGAAGCCTGCAATGAACTCAACCCGGATATCGTGTTCTGCCATATCAAGGGCTACGGCGCGGGCCCGCTCGAAGAGGAAGTCGCATCCAATCCGATCGCCGAAGCCGCGACCGGTGTGATGTATTCAAACCGGATCGATGGCCGCCCGTCCCGGCTCGGCCCCTCCTATCACGACCAGTTCGCCGGCTGTTACGCCGTGATCGCGGTCCTGTCGGCCCTGCTCGATCCGGGCGACCCCGCAAAGCGCAATATCGAGCTCGGGCTTTACGAGACCGGGCTTCACATCGCCGCGCGGGATCTCCTCGGCGTTCAACTCAAGTCGCATCTTCTCGGGCGACCGGAACAGGAGCCGTCGGCGGAATTCAGCATTCCCGGCTATGGCGCATACGAGACCGGCGACGGGCGCTGGATCTATCTCGTAATGCTGACGGACGACCACTGGCGCAAATTTTGCGCGGCAACGGCGATCGAAGCGAAGCCGGACCATGCGACCCTGCGGCAAAGGCGAAGGGCAAGGCCGGAAATAGAGGCGCTGGTTGCGGACACGGTGCGCACCTACAACTACGATGACCTTGCCCGAAAGCTCGCCGACAAGGGCGTCGGCTACACCGAGGTTCTCTCGCTCGACCGGGTTCTTGACGTGCCGCAGGCCCGGACACCGGGAAAATGCTCGGATTTCACTTTCAAGGACTATGACTTCCACACGCCGGACCTGCCCCTTCCCTCATTGACGCGCAGCGAGGGAATGTCCGAGGCGCCGCCGCTTCTCGGCGAGGACACCAGAGCCATCCTTCACACGCTCGGTTATGACGACAATGCCGTGGCGGCGCTTCTCGACGCGGGCGCAGCGCACTCCGCCGATCCGGACGCCATGCTATGGGCGCTGCCGGAGAAGACCGCCT
The DNA here is from genome assembly GCA_002698425.1 of Ahrensia sp. The sequence goes on along the minus strand of NZXU01000049.1, from coordinate 42,208 downwards.
AACGGTTTCCCTATCGCCCTCCCCGGCTCCGGCGAACCGCCGGGGCCGAGCTTGAATTGCGCGTGTAATCCGGGCATATTGTGAACAGTATTCACCTTGGAAGAGAGGGCGAAAGCTCTTCTTTTTTGTCGCCAATTCTGTGGCGGGCTGCAGCGGGATCAAGAAAATAGCTAGCCAGATGTCCTTGAAAATCGAACCCAAATCCCTGGTGGATGCCGTGACGGAGCGCCTGGAGGCAGCGATCATTGCGGGCGATCTCGCGCCCGGCGAGCGGATTCGGGAACAAACTCTCGCCGTCGAGATGGGTATCAGCCGCGGGCCGCTGCGCGAGGCCATCCGGCGCCTTGAAGGCCGCCGGCTGCTCGAAAGAACGGCAAATATCGGCGTGCGTGTCGCGGAACTTTCGCCACAGAAGCTGGATCAGATCCTGACGGTCCGCGAAGCTCTGGAGGGCATGGCCTGCCGGCTTGCCGCGGAGCGCATTTCGGACGAGGAGGTCGCGCGACTGCGGGAGCTGCTGGTGTCGCACTCGACGCTGGCGGATGTCTCCTCGGGCGAAGGCTATTACCAGCAAAGCGGCGATTTCGACTTCCATTTCCGCATCGCCAAGGCGTCCGAGAACGAATATCTGATCTCGACTTTGATGGGCGACCTCTACGACCTTCTGCGTGTCTACCGCTACAAGGCTTCGACCATGTCCGGGCGCGCGGCGGCTGCACTGGAAGAGCACAAGGCCATCGTGGAAGCGCTCGGTGCCCATGACCCGGATCGGGCGGAACAGGCCATGCGCACCCATATCCGCAATGCCCGGATCCATGCGCAGATGGCTATCCAATCGACCGAGGCGAAGGACGCCGCCGCCGAATAAGCGGCGCTCCTAACCAGCCTTTCGCAGGCTGTGCATTAGTTCGGGGACCGAGATGTCGTCCAGTCCAAGGACAGCGGCCCGGACACGGCCGGCCTGATCGGCATCGATCGCCAGACAGGCATTCGCCAGAAATTTTTCCGTCGCCTCGTCCAGGCTCAGCAACCGGTCGCCCGCGCCGCTGTTGACGGCGACATGCCGTTCCAACGTCCTGCCGTCCTTCAGCGTCACGCCGACGCCGCCCGAGAAATATTTCGGAAACAGCGAATCCGGATCGGCGCGACAATCGGACCGCACCGCCAGGTCGCGAACATCGGGATCGGCCAGCGCCTCGTCCGTCAGATCCGGCAAGCCGAAACGGCCCTTCAGCAAGGTCGATGCAACGACGAAGGGCGCGCTGAACTTGGCGTCGTATTCATTGGCCGGCCGCCGCTTCTGCTCGATCGGCTCGGCGACGATCTTCAACGTGTCCTGCGGCAGGCGAATGTCGATGGATGCGATCTCAGCGCCCGCAATCTCCTCGCGCAGCAGCAATGCTGCATCGGCGCAGCCATGGATGAAATGGCAGACCGGATAGGGCTTTAGGGCGGTATCGGCCATCATCCAGTCCGCGCCCAATCCGTCTGCCAGGAAACTCTCGTCCACATCGGCGCGGTGTTCGTGCAAATGCGTCTCGAATAAGCCGAACCGCCCCTCGAGTGCACGCGTTGGCCCGACGAATCCGTGCCGCGCCAGCGTTGCGGCGGTTATTCCGCCCGCCGCCGCCCATCCCGGATGCAGTCTCTTCGTCCATGCGCCCTCCTCCAGGAAGACCTGGATCCCGGAAGCGGTGCTGGCCGCGATGCCGAGCGCGCTGACATGGTCGGCGGCCCTGTTACCAAGCAACCGACCGGCGGCGATCGCCGAACTGAAATGCGCGATCACCCCGGTGGCGTGAAAGCCGGTATGGTGGAACCCGCCCTTGACGGCTGCGCCGATGCGCACCGCGCATTCCATGCCGATGCAGAAGGCGGCCATCGCCTCGCGCCCCGAGAGCCCCTTGTCTTCCGAGAGCGCGAGAATTGCGGGAAGTACGGCTGAGGTCGGGTGAACGATCGCCTGCAGATGCGTGTCGTCGTAGTCCAGGCCATGGATGAAAATGCCGTTCGCCATGGCGGCGTCTCGCGCTGTCGCCCTGATTTCGCTGCCGATGACCGTGCAGCCCCCTGCCCCCGAACTGAGCTCCGCCACCGCGCCAAGCGACGGCCCCGCGAAGGGAAAGGTGGTCGACGCGAGCGCAAGGCCGAGCCCGTCGAGGATATGGATCCGCGCGCGCTCGAGCACATATGGCGGAATATCCTCGTAGCGAATGTCTTGTGCAAACTCCCCAATCGCCCGGGATATGCCTTTTGCCGGCTCCGATTGCGTTGCCGCCGCCTGATTGCTCATCCTGTCCTCCGGATCTTGGCGCGTCAGCTCACTGGCCTTGGCGCCAGCGGATCAGCCGCTCGATGCCATCCTCGATCGACACCTGCGGCTTCCAGCCAATCATCCGGTCGATCTTCTCGATCGAGAAGTCGAGCGCGCTCGACGTGGTGACACGCACCTGTCCGGCCGTTTCCTTGTATTCCGGCTTGATGTCGGCCCCGATCACCTTGCCGATGATCTCGACGAGGCGGTTCAGCGACGTGGCCTTTCCGGTCGCGACGTTGAATGCCTCCGCGGTTACGTCGCTCTCCATCGCCATCACATTTGCGCGCGCTACATCAGCGACATGGATATAGTCATGCACCTCGCTGCCATCACCCGGAATGATCGGTCGCTCGCCCTTCGCCATCTTGTCGAATGTGTCGATGATGTAGAGCGCGTTCACGCCGCGATAGTGCTGCCGCTCGCCGTAGACGGTGGCGTAGCGCAGCGATACCGATTGAACGCCGTGGCGGGCCGAATAGAGCTGGCCGAGCGTTTCGCCGAGGATCTTGGTCGACCCGTACATGACGCCGGCGGGCTGCATCGTGTGAAAGCGGAACGGGCGCTCCTCGTCGATCAGCCCCGGCTCCGGGTCGCCATAGCAGGCCACGGATGACGAGAAGATAACCTTGCCGACGCCCTGGTAGCGCGACGCCTCGAGAATATTGTAATGGCCGAGCGCGTTGACGGTGATGCCGAGTCCCGGGTTCTGGCTGAAAGGCAGCGTCAGGTAACCCGCCGTTGCAAACACGCCGCTCACGCCGTCGAAGGCGTCGTAAAGCTCGTTGATGCGGGTAATATCGCCGCGCACGAGCTTGATGGCGGGATTGCCTATCAGGTGGCCGATCATGTCCGTCGAACCGAGCGAGTAGTTGTCGAAAAGAACGATCTCGCTTGCGCCAGCCTCCAGAAGCTGCTCGGCGATGTGGGAGCCGATCAGGCTAATGCCCCCGGTGATGACGAACTTCCCGTCCTTGATTTGCATGGTTTTGCTCCATTCCGTTGGGGGGCGTTTCGGCTGTTTGGGCCGTATCGCCGTTGTCAGTTCTTGATCGCGAAGGGATCGCGAGGTTCGCCGGAAAAATCGATCATCACATTCTTGATGGTGGTGAATTCCAGGATGCCGGCCTCGCCGCGCTCACGGCCATAGCCGCTGTCCTTGACACCGCCGAAAGGCGCCTGCGCCGCGACCATCCGGTAGGTGTTCACCCAGACGACGCCCGACTTCATTTGCGGCACCATGCGCATCGCGCGGGAGATGTCGGAGGTCCATATGCCGGAAGCGAGGCCGTACTGGCTATCATTGGCGATCGCGATCGCCTCTTCCTCGGTCTCGAACGGCAGGACGGCGAGGACCGGGCCGAAAATCTCGGTGCGCGCCACCTCCATGTCGTTGTGGACATCGGCGAAGATCGTCGGCTGGATAAACAGCCCGCAATCGAGCTCCGGACCGGTCGCGCGCGCGCCTCCGGTCATCAGTTTCGCACCGGCCGACTTCGCGCCCTCGATCGATTGCATGATGCGCTCGAATTGCGGGCGGTTTGCCGCCGTCCCCATTTCAGAGGCCTTGTCGAGCGGATCGCCGAGCCGGATCGCCTTGGCGCGCCCAACCAGACGCTCGATGATCTCGTTGTAGAGGCCTTTTTGGACGAGCAGCCGCGATCCCGCGACGCAGGTTTGCCCCGTGGCCCCGAAAATCCCGGCGAGCGCGCCGACGGTCGCCGCTTCCGGATCGGCGTCATCGAAAATGATGTTCGGGGACTTGCCGCCGAGTTCGAGCGACACCGGCTTCAGCGCCTCACCGGCCATGGCGGCGATGCTTCGTCCGACCGCCGGGCTGCCCGTAAAGCTGATCTTCGCGATGTCGGGATGGGTCACCATTGCGCGGCCCACATCGGCCCCGCCCGTGACGACGTTGACCACCCCCGCGGGAAGCCCGGCCTTCTTCAGGAGCTTGCACAGTTCGAGTGTCGAAACAGACGCATGTTCGGACGGCTTCACCACGACGCAGTTTCCCGCGGCCAAGGCCGCCGGCAGTTTGTTGCACAGCAGCGTGATGGGAGAGTTCCAGGCGGTGATCAGCCCGACCACGCCCAGGGGCTCGCGGACCGCATAGTCGAAGATCGCGGTCTGATCGAGCGGAATGACCTGCCCGTAGAGCTTGTCGGCATAGCCCGCGTAGAAGCGGAAGAGCCGCGCCGCGAACAGCATCTGCGACGCTGTCTCGCGAATGATCTTGCCGTTATCCGTCGTTTCGAAGACCGCCATCTCGTCGGCATGCTCGACAATGACGTCGGCGATACGGTTGAGATGAGCCGCGCGGGTCACGCCATTGAGTGCGCGCCACTTTTTCTGCGCTTCGACCGCCGCCGCGACGGCCATGTCGACTTCGGCGGAACTGGCCTCGTGGAGCGTGGCCCAGGGCTCTCCCTTATATGGATTGATTGCCTGAAACGAAGGATCGGAGCCGGCTCCAACCCACTCCCCGTCGATAAACAATCCATAGTCGCGCATGCGTTCCTCTCCCAATCGTCACGCCATAGCTGCCGGAACGAAGATATAATGTCAACAGTTTACTAAATGCGCTTTACCCGTCGTTATGGCACTTTTATGCCTTCTGAACGGTAGAATTCTCCTCACAGGAGAAAGCCGCAAGGCCTGAGCGCAAAAATAATGCATTAAATGAGTGAAAACGCTACACTGCCGTTCCGCGATGACGTAGGTTGACGATCGCCCTGTCCGGTCACGTCGCGGCGCCGTTTCATATGTTGACTGATAACTGTCTACAATCTAGTAGAAGACATGAAACGGCAGTCCGCCAACCGATGGCGGAGGGAAAACGGGAGAGAAACTGGTGAGCAAACATGATGTCATCGTCGTCGGAGCCGGCAACGCCGCCCTGTGCGCCGCGCTTTCCGCGCGCGAAAACGGCGCCCGGGTCCTCGTGCTGGAGCGTGCGCCGGAAGATGAAAAAGGCGGGAACTCCTATTTCACGGCCGGCGGCTTCCGCTTCGCCCATGAAGGCCTCGACGACGTCTCGCAGGATATCCTGACCGATCTGTCGGATGCGGAGCGCGATCAGATCGTGCTGCCGCCCCATAGCCGCAGGTTCTTCTACGAGCAGTTGATGGAGGTCACGCGCTTCCAGTCGGACGACGACCTCGCCAATTTGCTGGTGGACCGTTCGCGCCCGACCATGGCCTGGCTGCGCAGCCACAATATCCGCTTCGTACCCATGTTCGGCCGCCAGTCCTATCTCGTCGACGGCAAGCACCATTTCTATGGCGGTGTGAATATCGAGGCGGTCGGCGGCGGCGCAGGCCTCGTCGAGGCGGAACTCGCCCGCGCCGAGAAGCTCGGGATCGACATTCGCTACGGCACGGCGGCGATCGGGCTTATCCAGTCCCCGGACCGCACAGTCACCGGCGTGCGCACGCGCACGAAGGATGGCTACGGCGAGATCGAGGCGAAGGCGATCATCCTCGCCTGCGGCGGTTTCGAATCGAATCCGGAGATGCGCGTGCGCTATCTCGGCCCCGGCTGGGATCTGTGCCGCGTGCGCGGAACCCGTCACAATATGGGCGAAGGCATCAAGATGGCGCTCGACATCGGCGCGAAGCCCTATGGCAACTGGTCCAGCTGCCATGCCTGCGAATGGGACATCTCCGCCCCGCCCTATGGCGATCGCTGGGTGCTCGACAATTTCCAGAAACACTCCTACCCGCTCGGCATCATGGTCAATACCGACTGCGAACGCTTCGTCGACGAGGGCGAGGATTACCGCAATCTCACCTACGCGAAATTCGGCCGGGAGATCATGGCGCAGCCGCAGCGCACCGCGATCCAGATCTTCGACCAGCAGACCGTCCACCGCCTTCGCGACGAATACCGCATCAAGGAAGTGACCAAGGCGGAATCGGACACGATCGAAGGGCTCGCCGAGCAGCTGGAGCTCGATCCGGAGAAGCTGGTCAAAACCATTTCCGAATACAATGCGGCCTGTGGCGACCAAGACTACAATCCCGCCATCCTCGACGGCAAGACAACCACCGGCATCACGCCGCCGAAGTCGAACTGGGCCCTGCCGATCGACAAGCCGCCCTATGTCGCCTTCGTCACGACAACGGGTATCACCTTCACTTTCGGCGGGCTGCAGATCAATACGCGGGGCGAGGTTCAGGACATGACCGACCAGTCCATTCCGGGCCTCTATGCTGCGGGCGAACTGGTGGGCGGCCTCTTCTACGAGAACTATCCCGGCGGCACCGGGCTGATGTCGGGCTCGGTCTTCGGCAAGCTGGCCGGCGAAAGCGCCGCCGACTATGTCGGCGCCTCCGCGGAGGCAGCCGCCTAGGCGGCAAATCAATAAAAGACACCAAGAGGCCGCGGAATTTCGCGGCCTCCGTTCATTTCGCAGAACCCGTAACGCCAAATCCGGCACTGTTAACGGGCGAAGCCTCCTCCACGTCATCCCGGGGCCGCGCAGCGGAACCCGGGATCCAGCAGCGATCAAGTCCTTGATCGCGAGAAGACCTTCATCGTTCCGGCCAAGATCCTGAAGCGCCGCGGCTCTGAATGCCGGGTTGCGCCTGCAGCGCCCCTGGCATGACGAAAGAGAGACAGAACCCTTTTTCAGCGGTCTTAAGCGCTAATCTCAGGATTGCCATTACGCATGGGCTCAGCCGAGCTAGTCTCTGTAATGCACGCGTCCGGTGAACAGTTTTCTGGCCGTTCGGTAGACGGTGCCGCTCACGGCGTGCGGCAGGCCGTCGTCGCCGGACACGACGTCGGAATCGACCAGGATCGTGCCCGAAGGATGCGCCAGCGTCAGCGGCCCCTCCGACCCCGCGCACAGCGTCGCCGGGATCGATCCGGGGATCCGGCAGGCGATCGCAAGGCAGATCGCCCCGGTGATCGGGACGGCCCTGTGCGGTTGTTCCATCGACAGCATGCGCACGACGATATCCATAGCCTCCGCCCGGATTTCCCCGCCGGAGATCGTCTCCATCGGCTGCGGTTCCGCGACAATCGCCACCTTGGGGATGGCGCGCATCTCAGCCGCCGCCTCCATGTCCGCGGACATGCCCATCCGGACCTGCCCGGCGCACCGGATGAGTTCCATCGTCTGTATGAAGTCGCCGTCGGCCGCCAGGGCCTCCGGATGTTCCGTACCGGTCTTGTCGAGCGCTTCCGCCGCGACGAATACGCAAGGATTGGCCGCATCGACAAGGCTTGCCTGATAACGCCGCCCGTCCGGCAGGACCAGTTCGTCCACCGGTGACCGCGAAGGCAGCAGGTTGCCGGTCTTGGCGCCCCCCGGCTCCATGAATTCGAGCCTGATCGGCGCAGCGGTCCCGGCGACCCCGTCGATCGCGAGATCGCCATGGGGATCGAGCAAGCCGTCATGCACCGGAAACCTGCTGACGATCAGCTTGCCGGTATTGGTATTGTGGACGCGGATGCGCACTTGATCGCCGGGAGGCCGCGCCACATAGCCGAATTCGAGCGCCGCTGGCCCCATGGCCGACACCATGTTTCCGCAGTTGCCTGCATAGTCCACGCTCTGTCCGTCGATCGACACCTGCCCGAACGTATAATCGACATCCGCGTCCGCGCGGCTCGCGGGCCCGACGACGCAGATCTTGGACAGCGAGGAGAGCCCCCCGCCCATCCCGTCGAGCTGGCGCATGTTCGGATCGGGCGAGCCCATGGCGGACAGGAAGATGCGGTCCCAGTCGGCGCGGTCTTCAGGCAGGTCTTTGATGTCGAAGACGAGCGCCTTCGATGTCCCGCCTCGCATGAACAATGCCGGCACGTCACGCAGGCTCATCGCTTACCGCTCCGTTGATCGCCTTTTCGTCAGGCGCCTTCATATCGCTGCGACAAGGCGTCGATTTCAGGCTTGCCGACGATCCGCTGTCTCTCGGTGAACGTCGCCAGCCTGTCCTCGACTTCGGCGAGCGACCCAACCTTGTACAGCGAGCCCAGCACATCCTGCATGGCCTTGACCGACGCCTGCAGCGCCGCATTCGCATAGAGGACGAAAGAGAACCCGGCTTCCTTCAGGTCGGCAAGCTCGACCATCGGCGTGCGACCGCCGACGACCAGGTTCACCAGTTGCGGTGTCGGCAGGGCGCCGATCGCCTTGATTTCCTCAAGGCTTTCCGGCGCCTCGACGAAGAGGATGTCTGCGCCGACCTCCGCCATCTTGTGGGCGCGTTCCATGGCGGCCTCGAAGCCTTCGACGGCACGCGCATCCGTGCGGGCGATGATCATCGTGTTCTCGTCGCGCCGCGCGTCGAGGCTGGCCTTCAGCTTGCCGAGCATCTCGTCGATCGGTACGACCCCCTTCCCCGAGAAATGTCCGCATTTCTTCGGAAAGATCTGGTCTTCGATCTGGATGCCCGCGGCGCCGGCGCGCTCGAGATTGCGCACCGTGTGATAGGCGTTCAGGGCGTTGCCGAAGCCGGTATCCATATCGACGATCAGCGGCAGGCGGCACACATCGCTGATGCGGGCGGTGGTCTCCACAACCTCCGTCGCGGTCACCAGTCCCAGATCCGGCAATCCCAGATGCGTGTTCGTCAGCCCGGCCCCTGTCAGATAGACGGCGCGAAATCCCAGATCCTCGATGATGCGCGCCGACAATGCATTGGCCGCGCCGGGAAGCAGCGCCGCTCCTCTTTCGGCGACGAGCGACCGTAACGCCACGCGGCGCTCCGCGATGTCATCGTGTCCGGCATTTTTCGATTGGGGATCAGCGTTCTGCAACATTTTGACTTCCGCAATTTCGTATCCGAAAGCTAAGCGTCGAGAGCAATGCTTGTCAACTGTTGACACATGGATGATGCATTATTTACGCGTCAATTTTCCTGTTTCCCGCAATTGAAGGTGCGTTGCGAGCGGCAGACGAGAACCCGAGCCTGCCAGACACAAATCAGGTGAGCCCACGGTCCGGGAAGCCGGCATCGCCGGCGGAACGTCTTACTTCAGGAAGGCCCGAAAGCGGCGCAGTGCGAATAGGAAGAGGATGCCGCCGATCGCCGTCAGGGCCAGCAATTGCGGCCAGACAATCTCTACACCGGCGCCGCGGAACAACACGGCCTGCGCCATGATGTTGAAATGCGTGTCGGGAGCGGCCAGCATCAGATGGCGAACAAAATCCGGCATGCTTTCGCGCGGCGTCATAGCGCCTGACAGGACCTGCAGCGGCAGCATCACCAGGATCATTAGCATGCCGAATTGCGGCATCGATCCGGCCATGGTGGCGAGGAAGATGCCCATCGAGGTGACGGCGAAAATCTCGAGAGCGGCTCCGGCGAGGAACAGGGGAACCGATCCCAGTATCGGAATTTGCAGAAGTCCCTGGATGACGAAGACCAGCGAGAAGGTGACGACGCCGAGCACGACCAGCCCCATCGACCAGATCTTGGCGGTCATGATCTCGAACGCGGTAACCGGCATCACGAGCAGGTGTTCGATCGTGCCGTGTTCGCGCTCGCGAATGAGCGCCGCTCCCGTCAGCACCATCGCCAGCAGCGAGATCAGCGACACGACCTGGGTGACGGCTGCGAACCAGGACGGATCCAGCGCCGGATTGAACCGCGCCCGCAGGACCAGCTCGACCTGCCCGGCATTTTGGCTCGCGTGCCGCTGGAGGTAACGCGAGACCTCGTTGTGAACGATGTTTTGAACGTAACCCGAGCCGGAAAAGGCCTGGGTCATCCGGGTCGCGTCGACATTGAGCTGGATCGTTGGCGATTTGCCGGCCAGCAGGTCTTCCTGGAATCCAGACGGGATATCGAGGGCGAAGGTGTCGATCCCGGCATCCATGCGCGCATCCATCTCGGCGCGGTCGATCAGCGCCGGCGGCGTGAAATAGGGCGGATAGAAAGCGTCGATGATGCTCCGCGTCAGCGGTGACCGATCCTCGTCCACGATGGCTATGGGAGCGTTGTTCAGCGTTTCGGGCGCTGAACTGGCGGACGAATAGATCGCTGCGGGAAAGGTGAAGACGACGAATATCAGCAGGACCGGATCGCGCCACAGGCTGCGCAGCTCCTTGATCCCGAGATGGAAGATGTTGGCGAGCGTGTTCATGCGTCACTTCGCCTGTTTGCGCGTCAGCAGCGCCGTCGCGGCGATCATCAGCGGGATCGCGATGATCAGCGGAATGAAATAGGCCTGCAGGTCGGAAAACCCGAGCCCCTTGGAAAAGGTCCCGCGCGCGATCGTCACGAAGTGGCTCATCGGATAGATCCGACCGATCAGCGCGCCGGCGCCCTCGAGTGACGAAACCGGATCGACCAGGCCGGAAAACTGCGTGGCCGGCACCACTGCCAGGATCGCGGCCACGAAGATCGCTGCTATCTGGCTCTTAGTGAAAGTCGAGACCAGCAGCCCCATCGCCGTGGAGATGATCACGAAAAGGAAGGCGGCGGCGGTCAGCGTGACGAGGCTCCCGGTTATTGGCACGCCGAAGACAAAGACGGCGGCGAGTACAAGCAGCGCGAAATTGAACATCGCCAGCGCGACATAGGGCGCCTGCTTGCCGAGCAAGAATTCCAGTCGGCCCACCGGGGTGACATAGAGATTGACGATAGAGCCCAGTTCCTTTTCCCGCACCACGCTGAGCGCCGTCAGCATCGCCGGGATCATCAGAAGCAGCATGGGGATGACCCCCGGCGCCATCGATTCCAGGCTTTCGAGATCGGGGTTGTAGCGAAAGCGGGTCTCGAGCGAGAAATCACCGACGACCGCATCGTCGCCAAACAATTCCCGCGTCCTTTCGACGATCCACCAATTATGCATGCCTTGCACATAGCCCGAGATCGTCTCGGCGCGCATCGGCATCGCCCCATCGATCCAGGCGCCGATCTCTACATTGCGGCCGCGTTCGACATTGCGGGCGAAACCGGGCGGAATTTCCAGCGCCAGCCCGAGCTCGCCCCTGCGCATTCGTTCGTCGATATCCTCGTAACCGGTCAATGGCGCCTGCTCGTCGAAATAGCGAGACCCGGAAATCTGCGCGACATAATCGCGGCTCAGCGCCGTCTGGTCGTGGTCGAGCACGGCGAAGGTCAGGTTCTCGACATCCATGTTGATGCCGTAACCGATAACGAACATCAGCAGGACGCTTCCGAGCGTCGCGAGGACGCCGCGGATGGGATCGCGCCGGACCTCGAGCCATTCGCGCCGGCTGTAGCTGAACATGCGCTGCAGGCTGAAAAAGCGGGCAGGCCCGCGTGGCGCTGGGGCAGCGGCATGCCCCGAAAACTCGCTCTCGTCGAACGCTGCAGCCCCCTCCCCGTCCGCCTTCTCTAGATAGGCGATGAACGCGTCTTCCAGCGTTTCGGCATCGGCGCTTTCGATGATCGCAACCGGGGTGTCGCTGGTCAGCACCTTGCCCGCATGCATGAGGGATATCCGGTCGCAGCGTTCCGCCTCGTTCATGAAATGGGTCGAGATGAAGATCGTCACATTGTCCTCGCGCGACAGTTTCACGAGGATTTCCCAGAACCGGTCGCGCGCGACGGGGTCGACGCCCGAAGTGGGTTCATCGAGAATCAGGATGTCCGGGGCATGGATCATCGCGACGGCAAGCGAAAGGCGTTGACGGATGCCGAGCGGCAATGCGTCCGGCAGCGCGTCCATGACCGCGCCGAGATCGAACTGGTCGGCCATCTCCCCGACACGGCCCGCCAGTTTTTCACCCGTGACGCCGAACAATCGACCGTGCATCTCGAGGTTCTGACGGACGGTCAACTCGGTGTAGAGCGAGAAGGACTGGCTCATATAGCCAATGCGCTTGCGCACGGACATGTCGCCGACATCGACCTTGTGGCCGAACAGCCCCGCCTCGCCCTCACTCGGCTTCAACAGGCCGGTCAGCATTTTCATCGTCGTGGTCTTGCCGCTGCCGTTGGATCCCAGGAATCCGAAGATTTCTCCTTCGTGGATCCTGAAACTCACATTGTCGACGGCGGTGAAATTGCCGAAACGCATCGTCAGGCCGTCAGCGGAGATGACGTAGTCCTGGCCGTCTTCGACTGTGTGCGGCGCGATCGCGATCTCATGATGGTCTCGGCGCTCCTCTTCGGGCAGCAAGGCGACGAAGGCCGCATCGAGCGACTGCGCGCCGGTCTTCTCAAGAAGCTCCCCGGGGCTTCCGGTCGCCAGCACCCGGCCGGCATCCATCGCAACCAGCCAGTCGAACCGGTTGGCCTCTTCCATATAGGCGGTGGCGACGATCACGCTCATGCCGGGACGACCGGCGCGAATGACATCGATCAGATCCCAGAACTGGCGGCGCGACAGGGGATCGACCCCGGTCGTCGGCTCGTCGAGGATCAACAGGTCGGGATCATGGATCAGGGCGCAGCACAGACCGAGCTTCTGCTTCATGCCGCCGGACAGCTTGCCGGCCGGCCTGTCGGCGAAGGGCGCCAGTCCGGTCGCCTTGAGAAGATGGACGATACGCGTGTGGCGCTCCGCCCGGCCGTGCCCGAACAGCCGGCCGAAAAAATCCACATTCTCGAAGACCGAGAGCGTCGGATAGAGATTCTTGCCCAGACCCTGCGGCATATAAGCGATGCGCGGACAGGTGCGGTGCCTGTGATCGCCGTCGGCCATGTCGCCGCCGAGAACATGCACTTCGCCTTGCTGGATCTCTGTCGCACCGGACAGGAGCGATAGCAGGCTCGATTTGCCGACGCCGTCAGGCCCTATCAGCCCGACCATGCATCCGGACGGCACATCCAGCGAGACGCCGTCGAGCGCCCGCGTCGCCTTGTAGGACAGGCCGACATCCTTCAGCCGGGCGACCGGAGGGACATCGGCGGGCGTGCCGGCCTCGCCGCTCTTCATCACTGCACCAGATTGTCTTCGATTTCGGCCGGGAACTCGGCGTCGGGTTCGACCTTGACATAGGTTACGCCCGGCAGGCCCGTCTTCACATATTCGATGTAGTTGCGCAGCAGATCCTTGTCGATCTGGGCGCGAATTCGAAACATCAGCTTTTCGCGTTCGATTTCCGTCTCGACCGTCCTCGGCGTGAACTGCGCGACATCCGCCACAAACGACACCGCAGCCGGAATCGTGACGTCAGGCGCGGCGTCGAGCACGATACGCGCCTCCGACCCGATCCCGATGCGGCCGGCCTGCGACGTGGGCAGAAAGAACGACATGTAGACGTCGCCGACATCGGCGAGGTTGATGACCCGTCCGCCAGCGCCGACGACCTCTCCTTCGCGCGCGACGAGATATTGCACGCGTCCGGTGCGCGGCGCGGTCAGTGTCGCATCCTCGATCTGGACATTGATACTGTCGATCATGGCCTCGGCGGCGGTCACCGCCGCCTCGGCGTTGATAACGGAAGCCTCTGCCGAATTGATCGCTGCGCCGGAAGCCGCCAGGGTGGCCTCCGCGGCGCTGACGGCGGCGGCTGCGCCAAGCGCTTCTGCCTGATGCGCGTCCAGCACCTGCCGGGAAACGGCATCCGTCTCATTCAATTGCAGCGAGCGCTGATACTGCCTTTCGGCGGCGTTGCTCACCGCCTTCCGTTGCGCGAGGCCTGCTTCGGCGGCGCGTTTTTCCGCTTGGCGCTGCTCCACGAGGATCTTTGCTGTGTCCACGCCGATTTCGGCCCGCTTCAACTCGGCCTCGGCCTGCCGAAGCGCGGCCTCGATCTGACGGGTGTCGAATTTCACCAGTGGCTGTCCGGCTTCGACAAGATCGCCTTCCCGGACCAGGATTTCGTCGATACGGCCGCCCGTCTTGGAGGCCACATCGATTTCAACGGCTTCGATACGGCCATTGCCACGCGCAATTCCCTCGGGAAGGTCATCGTTACCGGAGCTTTGCCAGGCCAACCAAGCGATGACCGCCAGAACGACCACGACCGCGGGCACGATCCACTTTCGAAGCTGATTGATCATAAAAATTGCCGTTCCATAACGATTTTGATGAGGCCGAGTTTCCAACATAAAGGGCACCGGCACAAATCCCGATCTATCATGGGCGGTCGGAAATGGTCAACGAGCGTTGACTCACGGGCCGCAACCCGAAATATTCGACGGGATGACTGTTTCAAACGGGCGCGTATCCCTTGAAAGACACGACAATCCCGACGCGGGAACGGATCCTGCAAGCCGCCATTGCCCGATTTTCTCGTAACTCATACACGGATACCGGATTACGGGATCTCGCGGATGACGTGAGGGTGGACGTGTCCTACGTTCATCGCTGTTTCGGATCCAAGAAGGCGCTGTTTACCGAGGCTCTGGAACAGAGAATGCGCACCCTGAATTTCCCGCCAGATCGTCACGGAACCTTTGGTGAGTTCTTTGCGGAATTGGCCGATGGCGCGCGCACGCCCGCCGAGGATGACCTGCGGCCTCTCGACATGATTGTCGCCTCGCTTGGCAACCGGGAGGCGAAACCGGTCCTGCGCGAAGCGATTACAAACAGCTTCGTTACGCCTCTGGCGACGATGTATCCGGAGGTTTCACGCCGCGAAATCACTCTCGCGCTCGCTATGCTTATGGGTGTCGCGATTTGCGCACGCGTGCTGGAACTCGAGCCGCTCGCCGACACGTCGGACCCCGCTAACGCCCTGCATATCAGCGACGAGCTGCGAGATTTGCTTGTAAACCACGTATCCATGTGAACCGGCGAGCCGGTTCTTCGCCGGTTTCGTGTGGGTGCGAGAGATCGAAACCTGCCGCGAAGCGCCTACATGCCGGCGTCTTCCAGGACCTTTTTCGCGACGCGGAAACACTCCAGTGCCTGGGGAACGCCGCAGTAAATTCCGATGACGTGGATAATGGCGCGGATTTCGTCCCTCGTGACGCCGTTTCCGATCGCTCCACGGCAATGGAGCTCCCACTCATGCATCTTGCCGAGCGCTCCGATCATCGAAAGATTCATCATCGAGCGCGTCTTGGCATCGATGACTTCGTCTCCCCATCCGAAGCCCCAGCACCATGCGGTCATCGCCTCCTGGAAAGGCCGTGTGAAATCGTCTGCGGCAGCCAGGTTTTTCTCGACATAATCGGCGCCCAGCGTTTCCTTGCGTTTCTGCAAGCCTTTTTCGAAGAAGTCGTCCATTGCGCGTCTCCTGATTGATCGCCTCGCCAAGCCGCTCGCGGAAGCGCTTCGCTCCGCGGCAATCTTATCCCCTCTGGAGGGGCTACGACGATGGATGGCGCCCCCTTGGCGCGCGGTCCATCGAAGTTGGCGGCCCAACGAAGGCGTCTCGCTTCCGTTGGGCCTCGTATTCGAAACCGTCGGGCGCCCTAGAGGCGGATCATCCCGGCGTCGACATTGACGCACTGGCCGGTCATCCAGCCAGCGTCATCGGAGACGAGGAAGGCCACGACCTTGGCGATGGACTCGGGCTGGCCCTTGCCGGGCATCGCCTGAAGCATCTCGACAAAGCCGAAGCTCTCCGCGTGGGGGCTGACCTTCACGCCGTCGGATTCGATAAGGCCTGGGGTCACCGCGTTGACGCGGATGCCGTATTTACCCACCTCGGTGGCCAGCGCGCGCGTGAAGCCGACCACACCACCCTTGGCGGCCACATAGGCCGACATGTTGGGGGTGCCGGCGTAAAAGGCGTTCGACGCGATGTTGAGCACCGTACCTTTGCGGTCGGCGGCGCGCATCATGTCGGTCGCCTTGCGGCTGGCGATGAAGACGCTCGTCAGGTTCGTGTCGATGATCTTCTGCCAATGGGCCAGATCCACATCGTCCCAGGCGATAAAGGGAACGATGGACGCGTTGTTGACGAGGATGTCGATCGCGCCGCCTTCGGCCGCGTCCTCGAGCATTTTCTCGACTTGCGCGGCGTCGGTGGAATCGCAGGTGACGCCTTCGGCTCCATGACCGATCTCGGCAGCGGCAGCCTTGGCCCCCTCGCCGTTGATGTCGGAGATCACGACCTTCGCGCCGGCCTCCGCAAGCGCCTTGGCGATCGCCTTGCCGATACCCTGCGCCGCGCCCGTTACCACCGCCTTGCGGCCTTCAAGACTTGTACTCATCCCAATTTCCTTTCCTGTTCGCCGTCACCGGCCTTATGCGTCGATTTGTGCGTCCCAGGCGGCCTGTGCGGCGGCCAGTCCCGCCGCCACGTCCACCTTGGCTCCAATGGATTTCAGCGCACCGCCCATCGCGGCAACCGCGAGAAGCGCGTAGCCCGGCTGAGCCGTGGGGCCCATATGTCCAATGCGGATCAGCTTGCCGAGCGTATCCGCCCTGCCCGCCGACATCGACACGCCGTATCGCGCGCGCGCCTCCGCGAGCACGTCACCGGCGTCGATGCCGTCCGGCATCTTCACCGCGGTGGCCGTCGGCGAGGCGATGTCCTCGGAGACCGGCCAGAGCTCAACGCCAATCGCCTTGATCCCTTCCCGGCAGATCCTCGCGGTCAGCGCGTGGCGCGCCCAGACCGCTTCCGGCCCCTCGTCGAGATAACGGTCGAGCGCGGCGTTCAGCCCGTTGATCTCGGCCACGGAGGGGGTGAACGGGAATGGTTCCGTCTTCTTCCAGGCGTTCTTCCAATCGGTCAGACTGAGCATGGACGCAAACGGCGCGTCGGGATTGGCCTCGATCTTGGCCCAGGCCGCATCGGAGACGGCAACCAGCGACAGCGCCGGAGGACAGCCGAGGCATTTGTTCGGCCCGGTGACATAGATGCCCGCCTGACAAGATGCCGGACTTGTCGGCATGCCGGCCCAGGAGGACACCGCGTCGACGATCAGCAGCGCGCCCGCCTCGGCAACGACGGCGCCGATCGCGTCGATGTCGTTGAGCGTGCCGGACGGCGTGTCGTGATGACAGACGCAGACGACCTTGACCTCGGGGTGGGACTTCAGGAAGGCGCGAACCTGTTCGGGGTCGATGGCGCTGTCATAGGCCACCTCGATTTCTTCGACCTTCTTGGCGTAGCGCGCCGCCCAATAGCCGAAACCCTTGCCGTAGACGCCGGAGGCGAGGTTCAGCACCACGTCCTCCTTCGCGATCAGCGACGCGGCGGCCCCTTCGAGGGCGAGAACTGGCTCGCCTTGAAGCAGCAGTGGCGGCGTCTCGGTGCCGAGGGCCTTCTGGGCTTTCAGCGCAACGGTTTCGTAGAACGCCTGAAACGCCGGGTCGTAGTCGTAAAGCACGGTCGTGCCGAGCGCGCGCAGCACTTCCGGATAAGCGTCGACGGGTCCGGCGGTCAGTGTAAAGACCGGCGGCTTTGCCTCCTGGTATTTCATTATGTCCTCCTCATCAGCCGTAGAAATTGACGCCGGTCTTGTAGTCCTTGAAGCTCTCCGGATCGTGGCTGAAAAGCACCTCGGCGTCCTTCTCCTTTTCGATCTTCTTGAGACGGCGCATCGAGTTGACGCCCGCCACCGGATCGATGTGGAAGCCGGCATTGATGTCGTTTTCGTAGTTCTTGCGGGTATAGGCGGCGTCCAGCGTCAGCAGCAGCGGACGGCGGTTGTCGAATTCGACCAGCAGCGAGTAGTGGCCGATCGTGTGACCCGGCGTGTAGACCAGCGTCACGCCCGGCGCGAGTTCGACATCGCCCTCGATCAGCTCGAACTTGGTGTTCTCTGCGCTTTGTCCCGACGTGAGCTGATCGCTCATCCCGCGCGCTTCGGCCACATCCGTATTGAAGGCGAGATCGGAATAGCCGAGCACTTCGAAGGGCTGGCACGCCGCGGCCTGGCTCAATTCGTCCTTGTGGCAGATCTTCTTGGCGTCCGGGAAAAACTTGTTGCCGCCGACATGGTCGAAGTGGAAATGCGAGTTGAACAGGACGTCGATGTCCTTCGGCTCGAGACCGAGGAGCTTCAGCGCGCCCGGAATGGTCTGCTGTTCGGTCTGCTGCGGCTTTTCGAAGGCGAGCGCCTTTTGAACGTGGTCGTAGTCATACCCGGTATCGATCAGGAACTTGCCCTTCGGATGATCGACGAGAACCGAATAGACCGGAAAGCGGACTTCGCCGCCGGGGCCCTTGTTCCACCAGATATGAAATCCGTCGAGCACCAGCGATCCGCCGTCCAGCAGAAAGACTTTCGTATCGGCCATGTCATTTCTCCTTCATGTTGTCCGGCCCGTTCCCGGCCGCCGGATTGGTGACGGAGCCCCTAGCGGGCGCCGCGTTCATAGGCTGCTCCCAGAGCCGAGGGCAGTTTCGCCCGGCGGCCGAAAAGCACGAGAACCAGCATGACTGCCGCGAAAGGCAGCATCTGGATGACGTCGGTCGGAATATTGGACCCGGCGACCTGAAGCGCCGTGGTCAGCGACAGCGCCGCGCCGAAGATAAGCGCGCCGATCAGGACCCAGAGCGGTCTGCCGCGCGCCAGCATCGCCAGCACGATGCCGATGAACCCGGCGCCGCCCGTCATGAAGGGAATGAACAGCCCTGCCCCGATATTGGCGAGGTAGGCACCGCCGAGGCCCGCCATGGCGCCAGTAAACAACACCGCGAAAATGCGGATGCCCTGAACGTTGCCTCCCGCGACATCGAGCGCCGCCGGCCGTTCGCCGGCCGCCCGCAATGTCATGCCGAGATTCGTCCGGCGGTAGAGAAGCGCCAGGACGATCACCGCCAGCAGGGCGAGATAGACGATCAGGTGCCGCCCGAAGAGCGACGGCCCGATCACCGGCAAGTCGGTGAGACCCGGGATATTCAGTCGCTCCGGCGCAGGCAGACGCGGATAGGTGCGCGAGAACTGGAAATGGTGAAGCAGTGCGGTCAGGCCCTCCGCTCCAAGCGTCAATCCGATCCCGATGACGATCTGGTTGAGGCCCAGCACCACGCAGAGCACCGCCATGACGACCGCCGTCAGCACCCCGCCGAGGATTCCGCCCAGGAAGCCCATCCAGAGGGATTCGGTCTGGAAGGCGACGAGGAAGCCCATATAGGCGCCCATCAGCATCATGCCCTCGATGCCGATATTCAGCACGCCCGCCTTTTCCGACATCTGCTCGCCAAGCCCGGCCAGCAACATCGGTATCGCGGCAACGATCGCACCGGTGAAAAGAGACGACAGAAACGCCTCGGTCAGCAATCCGCTCATCTCAACGCTCCTTCCGCCGTTTGCGGTGATCGATATATTCGCCGAGCCCGAGGCAGATCAGCAGGCTGGCGACCAGCAGGAGCGTGAAGTCCTGTGGAACACCGAGACGCCGCGCGGCGCTTTCACTGCCGATCATCAGGGCCGAATAGAAGAACACGAGCACGATGGCGCCAAACCCGTCGAACCGCGCGAGGAACACCAGCGGGATCACCATCAGACCGTAAGCGGGATCCCAATTGGCTCGGACATTGCCAGCCACGCCGAGGATTTCGGAGGCCCCGGACACTCCGGCCAGACCAGCCGACAGCGCGAAGGTCGCCATGGTCAGGAGCGGCACCGACAGGCCCGCATGGGTCGCGGCGGAAGGATTGGCCCCGACCATCCGCAGCCGCAATCCGAAGGACGTCCGGGTCATCATCAGATGGACCGCGACGACCGCAATCAGGCCCCAGATCAGCCCGCTGGAGATCGAGGTGTCGAAGAGCCGCGGCAACCGGTCAGCCACTGGAAGAGTCCGCGTTTGCGGCACTGTCGTGGAAGGGTCCCGGAAGACCAGCTTCACCAGTGTGGAGGCCAGAAGCACGCCGAGGAACGACATCATCAATGTCGTGATGATCTCGTTCACGCCCTGATAGGCCTTGAGCAAAGCCGGGATGATCGACCAGACCGCACCGACGATCGCTGCCAGGACGAATCCCGTCAGCAAGACAGCCCAGCCCGGCAGGACACCGACCAGAAGCGGCGCCGTGGCGGCGGACGCGACAGCGCCGAGCAGGAACTGACCGTCGGTCCCCAGATTCCATATCCCCGCGCGAAAGGCGATGATCAGACTGGCGCAGAGGAAAAGGAGCGGCGCCATCCGGGTTGCGGTCTGCTGCAGGCCGAGCCCGGAAAAAAGCGACCGTTCGAGAATGTAGCCGTAATAGGTCAGCGGGTTCACGCCCACCAGCATCAGGACGATCGCCGAAAGCAGGAACGCCGCGATGATCGGCCCGACTGTCACCGTCAGTATGCGCTGGAACGCGCTGCGTTCGGCCGTTGGCGGCGCGGATTCGTTCGCCCTGGCTTCCGCGTCCGCCGAACCGGACATCGTGTCTTCTTTCATACTCATGCCGTCGCCTGCTTGTGTTCTTCCTCGCCGGCCATCATCCGTCCGATGCGCAGGCGCAGCGCCTCGCCGGTCCCGTCATTGTCGACGATCCCCCTGATGCGGCCGCCTTCCATCACCATGATCCGGTCCGACAGAGCCATCAATTCGTCGAGGTCGGTGGAGATGAGAAACACCCCGAGACCGCGCTCGGCGATCTCCGAGATACGCTCGCGCGATTTGTCGATGTTCTGCAGGTCCAGACCGTAAGTGGGCTTGTTGAAGACCACGACGCGCGCATCTCCGGAAAGCTCGCGGCCCAGCAGGACCTTCTGGATATTGCCGCCCGACAACCGTCCGATGGGCGTGGTCTCGCCCGGTGTCAGGACCGAAAACTTGGCGATCAGATCGCGCGCGTGTTGCGCAATCAGGTGCGGGCGTTCCACGCCCTTCACCCAGAATGGCGGCTGGCCGATGTCCTTGAGCACGGTGTTCTCGGAAATCGGGAATGCGGCCACCGAACCTTCCTCGAGCCTGTCGTCGGTCAGGTAGCGGAGGCCTTTGCGCCGCCGCTGCGCGACCGAGGCCTTGGTGATGTCCTCGCCGCCCAGCGCCACACTACCGGCTGTGACCGGTCTCTGGCCCGCCATCGCCTCTGCGAGCTGCTTTTGCCCGTTGCCGTCGATACCGGCGACGCCAAGGATCTCGCCCGCCCTAAGGGTCAGCGTGATGTCCTCGGTGCCCATGACGTCGGCGTCGCCCTGCGTCGCCAGTCCCTCAACTTGCAGTATGATCTCTTCGCGCGCCGTACTCTTGCGATGCTCGGTGGACGTCGCGCCGGCCTCGCGTCCGAACATCAGGCGTACGATCTCGTCCACCGCCTGATCTTCCGACATGGATTTCAGTTCTTCCGGCCCCATCTCGCCGGCCAGCGCGCCCTGTTTCAACACGGAGATGCGGTCCCCGTAACGGTAGGCCTCGGCCAGCTTGTGGGTGATGAAGATCACGGCCAGTCCGCTCTTCACCAGTTTCTGCATGCGCGCGCCCAGCTCCTGCGCGCCTTGCGGCGTCAGCATGGAGGTCGCTTCGTCGAGGATCAGAACCTTGCTGTCACGCAGGAGCGCACGGGCGATCTCGATCTGTTGCTGCTGGCCGAGCGAGAGTTCGCCGGTAATGGCGTCCAATGGCAGGGACAGCGCGAAATCGCGTTTCAGTTCCTCCATCCGCGCGGCAATCCGCTCGCGCGGCGGTCGCTCGTACCACGGCGCGCCCAGCGTCAGGTTTTCCAGCACGGTGAGTGTCGGCACCAGCATCGAGTGCTGGAACACGGTGCTGATCCCCGCATCGAGGCTGGCCGATGGGCTGGAGAGCCGCGTGCGGTCCCCGCCGAGCGAAAGATATCCCTCATCGGGCTCCTGAAGCCCCGCGAGGATACCGACGAGCGTCGACTTGCCGGCGCCGTTCTCGCCGAGCAGGACATGCACCTCTCCCGGGTGGAAAGTCAAAGAGACGTTGTTCACCGCGATCACGCCCGGGAAGCGCTTGGTTACGCCGTGTACGCCGATGGTGCCTGCTCCCGTTTCCGGGAGCAGGTTTCCTGTCAGGTTTTCCGCTGCGTTTGGCACGGATGCACTCACTCCGAAACGGTGACCATTTCGCGGACAGCCGCGGCATCGAACACCGGCTCGATCGTGATCTCGCCCGAGATGATCTGATCGCGCAGCGCCATCACGTCGGCCCAGGCCGCTTCGTCGACCTGCGGGGTCTTGAGCAGCTTGACGGAGTCGTCGGCCAGGCTGATCGAATAGCCATGCGTGCCGAACTCGTCGTTCTTCAGATCCTCGATCATGGCGGTGTAGACCGGGGTCATGTCCCAGACCACCGAGGTCAGCAGATGGCCCTTGTCCAGTTCGGACTTGTCGCCGATCACGTCGATGAAGAGCACGTCCGATCCGTCGGTGGCCTTGTTCGACTCGACCGCCTGGATCATGCCGAAGCTGGATCCGTTGCCCTGACCGAAGATGATGTCGGCGCCCGCAGCGATGACCGAGGTGGTCACGCGGTTGCCGCCGGCGGCATCCGAATAGGCAGCCGGGCCGATCACCGAATAAAGGATCTTCACGTCGGCATTCTCGGCGCGGACGCCTTCGGCAAAGCCTGCCGACTGCGAGTTCCAGGACGGCGGCTCACCGGAGACGACGATGCCGACCGTGCCGGTCGTGGTCATCTTCGCGGCCAGGCGACCGGCAAGATAGGCGCCCTCATGGCCCGACAGCGTGTAGTCAGCCACGAGGCCTTTCTTGAGCGCGTCGGGGCTATCGACGATCGCCACCGGAACGCCGGTTTCCTCGGCGATCTCCGGGCCGGCCGTGTTGTAGCCGCTCGCATGCGCGATCATCAGATCGGCGCCGTCAGCCGCCAGTTCGCGCATCGGCGCACGGACGTCACCATATCCGAGCCCTTCGGCGACGATGATTTCGACACCCGCGGCTTCGGCGGCAGCTTTCGCCGCATCGACGCCCTGCTGGTTCCAGCCATAGTCACTTCCCTGTTCCGGGGTGAGGACGGCTATGGTATCGACGTCGGCAGCGTATGCCGCAGAAGCGCCCAATACCACGCTCAACGCGGTAGAAATAAATAGGTTCTTCATCATGCTGTTCCCTGGTTGGTTACTGTTTCCCCGTCCGAAGACGGAGGCGTTTCGCAGACCTTTTTTTGTTTTTATGGCCCTGTCTGCCGGGCTTGTTTCGCTCCCGGCCGCAGCCGAGAGCGGAGCTTATGTTCCCTATTCAGGCATCGTTCACGGCACGGAAGGCGCCGATCCGGTGGAAATCACCGTTGCCAATGACACGGACGTCACCCTCGATTGCGAGGCGGCGCTGGCCCACTGGTATTCGGACGAGCTCGGCCGCGTTACTCCCGGCGGGGAGTTGACATTGACGCTGTGGCACGACCCGGAGACCGGCGTCCTCAACCTGATGAATGCGACCAATGACCGGATGCCTGTCGAGGCGCTGTGGTGTTCGAACGACGCCGCCCGCACGCGGCTCGATCTGCCGATCGCCGCGGGCAGGATGGAAGCGACGCTGCGCTTCGCCTGCCATGCCGACAGCGAACGGGGACTGAGCTGCGATGCACCGGGCGGCTAGGCTCGTCATTTCGAGCGAACCTCTTCGAGCTTCGAGATGATCCGGTCTTTGACCGCGATGACTTCGGGTTGGTCGGCGATGACTTCGTCGGCCACAGTCGCGAAAGTCTCCTGAAGTTCGGCCTGCTGGTCGTCCGGCAGCATGTGCCCCTCGCCACCGTTCTCGAGCCATGCCTTCTCGGCGCGTTCGACATTCGCGACGCCCCACGGGAAGACGGTCTCTTCAGCGGCACGGCCGGCCTCGATGATCGCGGTCTTCACATCGTCCGGCTGCGACTGGAACCATGCCTCGTTGACCAGCGTGACCGAGACGATCTGGTTCATGTTCATGTTGGTGACGTGCTTAGCCGTGTCGTAGAACTTGAACGCGGTCAGGATCGGAATTCCGGCCAGCATGCCGTCGATACCGCCGGCCTGGAGTTGCGGCGTGACTTCCGAAAGCGCCAACGGCGTCGGGTTGGCGCCGATTGCCTTCATCGGCTCCATCTGGAGCGGCGAAGCGAATGTCCGCACCTTTAGACCTTCGAAACCTGCGATATCGGTCACCGGCTCGCGGGTCAGGATCTGGGTCGGCGAATTGAAGATCGCACCGATGATTCGAACGCCCTTGTCGAGGAAGAGCGTTTCCATGTAGTCGCGGAACTCCTTGTCATGGATGACCGCGTCGACTTCGTCGGCATCCTTGAAGAGCCCGGGGACATCGAAGGCCTGGAAGCGGGGATCGACGTTGGTGACGAAGGAGGTCGGAGTCGTGAAGGCCTCGATCGTGCCGAGAAGCACGCCCTCGGACATCCGCGGAATGGCTCCGAGCTGCGAGGCCGGATAGATCTCGACCGTCAGCGCATCGCCGACTCGGGCTTCCATTTCCTTCTGGAATTCCTTCTGCCACTCATGCTGCACGTCGTTGATCGTGGCAGACGCCAGTTTCATCGTGCCCTGTGCCTGCGCGGCGCCCGCGAACGGCAGGCAGAGCGCCAAGGCGACGCCCAGTGCGCGCCTCGTCAGTTTGTATCCGCTGTTATGTGTCGTCATTGTCGGGTTACTCCTTTTTGCTTGGACGCGATCAGGACATGCCGCTGAGCAGCCATAGCGATAGCGCGGGTATGAGTGTGATGAGGGCAAGCGCGGAGATCTGGACCGCCATGTAGGGCAGAACTCCGATGTAGATGTCCGAGGTGCGCAAACCCAGCACCGATTGGGCGACGAAAATGTTCAAACCGAAGGGCGGCGTGAACATTCCGATGGCGAGGTTGACGGTCATAACCACGCCGAAATGGATCGGATCAATGCCGAGCGACACCGCGATGGGCACCAGCAGCGGCGACAGGACGAGGATCGCCGAGGTGGGATCGAGAACGCAACCGATCGCCAGAAGCAGCAGGTTCACGGTCAGCAGGAAGCCCAGCGGCGACAGGCCGATCTCCGCGGTCGCGGCGATCAGCGCCTGCGGCACGCCTTCCACGGTCAGCACCCAGCTGATGACGCCTGCGGCTGCGACCACGATCATGATCCGCGCCGTCATCATGGCCGAACTGACGGCGGCGTCCAGCAGCGTCTTGAACGTGACGCTGCGGTAGACGACAAGGCCGAGGAACGCCGCATAGGCGCAGGCGAAGCCGCCGGCCTCGGTGGGCGAGAACAGTCCGGCATAGATGCCGATCATGACGAAGGCCGGCATGGTCAGCGCCCAGAAAGCCTGCTTGAACGCGACCCAGGCGATCCTGGCCCGAAAACTCTCTTCTCTGGGGACACGGGCGATCCAGGCGGAGATCGAAATGTAGCCCGCCATCATCAAGGCCATCACCACACCGGGAATGACGCCCGCGATGAACAGCCTGGCGATCGATTGCTCGGCGGAAGCGCCGTAAAGGATCATCGCAATGGATGGCGGGATGACGATGTCGATCGCACCGCTCGAAGTGATGATGCCGGCCGCGCGCCGTTTGCCGTAGCCGTTTTCGACGAGCTGCGGGTACATGTTGCGCCCGACTGCGGCGACGGCGGCCGCGGACGAACCGCAAATCGTGCCGATCAGGGTCGAGCCTCCCAGCGCCGCGACGCCGAGGGAACCCGGCAGCCGGCCGAACAAGGCCCGCACCAGACCGATCAGCCGATCGGCGATACCGCTGATCGCCATCAGCTCGCCGGCGAAGACGAAGAACGGCACCGAAAGCAGGGCGTAGGCGTCCAGCCCGCCGAATATTGTCTGCTGCAGAGCGATCAACGGCGGTCCGGGGAAGAACAGCAGCGCCAGCGAAGCCGCCAGAAGCAGCGCTACGAAGATCGGCGCTCCGAGCGCGATCAGGGTCGCGACGCTGATGCCCAGAAGCCAGGTCAAGTGCGCGCTCCTTCGCTCTTGGTGAAGCGGGCGACATCGACGATCGTCAGGAATGCGGTCACCGCGGCGATGCCCGCGAAGCCGACAAAGATCGCGGAATGGGGAATAACCATCGGAACCCCCAGCCCCATGCTGGACTGGTTGAGAGCGGCAATCCGCTCGATGAAGACGAAGCTGTGCCAGGCGATGAAGACGGACACGGCGACGGTCGCCACGTCGATGACGATCTGCAGCAGCGCGGCCAGCCGGCCGGTGATCGCCGAGGGAAGTAGGTTGATCGACAGGTGGTCGCGGTTGCGCGCCGCCAGGATGGCGCCCAGCATCACCACCCAGATCATTCCGTAAACAAGGAGTTCGTCTGCGCCGACAAGGGCGAAGAGGCCGCTGTATCGCCCGATCGCATTGGCAACGTTGATGACGACCATCGCGATCAGCGTGAGCCCGAGGAGGATACCGACGAGTTTGACGACCAGCGCCTCGGCCCGGAGGATGCGGTTTCCGCTCATGCGCCTGCAGCTCCCGGTCTTGCCGTCATCGTCCTACTCGCGCCCCTCGAGGATCCGGCGGATCGCGACGAGCTTGCGCGCCCGTTCCGGTTGCAGCCTGGCTATGCTCTCGGGCGTATAGGAATAGAGCCCCTCGCCCGACTTGATGCCGAGCTTGCCCGCCGCCATCTGTTCGCTCACCAGCGGCGCCACGTCCTTACGGTCGCACAGGTCCTCGTTGAGGAAGGACGAGACCGAATGATAGATGTCCATACCGGCCATATCGAGGAGCGCCATCGGGCCGATCACCGCGAGCTTGTAGCCGATACCCCAGGAAACGCAGGTGTCGATATCTTCCGGTTCGATAACGCCGCGCTCGACGAGATCCACGACCTCGCGCAGCAGCGCATAGAGCACCCGGTTTTCCACGAACCCCGGCACATCCTTCTTTAGGAGAACAGGCAGGAGCCCGAGCGAGCGGATAAAATCGCGGATGGTTTCGACCGTTTCCGGTGCGGTATTTTCGCCGCCGATGACCTCGATCATCGGAATGATATGCGGCGGGTTGGACCAGTGCATGCCCACCATGCGGGCGGGAATTGAAATGTAGGCCTGCAGCTTGGTAATCGGAATACCCGATGTATCAGAGGCCACGATGGTATCCTGCGAGATCAGCCCATCGATCTTGCGATAGACATCGGCCTTGATCTCTTCCTTTTCGGGAACATTCTCGATGACCAGATCGGCGCCGGCAACGACATCCTCGATGCTGTCGGTGAAGCGAACGGAGCCTGCGCTGTCCGGCGTCGCCGCAATGCCCAGCGCATCGAGAACGCCGTCGGAAGCGACCATCATCGAGCGGGCGCGCTCGATCGCCGCCGGCGCGATGTCGTAGGCCGCGACCTCGATGCCTCCCCGCGCAAGACGGGCGGCCATGCCTGGACCCATCGTCCCGAGCCCGATGATGGCTACTCTCTTGATCATGCCGCTGCCTCGCTAATCTGGCGTTCCGCAATGAGATCCGCCGCTTTCTCGGCGATCATGATGACGGATGCGTTGATGTTTCCGCAGACGAGGTCCGGCATGACGGATGCGTCCACCACTCTCAGCCCATCGACGCCACGCACGCGCAGTTCCGGATCGACGACCGAGTCCGCATCGGTGCCGGCCCGGCAGGTCCCGGCCGGATGATGCACCGTGATGCAGGTCTTGCGGATATGTTCGTCGATCTGTTCGTCGGTTTCGCAGGCGGGGCCGGGAAAGAATTCCGCCTCGATGAAGGGCTTCATGGCAGGCTGCGCCGCGAGATCCCTCGCCACACGGAAACCGGCGCGAAGCGATTCCCAGTCCTTCGGCGAGTGCAGGAAATTCTGATGGATCAGGGGCGCCGCGAAAGGATCCGCGGAGGCCAGCTTGACCGATCCCCGGCTTTCCGGCTGCGTCGCCACGACCCGCGTCGCGAAACCGTCCTGGAACGGCGCCTTGAAGGGCTCGAAATAGGGCCAGGCGGCCAGCGGGGCCGCTGTGAACAGGAGTTGCACGTCCGGCAAGGGCCGTTCCGGAGCGCTCTTCAGGAAGGCGACGACGCCGCCCGGAACATCCGCGGAGAAGCCCTGCCCCGTCAGGTAGGTCTTGATGAAATCCAGGCCGATCCGGTCCGCGCGCATGTTCCTGAGGAACGGGCCCGGCTCCCGGCGCTTGTACATCAGGATGACCGAGACGTGATCCTGGAGGTTCTTGCCGACCGACGGGAGGCTGACCTTGGTTTCGATGCCGTGCTCGGCGAGTTCTTCGGGGGCCCCCACGCCGGAGAGCATGAGGAGTTGCGGCGTGTTGATGACGCCGCCGGCCAGAAGCACCTCGCGGCGCGCCGTCACGGTCTTTTCGGCGCCGTTGTGGCTGAGCGTCACGCCGGTGGCGCGGTTTCCTTCCATCATGATCCGGGTGGCCATCGCATTCGTCAGGACGGTCAGGTTGGATCGCTTCAGGGCCGGACGGAGATACGCGGACGCGGTAGAAGACCGCCGTCCCTTGGAAATCGTCATCTGCAGGCGGCTGAAGCCTTCCTGCTGTTCGCCATTGTAATCGTCCGTCTGCGGGTAGCCCGCCTGCACGCTGGCCTCGGCGAAAGCGTCGATCAACGGATCCTTGTAGCGGCAGTGCTGGGTGTTGAGCGGGCCGGAACCGCCGCGATACTGGCTTGCGCCGCCCTCCCAGGTCTCCTGCTTGCGGAAATACGGCAGGACTTCATCATAGGAATAGCCCGGCAGGCCGTTTTCCGCCCACCGGTCGTAATTGCCGCGATTGCCCCGCACATAGGCCATTGCGTTGGTCGACGACGACCCGCCGATCACCTTGCCCCGGGCGCATTCCACCCGGCGTCCGCCGACATTTTCTTCAGGCTCGCAGAAATACATCCAGTCGTGGCGGCGCTCGGTCAGGATCTTCCCCCAGCCAAGCGGGATATGGATCATGGGATCGCGGTCCCAGCCACCGGCCTCGAGCAGCAGGACCGAGCATTTCGGGTCGGCGCTCAGCCTGTGGGCGAGCACGCAACCGGCCGATCCGGCTCCGACAATGATGTAGTCATAGGTTTCTGCGTGCGCCATGTCTTCTTTGCTTTCGCCTGACGCCCCGTCGTCAGGACCTTTCTGGTTCGATGCCGGCGACCTTGGAGGTTTGCGTCGCCGGCGCCTTCGCAGGCCTCCGGACTATTCCAGGAGGCCGGCCTGGCGGAGTGTCATGGTCCAGTGATCCCATCCGCGGTCGATCTGCGCGCCGACCAGCTTGCCGGCCGTCTCGATCTCGCCGGGCGAGAGATATTTGATGTTGCCGATCTGCAGGCCGGCCGTCTGCGCGGCAGCCTCCTGCTCGGTGTAGAAGGCGCGAAACACGACCTCGCGAACCGAGTTGCCCACATTCACGACGCCGTGCCGGGCCATCAGAACAACGGGATAGTCCCCCAGGCTTTCGGCGATTTCGGCGCAAATCTCGGGGCTGCCGCCGAAGAGATCCGTCGCGTCGCCGTGCTTGTCGCGGATTTCGTAGACGGGAACGGCTTCGCCGAGAAACGCACCCATATGCGTGACCGGGCGCAGCGGCTGATCGCAGAAGCAATAGGGCAGCACGGCCGGAGAATGGCTGTGAAGCACACATTTGACGTCAGGCCGGGCCTTGTAGATCTCGCTGTGGATGTAACGCTCGAGATAGGACGGACGGTTGTCCGTCGTTTCGCCATCGAGGTTGAACCGCTGGATGTCGTTGGTCGTGATGTGGCTCGGAGCCAGTTTCTGAGCGAGGAAGAAGCTCTGGGGATCTTCCGGATCACGCGCGCTGATATGCCCGAACGTGTCGAGGATTCCTTCATGCAGCAATATCTTCGTCGCTGTAACCAGCTCTTCGAAGACGGTCTGCTGAGCAGCGGTGGTGTTCATTTCCTAGTCTCCCAAATCGCGGCACTGTCGAGATCGGCGTCCCGCCCGTTACATCCGCGCATTTCAGTGGTTCTCGTAAAGACCGACAATCCTGTTCTGCTCGATGATGTTGTCGGCATATTTGGCGAGGAACTCTTCCCGGGTGGGCGTCCCTTCGACCTCGGTGTCCAGCGCGTAGACCCAGAAATAGTAGTGGTGCTTTCCGTGTCCGGCCGGCGGCTGCGGGCCGTAATACTGCATCTGGCCGGCGCCGTTCGGACCGACGCGGTACTTTTCCTGCGCATCCGAAAGGTCGGTCGCCGACGGGTCGATGCCGTAGACGGTCCAGTGGGTGAAACCGTTGGCGAGCGGGGCGTCTGGGTCGTGACAGATCACGGCCAGTTCCTTGGCCTCGGCGGGCACGCCGCTGACCGTGAGCTTCGGAAGGATGTTGCCCTTGTCGCCGGCATGCTCGTCACGCATCATTTCGAGCGGCTGGAAGTCGGCGGAGGTGATTTTGAGGTCTTTGATGTTCAGAGGCATCGAATGCTCCCTTGGAAAATTCGTGTTTCGTTACTGTGCGGCTGCGAGCTCGGCGACGGTCTTGCCGCCGACGCGCTGGTGAACCCGGGGCCCGGTCGCAACTGCGATGCAGATCAGGATTTCATCGGGCCGTGGTCCGTCCGGCACGCTGAAAGTGATCGCATCGTAGTGCGACCGGATATAGAGCTCGTCCTTGTGGGCAAGCGGAATGTCGATCGACGTACCGGCCGCGGCGACCTTGCTGGCCGAGGAGATCCAGGCCTTGCCGCCGCCGACCTGCTCTCGCAGCGGGTTGCCGAATTCCGTCGTGACGCAGGCAACGACATGTTCCTGCTCGCCGCCGACACCGGCGATACCGCCTTTCCCGTAGCTTTCGACCGGCCGCCCGCCGAGCAGAGCCACGGCCCGCTCACCGAGCGCATGGCCGATGGCGGCGCTGGGAGCCGTCAGGGGCGACAGGTCCGCCTTGTAGGTGCCGGCAAAGGGATTGCGAATGATGACGCCGGTCGCGACCTTGAGCAGGGATTCGCCCGGCGCTCCGCCGTCATGCCGGATTTCCTGAACGGTCGAGTACCAACCACGCACCTCATAGTGCTTTTCAACGTCGGCGGAATGGCTCATTTCTCTCTCCTTGGGAACGCGCAGCGCGGGCGCGCAAGTCGCTTGCGGGCTCGATAATCGTTAATGGTTCTGCGGCCAGGAATAGACGCGCTTGATCGGGTCGTAGCGCGCGGCTTCGAGCGCCTCGTTGGTGAACATGTTGCCCTTTGAAAGCGACCGGTTCGCAGCGTATTCGCCGGAGAGAGCCTGGGTGCGATCGGTGATCGGACGGATACGCTTTTCCCAAGCGACAAGCGCGTCTTCGACCGACGAGTTTTCGGCCAGATCCTGGGCCAGGCTGAAGGCGTTGACCATGGCGCATCCCGCGCCCTGCGCGAGAGCCGGACACATCGCGTTGGCGGCGTCGCCGACAAGGGCGACCTTGCCCTTCACCCAGGTATCCAGCTTTGTCGTGGCATATTTGTCGTAACGGGCGGACTGCAGCTTCGCCGCCTCGGCAAGGCAAGGTTCGAGGAAGGGGAACATTTCGACCCAGACCTCCAGATCGAGCGGCACCTTCGAACCGCGCGGATCGGCGGCGGGGGCCATCAGGCCGAGATAGAGCTCGTCCTTGTTGCAGGGCGAATAGAGGATACGCTGAACACGCGGCTCGAAGTTCCACATGTCGATGGTGTTGTCCCAATTGGCCTCGTCGCCGAGCTTGTCTTTCAGCCGCGGCACGATCAGGCGGATGATGCCGTCGGTGGACACCCAGCGGTCCTGCTCGAAGCCCATGGAGTCGCGAACCTTCGATCCAACGCCGTCTGCGCCGACGACCAGGTCAGCTTCGATGACCTCGCCGGTCTGAAGGGTGAGACGGCCATCCGCATCGGCGGAAACGGCCTCGGAATTGACGCGAATGTCGACACCGACTTCCTTGGCCCGCTTGACGAGCGCGTTATGCAGGTGGGCGCGGGTCATGATCCGCCAGGGCAGACCGTTGAAGGTTTCCTTGGAAACCGACTTGTTGTGCATCCAGGTTTCGTAGGCCGGCGGCGTGTGCGTTCCGTGAAGCACGTCATTGAGCGCTTCGATGCCTTCGAGAACGCGAAGGCCGTTGTGCCACAGATAGATACCCGCACCGAATGCGCGCAGCTCCGAATCCCTCTCGTGCAACGTGACATCCCAGCCCATCTGTCTGAGCGAGATAGCCGCGGTCAGTCCGGCGAAGCCGGCACCGGCGACATGCGCGGTGAGAGCTTTTCCTGATGTCTTGTTGATATTCGCCATAGTCACATCCTGTTGCGTCTGAAAGGACGGCGTTCGCCGTCAGGCATCGATGAAGTTGGTGATTGCTTTCAACGTGATGTCGGGAGACACCTCGTTGACATAGTGGTCGGCGCCCGGGACGACGACGACCGGAAGATCGGGCCGGAGCCGGCTGGTTTTGGCCAGCGCCTCGGCGGAAACGAGCTTGCTGATCTCGCCCCTGACGAGAAGAACCGGCTTGCGGACCTCGCGATAGGCCGGCGTCAGGTCCGCGCGCAGCCCGTTGGCGGTCTGGGCCATCGCCGACGGCGAGGCCAGGGGACGGAGCCCTCCCTCGACCGGCCGATAACCGCTTTCGGCCCGGATCCTGATCGCCGGAGCGGGAATGTTGGGATAACGGGCGGCGAGATACGCCTCGACCGTGTCCACATCCTTGAAAAGCTGGTCGCCGCCATTCACCCGCGCTTCCAGCGTGTCGAACACCTCGGTCTCGATGTAAGGCGTGAAGTCGATCGCCACGACCGACCGGACGAGCTCCGGATATTTGGCCGCGGCGGTCACCGCGTTTCGGGATCCGAGCGAGTGTCCCACCAGGATCGCGGGGCCCTTGTCGAGAGCGCGGATGAGGCTGCCTATATCGTCGGCGTAGTCAGCGGCCTCGTAACCGCTTTCCGGCTTGTCGCTGTGGCCGTGCCCTCTCTGGTCCACCGCAATCGTGGTGAAACGATCGGAGAGCTTCGCCATTATCGGCGCGAAGGTTGCCGAGTTGGCGGTGATGCCGTGGAAGAAGAGCATCAAGGGGCCACTTCCGGACTCCCGGACGTTCAGCACGATCCGACCTGTATCGATGCGTCGCATGTTCAGGTCTTCAGATTGCACCGCCGCCGTCATGCCCCGTGGTCCTCACGCCTCAATTCGTCTCGGCAAAGGGATCACATAATTTTTGGAGCGTCAACAGGATTGTCAGACATTCTTTCAATCTTGCGAATTGACATTCTGGCTATTACTGATGTCCTATATGCACAACTTCGCATAGAATGCCGGGACACGACTCACCGATCGCGAGACCACATCGATGCCGCCAGATCTGAACCTTAGAGTGCTGCCGCGAACGGTGCAGCAGGAGACTGTCGACAAGTTGCGGCTGGCGATTTTATCCGGCGTCTTCGCACCCGGCAGCCGGCTGATCGAAAGCCAGTTGTGCCTGCAGCTTGGCATCAGCCGCCCTTCCCTGCGCGAAGCATTACGCAGTCTCGCCGCGGAACGGCTGGTGGACATCGTGCCGAACCGGGGGCCGTCGATACCAGCCCTCACCTGGGAAGATATCACCGCCATCTACGAGGTCCGCGAACTGCTGGAAGTCGAGGCAGTGGGCCGGTGTTCGCAACGGATTACGAAAGACCAGTTGCAAGAACTCGAAAAGTCTCTTTCCGCGTTCGCGGACGCGGCATCCAGCAATGACAGCCTCGCCCGCGTCACGACCGCCGCGGACTTCTATTCGATCATTCTCGCCAATTGCGGAAATCCGATTCTGGAGGAAATCCACCGTGGCCTTGTCGCCCGGATCAGCTTTTTCAGAGCGCGATCGATGTCGCTGGAAGGCAGAGCACAAGGCAGCCTGGCGGAAATGACGGAAATCTACGAGGCGATCGCAGCGGGCGACGAGAAGGCCGCCCGCAAAGCCTCGAAGAAACACATCCTGAAGGCGAAGTCGGCGGCGAAAGAGTCCATGGACACCACGAACTGACCGTCCACGGCGACGCCTCAACCCGCAGGAAATCATGATGACATTCCGGAATCGAGGCCCTTTCGAAGCCACGATGGTCAATCGCGGCTGCCATTGGCAACCCTCCGGAATTCCGCAACTCCGGGCAGAAAACCCAAAAAGGATCGACAATGAGCGTGGCTGATCGTGAAGCGGGGTTGACCGCCGATATCGTTATTATCGGGGGCGGGTCCGCCGGAGCCTTGTTGGCGGCGCGACTGAGTGAAGACCCGGCCCGGAAAATCCTTCTGGTCGAAGCCGGCGAGGACGAGAGCGATCCCGATATCTGGAACCCCGCAGCCTGGCCCGCTCTTCAGGGCCGCAGCTACGACTGGGATTACACGACGGAACCGCAATCCGGCACGGCCGGCCGGGTGCACCACTGGGCGCGCGGCCGCTTGATGGGCGGATCGAGCTGCCTGCATGCGATGGGTTATATGCGCGGCCACCCCCGGGACTACGAGGCCTGGGTGGATGCGACCGGCGATACCCGTTGGAGCTGGAACGAACTGCAGCCCGTGTTCCGGGCAATCGAGGATCGATCGCCCGCCAGCGACGGCTCCGATCCCGATTCCGGCCCGTTGCCGATTTACCGGCCGAACGAGGAAGTGAGCCCGCTCGCGCGCGCCTTCATCGAAGCGGGCGCTGCGCTCGGCCTCGCGCGCCTCGACGGCCACAATGACGGCGAGATGATCGGCGTCACCCCGAACTCCCTGAATATCCGCGACGGGCGGCGCGTGACGGTTGCGGACGCCTGGCTGACGCCCGAGGTCCGGGCCCGCGGCAATCTCGAAATCCTGACCGGCTCGCGAGCCCGACGTATCGTCCTGAATGGCTGCAAGGCGCAGAGCGTTGAGGTCGTCGGGCGCGATGGAGCGATCGACATTCACGCCGACAAGATCGTGTTGTGTGCGGGCTCACTGGAAAGTCCCGCATTGCTCATGCGCTCGGGAATCGGGCCGCGAGACACGCTCGGCGCCGCGGGGGTCGCGTGTCTGATCGACACGCCCGATATCGGTCGCAATCTGCAGGACCACCTGCTCGGCGCGGGCAATGTCTATGCGACCCGCAAACACCTTCCTCCCTCGAAGCTCCAGCACTCCGAGTCCATGGCCTATATGCGCGCGGACGACTTTACCGCGACCGGGCAACCGGAGATCGTCGTCGGCTGCGGTGTCGCGCCAATCATGTCCGAGCGGTTTACGGCCCCGGATGCCGGAACGGCCTACTCGTTCCTGTTCGGGGTCACCCATCCAACGAGCCGTGGCCGACTGCAGATCAGCGGTCCGGACCTCGCGGATCGCTTGATCATCGACCCGGCCTATCTTCAAACCGGGGGCGACCGAGATCTGTTTCGCAAGGCGCTCGAGGCGGCGAGGACGATTGGACACAGGGACGAACTCTCGGAGTGGCGGGATCGCGAACTGCAGCCGGGCCCTTTGAACAGCACTGCCGAGATCGACGAATTCATCGCGAACGCCGTCATTACCCATCACCACCCCTGCGGCACCTGCCGGATGGGAAAGGACGACAGCGCGGTCGTCGATCCGGATCTCCGGCTCAAGTCGCTCGACAATCTCTATGTCGTCGATGCTTCGGTCATTCCCAGCCTGACAGCAGGGCCTATTCACGCCGCCGTCCTGGCGATCGCCGAGACCTTCGCCCGATCGATGGCGACGGTTGACTGATGTGCGGCGGCGCCGGCGCTCGCACGCTGTCGGCGCTCCGCCTCAGAAATGGTCAGCACCGGCCTTGCCTGACGTTTTTTTGTTCGCTTTTGCGGGCTGAAAGCCACGCCGCGACAGGTTTGCCCACATGGCACGTCCGTTGCTTCGCCTTACCAACGACCGATCGACAATAACGGGATCGCATCCGCGCCCATGAACAGCCTGAGTTTGGACATCCGGATCCTGCGAACGCTGCAAAGCGTTTCGGAAACGGGGAACATAACGGAAAGCGCGCGGCGGCTTGGCCGGACACAGCCGGCCATAACGCTTCAATTGCAGCGCCTGGAAAGCATTTGCGGGTTCAACCTGTTTCGCAGCGAAGGCCGCAAGATGGTGCTTACGCCCGACGGCGAGCTTGTCCTGACATACGCGAACTCCATCCTGCGCCTGCATGACGAATTGCTGTCGAGACTGGAATCGCCGGACGTGGAAGGCCAGGTGGTTCTCGGCACGCCGGACCTCTATGCGTCTTTCCTCCTGCCGTCGATCCTCGGCCTGTTCAAGCAGGCCTTCCCGCGCGTCCAGGTGCAGCTTCAGTGCTCGCTGTCGACGCCGCTGGTGCGTCTTGTCCATCGCGGCGAAGTGGATCTCGCGCTTGTCACCCGGATGAATGATTTCTCCGGTGGCCGCGTCGTTCGCCAGGAACAATTGATCTGGATGACCGGCGACAACTCCACCGCACACACCGAGACACCGGTGCCACTCGCCCTGTTGCCGCCCGGAAACATCTATCGCGATCACGCCATCGAGTGCCTGGAGGCCGCGCGGCATCCCTGGCGCATCGCTTGCGTCAGCGAAAGCGTCAGCGGGCTGCAGGCCGCGGTATTTTCCGGCATGGCGGTCACGGTGCTTGGCCGCAGCGCACTCGTGCCGGGCATGCGGGAGGTCGTTCGCGGGGCCGATTTCCCTGCTCTGCCGAAAGTGGACCTGCTTCTTTACAAGGCCCCCGGCACGAAATCCCCGGCGGCCAACGCACTGCACGACTATCTCGCGCATTATCTTCAGCAGCTCGATCAGGGCGCCGATCTGCGCAGTATTCCGCGGCCGCCCCGCCCCCTCGACCCGGCGACGCAAACGGCCGGGTAAGCGATTATTCCCTCGCGGCGAACCGGCCGACATTTCCTAACGGCACGCCCCCAATTTCTACGTATTGGAAAATTTTTCCAATCGCCGTCCTGACCCCAAATCAGGCAAGGCGACCGGATCGCTGTCTATGGATCGGACAAAAACCCATAACCACCGGTTGAATTGCGCGAATTTTGTGCAGCGCACGATGAAATGATCGGCGTATATGCGTTTCTTATGGTTGGGATTTCGATTTCTGATTTTGTTTCGATCCGGAAAATTCATCTAATCGCTGTGGCAGGGCGCAAGATGCCGCTCGTTATTCAAGCAGGGAAGATCTGACGAATGACCAAATCCACGAAGAAATCGAACATCTCCAGACGAGGCTTTCTCAAGGCCGGTGCAGCTGCGGCGGGCGCCGCGGCCGGCTCGGGGGCGATCACCGGATTCCCGACAATCTGGGCACAGGAAATCAAGGACATCGAATTGCGCCATGTCGGCGTGTCCTATTCGGTCGTGAAGGCGATCGGAGACCAGGCCGCCAAGGATCTCGGCTTCAAGGTGACGATGCAGAATCTCGACACCTCCGCCTCGATCAACCGCTTCATCACCCAGCCCAACACGGTCGATATCTGCGACCTGGAAGGCTGGCAGGCCAAGCTCGCCGCCAAGCGCGGCGTCATCCAGGGCATCGAGGCGAAGCGCATCAAGCAGTTCGACAACTTCCTGCCGATTTTCACCAAAGGTGAACTGGACGGCGTCAAGATCGCCGATCAGGGCATCTCGCCCTACGCCGCGCTCTATCTCGAAAAGAAGGACTCCACCGAGCTTCACGACGGCGTCGCCGACTGGCTGACCAACGTGCCGCAGGTCTACAACGCCGACTCCATCGGCTACCGGCCCGATCTCGTCGACCATCCGGTCACCGAGTGGAAGGACCTCATCGATCCGAAATACAAGGGCAAGGCCGCCATCCTCGACGTACCGGCTATCGGCATCATGGACGCCGCGCTGTGCATGGAAAGCGCCGGCATCGTCGAATATGGCGACAAGGGCAACATGACCCGCGAGGAGATCGACAAGACGATCGACAAGCTCATCGAGCTCAAGCGTGACGGCCACTTCCGCGCCACCTGGACGACCTTCGACCAGTCGGTCCAGCTCATGGCCGCCGGCGAAGTCGTCATCCAGTCCATGTGGTCTCCGGCCGTCGCCGCGGTCCGCACCAAGGAAATCCCGTGCATCTACGCGCCGGTCAACAAGAAGAACGGCAAGGAAGGCTATCGCGGCTGGTGCAACGGCATGGGCCTGATGAACCACCTCGAAGGCAAGAAGCTCGACGCCGCCTACGAATACATCAACTGGTATCTCGAGGGCTGGCAGGGCGCCTTCGTGTCCCGCTACGGCTACTACAGCCCGGTCCCCTCGACCGCCAAGAAGCACATGACCGACACGGAATGGGCCTACTGGTACGAGGGCCAGCCCGCTCCCGAGGCGATCACCGACCCCTATGGCGTCCCGATGGAACCCGCGGGCACCAAGCGGGACGGCGGCTCCTTCGTCGAGCGCGTGACCAACATCTCCTGCTGGAACACGCTGATGGACGAAGCGGCTTACATGAACAAGCGCTGGAACGACTTCAAGGTCGCCTGATCCCGGTTGCTCCCGGAGGGCCCGGCCCCGCCGCTGTCACAGTGCGGGGCCGGGCAATCCGGGCCCAGGAGAAGCAAGAAGCAGTACCAAGTCATGCCGGAGCCTCGTCCATGAAACTGAGCAGAACCGCGGTTGGGTGGCTGAATGTCACGCCGTTGCTTGCCATCATGATCCCGTTCTTCATCGTGCCGATCCTCGTGGTCCTCGCCGCGAGCATCATGCAGACCGACGGTTTCGGCGGCATGTTCATGGATCCCACGCTCGAAAATTACACCTATGTGTTCAAGTCGGCTCTCACCTACCGGCTTTATTTCGAAACGATCAAATTCGCCGCTCTGACGCTGATCTTCTCCGCCTTCATCGGCTTCTGGGTCGCCTATTTCCTGGTGTTCCATGTCAGGAGCAAGCTGCTCGCCATGGGCCTCTTCCTGATTTGCACGGTGCCGTTCTGGACCTCGAACATCATCCGGATGATTTCGTGGATCCCGCTTCTCGGCAAAGAAGGGCTGATCAACCAGGCGCTGATGGGAATGGGCTTCATCCAGGAGCCGCTGGAATTCCTGCTCTATTCCGATTTCGCCGTGGTCGTGGCCTATGTCCACCAGCTGACGATCTTCATGATCGTTCCGATCTTCAATTCCATGGCCCGTATCGACAAGCGCGTGGTCGAAGCCGCGCTCGACGCCGGCGCCAGCAAGTTCGACATCATGCGCTACATCATCCTGCCGATGTCGAAGAGCGGCATCGCGCTCGGCGCCATCTTCGTCGTTTCCATCGTCATGGGTGACTTCTTCGTCGTGAAGGTCATGTCCGGCGGCGGTACGGCCTCGGTGGTCGGCGCCTTCTACGAGGATATCGGTGTGCTGCAATATCCGAGCGCCGCGGCCAGCGCGATCATCCTGACAATCCTGGTCATGCTCATGGTGGCGCTGATCCTGCGCGTCGTCGACATTCGCAAGGAGATTACGCAATGACCGACGTCGCGCACGCAAATGTCGCAGCGCGGGGCAAGCGCCGGGCGCGCCGCAAGTCCTCGGACCGCCCCTGGACCTTCTACGTCCTCGCCGCTTTCTTCGCCTTCTACGTGATCGCGCTCTACGGTCCGATGATCTCGATCTACATCCTGTCCTTCCAGGACTTGCGCGGCGGGCTGGTCTTCCCGATGCGGGGCTTCTCGCTCTACTGGTTCAACGAACTGATCATGCAGACGCGCGCCGGAGACGTCAGCGGTTCCTTCACGCGCTCGATCTATCTGGCGATCGCGGTGACGGTGATCACGGTGGTTTTCTCCTTCATGGCGGGCATGGCCTTCCGGAGACGCTTCAAGGGCGACACCATCGTCTTCTACCTGATGATCGGCAGCCTCGTCGCGCCCGGCCTCGTCCTCGGCATCGGCATAGGTCTTGGCTTCGACATGGCCGGCATTCCGACGAACTGGTTCACCTCCGCGCTTGGCGCGCAGCTGTCATGGACACTGCCCTTCGGCATCCTCGTCATGTTCGCCGTGATGTCGCGATTGAACGGCGACTGGGAGGAAGCGGCCCGCGATCTCGGTGCCTCGCGCGCCCAGACCATCGGTCTCGTCATCCTGCCGGTTCTCGCGCCAGGCCTTATCGCGGTCGCGCTGTTCGGCTTCACCCTGTCCTATGACGAGTTCGCCCGGACGCTCCAGACGGCGGGCGCCCAGAACACGCTGCCGCTCGAAATCTGGAGCATGACGCTCAACGTCACCTCGCCCGCGCTCTACGCGCTCGGCACGGTCTCGACGGTCATCTCGTTTCTGATCATCGGCGTCAGCCTCGGATCGATCATCCTGCTGCAACGGCGCAACGCCGCCCGCAAGAACATCAGTGAATAACATGGAGACTAAGGTGGGAACTGGTAACGGAGATATCGAGCTCGCTGGCGTCACCAAGAGCTATGATGGCGAAACCTTCGCCGTCGACGGCATCAATCTCAAGATCCCCAACGGCGCCTATTGCTGCCTGCTTGGCCCGTCGGGCTGCGGCAAGAGCACGATCCTGCGGATGATCGCCGGACATGAGGATCCGACCCATGGCGAAATCCTGATCGGCGGCGAGGATGTCGTCGGTCTCGACCCGGTGGAACGCCGCACGGCGATGATGTTCCAGTCCTACGCACTGTTCCCGCATCTCAGCGTCCGCGACAACATCGCCTTCGCGCTGCGCGTTCGCGGCCTCTCCAAGGCCGAGCGCAACGCCAAGGCCGACGCGATGATCGAGAAGGTGCATCTGACCGAATTCGCCAATCGCCTGCCCTCGCAATTGTCCGGCGGCCAGCAGCAGCGTGTCGCCCTCGCCCGCGCCGCGATCACGGAACCGCGCGTCCTGCTGCTCGACGAACCGCTCTCGGCGCTCGACGAACATCTGCGTATCAAGATGCGCGCCGAGCTGAGCCGCATGCAGCGTGATCTCGGCATCACCTTCATCCATGTCACCCACACCCAGATGGAGGCGATCGCGCTCGCCGACATGGTGGTTGTCATGGACAAGGGCAAGATCCGCCAGTCCGGCCCGGCCCGCGAGGTCTATGCCGAGCCGAAGAACCGCTATGTCGCCGAGTTCATCGGCGGCCAGAACGTGATTTCGGGCAAGGTCAGCCACATCAACGCCACCCGCGCGACGATGGCCGGCGCCACATACAGCAATATCGAAATCCCTTTGGCGAACGGCAAGCGTCTCGAAGACGGCCAGGAGCTCGACATCGCGGTTCGCCGCGACGACATCGACCTGATCCGCGCCGGCGGCGGCGAT
Organism: Ahrensia sp.; assembly: GCA_002698425.1. Next base: position 1,015 of record NZXU01000049.1, on the reverse strand, counting down.
CTGCCGGACGGTTCGACGAGTGTCGAAGGCGCGATTACCGGCGTCGAATATCAGGGCACTTTCGTGAAGGTCATGATGGAGGCAGCCGGCGAGGAGGAATTCGTCGCCTATGTGCCCGAACGCCGCTTTTTCGAGGAATCCCTGTCAATCGGCGATCGCGTGCTCGCCGTCTGGCAGATCGATCATGCCCACCTGCTCGCTTGATACTGGAGAGTAAATCTATGCAAATCTCATTTTCGCTGAACGATGAGCCGGTTACGGTCGATGTCGATCCTTCGACCTTGTTGAGCGACCTCATCCGCGAACAGCTTTCGCTGACCGGAACGCATGTGGGCTGCGACACCAGCCAGTGCGGCGCATGCGTCGTCCACGTCAATGGCGACTCCGTGAAGAGCTGCACGATGCTGGCGGTCTCCGCCGATGGCGGCGAGGTGCGGACCGTCGAAGGCCTGTCGACAAGCGACACCGACCTGCACCCGATGCAGGCCGCCTTCCGCGAGAACCATGGCCTCCAGTGCGGCTTCTGCACGCCCGGCATGCTGATGAGCGCCATCGACCTCGTGAAGCACAATCCCGATCCCAGCGAAACCGAGATCCGGGAGTGGCTCGAAGGCAATATCTGCCGCTGCACCGGCTACCAGAACATCGTCAAGTCCATCATCGCTGGCGCGGCCGCCATGCGAGCAGCTTCCTGAAGGAGATTTCAATGAACGCAGTTGTTGGAATTGGCTCGTCACCGAAACGCAAGGAAGACGCCCGCTTCGTCAGGGGCAAGGGCACCTATGTCGCCGATATCAAGCGCCCCAACATGCTTGCAGGCGTATTTCTGCGCTCCGAGCATGCCCATGCGAAGCTGAACTCGGTAGACGTCTCGAAGGCGCTCGCGCAGCCGGGAGTCAAGGCTGTCTATACCGGCGAGGACATGAAGGCCGACAATGTCGGCGGTTTGCCGGTCGGCTGGGGCATCACCGACAAGCATGGCGATCCGATGAAGGAGCCGCCGCATCCGCCGATC
>NZXU01000048.1 GCA_002698425.1 Ahrensia sp. | reverse complement strand
GTCTGACAGGAGATAAAGCGCGGAATCGCCGACATCCTCGATCGTCACGGTCTTGCGCATCGGCGAGTTGTACTCGTTCCATCGCAGGATATAGCGGAAATCGCCGACCCCGGACGCGGCCAGCGTCTTGATCGGGCCGGCCGACAGCGCGTTGACGCGGATGCCGTTCTTTCCGAGATCGACCGCCAGGTAGCGTACGCTCGCCTCAAGCGCGGCCTTGGCGACGCCCATGACATTGTAGTGCGGCATAACCTTCTCGGCGCCGTAATAGGTCAGCGTCAGGATCGAGCCGCCATTCGACATCAGCGGTTCGGCGCGCTTGGCTACCGAGGTCAGCGAAAAGACCGAGATGTCCATCGTCCGGCCGAAATTTTCGCGCGTCGTGTCGACATAGCGGCCGGTGAGTTCGTCCTTGTTGGAGAAGGCGACGGCGTGCACGACGAAATCGAGCCGGCCCCAGGTCTTTTCCAGATGCGCGAAAGCCGCCTCGATCGTGTCCGGCTCGGTGACGTCGAGATGGCCGCAGACGATGGCGTTCAGTTCGGCGGCGAGCGGCTCGACACGCTTCTTCAGGGCGTCGCCCTGATAGGTGAAGGCCAACTCGGCGCCCTGTTCGGCGCAGGATTTCGCGATGCCCCAGGCGATCGACTTGTTATTCGCAAGGCCAATGATGAGGCCCCGCTTGCCTTTCATGAGGCCCGAACCTGTGGTCATGATTGTCATCCCGCAAAGAGTCTTGTCTTTATCGGGCGAGCATATCGCACAGCATTTTCAGTCCATCAAGCTAGAAGGCGTTGACGCGCACAAGCGGGAGGTCAGACCTCGGTCTTGCGGAAAAGTGCTTCCAGCGCCTCGCGATTTTCATCCGGGAGCTGAATCTGCAGCACCGCCAGAAGGTCGCCATGGCCCGATTTCGCGCCCGGCAGGCCCTTGCCCTTGAGGCGCAATGTCTGGCCCGACGAGGTCCATGCCGGGACCGTCAGCGCGACCTTCTTGCCGTCGGGCGTCGTCAGGGGCAGTTTGCCGCCGACGATCGCGGTTTCCAGCGGAACGTCCACATCCATGACGATATTGGCGCCGTCGACGCGCATGCCGTCGGCTTCGCGGAAGCGGATCTTCGCCAGAACGTCGCCGCGATGGCCGGCCGGACCGGCGAGCCCCTGGCCCTTCAGCCGGATGACCTGTCCCTCGACCGCGCCCGCCGGGATGGAGACCGCGACCGCCCGCCCGTCGGGCAGCGTCAGCCGCGCCTTGCGGTCGCCCATCAGGTCGGCGACCGTCACGGAAAGATCGGCCTCGATATCCTTGCCCTTCGGCGGCTGCGCCTTGGCCTGGCGCGGACCGGCGCCGCCAGCCCCGGCGAAACCGGAGGCGAACGGACCGGCGGAGCGGCGCCCGCCGCCTCCGCCGAATGCCGAGCCGAACAGCTCGGAAAGGATGTCCTCTGCCGCGCCCTGATTGCTGCCCCGGAACTCGAAACCGCCCTGGCCGCCGCGCGCGGCGAAACCGTCATAGGCGGTGTGAGCATTGCCGCCGCCACGGAAGCCATGGAAGGTCTCGCGCCCTTCGGCGTCGATCTCGCCGCGGTCGAACTGCTTGCGTTTGGTCTCGTCGCCGACGATCTCGTAGGCGCTCGAAATCTCCGAGAAGCGCTCCTGCGCCTTCGGGTCGTCCTTGTTGGCGTCCGGGTGGTACTTCTTGGCGAGTTTCCGGAACGCGGATTTTATTTCGGAAGCGCTGGCCGTCTTGGCGACGCCGAGCACTGCATACGGGTCTCTCATGGCACTCTTGCGCTGTTACAACTGAAGTTACCGAAGATATGGCGATGAAGTATCGGAGATTCCAGATGTGACCGCCGATTTGTTAGCTTTTCGGGCGGCTTAGCCGGCATTCTCGCTCGAACCGGCCGGCGCCAGCATGCGCGTCCACCATCCGGTGCGGCGGTCGAGACAGAGATCGCCCCGGTAAAGCGTGACGCCGTCATAGGATTCGCGCGTGGCGTCGAAGCTGCGGCAAACCTGGCCGGACACCTTGCGTTGCCGGATGCCGGTAATCGTGCCCTTCGAGCCGGTCGACTGGTTGGCCCATTGGACGTCGTCGCCCTGCTCGTTCAGATTGGCGGAGGTGACGGCGTTGCGGATCGTGTCCTCGTCGAGAAGCCGGTCGCGCGCCGCGCCCTCGGCGTCTTCGGCGGGCCGGAACGGGTCGCTGGCAAGCGGCGCGTCGGCGTCGACAATGGCGATCGCGCCGACGGCGGTTTCGTCGAGGCCGCGGCCCGTCATGCTGCACCCGGCAAGCGTCGCGACGGCGGCAAACAAGGCAGCGGCCTTGAACGCTTGCGCGAAACCTCCAATTGTGTGCAACTCGAAACGCATCAAACGACCATCGCCCATACGCGGCAGATGCCGCATTTCCCGGACAGGATTATGACGCCGGCAGAGTTAACAAATACTGACTTCACCACCCGCGAGGATCCGTTCGCTTTGTTCGCGGACTGGCTGGGCGAGGCGGAGAAATCCGAGATCAACGATCCGACCGCGCTGTCGCTGGCGACGGTGGACGAGGACGGCCTGCCCAATGTGCGCATGGTGCTGTTGAAGGAATTCGATGAACGCGGGTTCGTCTTCTACACGAATTTCGAAAGCCAGAAGGGGACCGAGATCCTCGCCACGAAAAAGGCGGCGATGTGCTTCCACTGGAAATCGTTGCGCCGGCAGGTGCGGGTGAGGGGACCGGTCTCGATCGTCAGCGACGCCGAGGCCGACGACTATTACGCTTCGCGCGCCCGCGGAAGCCGCATCGGCGCATGGGCATCGAAGCAGTCGCGGCCGCTCGAAAGCCGTTTCGCGCTGGAAAAGGAAGTGGCGAGATACACGGCGAAATATCCGGTCGGCGAGATTCCCCGGCCGCCCTACTGGTCGGGTTTCCGCATTGCGCCGGTCTATATCGAGTTCTGGAAGGACGGCGCCTTTCGCCTGCATGACCGCATCATCTTCCGCCGCGCGGAAGAGGGCGAGGCATGGACGAAGACGCGGTTTTATCCCTGACCGCCCTGGAAAACGGGCGAGGAAATCGCGGCTTGCGGGAGAGCTGAGGAAAAATACGCGTGCAGCCCAGGGAAATCGTAAGGCTGGGGAGAACCCATCTGTATTCCTGGCTGCGGCTGGGGCCGGACCTGCGGGAAACGCGCACGCTCGTTTTTCGCAAGCACAAGATTGCGTACATCCCGATCCCGAAGGCTGCCTGCTCCTCGATAAAATATGCCCTTCGCCCCCTTACCGAGACATCCTCGCAGTCCGCACCTGGAATCCATTCATTCCCGGGATTTGAGGTGAGGCGGTTTGACGAAATCGCAAACGAACTCGATGGTGACTGGCTGGTTTTCACCGTTGTTCGTCATCCCGTGGACCGCATCCAGTCGGCTTGGCGAGACAAGATGCGCAGCGAAGAGAAGATTACATCATGGATGAAGCTGCATGCCCTGAGGCCCGGGGACAGCTTCGATCGATTTGTACACATCATTTCGCTGTGGCCGACAATCACTCTCGATGAACACGTGATGCCGCAATCCATGCTTCTTCATCACGTTCGGGAGTTGCCCATCAGGGTCTATCGGTTTGAAGATCTGGATAATGTGTGGCCGGAGTTGTCCGCAGAGATCACGAAGAGGAGCGGGGTCGAGGTTGGCCCGCTTGCGAAAATGAACTCGACCGAACCGTCCGTGCCAGAAATGAGCACGCGAACCGAGGCCAGATTGAAGCGACTATATGAAAAGGATTTCGCGCGCTTTGGATATGGCGCGTAATCCGCTGCATTGAGGCCTCAAGCGATAGCTTAGGTCCTTTATTTCAGAGGGATTTCAGAGATCGAATCGCGATAAACGTGGTTGAGGCAGCTTAGATAAATACGTTTGAACAACGATAGCTTGCCCCGGAAGAAATATGATTTCCGGATGTCCCATTTTTCGCCCCTCAATGGATCGATCTCAATGGAACGTTTCGAGCCCGAACTCGGGTAAAGGGTGAATTCACTGAAGTAGATTTCACGATTGTGAACAAAGACATCTATGCGAACGAAATCCATGTCGCCGGCTAGTTGGCGCCCAACTTCCAGGATTCTGTCGATCATGTCCCAGTCGCGTGGCTCGTAATTGCGATGCCAGCCTTTTTCCTCGATCTCGATAGGACGCAGGTCAGAGTGGTATTGTAGAAGCGCGGGATTTTCCCAACGGTCATGGATTACCCTTATCTGGGAGAGTTCTCCGTTGGAAAAGAACATCTTGTAGTCATCGGGCGATCTGCCTTCCTCGTCGAGTAGCAAACGTTCGGCAAAAAGCCGGTTTTCTATTCTGAGATATGACCATTCGCCGGATTCGGGGTCGAAATAGCGCTGTCGTGCAAATCCGTGCATGGTCTCGGTCAGTCTGCTTTTTGTTTCGGGGGTCGCGTCGTTGACAATGAAATACCAGCCGCTGCCGGTGTTGAATTTCACGATGCAGGGCTTTTCGATCTCATCGATCGGAAACTCATCGATGCTTTCGCCTTCCCATAAAATATCCGTCACTTTGACCTGCGGCGCGCGGTCGAGCGCTATTTTCCTCGCGGTCAACTTGTCGGTCATCTCGACAAATATAGGCTCGTGATCAAAAAGTTTTCGCCAAAGAATTTTGTCGTAATATACTTTGGGAAAGATGGCATTTGCGCGCCTCTCGCTCTTTTTGCAATGTCTTTTATAGACTTTTCGATAGCGGGTAAAAATATAGAATGACAAAATGGAAAATACGATGTCGCATTTCGCTTGAACGATGGCCCCCTTGATGTTTCGCATGAACTTCCCGTCGATCGCACAAATTCTTGGCATAGTAAGTTCTGATTTATTGCCATGGCCTGGCGCGGCTATCAACTTCTTCGGGCGGCTTCCTGCCGAAAGAATGGCAACTGCGACAAATTTCGAATAATAAATGCTGGAGATCGCAAAAAAAGCAGAATTGTCAATTTGAAATTATTTTATCTCCTTGTAGAAATTTTTCTGCTTCGTTGTAATATTTTCAATATATAAATTTAGTGCTGGTGAATTTTCTCCGCTCGAATTTTTAATATTATCGATATGATATTTCAAATTATCCGATACCATTTTTTCAAACTCATCAGCTATGAGGTCGAATTGCGCCATTTCTGTAAAGTGGGCTTTTAAAATTCCGAAAACCTTAAAATAGTCATCGATGTGCTTTTCGCTCATCGAATTCGTGGTGGAATGCGGATGCTGTCTGTAATTATACAGGGCGTTCTCGATTATTCTGATGCGCTTCGCGAATGATAACACGCGGGGCGTTGTCGCAAGATCCTGATAATAGAGGCCGGACGGGAACCTGATATCATTGTCAATGAAGAGGCTCTTTCTCCAGATCTTGCCCCAGAAACTCGACTTGATCAGCCCGAAATAGTTCCGAAAAGATCCGTGATCCAGGACGACGGTTTCGTTTCCGAACCTCTTCGTGGCGATCTTCTTTCCCGTTTCCGCGCATATCCGAAAACCGCACGCCACGATGTCGAAATCGCCCGAGGTAATTTCCCTGTAAAGGATGCGGATCGCGTCGCGATCGATGAAGTCATCTCCGTCCAGGCAGACCAGGTAGGATCCTGTCGCCTGCTCGATGCCCGTATTCCAGGCCGCAGCGACGCCCTTGTTCGCTTCGTGCCGGATGATACGGAAGCGTGGATCACCGGATATCGCGGCCTGCAGCCTGTCGTAGCTCCGGTCCGTCGAGCAGTCTTCTATGCAAAGCACCTCGAAGCTTCGGAAGGATTGCTTCCTGAGCGACCTGACCGCCTGTTCGATGTATTTTTCGTTATTGTAGATTGTCAGGATAACCGTGACGTCGGGGCTGCTGTCGGCGGTTCTGCGGCGCAGGAATTTCATGTCAGCCCCCGGATGCCTTGTTTCCGATTTGGATCAGGATCCCGGAACGTCTCATGAAAGGGGCCTGGAGGAACGGTATTCGCGAGCCATGAAGTATTTCGAATTGTCGTAGAGGTTCGAGAAGAAGTGTATGGCGTTGCATAACAGCTTCCAAAGCCTTTCCTCCTCCTTGAATCGGGTTCTCTGAAGGGAACGATTGGGTTCGATGGTGCTGTGTGAATTGGGGTCGTGGATTACCAGGTCTTCGCTGCAGTCGAACACCCGTATCCTGTTGCGGGAGCGAAACCGGAACTCGACATCGATGGGTGACTGGAATTCCTCATGGGACGTGTTCAGCCTTTCGGCGACCTCCCTTCTGATCGCATAGGCAAAGGTCCCGGAGGTCGCGCTGAAGGAAGCCGTCAGCTCAAGTCCTTCTCCGACCGGTCTCCTGAAGAGTGGTCGGCGTTTCTTCTTCCGATACAGCTTGACGATGTCCCACCCGTCCATGCGTTCCAGGGCGTTCGCGATCGGGGTGAGATCGCCCATGACGACGACATCATCCTCGAAAATGAAGGCGAAGTCCGCCGTTTCCTTGCCGAGTTCGCGCCACGCCTTCTTGTGGCTCAGCCAGCAGCCCAACTCGCCTTTCGACATCAGGCGTCTGCTTTTGCGGCAGTTGACGCGTCGGCCCACGAGCTTGTTGAATGTGTCGTCAGAAATACCCCGGCCGTCGACAGCTTCAACGATTGTCGCGTATGAGCCGAAACCGGAGAGCCTGTCGAGAATTGCCTTGGCGCGGTCTTCACGATCTTTCATCGTGATAATGAACGAACGGTATTTGGCCATTTCGGGCTCTCGCGAGCCAATCCTCCCATCAAAATCAGCCGCATGCGTATTTACTATATCAACCTAGACAAGCACACAAAACGCCGCACCTTCATGGAAAGGCAATTCGTTGAGCACGGGATCAGCGCGCAAAGAGTGCCGGCGGTCGAGGGGGTAGCGCTTCCTTCGGAAGCATTGGGGCGTTTCAAGATAGCCCATGATGTTCGTTTCCCCATGGGCCCCGGCGAAGTCGGTTGCTTCCTGAGCCATGTCCAATGCTGGACGTTATTGCAGGAAACCGGAGAGGCACATGCGCTCGTCATGGAGGATGACGTCATTTTCGGCGCTTCGCTGGCCCGACTTCTGGACGGCGTGGACTGGGAAGGGCTGGACGCCGATATCGTGAAGCTCGAGACGAATTTCGCGCGGACCCGAATGGAGAAGGCTCCCGTTCTCGAAATCGATGGAAGAGGCATTCGCCTGTTGACCGGAAAGCATGCGAGCACCGGCGCATACGTCATAAACAGGCGCGTGATCGAGAAACTCAAGAGCTATTCAGAGCAAATAAACCTGCCCATCGACCAGTTCCTGTTCAATCCGGACTTTCCCGTATTTCACGAGATGCGTGTCCTGCAGTTCGACCCGGCCCCGATTGTTCAGTTCAGCATCTTGCATCCCGACGACACGACGGACGAGATCTCGAGCACTCTGGATTCGGAAAGGGAAGTGTTCAAACGCGACATCGAAGGTTTCTTCGAGCGCCGACTTGTGAAGCCGTTCCGCAAGCTTGCGAAAACAGCCAGGCGCGGCCTTCGCTCGCTCGGCGGCGATCAAGTCGAAAAGCGTATCAAATACGAGCCGTGAAACACTGAACGCCTGATCTTCTGGCCGGCCTTTTCTGCTATGAGCGGCCCCCTGTTCCGGCCCACAGACGGTCTCACGGCGGCAATATCTCGTCAGCCTGCGGACGCAGCACAGGGGACAATCGAGTGGTCGGCGATCGCGAGTACTGCTAAATGTTGCAGGCGAACGATCGCTTAATCGAATAGAATTTTAACAATATATACGCAGTAATACCGTCTTGAATGTATTGCGCGCGCCATGAAGGTCGCGCCTGACACGGGCATGACGCCTCCGACCGGTCCGGGAGGACATCATGCGCATCAAACACAAGCTTCCGCTTGCAGCCCTCGCCCTTACGCTCTTCGCTGTGGGCGCGACGTCGATCGCCGCGACCACCGTTGCCGGCAAGAAGGCCGAGGAGATCTATTTCGAGGATCTGTCCGCCGTCGCGGATGGCCGCCGTAACGAACTCGATCTCTATCTGAAGAACCTGAAGCTGGACCTGCTGTCGCTCGCGTCGCGGCCCGACACCGCGGACGCCCTGAAGGGGTTCCAGGCGGGCTGGTCGGAGATCGGCGACGAAGCGGGCGAGGAGCTCCAGTACCGCTATATCGAGGACAATCCCTACGACGCCGGCGAGAAGGCGCTGATGGACATGGCGATGGAGGGCGATGGCTACGACATCGCCCACTCGACCTATCACGGCCGCTTCCGCGAGCATCTCGCCTCGCGCGGTTATTCCGACATCTTCCTGTTCGATCCCGAGGGCAATCTTGTCTATTCGGTCCTCAAGGAGCCGGATTACGCGACCAGTTTCGTCGACGGCGACTACGCGTCGTCCGGGCTGAGCGAAGCGTTCAGGGGCGCGATGGACGCGCCGACGAGCGAGGTCGCCTCCTTTGCCGATTTCGAGGCCTATGCGCCTTCGAACGGCACGGCCGCCTCCTTCATGGCGGCGCCGGTCTTCGACGGGCTCGACAAGATCGGCGCGGTCGCGGTGCAAGTGCCGCTGGACCAGGTGAAGGCGATCCTGTCGAACAGGCATGGTCTCGGCCAGACCGGCGAGACGATCCTCGTCAACCGGGACGGCGCGCTGGTCTCGGATTCGCCGAGGACGGAGGCCGACGACACGCTGACGACAAAGGTCTCCGCCCCGGTCATCGCCGGAGCGCTGAAGGGCGAAGAGGGCAAGGGGTTCATCTCGGGCTATCGCGACATCGAAACGGTCGCCGTGGCGGTCCCGCTGCAGTTCGAGACGGTCGGCTGGGCCGTCGCCTCGGTGGTGGACCGTGCAGAGGTGCGCGGCATTGCCGGCGAAATCCGCAACAACGTGCTGGCCGTTGCCGCCGTGCTGACGCTGATCGCGATCGCGGCGAGCCTGTTCTTCTCACGCGGGCTGACGCGTCCGATCGGCGCGCTCGTCGAGGACATGAAGCGGCTGGCCGGCGGCGACACCGGCGTCGAGATCGCCAATGCCGACCGCAATGACGAGATCGGCGACATGGCGCAGTCGGTCGTCGTTTTCCGCGACGCGGCGCTGGAGAACATCCGCCTCGAAGAGGAAGCCGTCGAAGGCCGCAAGCTGACGGCGGAAGAGGCGCGCAAGCGCGCCGAGGAACGCGCGCATCTTCAAAAGGAGCAGGAGACGGCCCTGACGGCGCTGTCCGATTCGCTGGCGCTGCTGGCGCAGGGCGATCTCGAACACCGGCTTCCGGACGACCTTCCGGAAAGTTTCCGGCCGATGGTCGCCAATTACAATGAAGCGGTCGAGCAGTTGCGCCAGACGCTGGCGCAGGCGCGCAGCATTTCCGGCACCCTCAACGATGTCGCCGAGCAGCTGACGGACTCCTCGCAGAAACTAGCCGGCCGTACCGAGGAACAGGCCGCCGGCCTGACCGAGACCGCGGCGTCGGTGCAGCATCTTGCCGACAGTATCCGCCAGACGGCCGGCAGTTCGCGGTCCGCGCTGGAGATGGTGGGCCAGACGCGCGAGGAGGCCGAAGGCTCACGCGCGGTGATGAAAAACGCCGTCGCCGCCATGGAAGGCATCGACCAGTCGTCGCAGAAGATCTCGTCGATCATCGGCGTGATCAACGAGATCGCTTTCCAGACCAACTTGCTGGCGCTCAACGCGGGCGTCGAGGCGGCGCGCGCGGGCGAGGCCGGCAAGGGTTTTGCCGTGGTCGCCACCGAAGTGCGCGAGCTGGCCCAGCGCTGTTCGACCGCCGCCGGCGAGATCGGCCAGCTGATCAACGAGAGCGCCGGCCAGGTGCGCCAGGGCGTCGATCACGTCGGCAACACCGACAAGGCGCTCGACGCCATCATTGCAAGCGTCGGCGAGGTCGCCGCGTTGTTCAGCCAGATCGCAAACGCGACCAAGGAACAGGACAGCAGCCTCAAGGAAGTGTCCGACGCCGTTTCCAGCCTCGACAGGATCACCCAGGAAAACTCCCGCATGGCGGAGTTGAACAGCGTCGAGATCGACAGGCTGCGCGACCAGGTGTCGACGCTTTCCGGCCGGATCCGGACCTTCAAGACCCGCGACGTCGAACCGGGCGTCGATTTCGGGTCCTATGACCGCCGCGACGATTCCGGGAACGGCATGCAGGCCGAGGTCGCCTGACCGGCGAGGGGGACCTGTTTCAGGCGGGCTTGAGGATTTCCTCGACGAAGGCCGGCACGATTTCGGTTGCGGGACCGTGCCGGTGGCTGTCGAAGAGGACCGTGCCGTCCGAGGGCTGCAGGTTGAGTTCCAGCGTCTCCGCGCCGGCATTGGCCGCGATCTCGACGAAACCGGCGGCGGGATAGACGGCACCGCTGGTGCCGATCGCCACGAACAGATCGCATGTGTCGAGCGTCCGCATGATCTCCTCCATGCGGTAGGGCATCTCGCCGAACCAGACGATATCCGGGCGCATATGGCCGGCCGCGCCGCATGAAGGGCAGGCTGTTTCGGCCGATAGATCCTCGTCCCACGGCGTACGGGCGTCGCAGGCGCGGCACCACGCCTGGCGCAACTGGCCATGCATGTGAACGACCTCGCGGGAGCCGCCGCGTTCATGCAGGTCGTCGACATTCTGCGTGACCAGCATGAAATCGCGGCCCAGCGCTTTCTCGAGCCGGGCAAGCGCCATGTGCGCCGCATTGGGCTCGACATCGCGCAATTGCGCGCGCCGCGCATTGTAGAAGCCCTGTACCAGGTCCGGATCGGCGGCGAAGGCTTCCGGCGTCGCCAGCTTCATCGGATCCATCTTCATCCAGACGCCGTCCGGATCGCGGAACGTGGACAATCCGCTTTCGGCGGATATCCCGGCGCCGGTGAGGACCACGATTCTCATGCGCCGGTTTCCCCCGTTCCTAGCTCTTCAAACGGTAGCCCGTCCGGAAAATCCACCAGACCACCGACATGCATATGACAAGGAAGAGGCTGATCATCGCAAGACTGATGCCGACGGAAACGTCGGAAATCTCGTAGAAGCTCCACCGGAATCCGCTAATCAGGTAGAGAACCGGGTTGAAGAGCGTCACCTTCTGCCAGAACTCCGGCAGCATCGAGATCGAGTAGAAGCTGCCGCCGAGAAAGACCAGCGGCGTGATGACCAGGAGCGGCACGATCTGCAGCTTCTCGAAACTGTCCGCCCAGATGCCGATGATGAAGCCGAGCAGCGAGAAGGTGATCGCCGTGAGCAGCAGGAAGGCAATCATCGCGACCGGGTGGGCGATCCGCAGGTCGACGAAAAAGGAGGCGGTGCCAAGGATGATGAGGCCGAGAATGGTCGACTTGGTCGCCGCCGCCCCGACATAGCCCAGCACGATCTCGAAATAGGAGATCGGCGCCGACAGGATCTCGTAGATCGTACCGACGAATTTCGGGAAATAGATGCCGAAGGCCGCGTTGGAGACGCTCTGGGTGAGCAGGTTCAGCATGATGACGCCGGGGACGAGAAACGCGCCATAGGAGACGCCCTCGACCTCGGTGATGCGCGAGCCGATGGCCGCGCCGAAGACGATGAAATAAAGCGAGGTCGAGACGACCGGCGACACGACGCCCTGGAAGAGCGTGCGGAACCAGCGCGACATCTCGTAGTGGTAGATTGCCCAGACACCCATCGGATTCATGCGTTTTCCTCCACCAGGGAGACGAAAATGTCCTCGAGCGAACTCTGCCGCGTATCGAGGTCGGAAAAGCGGATGCCCTCATCGGCGAGCGTCGTCAGCAGCCGGGTGATCCCGGTGCGCTCGTTCGAGGTCGAGAAGGAATAAGTGAGCTGCCGTCCGTCCTCGGACAGTGTCAGATTATAGTCCGAGACGCTTTGCGGAATGGCGTCGAGCGGTTCGCCGAGCGTCAGCGTGATGTCCTTCTTGCCAAGCTTGCGCATCAGTTCGGCCTTGTGCTCGATGACTATGATCTCGCCCTTGTTGATGACCGCGATGCGGTCGGCCATCTCCTCGGCCTCCTCGATATAGTGGGTCGTCAGGATGATGGTGACGCCGTTCTCGCGCAGTTTGCGGACCGTCTTCCACATGTCCTTGCGCAGGCTGACATCGACCCCGGCCGACGGCTCGTCGAGGAACAGGATGTCGGGCTCGTGCGACAACGCCTTGGCGATCAGCAGCCGGCGCTTCATGCCGCCGGACAGGGTGCCGACCTTCTCGTCACGCTTTTCCCAAAGCGACAATTCCTTCAGCACCCACTCGATATGGTCAGGCTTCGGCCGCTTGCCGAAGAGGCCGCGCGAATAGGAGACGGTCGCATGGACCGTCTCGAACTGGTCGGTGGTCAGTTCCTGCGGCACGAGGCCGATGCGCGACCGCGTCTTGCGATAGTCGCGCACAATGTCTGCGCCGTCGACGGTCACGGTGCCGGAGGTTGCGCGGGCGATGCCGCAGATGATCGAGATCATCGTCGTCTTGCCGGCCCCGTTCGGGCCGAGCAGGGCGATGATCTCGCCCTTTTCGATGGTCATCGAAACGCCCTTGAGCGCCTGGAAGCCGCCATCATAGGTCTTGGCGAGATTGTCGATGGAAATGAGGGATGTCATGACATGAGGGGCCGGTTCGTCGGGGAGACGGCTTACATAGGGCCTCGTCAATCGATTTAAACCGCCGGCGCGCGATCGGCCCGAAGACTCCTGACAATTGCAACACCGGCGGTAAGTCTGCAAAGAACGGGTCTGACCGCTATACGGGGGGAAAATGGATCTCGACCGCTATTATCGACGCATCGGCATTGACAAACCGTCGCCCGACGCAGCCGGCCTGCGTCGCCTCCAGTCGGGGCAGATGAACGCCGTGACCTTCGAGAATATCGATCCTCTGCTCGGCATCGTGCCCGACGTGTCGCTGGAAGGCATTTTCGACAAGGTCGTCGGGCGCGGCCGCGGCGGCTACTGTTTCGAGCTGAACACGCTGTTCGGCGCGGCACTGAAGGAGACCGGCTTCGAGGCGAGCCGCGTCATGGCGCGGGTGAGGAACGGCGCGCCGCAGGGCGCCAATCGCAGCCATCTCGCCTGGATCGTCACAGTCGGCGGCGAGGAATGGCTGGCCGACACTGGTTTCGGGGGCTCTGGAACCTCGATCCCGCTGCCGATCGCCTCGCGGGAAGTGCAGCAAGCGCCGACCGGCCGCTACCGCTTCACCGAGGACACGACGGCGGGCGAACTGGTCCTTGAGCGTGAAACGCCCGACGGCTGGTATTCGCTGTTCGGTTTCGACCGCGTGCCGGTGCGCGACGCCGATATCGAGGCGGCCAATTTCGTCACCGCGCGCTGGGAGAAAGCACCGTTCCCGTCCAACCTGATGCTGAGCCGCCATACGGGGGAAGGCCGCATCAGCCTGCTCAACACGGCGCTGCGCATCGAAAGCGCCGGCGGCGTGACGAAACGGACGATCGCTTCGCCCGAGGAGATGCAGGCGGTGCTTGCCGGCGACTTCGCGCTGCCGGTCGACGCATCGCTCGCGGCGGAGATCTGGCGGCGGCTGGAGGCCTGCGGCCGGATCGAACGGCTTGCCGGCTGATCTTGCCGGTTGAACCGGCCGGCCTCGCTCCATAGGTGATACGGGCGCAGGCGGACTGGTCCGCCCGCGATCCAGGTGGCGCTCCATGATCCCGATTTCCGTCCTCGACCTTTCCCCGATCCCCGAAGGCTTCAGCGCCGCCGACGCGCTCGCCAATACGCTTGATCTCGCGCGCCACGCGGAGGGCTGGGGCTATCGGCGCTTCTGGCTGGCCGAGCATCACAATTCGCCGGGCATCGCCAGCGCCGCGACTTCGGTGCTGATCGGCCATGTCGCCGGCGGCACGAAGACGATCCGGGTCGGCGCCGGCGGCGTCATGCTGCCCAACCACGCGCCGCTGGTCATCGCCGAGCAGTTCGGCACGCTGGCGACGCTTTATCCCGGCCGGATCGATCTCGGTCTTGGCCGCGCGCCGGGAACCGACATGGCGACGGCGCGCGCCCTGCGTCGCGGCCTCGATCAGCATGACGGCTTTCCGAACGATGTCGTCGAACTGCTCGGTTATTTCGAGGACGAGCCGGATGAGGGCGCGCGGGTTCGCGCCATTCCCGGCGTCGGTACGCATGTGCCGGTCTGGATTCTCGGCTCGAGCCTCTACGGCGCACAACTCGCCGCCCATCTGGGCCTGCCCTATGCCTTTGCCTCGCATTTCGCGCCGGGCGCGCTGGAACAGGCCGTCGAGATCTACCGTCGGACCTTCCGCCCGTCGCCATGGCTGGACCAGCCGTATTTCATGTTGGCGGTGAATGTCTTCGCCGCGCCGACCGACGAGGAGGGGCGTTATCTGCGCACCACGATGCAGCTCGGTTTCGCGCGGCTGAGAACCGGCATGCCCGGCCAGTTGCCGCGTCCGGTCGACGATCTCGACGCGCATATCTCGCCGGAAATCCGGCCGATGGTCGACGAGGCGTTGCGCATCTCTGCGGTCGGATCGCCCGACAGCGTACGCGCCGCGCTCAACGAATTCATCGCGCGATACGAACCGGACGAAGTGATCCTGACCGGCCAGATCCACGATCACGCGGCGCGGCTGCGCTCCTTCGAGATCGCCGCGGACGTGCTCGGCGCGCTGCCGGCGAAAGCTTGACCCGGGTCAATTCCCATCGGCGCGCGACGATGCTACTGATTTTCTGCAACCACTGACCAAGGCGGACAAAATGGCGTTCGAAGGACTGATCACGCGGCTCAACATGCTGTTCAACGATATGGAAAACCAGCCGGAGGACGACCATGAACTGCTCGAGCAGATCCATCTCGAACTGATGCAGATGAAGGCGACCGGCCAGCCCATGCCGCAGGACCTCGTCGATCTGGAAGAACGCCTCACCGCCGAATTCGAGAAGCGCGGACGCACGCCTCCGCCCGTTTCCGGCGCCTGAGTATTAGCGGGGGGGAGTCGGGAGGCATGGTGAAGAACTTCACCGAACCCGGCGACATCGAGGCCTTCGGTCGCCTGCAGGACAGGCTGGGCGATATCTATCGCACCGTCTTTCCCGATCCGCTTCTGCCGCGCACCGTGCTGATCGTCCCTAGCCTGTCGCTCGACACGGAAGTTCTCGCCCGCATCGACGGCGTGCGCCATTACGAGGAGCGCATGCTGTGCCTGCTGCTCCTGCTGCGCATGCCGGAAACGCGCGTGATCTATGTCACCAGCGGGCCGATCGACGAGGCGACCGTCGACTATTACCTCCACCTTCTCGAAGGCGTTCCGCATCGCCACGCCCGCGAGCGGCTGACGCTCTTGAACTGCCAGGACATGTCGGACCGGGCGCTGACGGAGAAGATCCTCGAACGGCCGCGGCTGATGAAGCGCATCACTGCTGCGATCGGCGATAAATCCGCGTCGCACATGGTCTGCTACACGGTCTCGGAGATCGAGCGGCGGCTGGCGCTGGAACTCGACCTGCCGGTCTATGGCTGCGATCCGGAGCTCCTGCCGCTTGGCTCGAAAAGCGGCGGGCGCAAGATCTTCCGCGAGGCCGGCGTGCTGATGCCCGACGGTTTCGAGGATCTGGCAAACGAGAAGGACATCATCACCTCGCTCGCCGAACTGAAGCGGCGCAATCCGCGACTGCGCCGCGCCGTCGTCAAATACAATGAGGGTTTCTCGGGCGAGGGCAACGCCACCTTCCACTTCGAAGGCTGTCCCGAAACCGGTCTGGAGGCGTGGATCTCCGAGCATCTGCCGAAGATGGAATTCGGCGCGCACGATCTCGACTGGGACATCTACCGGGAAAAATTCGCGGAGATGGGGGGCGTCGTCGAGGCCTTCGTCGACGGCCGGAACAAGCGCTCGCCCTCGGCGCAGTATCGCATCGATCCGGCCGGCCATGTCGAGGCGATCTCGACGCATGACCAGGTGCTGGGCGGGTTGACCGACCAGGAGTTCCTCGGCGCGCTTTTTCCCGCCGACGAGGCCTACCGGCTCGAGGTGCAGGCCGAGGGGATGAAGGCGGCGAAGGCGCTGGCCGAGAAAGGCGTGCTCGGGCGGTTCGCCGTCGATTTCATTTCGGTGCCGGAAGAGGCAGGCTGGAAGCACTACGCCATTGAGATCAACCTTCGGAAGGGCGGCACGACGCATCCCTTCATCATGTTGCAATATCTCACCGACGGCATCTACGATTCCGCCACCGGCCAATTCAACACGCCGCAGGGCGAGCAGCGCTGCTACTACGCAA
This sequence comes from Ahrensia sp., assembly GCA_002698425.1. Next base: position 15,698 of record NZXU01000048.1, on the reverse strand, counting down.
CCGACAATCTCGCTTCCGACTGCTATCGCGGTTTGTTGCCGGAGGACCTGATCGACATCGCTGTGCGCAACGGCATTCATTTCCACGGCGCGACGCAGACCGGCGTGGTGTTCCATCTGATCGGCGCGCTTTCGGAGTTTGGCAAGCTTGGCGCGGTCTGTGTCGGCCGGACCAGGGAGGATGCGGAAGAACTCTATCGCGCCATGGTGGCCATCCTCGATCGCGAGTGCGGCAAAGATTGACCGCAACAAAAAGGCCGCGGGATTTCCGCGGCCTTTTTCTTCCTATCGAGGCTCGCTTCGGAGCCCCTTCCAGATCGCCCAGCACATGGCGAGCAGGACGAGCGTGAAGGGCAGCCCTGTCGATATGACCATGGCCTGCAGCGCCGTCAGTCCGCCGCCGAGCAGCAGCACGATGGCGACCAGACCCTCGAAGGAGGCCCAGAAGACGCGCTGCGGCACCGGTGCGTCGACCTTGCCGCCGGCGGTGATCGTGTCGATCACCAGCGAACCGGAGTCCGACGAGGTGACGAAGAAAACGATCACCAGGACGACGCCGATGAAGGAGGTGATTGCCGACAGCGGCAGACCTTCCAGCATCGCGAACAGCGAGAGTTCCGGCGAATAGCTGTCGATGACGTTCGCCTTCACCGCGCTGGTTGTCGGATCCGACAGGACCTGGTCGATCGCCGTGCCGCCGAACACCGCCATCCACATGACGCAGACGAGCGACGGGATCAGCAGGACGCAGATGATGAATTCGCGCACCGTGCGTCCCCGCGACACGCGGGCGATGAACATGCCGACAAAGGGCGACCAGGAAATCCACCAGGCCCAGTAGAACGACGTCCAGCCCTGCATGTAGCCGGTGTCCTCGCGGCCGAAAGGATTCGACAGGGCCGGCAGGTCGACGATGTAGCCGACGAGGCCCTTGCCGAAATCGCTGATGATCGTCGCGGTCGGACCGACGAAGAAGACGAAAAGCAGCAGCAGCGCCGCAATCGCCATGTTGATCTCGCTGAGCACCTTGACGCCGCCGTCGAGGCCGCGGACCACCGACACCAGGGCGATGGACGTGATGCCGATGATCAGGATGACCTGCACGGTCAGGTTGTTCGGAATGCCGAACACGTGCTCGAGACCGGCATTGGCCTGCTGCGCGCCGATGCCGAGCGACGTCGTCAGGCCGAACAGGGTCGCGAAGACCGCGAGGATGTCGATGACATGGCCCCACCAGCCCCAGACGCGCTCGCCGAGGATCGGGTAGAAGGCCGAGCGCACGGAAAGGGGTAGGCCCTTGTTGTAGCTGAACAGCGCGAGCGCCAGCGCCAGCACCGCGTAGATCGCCCAAGGGTGCAGGCCCCAGTGATAGATCGTCGCCGCGAGACCCATCTGTCGGGCCGCCTCAACATTTTCCGGGATGAGCACGCCGTCGGCGTCAAACGGCGACGGTGTGCCGAGCGGCGCGGAGATCGCCATGTGGTAGACCGGTTCGAGCACGCCGAAGAACATCAGCCCGATGCCCATGCCGGCGGCGAACAGCATCGCGAACCAGCCCATATAGCTGTAGTCGGGCGTCGCATCCTTTCCGCCGAGCCGGATCGATCCGTAGGGCGTGAAGATCAGCGCCACCGTGAAAATGACGAAGACGTTGCCGGCCAGAAGGAACAGCCAGTCGAACGAACTGGTCAGCGCCGGACGCAGCCAGCCGAAGAAATCGGCGGCCTGGGTGGGAAAGATCAGCGCCGCGACGACGAACAGGACGATGACTCCCGCCGAAACAGCGAAAACGGGATTATGGATGTCGAGCCCGAACGGGCCGATCTGGGTTTCGATATTGTCCTGACCGATTTCGTAATCGGTGTCGATCAGGCCGGCCTCGCCCTCGGGTGCCGGTACGCCGGTATTGGTGTCGCTCATGGGGATATCCTCCCGCTGAAATTACTTTTTGGTGTGGTTGAGGTTCGCCGGATCAGCTCGGGCGAACGAGAAAAACGGACGCGTCCGTGTGAGTCGCGAGCCGGCCGCCATTCGAGGGCCAGAAATGGTCGGCGACATTGGGAATATGCGTCGCCATGACGATGAGATTGCTCCCTGTCTGATGCGCCGTCTCCACCAGCTTGTCGTCGAGATCGACCGCCGGATCGTGGCTGACGACCGCTTTCCAGTCGGTGGCGATGCCGTGGCGCACTCCCTGATCGTCCGAAAAATCCTTCAGCTTTGCCTCGTATTCGCCCGGATTGTGGCCGAGCGGACCCGGCGTCGAGGCGGTGACGCCGACATAGGTGACCGGAACCTTGTAGAGTTTTGCCAGATTTGCCGCGGTATCGAGCGCCGGCGCCAGTTTATCGGCGTGTGCGAGATCCACGGGCACCATTATTCTTTTGTACATTGGCGTCTCCCCGTCATTGCTGAGGCGCGTTCATCAGCGCCTGTATTATGCGCCCCCGCTCAGGCTCCCGGCTAATGCGTGAAATAGCTGTCCCGATTGCGGTGGAAGGCGTTCTGTCAACGACCGAAGGCTAACGCGCGGGCGTTGGCGGTGTAAACCGTGGCTCCGCCGAACCGTCGGAACTTTTTGGGGACGTTTCCCGATTGCGCTTCGCGCCTTGCCCGCAAAACTCCCGCGATCAAGCGACAAATCCGCCCCCGATTCTTTCCGTCGCGGGGTTTGAACCGTCGCCGGCTTTGCGGCTATGTCTGACGAAAAGGAAGCCTTGGGAGGGCGTCGTGGACGGTGCCGGCAGCGAGAACATCTATGACTACATCGTCGTCGGCGCGGGCTCGGCCGGGTCGTTGCTCGCCAACCGGTTGTCCGCCGATCCGGGCAACCGCGTCCTGGTGCTCGAAGCCGGCGGCAAGGATGACTGGATCTGGTTTCATATTCCCGTCGGCTATCTCTTCGCCATCGGCAATCCGAGGTCCGACTGGTGCTTCAAGACGGTCGCCGAACCGGGGCTGAACGGCCGTTCGCTTTCCTATCCGCGCGGCAAGGTGATCGGCGGGTCGTCGGCGATCAACGCGATGATCTATATGCGCGGACAGGCCGGCGATTACGATCATTGGCGTCAACTCGGGTTGAACGGCTGGGGCTGGGACGAGGTGCTGCCGGTGTTCAAGCGCCACGAGGATCATTTTCTCGGCGCAACCGCCTTCCACGGATCAGGCGGCGAATGGCGGGTCGAACCGCCGCGCATCCAGTGGGAAATTCTCGACCGCTACCGCGACGCGGCCGAGGAATGCGGTATCGCAAAAATCGACGACTTCAATCGCGGCGACAATGAAGGCTCCGCCTATTTCCACGTTAACCAGCGCAAGGGCGTTCGCTGGTCCTCGGCGCGCGGCTTTCTCAAGCCGGTGCTGGGCCGCACCAACCTGCATCTCGAAACCGGCTGCACGGTCGACAAGCTCCAGGTCGCGGACGGCCGGGCCAACGGTATCGAATGGGTGCAGCAGGGCGTTCGGCGTTCGGCGACGGCGCGCAAGGAGATCATCCTCGCCTCGGGTTCCATCGGTTCCGTCCAGGTGCTGCAGCGCTCGGGCATCGGCGACGGCGACTATCTGAGGTCGCTGGGCATCCCGGTCATCGCCGATCGCAAGGGCGTCGGCGCCAATCTGCAGGATCACCTGCAATTGCGCGTCATCTACAAGGTCGACGGCGTGCCGACCATGAACCGGATCTACGCCAATCTCTTCAAGCGCGCATGGATGGGTGCCGAATATGCGCTGTTCCGGCGCGGCCCGCTGACCATGGCGCCGTCACAGCTCGGCGTCTTCACGAAGTCCGGCCCCGATGTCGACCGCGCCGACCTCGAGTTCCATATCCAGCCGCTGTCGCTCGACAAGTTCGGCGATCCGCTGCACCCCTTTTCGGCGATCACGACAAGCGTCTGCAATCTGCGGCCGGAAAGCCGGGGGCATATCCGCATCACCTCGGCCGACCCCGACGCCATGCCGGAAATCGCGCCGAACTATCTGTCGCATGATCGCGACCGGGAGATCGCCGCGCGTTCGATCCGCGTTGCGCGCCGGATCGCTTCGGCCAAGGCACTGAAACGCTACAATCCGGTCGAGTACCTGCCGGGGCCGGATGTCGGCGACGATGACGCGGCGCTGGCGAAGGCGGCGGGCGATGTCGGCACGACGATCTTCCACCCGGTCGGCACGGCGAAGATGGGGCTCGCAAGCGACCCGATGGCGGTGGTCGACGAGCGGCTGCGCCTGTTCGGTCTGGACGGCCTGCGCGTCGCCGACGCCTCGGTGATGCCGACGATCACCTCCGGCAACACCAATTCGCCGACCATCATGATCGCCGAGAAGGCGGCCGCGATGATCCTCGAAGACAATCGCTGAGCGAACAGTCGCTCGGTTTCGGTCGCTCAGACCTTTTCGGGCTTCGGCCGGCTCATGAAGGGACGCGCCCAGTCGGCGTCGGGCGTGACCGAGGAGTTCTCGCGGGCGAGTTCGGCGAGGATCTTTCGATATTCCACCGTCATCCGGTCGGAGCGGGTATGCATCTCTGTGCGCGTGTCGAGCGGGAACTCCGGCCGGATATTGTTGAGAAGCTCGCGGTCCTCGCTCTGGATCTGCCGGTCGAGGGCGATGATGCCGGCCTGCTTCTTTTCGTCGGGATCGTCATTGCGCGCGATGAACTGGCAGAACAGCGTATGCGTGTCGTCGACCGGCGTCGCTGTCTTGAACAGCACGTGGCGCAGGCCGTTCTCATATTCCATCACGTCCTTGTAGACGAAGGGCTGCACCAGCTCGTTGTTGGTGAAGCGGACCGTGAAGCCTTCGCCGGTGAGCCCGGTATTGGCCTTCAGCGCCTCGGTCAGCCGCGCCTTGTAGCTGACGCGGGAGGTCAGCTTGTGGCCCTCGCGATTGATCTCGTAGGAGAGGAATTGCGAGGCCGACGTGTCGCCGATCGTGTTGCGATGGGTCCAGGCGACATGGGCGAGGTCGAGCGCATTGTCGATGACGCGCGGCGCCGAGGTGGTCCAGACTTCCATTAATTCGTGCAGCACGGTGAAGGACGGATCCTCGGCCTCCGGCAGGTCCGGAATGTCGGCGCGCGGCATGCCGGCGCAGATCCAGACCAGCCCGTAGCGTTCGGCGACGAGGATATTGATCGTCCGCGCCCGCGGCGGGATCGGCATGTCGTCATCCTGCTGCGGAATGCGCGTGCAGGCCCCCGCCGTGTTGAAGGCCCAGCCGTGATAGGGGCAGACGATGTTGCCGTCCTCGAGCCAGCCCTGCGACAGGCGGGCGGCCCGGTGCGGGCATTCGTCGACGGCGCAGCCGAGCGTGCCGTCGGCGCCGCGCCAGACCACGTAATTGTCGCCGAGCAGGCGCACCGCGCGCGGATTGTCCGCGATATCGGCGGAATAAGCCACCGGGTACCAGTATTCCTTGAAGGCGGGGACTTCGCTCACAAGCATGGCATGCTCCTGTCCTCTCTGGCGGTCTGTGTGTCGGGCGCGATCATGTCACGCCCGAGTAAACGGCTTGCCCACCCCGGCCGGCCCGGAGGCGCGGCCGACGAATGTCGCCAGCGCCAGCAGCGCGAGCACATAGGGAAGGGCGATCAGCAATTCATGCGGAATGTCGCGCCACAGGATCTGGGCGCGCAGCGCGATGGCGTCGGCAAAGCCGAAGGCGATGCAGGCGAACGCGCCCGGCCAGACGCGCCACTTGCCGAAGACCATGGCGGCGAGCGCCAGGAAGCCGCGGCCCTGGGTCATCGAGGCCTGGAACATGTCCAGCGTCACGATCGACAGATAGGCGCCGCCGAGCGCCCCGAAGACGCCGGACATGACGACGGCGAAGAAGCGCGTGCGCACAACGGGAATGCCGGCGGCATCCGCCGATTCCGCCGATTCTCCGCAGGCGCGCAGACGCAGCCCGGCATCGGTGCGGAACAGCACCCACCAGACGATGAAGACCAGCGCGAAGCAGGCATAGTCGACCAGGCTGAGCGAGCGGAAGATGCGGCCGACCGTTGGCAGGTCCGAAAGGAACGGGACATGGATGGAGGGAATCTTCGCGACGCTGGGCGTCAGCCCGTCGATGTCCCAGATCACCGGGATCAGCGCGGCCGTCAGTCCCGCCCCGATCAGGTTGATGGCGGCCGACGCGACAACCTGGTCGCCGCGCAGCGTCACCGTCATCAGCGCCAGCGCGCTGCCGGACATCACGCCGGATATCAGCGCGCCGACGAGGCCGAGCCACGGATTGCCGGTGAAATAGGTGACCAGCACGGCGGAGAACGCGCCGATCAGCATCATGCCTTCGAGGCCGATATTCATCACGCCGGAGCGTTCGCTGATCAGCCCGCCCAGCATCGGCATCAGGATCGGCAAGGCGAGATGCAGCGCGCTGATCACCAGCGAAATCGTCAGAAGGTGGCTCACGACGGCATCTCCATCCTGGCGCTGGTCTCGGCGGGTTGCTGTTCAGGTTGGCTTTCGGCCAGGCTGTCGTCGATGGCCGGCTTCCTCAGGCTGGAGAGAAGGCGGAGCATTGCCGGCTGCGCGGCGACGAAGGCGACGACGAGGCCGGAGACGACGCCGACCATTTCGCGGCTGATCCCGGCAATCGCCTGCAGCGGCACCGAGCCCGCATGCAGCACGGCGAAGAAGAAGCCCGACGCCACGACGCCGATGGGTGACAGCGCGCCGAGCAGTGCGACGGCGATGGCGTCGAACCCGTAGCCGGGCGAGAAGGCCGAGTAGAAGCGGCCATAGACGCCGAGCACCTGCACCGCGCCGGCCAGCCCGCCGAGCGCGCCGGAGGCGAGCAGCGCGAAGATGGTCATCCGCTCGATGGAGACGCCGCTTGCGCGCGCCGCGCCGTGATTGGCGCCCATAAGCCGCATCCGGAAGCCGAGCGGCGTCCGGTAGAGGACCCACAGGACGATCGCCACAGCGCCGAGCGCGACGAGCAATCCGGCATGGAGCCGCGTGCCCTCCCAGATGATCGGCAGCTGCGTCCCGGTGGGCACGCGCTCAGTCGCGGAGGGCTGGTCGGCGGCGACGAAGGGGCCGGTCGGCGCGACGGCATATTCCGAGACCGCGAGCGCGACGAAATTCATCATGATGGTGGTGACCACCTCATGCGCGCCGCGATAGGCCTTGAGCAACGCCGGGATCAGCGCGAACAGAGCGCCGCCCGCCATGCCGGCGGCGAGGCAGGCGATCATCAGCAGCGCCGGCGGCAGGTCGACCGTCGCGCCGACAATGCCGGCGACGAGTCCGCCGAAGAGCAATTGCCCTTCGACGCCGATATTGAACAGGCTGGCGTGAAAGGCGACCGCGACGGCGAGGCCGGCGATCAGCAGCGGGATCATCTGCACCAGCGTCTCGGCGATCGCCGGTCCGCTGCCGAGCGCCCCGCCGAAGAGAGCGGTGGTCGTCAGCCACAGTTCGGAGCCGGAAATCCAGATCATCGGCACGGAAGCGATCAGCGCCGCCGCGATGGTCAGCATGAAGGTCAGCACCTGACCGCCGAGATGGCCCGACAGGCGATGAAAATGGCCGATCAGGCGCGGCAGCATCTGCTGCGCGGCAAACGCGCTCTCGCCTGTGTCCGGCCGCAAGCTCTCGGCCATGGCGACCGGGTCCATGCGCGTCTGGCGGCTGCCGGCGGCTTTCGGATCGGAGGCAGTCATCGTCATGCTTGCGTCTCCCGGTCGACGCCCGACATCCAGCGGCCGATCTGGTCGATATCGGCCTTGGCCGTGGTGGTCTCGCCTACGATGCGTCCCTGGCGGAAGACGACGATCCTGTCGGCGATCGTGAAGACTTCGGTGAGGTCGAGGCTGAGCAACAGAACGCCGCCGCCCCGGTCCCTGAGCCCGATCAGCGCCTCGTGGACAGCGGCTGTCGAGCCGATATCGAGGCCGCGCGTCGGCTGGGCGGCGATCATCAGGCGCGGCGCGCGCGCCAGTTCGCGTCCGACGACGAGCTTCTGCTGGTTGCCGCCCGAAAGGCTCGTCACGGGCGCCTCGATGGAGGATGCGCGCACCTTGTTGCGCTTTACGATCCCGGCGGCAAAGCGGGCGCGCCTTTTGCGGGAGAGCCAGTAGGGCGTCGGCGCGAAGGGGGCGCCGTCGATGAAACCGATCGAGGCATTGTCGACGACGCTCATGCTGTCGGCGACGGCGAGGCGGTGGCGGTCTTCCGGGATATGGGCGATGCCGCTCTGGAACCGTTCGAGCGTTGTCATGCCGGTGATGTCGATGTCGTCGAGCGCGATACCGCCCTGCGTTGCCTTCTTCAGCCCGATCAGGAGATCGACGAATTGCGCCTGGCCGTTGCCCTCGACGCCGACCACGGCGAGGATCTCGCCGCCATGGACGTCGAGGTCGACCGGGCCGAAGCGCTCACCGTCGGAAAGATTGCGCACCGACAGAACCGTCGGCCAGATATGGCTCGACCGCGAGGGCACTTCCGGCCGGTTGCGGCCGATCATCAGCCGGACGAGCCGTGCTTCCAGCGCATGGCGGTCCGCCGGATCATCGAAAGCCCTCGGGATCTCGGCCTCGCCGGCGACCGCGCCGTCCCGCAGCACGGTCACGCGGTCGCAAAGCCGCATGATTTCCGGCATCTTGTGGCTGATCAGCACGATGGTCGTGCCGTCTCGCTGAAGGTTCTGCAACAGGGCGTAGAGTTCCTCCGCGTCCGGCGGCGACAGGGCGGCGGTCGGCTCGTCGAGGACCAGCGTCGTCGCGCCGCCCCACAGGGCCTTCAGGATTTCCACCTTCTGGCGCGCACCTACGGACAGTGTCTCGCAGCGCGCCGACGGGTCGACGCCGAAGCCGAGCCGTTCGGAAAGCTCCATGGCGCGGCGGCTCGCCGATTCCAGATCGAGGGATTTGACCCAGCGCGCCGCAAAGCCCGACGTGGCGCGGCCGAGAACGAGGTTTTCCGCGACGGTCAGCTTGCCGATCAGGCTGAAATGCTGCTGCACCATGCCGATCCCATGCGCCAGCGCGTCGGCCGAGGAGCGCAGATTGACGTCCTTTCCGGCGATCTCGATGCGCCCGGCATCGGGGCGGATCATGCCGAACAGGATCTTCATCAGGGTCGACTTGCCGGCGCCGTTCTCGCCGAGCAGGCCGTGGATCGAACCCTGGCGGACCGTGAGGTCGATGGAGCGGTTCGCCTTGACCGGGCCGAAATGCTTGCTCACGCCGGCGAGCCGGATGGCCGCCGGCGTGGACACGGTTTGCGAGGCGCCGTTTTTTGCCATTATTGCCTCGCGCCCCGAATGCATCAGTTGCCCGCCGTGAAGGACTTCAGTTCCTCTTCAGTGGACGGCACGGTCATGGAGCCGTCAAGGATCGAGGCCGTGGCGGCTTCGACCTTGGCCATGATCTCGGGGGACAGCGTGTCGATATTGTCCTGGCAGAGGCCGACAGCGCCTTCCTTCAGGCCGAGGCTCTCGGCGCCGCCTACAAAGGCCGATTCGGAAGCCTTGGTGTTTTCCAGGACGACCGCGCCGGCGACATCCTTGACCGCAGAGGTCAGGAAGTTGTCGGGGGCGAACTGGCCCTTGCAGGTGTCGACGCCGATCACCCAATAACCGTCGCCCATGCTTTTCGCCGCGTCGAAAATGCCGCGCCCGCCGCCGCCGGCCACGTCCATGATCAGGTCCGCGCCGAGGTCGTAGATGCCGAGCGCCAGTTCCTTGGCCTTGGCCGGCTCGGTGAAGGAACCGACGAAGGCGACGGAGACCTCGAGGTCCGGATTGACGTAATGCAGGCCGGCCTCGTAGCCGGACAGGAAGCGCACCACCGGCGGCGTTTCCATGCCGCCGATGAAGCCAACGCGGCTGCCCTTGGTGGTCATGGCGGCGGCGATGCCGGCGAGGAAGGCCGCCTCATGCTCGCGGAAGGTGACGCTGGCGACATTGGGAAGCGGGTTCTTGTCGGCGGCGACGGCAACGGCGTCGATCAGCGTGAAATTCGCGTCCGGATTGGCGATGGCGACCTGGGTCAGCGCATCGCGGATGCCGAAGCCGACGCCGGTCGTCACCGTCGAGCCGCTGTCGACGGCCTGCTGCAGGTTCGGCACGAATTGCGACTGGTTGGCCGACTGGATGACCAGCGTCTTGCCGCCCAGCTTTTCCGCGCTCGTCTCGACGCCGAGCTTGGCGAGGTCGTTGAAGCCCTGGTCGCCGAGGCCGGCGGCGTTGGTCACCATCGACCAGACATAGTCTTCCGCCGAGGCGGGGGCCGATGCCCCGAGGCCGAAGGCGAGGAGCGCCGCCGAGGCCGTCAGGGCACCGAAACGGCGCCGGTTAGTCGCAGGCATATCCTTGAACGATGCGGGCATGGTCATTTTCTCCTGGGCTTTTGAGGGGAAAGGGGATGCGAATGCACTGGAAAGAGGGCGTGTCTCATTGTCCGGCCCACCCCGTATGCGCTTCGAGGCGGGTGCCGTGGCGGGGGTCGCCGGACCGCTTGACGGCGATGGCGACCGCCTCGTCCGGGGTGGCGGCGAAACTGATCTCGACGACGCGGCGCTCGTCCAGCCACTTGCCGTCCTCGATCGCGCCGCGCAGCCGGTCGGCCCAGCCGGATGTGCCTTCCAGCACCACCAGCGGAACGCCGGAATCATAGGCGATGGTCACCTCGTTGAGCGTGCCGACGCCGCCGCCGATCATGATCACGCTGTCGCAGCCGCGTGCCGTGAGAATGTTGCGCACCGTGCCCATGCCCGTCGCGAAGGCGATGTCGACATAAGGATTGGCCTTCGACTTGTCGGCATAGGGCAGGAAGCCGATGGTCAGACCGCCGGCTTCGCGCGCGCCGCGGCTCGAATGCTCCATCACGCCGCCGGTGCCGCCGGTGACGAGCGCTGCACCCGACGCAGCGATGCCTCGGCCCACCTCATAGGCCGCCAAGGAGACTGTCTCGGGGAGGCTTTCCCCCTCCCGGGCGCTTCTTCCGATCACTCCGATTGTCAGCATCGCAGCCGCTCCCTTACCCGTTTGCCGCGCTGGGGCCGGCAAGATCGTCGCCGCCCTGAAGCGGCGATCCGCGTCCGATCCGCCGCGCCGCGCCGCGCAAATGCCGGGCGCGTTGAACCACCTGATCGCGGTCGACCGCAATCAGCGTCAGCGGATCCTCCGTCGCGATCGCGAACGAGGCCGCCGCAGAACCGAGTGCGGCCGCTTCGAGCACGTCGCCCGTGGCGGCCAGGCCGGCCAGGAAGCCGCCGCAAAACACGTCACCCGCGCCGGTGGGGTCGATGGCGGGCCCGTCATGCGCCGGCATGTGAAAGATTTCGTCGCGCCGCTGGATATAGACGCCGGTACCGCCGGCCTTCAGCACCACGGTCCGCGCGCCCTGCGCCTTCAGCCGGAACAGGATGTCCTCGACGGGCGTGCCGGGCGCGACGACATCGAAATCTGATGTCGAGGGCAGGAAGGTATCGATGTCGCCGAGGGTGACGGCAAGCCGGCCGAAGGGATCGCCGATCAGGTCGGAGCGGGCAGGGCAGTCCGTCTGTAAAAGACCCCGTCCGGCGGCGATCCGTTCGACGAGGCTGCGATGGCGAGCCAGCGGCAGCAGGGGCAGGTGCCAGAAATCGACCTCGTCGAGCCACGCATCCGGCACGTCCGAGCCGCAGGGCGAGCCGAGCGGCAGCACGTCGGGAAGCGTCGTCGTGTCGATGAAGGCGGCGCGGTCGGCTTCCGGCAGAGCCTCGATCATGTCGCTTGGCACCGGCTGCAGCCGCGAGCCGTCGGCCATGTGCGCGAAGGTGACGCGCACGGGATGGGAGCGATCGATGCGCCGCACTGCGCCGGTTTCAATGCCCGCGGCGGCGAGCGCCGCCAGCACGTCCTCAGGATAGTCGTTGCCCGCCACGGTGACGATCCGCGGCGCGTTGCCGGCGATCAGCGCGCCGAGCGACGACCACAAGGCGTTGCCGCCCACCTTGGCCGTCACATGCCGTCCGTCCTGCGTCAGCACGCTGTCGATGCTGAGAGAGCCGGCAATGGCGAGCACGGATTTGGCGGATTGCGGACCCATCGGCATCCTTCGGCACGTGGCATTCGTTCTGCATAAAAACTATGCAGAAATTCATCTGCACAGGAATTAAACAGCATAATTGTTCATTGTCCAACACTAAAATGAGCAGTCCGCTCTTTTCCCCGAATCTCTTTCCAGCCGCCCGCGAAAAGGGCGCGCGATGCCTGCAAGTTGGTTGAAAAGAAAAAGGCGCGGGACCGTGCCCGCGCCTTCCAAGCCGTGTCGGATGCCGCCTCGCATCATCCGCGCGCTGTGCGCCGATACTCCTTGGCGAGCGACGGCGGAAACCAGCCGGAATTGCGCGGATCGACATTGTCGCCGGGCGCGACGACCCCGTCGATGGCGTCGAGCGTCTCTTCGTCCAGCACGACGCCGTCGGCGGTCAGCAGCTGTTCCAGCTGTTCGCCGGTGCGCGGTCCGAGCAGAACCGATGTGACGCCGGGATGCTCCCGCGCCCAGGCGAGGCTCATCTGCATCAGTGTCAGGCCCGCCTTGTCGGCGATCGCGGCCAGCGCTTCCGTCGCGTCGAGCTTGGGTTCGTCGTCGGCGCGCACGAAGGGATTGCCGGACGCGGCCCGCGAACCTTCCGGCGGCGGAGCGCCGCGGCGGTACTTGCCGGTCAGCCAGCCGCCATTGAGCGGGCTCCAGACCAGCATGCCGACGCCATAGCGCTGGCAGATTGGCAGGCTTCCACGCTCGATTCCGCGCACGAGGATCGAATAGGGCGACTGTTCGCTGACGAAAGGCGCCGCGCCGAGCTTTTCCGCCGCCCATTGCGCCTGCACCAGCATTTCCGGCGGAAAGACCGATGAGCCGGCATGCCGGATCTTGCCGGCGCGGACCAGTTCGTCCAAGGCGGCGACCGTTTCCTCGAGCGGCGTTTTCGGGTCGGCGCGGTGTAGCTGGTAGAGGTCGATATGGTCCGTCTTCAAGCGCCGCAGGCTGTCCTCGACGGCCTGGACGATCCAGCGCCGCGACCCGCCGGACTTCTCCGGGTCGCTATGCATCGGCAGGCCGACCTTGGTCGCCAGCACGATCCTGTCGCGCTTGCCGGCCAGCGCCGCGCCGAGCGCTTCCTCGACCGCGCCATTGTCGTAGATATCGGCCGTGTCGATCAGGTTGATGCCCGCGTCGAGCGCCCGGTCCACCAGCTTCGCGGCTTCTGACGGGCTCTGCGAGGACAGGAGCGACATCGTGCCGAAGCCGAACCGCGAAACCATCGGACCGTTGGCGCCGAGCCTTTTCATCTCCATCGGGATATCCTTGTCGGTTGCAATCCAGGGGCTGCGGATTGAGCTTGCGCGAGCAAAGCATATAAGATTTCATTGTTCAACAATGGATGATCGGTGGATAGTGTCTTTGAATCGATTGTATCGGCGGGACGGTCCCACTAATTTTCCGGTCCGCTCATGGGAGAGGAGGACCTGGCGTTAAGACTGGCAATGGCGCGCGATCCGTTTTCGCTTCACAATGAGGCAGGCAGCCATGATTCCCCGTTGTCCAACCGCCGGCAGTGACATGACATCCGTCGAAAACCAACTGCGCATCAAGCCGGTCCGCGACAGGCGGCCGCTTTCCGTCCAAGTCTATGACCAGCTTGTCGAGGCGCTGCGGAAGCAGGGCCGGCCGGGCGATCTGATCCCGCCGGAAATCGAGCTTGCCAACGAACTGGGGGTCAGCCGCACGGTGCTGCGCGAGGCGTTGCGGCTGCTGGAGGAAGACGGCTTCATCGAGCGCGGCGTCGATCCGCGCCGCCGCCAGCTGGCCCGCCCCTCGGCCCGCCCACCGGCCTTCAACGCACCGCTGGAAGACATGTTGCATGCGGCGACGCCGCTCGACATCCAGATCGTGCGCACCGAGCAGATCCGGCCGACAAGCTGGAGCGTCTCGCTCCTCGAACTGCGCGACGAGGAGACGCCGCTGCTTTACCGGGAATGCCTTTTCACCGCCGATGGCGAGCCGGCCGTTTCGGCGCTCGAGATCATCCCGCTGTCCGAGGACGGCGTCCCGCCGCATCTGGCGAAGGAAGAGGCGGCGGGCGAGGCGCAGACCCTGCTTTCGGCGCTCGGGCCGCAATTCCGGTCGAAATGCGTGCCGACGCTGTGGCGCCTGGCGGCGGCGTCTTCGGGCGGCGGTTCGCGCAAGGGCTTCACCCGCACCCGCGCCGACCATCCGGTCACCAGCCTGACCACGGTCTTGAGCCGCCACGGCAGGCCGGTCTATCTGGCCAAACACCTGCTGCGCCTCGACATCGTCGCGCTCTCGGTCGGCGAACCGCCCAACGGTTTCGACCCGTCCTCGCCGGAATCGCCGTAGGGGTGGCAAGCGTCTTTTATCGCCGAAATCCGCAAGAAGGGCCCGGGCCGCTTCACGGATGTAACGTCGGCGGCTCCTGGCCGATAACAGATATTTTTCCGAAAAAGACTGGTACTCCCAAGGGGAATCGAACCCCTGTTTCCGCCGTGAGAGGGCGGCGTCCTGACCGCTAGACGATGGGAGCGTGCGCGGAGAAACGGCATATAGGCGCGGGCGAAGATGACGTCAATGCCGCCCCGCGCGGGCGCGTCAGATATCCTCGACCGCGGCCTTGAGCATGTCGCGCACCTGGTCGGCCACGAAGGCGAGGTCGCGATTGGGGATCGCCTGCATCGAGGCGACCGGGTCGATGGCGCTGACCATGATCTCGTCGCCGGGCACGGCGCGCACGATGACGTTGCAGGGCAGCATCGCGCCGACGCGGGGCTCCATCCTGATCGCCTCATTGGCCATTTTGGGATTGCAGGCTCCGAGGATCAGATAGGGCTCGATATCCGCGTCGATCTTCGCCTTCAGCGTGTCTTTCACATTGATCTCGGTGAGAACGCCGAAGCCGTGGCCGGAGAGCGCGGCGCGCGTGCGCGCGACAATGTCCTCGAAAGTCTCGCCCTTGAATGTGCGGTCGATCGTATAGCTCATTGCGTCCTCCATCTCGAAATATGTTCAAAACGGAATGTGGCGATGGAGCGAGGCGATCGCAAGGCGCGGGCCGCATTTGCGCTGCCGGATCGGCCGGCCGGCATATCTGGAGAGAAGGATGGCGGGGTTGAACCGGCACAGGGCGCGCGAGCGGTATCGCTTGACCGCGGGCATCCCGACCCCCCTCTTGCCTTTTCCAAGCACTTACACGGGCCTTGCCCGCGTAAATGCAGGAAAAGGCTTTCGTCGCTCCAATCGACAAATCGTTGTCGATTGGCCGGCTGCGCCGACCGCTTTTCACCCCCAGAGTGGGCGCGCGTCATTGCCGCTGCGGCCTTTTTCTCGATCTACGCTGTTTCAAAGAACCCGGGCTGACAGGAAGCCCGTATTGCTCGATGACCGGCATCGCGACCCCCCTCTTGCAAAAGCTAAGGGCTTAGCTTCGCTAAACCCAAGCTTTTACTTTCTCCCCCACAAGGGTGGAGAGTGAGCGCGCGTCGCTCCCATGGCTACCTCATCTGCTAGATTTGCGTATTCAAAGAACCGGGCGAAGCCCGCAAGGCCGACCGGCCGTCCGAGCTTATGCGAGGCCCATGCGGAGGCGTTCCCGCGCAGCGGGAACTGCCGTGAGCTCAAACAAACTGGAAGACGGGCGGTCGAGGGATCGCTTTGTCTATTGTGTATATGCGGTCCTTCGACCGCCCCTC
>NZXU01000047.1 GCA_002698425.1 Ahrensia sp. | reverse complement strand
GACCTACCGGCGCCTCCGCAGGATGTTGTCGAATATGCAAGTTCATTAATGAAAGTTGATTTGCCGCCTGCAATCGACTTCGAGACCGCCACAATTTCGCCAATGGCCCGCTCCTTTTACGGGGAGAACAAGCGCGTCTCGAACGCGAAGTTGAAACGGGCCGGTTTCGCTTTCGCCCACAGCGATTACAAGACGGCCCTGTCGCGTATGTGGGCGCAGGATAACTGGCACTAGTACGGGGAACGCCCGGTCGGAACCATAACGCGCCCGGAGCCTTGATGACTCAAGCCCAACCGCTTGAGAACAACGCTTCGCCCTGGCCCCGGTTCCATCCCGACGTCCCCCGATGCAAATCGGGGTAAAACAAGTGAAAATCAGAAAATTTGGCACGGCCGTCACGGCCGCGGCGGCAACGCTTTGCGTGGTATCGGCAACAGTCCCGGCGGCGGCACAGTGCGGCGGCGCATCATGGTATGCGCTTCATTCGCGTACCGCATCGGGCGAGATGATGAACCCGGCGCAGATGACGGCGGCGCACAAGACGCTGCCTTTCGGCACCAAGGTGAAGGTCACCAACAAGAAAACCGGAAAGTCGGTGGTGGTGCGCATCAATGACCGCGGCCCCTTCATCCGGGGCCGGATCATCGACCTGTCGAAGGGCGCGGCCGGCAAGATCGGGATGATCAATTCCGGCCACGCGCCCGTCTGCATTTCGACGATAGGCTGATCGCCTTTCCGGATCCCCTTTCGAGGGGATCAGGACTCGGCGCTGCCGCGCGCCTCGCGCACCGACTTGATCGCGCGGTCGAGATAGACGTCGCGGTCATAGATGTCGGAATAATACTGGACGTTGCCGTCCGCATCCGGCCAGGCGGTGTAGTAGGAGACGAAGACCGGGATTTTCACCGGCACGCTCTCCGACTCCTCGCCGCGGCCATTGTCGATGCGGCTATGGACATAGTCTTCCGTCTTGCCGAGTACGGCCGCGGCCATGGCCTGCGGCTGCTGCAGGCGCACGCAGCCATGGCTGAGCGCACGCTGGTCGCGGTCGAACAGGTTCCGCGACGGCGTGTCGTGCATGTAGATGTGATGCTTGTTGGGGAAGAGGATCTTCACCTCGCCAAGCGCATTGCGCGGGCCCGGTTTCTGCCGGACATTGTAGGGCACCTTGCCTGAATAGTTCCACCAGTCGACGGCCGCCGAGGAGACGCGCCGGCCCGAAGTGTTGGTCACCTCGTATCCGGCCCGGTCAAGATAGCCCGGGTCGCGATAGAGCTTCGGCAGCATCTCGTTGACGATGATCGACTGCGGCACGCCCCAATAGGGATTGTAAACGACGGTCTCGACCTCGTCGAAGAAGAACGACGTCTGGTTCGACTTCTTGCCGACGATGGCGCGCATCGACAGCTCTTCCTTGCCGTCCTCGAAATAGGACGCCCGGTAGGCCGCCTGATTGATCAGGACATGGCGATAGCCGAAACGCTCGGGATGCCAACGCAGGCGTTCCATCGCCAGTTCGACGCGCTCGATCTTGGAAGCATGGCTCTCGTCGGTCAGATGGGAAACCGTGTTCCTGCCGACGATGCCGTCGGGGACGAGACCGCTCTCACGCTGGAAGTCCTTCACCAGCTCGGCGATGTCGTGGGTATATTCCTCGCCGCCGAGATATTCGGCGAAGGTCGCCGCATGTTTCTCGCGGGTCTCCTCGCTGGCGCGCTTGCGCAGCGCCTTCATGATCTGTGGCAGCGCCTCGGTGGTCTGGTCCACCTTGACGAAAGTGCCGGCGGGAATGACGATCTCGTCGACATCCTCGGCGCGCAAATCCTTCAGCGCATCCTTCAGCTCGGCATATTCAGGCTGTTTCGGCTCAAGCGTCTGCAGCCAGGCGGCTGGATCGGAAGTCTTCGCAAGAATGCCGATCGCATCCTTGGCGGCCAGACGCGGCAGCGGGAAGTCGTGATAGCCGGACAGCTTGTTCGGGATCACCGCGCCGTCCTTGACGTCCATGGCGTAGCGTAGCGCCCGCGCCGAAAGCTGGATATCGAAGGCCAGCAGGTCGGCGGTGCGGCCGGCCGGATCGTCCATCGACCAACCGTCGCGCGGGACGGCGACGGCATATTCGGATGCTTCGAGGCCCTGATCACCCGCCTGCTCCAGCAAGGCGACGACCGCCTTGGCCTCGGCGGTGACGCTGTTGCCCCGCGACCAGATGAATTTCGGGCTTTCGGCGTAATGCGCTTTCAGCGCCTCGGCGATCTCCTTTTCCATGGAGACCGAGGTGTCGGGCGCGAGCCGCAGCGCCTCCGCGAAACGCTTCGCCTCGAAATCGAGGCTGGGCTCCAGGCCCATGCCGCCGGTTTCCGCCGCTTCGGGCAACAGCGACACGACGGCGACCGCGCTTATCGCCTCGGCCTTGTAGGTGTAGTAGCGCGGGCCTGATACGCGTTTGATCGCCCGCGGCGCGGGCCGCGGCTTCTCGGGCTCCACGCGGATTACGCGCTCACGGCGCGGACGACGGCCGAAAAGCAATTCGTGCAGCTGGACCTGTGCCTCGGACGACACGGTCATGACAGGCACGGCCGGCACGGCGATGGCTGCGGTGAGCAATAGATTGATGAAGCGTCTGGAAATCACGGCAAACTCCGCCTGGTTCGCTATCCTGCCCGCGCTTGCGGGATCTGCCCCTAGGTCGCGCACCATACCCAACCGATTACAGTTTATAAAGGGTAACGATCGGCACAATCGCGATCACGTTTTCACGATCATTCGATCCGTGACTTGACCCGTTTGGCATGGACGCGCTCTCCGCCGCGCGCTAAGGCAAATGCCATGAAGAAAGACGATCACCTCTTCCTCGTCGACGGGTCCGCCTATATTTTCCGGGCCTTTCACGCGCTTCCGCCGATGAATCGAAAATCCGACAATCTGCCGACCAACGCGGTATACGGATTTTGCAACATGGTCTGGAAATTGCTGCAGGACGCCCGCGACACGGATGTCGGGGTGACGCCGACACATTTCGCGGTGATCTTCGACTATTCGTCGAAGACGTTCCGCAAGGATCTTTATCCCGAATACAAGGCGAATCGATCCGAGCCGCCGGAGGACCTGATCCCGCAATTCGGGCTGATTCGCGAGGCGACGCGCGCCTTCAACCTGCCTTGTATCGAGGTCGAGGGCTACGAGGCCGACGACATCATCGCGACCTATGCGCGGCAGGCAGAAAAGGTCGGGGCGCACACGACGATCATCTCGTCGGACAAGGACCTGATGCAGCTCGTTTCCGACCATGTGTCGATGTACGACTCGATGAAGGACAAGCAGATTGGCATCGCCGAGGTGATCGAGAAATTCGGCGTCGGCCCGGACAAGATGATCGACCTGCAGGCGCTGAACGGCGATTCGACCGACAATGTGCCGGGCGTGCCAGGCATCGGGCCGAAAACAGCGGCGCAACTGCTGGAGGAATACGGCGATCTCGACACGCTTCTCGAACGCGCCTCGGAGATCAAGCAAAACAAGCGGCGAGAGAACCTGATCGAATTCGCCGACCAGGCCCGGCTGTCGCGCGAACTGGTGACACTGAAAACCGACACGCCGCTCGACATCGATCTCGACGGGCTGAAGCTGGAGCCGCAGGACGGGCCGAAGCTGATCGCCTTCCTGAAAGCGATGGAGTTCAACACGCTTACACGACGGGTGGCGGAAGCCACCGGCACCGAGGTCGGTGAAGTGGAAGCGGCGGCGGTCGAGGTGGAGGCCGGGCGCGCGGCGCACGGGCCGGATCTCGACGAAGGCACGGCAAAAACCCCCGAGCCGGCGAAAACGGATGCCGGCGGCGGGGACGCCCTGACGCCGGCGGCACTCGCGGAGACGCGCCGGCAGGCCGCGGCGGCATCGAAATTCGACCGGGACGCCTATCAATGCATTCGCGACACCGAAACCCTCGAGGCCTGGATCGCGAAAGCGCGCGAGGCGGGCGTAGTCGCCTTCGACACGGAGACCAATTCCCTCGATGCGATGCAGGCGGAGCTGGCAGGCTTTTCGCTGTGCTCGACGCCCGGCGAGGCGGCCTATGTGCCGCTGAACCACAAATCCGGCAATGGGGACCTGCTCGGCGGCGGGCTGGTCGATGACCAGATTCCGCTCGACGATGCGCTCGACCGGCTGAAGGCGCTGCTGGAGGACCCATCCATCCTCGTGATCGGTCAGAACATCAAATATGACTGGCTGGTGATGCAACGCTACGGCATCACCATCGCCTCGCTCGACGACACGATGCTGCTTTCCTATGTGGCCGATGCGGGTACGGGCGCGCATGGCATGGATTCGCTGTCGGAGCGCTGGCTCGGCCACAAGCCGATCGCCTTCAAGGAGATCGCCGGCACCGGCAAGAAGGCGCTGACCTTCGACATGATCGACCTGGAAACGGCGACGCGCTACGCCGCCGAAGACGCCGACATCACGCTCAGGCTGTGGCTGGCACTCAAACCGCAGGTCGTCGCCAAGGGGCTGGTCACCGTCTATGAGCGGCTGGAACGGCCGCTGGTGCCGGTGCTGGCGCGCATGGAAGCACGCGGCATATCCGTCGACCGGCAGATCCTGAGCCGGCTGTCGGGCGAGTTCGGCCAGAAGGCGGCCGGGCTGGAAGACGAGATCCAGGAGCTTGCCGGCGAGAAATTCACCGTCGGCTCGCCGAAGCAGCTGGGTGACATATTGTTCGGCAAGATGGGCCTGCCGGGCGGCACGAAGACGAAATCCGGGCAGTGGTCGACGACCGCGCAAGTGCTGGAAGACCTCGCTGCCGAAGGCCACGAGTTGCCGCGGCGCATCGTCGACTGGCGGCAGCTGACCAAGCTGAAATCGACCTATACCGACGCGTTGCCGGGCTATATCAACCCGGAGACGAAGCGGGTGCACACCTCTTATTCGCTGGCGGCGACGACGACCGGGCGGCTGGCCTCATCGGAACCGAACCTGCAGAATATCCCGATCCGCACGAGCGAGGGCCGGCGCATCCGCACCGCCTTCATCGCCGAAAAGGGAAACAAGCTGATCTCGGCGGATTACAGCCAGATCGAACTCAGGGTGCTCGCCCATGTCGCCGATATCGCGCAGCTGAAGCAGGCCTTTGCCGACGGCATCGACATTCACGCCATGACGGCCTCGGAAATGTTCGGGGTGCCCGTGGAGGGCATGCCCTCGGAGGTCCGCCGACGCGCCAAGGCGATCAATTTCGGTATCATCTACGGCATTTCGGCCTTCGGGCTCGCCAACCAGCTGGGCATCGAGCGGTCCGAAGCGAGCGACTATATCAAGACCTATTTCGAGCGGTTTCCCGGCATCAAGGACTATATGGACGCGACCAAGGCGTTCGCCCGGGAGAACGGCTATGTCGAGACGATCTTCGGGCGGCGCGCGCATTATCCGGAGATCAAGTCCTCCAATCCGTCGGTGCGCGCCTTCAACGAGCGCGCGGCCATCAACGCGCCGATCCAGGGATCGTCCGCCGACATCATCCGCCGGGCGATGATCCGCGTCGAGGATGCGCTGGCCGACTCGAAACTGTCGGCGCAGATGCTCCTACAGGTGCATGACGAACTGATCTTCGAAGCTCCCGAGAAGGAGGTCGACGAGACGATCAAGGTCGTGCGGCACGTCATGGAAAACGCGGCGCTGCCGGCGATCGACATGGCGGTGCCGCTGCATGTCGACGCATCGGCCGCCGACAATTGGGACGAGGCGCACTGAGTTGACCGACGCCATGGACGCCGCGGCGATCCTCCAGACCTTCACGATCCTGCTGTTCGCGCATCTGCTCGGCGACTTTCCGTTGCAGCCGGAGCGGATCGCGATCCGGAAGGGGCAGATCCCGATCCTGTCGCTCCATATCGCGATCATCGCGGGCGCGGCGGTGGCGGTGCTCGGCTTCTTTCCCCCGGCAATCATCGTCACGATCGCGGTGACCCATTTCTGCATCGACCTATTCAAGTCGCGCAAGGGCACATTCAATCTGGCGTGGTTCCTCGCCGACCAGGCTGCGCATATCGCGGTCGTCGCCGCCGTCTCGATCCTGTGGCCGGCGGATTTGTCGCGCTCGATGATCTACAGTCAGCTTTCGCCCGGCGAGCTTTCAGCCGTCCTGTCGGCGATGATGCTCGGCTCCGGCTTCATCATCGCCGTGCTGGCGGGCACCTATGCGGTGGAACTGTTCCTGAAGCCCTTCGGCGAAGAGATCGCGGGGTTCGAGGCCGGGCTGAAAAAGGGCGCGCGCGCCATAGGCCAGCTGGAACGGCTGTTGGTCTTTGTCTTCATCGCGACGGGGCAGCCGCTTGCAGCAGGTCTCGTCATCGCCGCCCGCGCGATCATGGCGTTCGGCGAATTGCGCAATGCGGACGACCGAAAGCGGGCCGAGTATGCGATGCTGTCGGCCTTCGCGAGCCTCGGCTGGGCCGTCGGCATCGGCTATCTGGCCGTCTGGGCGGCCGGGCTTTTCTGAACGATCAGCCGCACATATTCTCGAAACAGGCGGTGACGTGGTCGGCGACGGCGCGCGAGCAGCAGCCGGGATTGTCCTTTACCCGCATGCGGATCTGGTAGGTGCCGAGCTTCGGCAAGCCCTGCTTCTCACCGAGTTCGACCAGCGGCTCGGTGATGAAGCTCTTCGGGAAAGGCGCGATGGCGAGATCGGAAGCGATCGCCGCGCGCTGCGCCTGGGTGTGCGCCGTCATATAGGCGGTGCGGAAGCTTCGGCCGACGCCGGACAACGCGCGAACGGCGCCGGATCGCCAGGCGCAGCCCTCCTCCCACATGGATAAGGGCAACGGATCGCGCTCCCATGCGCAACCGCCGCGTACGCCGGCCCATACGAGATCCTCCTCGAGCAGGACCTGCGCGCCGTCTTCCAGCTGCTGCGACTGGGCGGTGTAGACCATCACGTCGAGCTGGCCGTTCTCGAAGCGCTTGATCAGGAGATCGCTGGTCTCGATGATCACGTTGACCTGCACGTTGGGGTGGGTCTCGGCGAAACGCTTCAGGACCTGCGGCATGATACGCTCGCCATAATCGTCCGGCGCGCCGAGGCAGACCGTGCCTTCCATCTCCGGCATGACGAAGCGGGCCATCATCTCGTTGGAGAGCGCCAGAATGCGCCGGGCGTAACCGACCAGCATCTCGCCGCTCTGGGTGAGCTTCACCGAACGGGAATCGCGCTCGAAGACCGACGTGCCGAGCGTCTCCTCCAGCTTCTTGACCTGCATGGACACGGCCGAGGGCGTGCGGAAGACGCGTTCGGCGGCCTTGGAGAAGCTGCCGGTTTCGGCGATCGCCAGGAAGGTTCGCAGCAGGTCGATATCGGCGGGCGCCTGCGCCAGGGCCGGCTTTACACTCGGAGCATTCATGGGGTCAGCCTCAATTCAAGTTTTCTGAATGATCACGTCAAATCTATTCGTTTGATTGAAGCACGGATGGCGCGCATTGTCCAGACACGGCGAATGACCGCCGCGAGAAAAGGAGAAGGACAATGACCTCGCTCGAATTCGAACAGGCCCACCAGCCCCGCAACGACGGAAGCCTCATCGTGTCTCTCGCCAGGCTCCTTGCTTCGGCGGCAAGGGGAACGATTTCGGCTATTGGCCGCTGGCACAAGCAGCGCCGCGACCGCGCCGCCTTCCAGACGCTGCTCGGCAAGGACGAGTGGGTCTATCGCGATCTCGGCATCCACCGGGGCGACGTGCAATGGGCCTCGCGCCTGCCGATGAACGTCAATGCCGCGCTGGAACTGGAGAAGCTGCGCGACCGCAACTTGCGGAACTGGTAATGCCGGCTTTCAAGAAGACGGCGGCCGAAGCTAGCGCCGGGACCACTCGACCCGGTAAAGCTCCGGCCGCCTGTCATTCAGATTGCGCACCGAGCCACGCTCGCGCGCCATATCCAGCCGGTCCATGTCGAGATCGGCGATGATCATCGTCTCTGCGTTCTCCGTCGCCTCCGCCGCGATACCGTCGCGGGCAAAGGGATGGTCGGACGGGGTCAGAACCGCCGATGCCCCGTAATTGATATCCATATTCGCGACATTGGGCACCGTGCCGACGAGCCCGGACGTCACCACATAGCACTGGTTCTCGACCGTGCGCGCATGGCAGCAATAGCGCACCCGCAAATGGCCGTGACGCGTGTCAGTGCAATAGGGCACGAAGAAAAGCTTTGCGCCGGCGTCGGTCAGATGGCGGCCCAGTTCCGGAAACTCGCTGTCATAGCAGATCATCACGCCGACCGGCCCGCGATCGGTCTCGACCGGCTCCGCCGAATCCCCGCCCTGAATGTTCCAGACCGACTTTTCGTCCGGCGTCGGGTGCAGCTTGTGGCGCGCATGCAGTGTGCCGTCGCGCAACGCCACATAAGTGATGTTATGCGCCTCGCCATTCTCCAGCACGGTGGCATGCGAGCCGCCGACGATATTGACCGAATGTTCCTTCGCGAGCGCGCAGAGCCGCTCCTTAAGGCGCGGCGTGTATTCGGTCAGACGATGGATCGCCTCGTCGGCGGGAACCATGGTGGGCGCGCCCGACAGAAGCTGCAGGGTGAAATGTTCCGGAAAGCAGACGAAGTCGGCGCCGTAATCGCCGGCGGAGCGCACATAGGTCGCGACGCGGTCGAAGAACGCGTCCGCGGAGGCGGTCGCCTGCGCGGCGAACTGCACGCTGGCGACGCGGACGGAACCGGTGGCGAGGCTCATTTACACTCCATGGGCAAGGATAGGCTTATGCGGTCATGCCGGGGCAGGAAACACCGGTGCCCCGCAAGCCGCAATAGCCGCCCGGATTCTTGGCCAGATATTGCTGGTGATAGTCCTCGGCATAGAAGAATTCCGGCGCGAGACGGATTTCCGTGGTGATCGGCGCGGCGATGCCGCTGTCTCTCAGCGCCAGCTGATAGGCGTCGCGGCTGGCTTCGGCAGCGGCCAGTTGCTCCTTGCCGGTCGCATAGATGGCGGAGCGGTAAGTCGTGCCGACATCGTTGCCCTGGCGCATGCCCTGGGTCGGGTCATGCTCTTCCCAGAACGTCTCGAACAATTTCTGCAGGCTGATCTCGTCAGGATCGAAGACGACCATCACCATTTCGGCATGGCCGGTGAGACCCGTCACCGTTTCCTGATAGGTCGGGTTGGGCGTGTAGCCGCCTGCATAGCCTACCGCGGTGACATGAACGCCATCCAGCTGCCAGAAAAGGCGCTCGGCGCCCCAGAAACAGCCCATGCCGAAGAAAATCGTCTGCATTCCCTCGGGAAACGGGCCCTTGAGCGCTTCGCCATTGACGAAATGGCGCGCCGCCGTGGGAATCGGCTCCTCGCGGCCCGGCAACGCATTTGCCGGATCGGGCATGGTGGATTTCTTCTCGAACAGGCTGGACAGGAACATCGCGACACTCCCCGGTTTGCAATAGCCTTAGTGCGGCAGGCGCTTCAGGCCCTTTGGAGTCGGCTTGCGGCCGAGGGCGTAGAAGACGAGAGCAAGCAAGGCGAACACTGCAAATGTGGGAAGGGACAGAAGCGAAGCAAGCACCGGGTCGCTCATAAAAGCGGGAGCGGATTGCGAAAGCCAGCCCTGGAAGGCCTGCAGCGCCACCGGCATGGTCAATTGCAGGCTGTCGACGAAGGGCGTGAAGACCACCGCCGATACGCCGATCGACCGCGTTGCGTCGATGACGACGAACATCACCGCGACGGCGAAGAAGATGAAAGCAAATGCTCTGAGAAAAAACCGGACCATGACTATTCGCGTGGGGCAATAACCGCCCTCACCGGTCAATACGAGACAGACAGGGCTGTTGCAATGCGTCTCGCGAAACGAGCCGGAAATCGGCGAAAACGCATGTTGAAAAAAGACGCAAAACGGGAGTTGCGCCGCGAAGCGTTGTGACTATATTGCCGCCACCGCGGACGGGTTCCGTCCGGGCGTCTGACGAATATTGCCAGACAGTAGTGGTGAGGTGGCCGAGTGGTCGAAGGCGCACGCCTGGAACGCGTGTAGGCGGGCAACCGTCTCGAGGGTTCGAATCCCTCTCTCACCGCCATTCATCCCAAGTCAGCGAATTCCCAAGTCAGCGAATCCCCAAGTCAGCGAATCCCCAAGGCCTCGTCCACGTCGCGGATCG
Organism: Ahrensia sp.; assembly: GCA_002698425.1. The sequence continues at coordinate 5,686 of NZXU01000047.1, read as the reverse complement.
AGTCGTCGAGCAAGGCTTCCATCCGCTGGCGCGCGAGATCGGTCTCTTGCAGCCGGATCGCCTCCAGGACGTCTCCATGCTGCTTGAGCCGGGCTTCCTTGATCACTGCGGCCTCGGCGCCGCGCCAGCTCAGGCGGAAGGTGCTTATCATCGCCGCATGGATGAGCGCGCTGAAGGCTCCGATGAAGTGATTATGCGTGGCGAACAGGATTTCCAGGTGAAACCGCAGATCGGCCTCGACCAGTTCGGCCTCGTCATTCGCCTTGACCGCCATGTCCTCGTAGGCCATCTCGATCTTGCGCAATTCCTCGTCATTGCGGATCCCGGCGGCAAGCGCCGCCGCGGGCGGTTCGACCATTCGGCGCAGGGCATAGAGATCGCGGGCGATTTCTTCCGGCGGCTTGGTTTGCAGATGCCAGCCGAGCACTTCGGCGTCGAGCATGTTCCAGAAAGCGGGCGGCCGCACGCTTGTGCCGACCTTCGGCCGGGCGACGATCATGCCCTTGGCCGCGAGCTTGCTGTAGGCTTCGCGCAGCGCCGTCCTGGACACCGAGTATCGTTTCAGCATCGACGCCTCGTCCGGCAACCGCGTATCGGGCGGGAAGGTTCCGTCGACAATCTCGCGCCCCAGTCTGTTGAGGACGCCCAGTCCGGCGCCTCCGCTCGGGTCGGCGAGGATGTAGGCGCGGTCGGAGATGGCTGTGTCCAAGTTCTTTTACCGGTTCAGTGGAATGAGAAGTTTACCCGACAAGGAGGCTACCATGCATCTGCCGGGCATTCAGGAGCTCCCCCGCAGATCGAATGAGCTAACGAGAAAACGGTGGAGCACGATGAATGCGAACAGCAGGACGCCGCTCGATATCATGATCCAGGCGCTGTTCAGAGATCCGTGGAAGATGATCAGCGTGGATATCAGGCCGAGTATCATGCCGCCGAAAAGCGTGCCTGCAACCATTCCGACGCCGCCGGTCAGCAGGGTGCCGCCAAGCACCACGGCCGCGATGGCGGAGAGTTCCAGCGTGCTGCCCGCGAGCGGATAGCCGGACGAGGTGTATAGCGCGTAGACGACGCCGGCGAGCGCCGAGTAGAAGCCGCCGATGGCATAGATGCCGACAGTCGTGCGGCGGACATTGACGCCCATCAGGCGCGCCGATTCCTTGTCGCCGCCGATCGCGTAGACATTGTTACCGAAGCGGGTGAAATGGGCGATGAAGATCGCCACCGCCAGCGCGGCCAGCATGACCAGAGCGGAACTTCGCAAGACCCCGCGTCCGGGTAGCGGAAGTTTCGCCGAGGCGTAGAGATCGACGAAATCGTGGCGGATCGGCACGGATTCGAGCGTCACCATGAAGCAGAGACCGCGCAGCAGGAACAGCCCGGCCAGCGTGACGATAAAAGGCTGGATGTCGCAATAATCGATGATGAAGCCCTGTAGCGCGCCGTAGAGGATGCCGAAGCAGATCATCACGGCGGCTGTCGCCAGCGGGTGCCAGCCCATGCTGTCGAGCACCGCCATATAGACCCCGACGAAACCGATCATGGAGCCGATTGAAAGGTCTATGCCGCCGGACAGGATGACGAAGGTGGCGCCGATTGCGGCGATGATGATGAAGGCGTTGTCGGCGAGAATATTGCCGAGCACAAGCGTCGACAGGAAATTCCTGTACATCGAGCCGCCGACCAGGAAGAGCGCCAGGAAGACAGCGACCGTCGCGGCGAGAGGCAGGTATTTCTTGCTCATGACGATCTCCTCGAAACGAGGCTTCCAATGGCCCTGCGGGCATTGGCGGATTGAAGGAACAGGACGCTCAATACGACGAGGGCCTTGATGATCAGATTGTATTCCGGCGGCAGGCCGGAGATCAGCGTGGCGGTCGTCAGCGCCTGGATCACAAGGGCGCCGATGACGGTCATGCCGAGATAGATGCGACCGCCGGCAAGCGAGCCGCCGCCGATCACCACCGCCAGGATCGCGTCGAGCTCTATGTAAAGGGCGACCGAGACGGGATCGGATGTGTGCGTGTCCGCGGTCATGATCACGCCGGCCCAGGCCGACAGGAGCCCGGACAGCACATAGGCGACGAAGATAATCAGCCCCGCCTTGACGCCCGCGAGGTTCGAGGCGGCCGCGTTTCCGCCGACGGACTCGATGAAGAGGCCGAGCGCGGTGCGCCGGATCAGCAGCCACAAGGCGCCGAAAATGCCGGCCGCCAGGATCAGCCGCGTCGGTATGAGCCAGATGCTCCCTGTCGAGAGCCACTGCAGCAGCGCGCTTTCGAAACTCGGATCGGTGCCGCCATAGAGCTGGTTGATCAGCATGCCGATGCCGCGTCCGGCGACCATCAGGATCAGCGTCGCGATGATCGGCTGAATCTTGAGGGCGGACACAAGGAAGCCGTTCCACATGCCGCACAGAATGCCGGCCGCCAGTGCGGAAAACAGGATGGTGATATGCGGATCGCCCATCTTGATACGCCAGACGATCACCGCGCCGACGATGGCGATGATCGAGCCGACGGACAGGTCAATTCCGCGCGTTCCGATCACGACCGCCATGCCGAGCGCGACGAGGGCGGTGGGAACGGCGCGGTAGAGGATGTCGATCAGATTGCCGAAAAGCCGCCCTTCGACGATGCGGATCTCGAAGAAGTTCGGCGAGACGGACCCCGCGACGATGAGGATCAGGGTGAGGGCCAAAAGCGGCCAGACGGCGCGGCTTTGCGCCAGCGCCTTGAGCCGGCCCGGCATCGGCCGATCCAGTCTACTGTCAGTGCTGGCCACCATCGTCCCCCGCGATCATCCGGATAATGTTGTCCCTATTGATATCCGCGCCGTCGATCTCGCCGACCTTCTCGCGGTCGCGCAAAACGGCCACGCGATCCGACGCCGCGACGATCTCGTCGAGTTCGGAAGAGGCGACCAGCAGCGCCATGCCGTCATTGCAGAGCTTGCGGATCAGCGTGATGATTTCCGCATGCGCGCCGACATCGATCCCGCGCGTGGGTTCGTCCAGCAGCAGGATACCGGGATTGGAGGCAAGCGCCCGGGCCAGAACGACCTTCTGCTGGTTGCCGCCGGAAAGCTGGCGAACCGGTTTTTCGGCGTCGGGCGTGGCGATTCCGAGCGCCCGGATCATCTCGGCGGCGATCTTCTCCTGATCGCGCCGCGGCAATTGCCGCAGCCATCCCCGTTTGGCCTGCATCGACAGCATGATGTTTTCGCGGATGCTCAGATCGCCGACGAGCCCCTCGGCCTTGCGGTCTTCCGGACAGAACGCGATGCCCGAGGCGAGCGAGCGGCGGGGGGTGGCGCCGGACATGTCCTGGCCATCGACACGGATTTCGCCGCTGTCCGAGCGGATCGCGCCGAAGATGAGCTTGGTCATCTCGGTGCGGCCGGATCCGAGAAGGCCGGCGAGGCCGACGACTTCGCCGGCGTGCAGGGTCAGGTCAAAGGGTTTCAGCGTCCGCTTGCGGCCAAGATCCCGGGCGACGAGCTTCTGCTTGCCCGGGCCGGTTTCAGCCTTGTGCGCGAGCGTCGCCTCAACCTCGCCGAGCTTACGGCCGATCATCTCCGAGATCAGATCCTGGCGGGATATCTCCGAGGCCATGTGAGTTGCGACGAGATTGCCGTTGCGCAGCACGGAAATGCGGTCGGATATCTCGTAGACTTGGTCGAGGAAGTGGGTGATGAAGACGATCGCCATGCCGCGCGCCTTCAGGTCGCGGACGATCCCGAACAGCGTCGCGGTCTCCTGCGCATCAAGGCTCGCCGTCGGCTCGTCGAGGACGAGGACGCTGGTGTCGTCGTCGAGCGCATGCGCGATGGCGACCAGCTGCTGCACTGCGACCGAAAAGGAGCCCACCGGCTGTTCGGTATCGATATTCAGTTTCAGGCGGCTCAGCTTATCGCGCGCGCGTTTTCGCGCCTTGCCCCAGGAGATGACGCCGAGAGCGCCACGGGACGGGCCAAGCGCCAGGTTCTTGGTCACGGACATCGCCGGGATCAGGTTGACCTCCTGATAAACAGTCGAGATGCCGTGCGCCTGCGCGTCGCCGGTCGAATTGAAACTGACGGGTTTGCCGTCGAGACGGATTTCTCCCGCGTCGCGGCTGAGCGCGCCGGTCAGGATCTTGATCAGTGTGGACTTGCCCGCGCCGTTTTCGCCGAGGAGCGCGTGCACTTCACCGGGATAAAGGGTGAAATCGACACTCGACAGCGCGCGAACGCCGGGAAAGGATTTCCCGATGGACCGCATTTCGACGCGCGGCTTGGGATTTGCAGTTGCGTTCATGGGTTCGACCGTGTCGCTACGGGATCATCAATACACCCGCGTGGCGCGCAGTGCACGGCGCCCCGAGATCCGGAGCGCCGCACGGGTGTCAGGATGGTTCCTGGCTTGCCGTCAGTTCGCGGTGTGCAGATCCGACGGGATCACGATCCACTTGTCGAGTTCACTCGGGTTCTTGATGTAGTCGAGAACCACGGGATAGATGAACTTGCCCACCGCGGAGCGGAGCTCGACCGAGGCGTTGGCTTCGCCTGCGGCAAGCGCGTCCTTGATCGCAGGGACATAGTCGACGGACACCATCAGCACGTCCTCGCCGGGCTTCAGGCCCGCCTCTTTCATCGCCTGGATGGCGCCGAGCTGCATGTTGTCATTATGCGCGAAAGAGGCGCAGATGCCGTCGAGATTGTTGGTCGACTTGATGAAGGCTTCCATCACCTTCTTGCCGCCCTCGGTAGTGAAATCGCCGGACTGGGTCTGGACGATTTCCATGGCCGGGAACTGGCCAATGACCGCCTCGAAGCCCTTCTTGCGTTCGATCGCCGGAGCAGAGCCGGTCGTACCCTGCAGTTCGACAACCTTGCAGGTGCCCTTGCTCGCGGCCGCCAGCCATGCGCCGGCCAGCTTGCCCTCGAGATTGAAGTCGGCGGAAATGCGGGTCACGTAAAGCGACTTGTCTTCGACATCCACATCGCGGTCGACGAGGAAAACCGGGATTTCGGCGTCCTTGGCCTCGCGAAGAACCTGATCCCAGCCGGTGACGACAACCGGCGCGATGATGATCGCGTCGACGCCCTGGGCGATGAAGGCGCGAACGGCGCGAAGCTGCTCCTCCTGCTTGCCCTGCGCGTTGGCGAATTTCAGGTCGATGCCGTATTCCTTCGCGCTTTCCTGCATGTTCGCCGAAAAGGCGGGGCGCCAGTCGCCCTCAGATCCGACCTGCGAAAACCCGATGGTTTCGGCCCAGGCGGCGCTTGTCATGAGTGCGGACGCAGCAAGAGCTGCACCGGCAAGTGCATATTTCGCTTTCATGGATATTCCTCCCACAGAATGTGCCGGACGGTTCCTCCTCAGGTGCGCCGGCAATACATAAAAATCCTATAGTAATATTATTTATTCGCCAAGCATTTTCTGTCGTTTTCAGGCAAAAAATTTTCTTTATTATGCAATAATATCAATATGTTAATGCGTTTTCTATCGCGCGAGCACCGCAAGCGGACGCGCGGAAATTTCTTCCGCACGGCGCATCGCTAGACTGTCTTTCGCGCCCCTCCGGGAGCCTCTTTTTCGCTCCCCACCTATCCCAGATCGTCGGGCAGCAAGTCCCGCGGCATGTTCTGGTAGCAGACGGGTCTGAGGAAGCGGCGGATGGACAGCGTGCCGACGGAGGTCGCCCCG
>NZXU01000046.1 GCA_002698425.1 Ahrensia sp. | reverse complement strand
GCGCCTGCCCCATCCGCGCCACCTCAGCGCGAACACCAGGAACCGGCCCTTTCCCAGGCTGTCGGTTCTAGACCCGGCTTCCAATGAAAGGACACGGTCAGGGTAAGGGACGGTGGAGGAAGGTGGATAAGTATTGCGCATATTGGCGGGATTCGATGGATTTGCCGCGATAAATATCCCACCAGCCGTCCGCGCCAGGCTCGCGCGGAAGGTGAAAGAGCGGTTTGTGAGTTTTCGGCACTATTCAGCTGACGCTGGAATTTATTCGTCTGGAGCCGTGCGGAATCCGGCACAGCCGGCCTGTCCCGTGGCGACGCAGGCATGAATGCCTTTTCGCGGTCGCGACTCTTGTCGGTTTCTACGTATCGCCAAACGTTTTCAGGCCTTGATCGAGCAATCGGTTCAGGGCCGCCTGGTCTTCCGCCGCCAGCCGTCCGACCAGACGTTTTTGCGTCTCGACATGATCCGTGACCGCGGCATCGACCTTCCGCCGCCCGGCTTCGGTCAGTTGCACAAGCACGCTGCGCTTGTCATCCGGGTTCGGCACACGCGCCACCAGGCCTTCTTTCGCCAGCTGATCGATCCGGTTCGTCATCGTGCCGGACGTCACCATCATGGTTTCAAGCAGCTGGTTGGGAGAGAGCGCATGCGGCGGCCCCGAGCGCAACAGCGTGGCCAGAACGTCGAAGCTCGCGGCGTTGAGCCCGTGTCTTGAGAACGTCTTGCCCATTTCCTCGCTGTACAAGGCCGAGAGCCTGACAACGCGGCCAATCAATCCCATCGGCCCGGTATCGAGATCCGGCCGCTGTTTGGCCCACTGGGCTCTGATTTTCTCAATGTCGAACATGGTCTCCAGTGTTCCGAGTTTTATCTTGACGTCAAGCTAAATCTAGATATCTTGACGTCGAGATAAATTGGAATCCGTCATGTCACGCCTTTTCGACACCGCCGTCACCGCGATTGCGCCGCTCATCTGGGGCAGCAGCTACATCGTTACGACGCAGTTCCTGCCGAACCTCGATCCGCTCACCGTCTCGGTGTTGCGGGCTTTGCCGGCCGGCCTTCTTCTTCTCTACCTCGCTCGCCAGCTTCCGACGGGCCACTGGATCTGGAAGATGTTTGTGCTCGGCGCGCTCAATTTCGCGATCTTCTGGACGCTGCTGTTCTTCGCGGCCTACCGCCTGCCAGGCGGCGTCGCCGCGGTCATGGGCGCTTTGCAGCCCTTCGTGGTGATATTCGCTTCCCGGGCGCTGCTCGGCCTGCCGATCAGGACGCTGTCACTGGTCGCCGTGGCAGCAGGCGGCATGGGGGTTGCCCTGCTTGTGCTGACGCCTGAGGCGTCGCTCGACATGTGGGGTGTCATTGCCGGGATCGGCGGGTCCGCGTCGATGGCGCTCGGCACGGTGCTCAGCCGCAAATGGCAACCGCCGGTCTCGGCCCTGACATTCACGAGCTGGCAATTGACGGCGGGCGGGTTGCTGCTGCTGTTCTTTGTCCCGCTTGCGCCGACCGACTGGTCGTCCATCACCGGAACGAACCTGATCGGTCTCGCCTATCTGGGACTGATCGGCGCGGCGATGACTTACATTATCTGGCTGCGCGGGATTCGAAGGATCCTTCCATCGGCGGTCTCCGTCCTCGGCCTTCTCAGCCCGTTGAGTGCAACCGTGCTCGGATGGCTCGTCCTGAACGAAACACTCACGCCGCTTCAAGGCGTCGGGATGGGCGTCGTGCTTTTGAGCGTGCTGTTGGGACAATACGCGCTCAGATCGACGTCGGATCCTCAAAGCCGGCACACGCTGCCTCGCGGGAGCCGCGACCTCCAGGAGCGAAGCGAACGTGCGCCGCGAATGGTTGGAATGGCCGAGATGGCTCGGGAACGCTCGTCATGAGGAATGCCGCGCAAGCCCGAGGCGGCGCCGGGATGCCTTCGCCGGGGTCCTAGAACAGCCCCAGCCCCTTCAAGCTCACATGCCCGCTCTTGCCGATGATCACGTGGTCGTGGACGGCGATGTTGAGGGTCTTGCCGATCTCCGCGATCTGCTTGGTCATGTCGATATCGGCGCGCGACGGGGTCGGGTCGCCGGAAGGGTGGTTGTGGACAAGGATGATGGCGGTCGCGGACAGTTCGAGCGCCCGGCGCATCACCTCGCGCGGATAGACCGGCGTGTGGTCGACCGTGCCGGTTTGCTGCACCTCGTCGGCGATCAGCGTGTTCTTCTTGTCGAGGAACAGGATGCGGAACTGCTCGCGCGTCTCGTAGGCCATGGCGGCGTTGCAATAGTCGAGCACGGCGTTCCATGAGGACAGCACCTCGCGCGCGGCGATCTCGCCCTTGAGCATGCGCTGCGCGGCGGCGGCCACCGTCTTCAGATCGGCGGCGACGGCCTCCTTCACGCCGGGGACTTCCATCAGCCGCTTCGGCTCCGCCCCGAGCACCGCGCCGAAGGAACCGAACCGGGCGATCAGCGCCTTGGCGAGCGGCTTGGTGTCGCGGCGGGGGATGGAGCGGAAGAGCAGCAGTTCGAGGAGTTCATAATCGGCCAGCGCGTCCGGCCCGGCATCCATGAAGCGGGCCCGCAAGCGGTCGCGGTGGCCGGCATGGGGCGAGGGGGCTTTCTCGGGCTTGGCGGGTTTTGCGGCGAGCATGTCCGCCGGGCGCGTGAACTCGCCCAGAAAAATCTGCCGTTCGTCGTGTTCGTCGGCCATCCCCGCCCTCATTGCAACGGCGCTAGGCCGCAACCGGAGGTTATCCCGCTTGGCTGTCCCGGTCGAGGCCTCAAAAAACGGGCCGGGCAAGCGGCGCCGGTTGCCGGGAGTTACCCAGACGTCATCCTCGGCCGAGCGCAGCGAGGACCGGGGATCCAGCAGCGATCAAGTCCTTGATCGCGGGAGATCTACGTCCGGTCTTCTCATCGCTCTGCGCCAATTCCTGCGCAATCACGGCTCTGGATGCCGGGTTGCGCCGTTGCGCCCCCGGCATGACGGCGGTGCGGGTGTCAGCCCGGCAGGCCGGGGCGGTCGAGGCCCTTGGGCGACAGGGTGAAGATCTCGCAGCCATCGTCGGTGACGCCGACGGTATGCTCATATTGCGCGGAAAGGCTGCGGTCGCGGGTGACGGCGGTCCAGCCGTCGGAGAGCACCTTCACATGCGGGCGGCCGAGATTGATCATCGGCTCGATGGTGAAGATCATGCCCTTGCGCATCTCGATGCCCTCGTCGGCGCGGCCGTAGTGAAGAACGTTCGGCGCGTCGTGGAACAGGCGGCTGACGCCATGGCCGCAGAAATCGCGGACGACCGAGCAGCGTTCGCCCTCGGCGTGTTTCTGGATGGCCTCGCCGATCGCGCCCATGCGCGCGCCGGGCTTCACCGCTTCGATGCCGAGCATCAGGCATTCATGGGTGACTTCGAGCAGGCGTTCGGCCGCGCGCTTGATCTCGCCGACGGGATACATGCGCGAGGAATCGCCGTGCCAGCCGTCGAGCACATAGGTCACGTCGATATTGACGACCTCGCCCTCGCGCAGCGGCTTGTCGTTCGGGATGCCGTGGCAGACGACGTGGTTGATCGAGGTGCAGGACGACTTGGTGTAGCCGCGATAGTTGAGCGTCGCGGGGATGGCGCCGTGGTCCATGCCGAATTCGAAGACGAGCTTGTCGATCTCGTTGGTCGTGACGCCCGGCTTGACGACATCGACCAGCTCGTCGAGCACGGTCGCGGTCAACTTGCAGGCCTTGCGCATGCCCTCGAAGCCGTCCTCGCCATAGAGGCGGATCTGGCCGGTGTTCTTGATCGGCGCGCTGTCGGCTTCGAGATAGGTGACCATGGGCTTCTCCGGGGCGCCGCGTCTTTCAGTCGACGAGCGGAATGCGTTTTGCGGGCGCGATTTCTTCCGGCGAGATTTGGCATTGAATGGCCACCGCTTCAACCCCGCAGGCTGTCGCACGGTCGAAAGCGGCGCAATAGGCGGGGTCCAAATCGCGGCAAAGGCGCAGGCTCTCGCAGTCACCGCGCTGCACCAGATAGACCATGACGGCGCGGTGACCCTGGCGCACCATGTCGGCCATTTCGTCGAGATGACGGGCGCCGCGGGCGGTCACCGTGTCGGGAAACTCGGCAAGGCCCGGTTCGCGCATCAGGTGGACATTCTTCACCTCGACATAGGCTTTTCCCCGGGCCGGATCGTCCAGAAGGATATCGATGCGGGACTTCTGCCCGTATTTCTGCTCGCGGCGCAGCTCCGCATAATCGGCGAGATCGAGGATCATGCCGGCGCGGATCGCCTCCTCGGTCAGCCGGTTGGGCAGGCCGGTATTGATGCCGACCCAGATGCCGTCCGCCTCGACCATTTCGAGCGTGTGGGCGTATTTGCGTTTCGGATTGTCCGAGCGAGACAGGAAAACCCGCGAGCCGGGATCGGTCAGGCCCATCATCGAGCCGGTATTCGGGACGGCGCAGGTGATCTCCGCGCCGTCGTCCAGCGTGATGTCGGCAAGGAAACGCTTGTACCGCCGGACGAGGCGCCCGGGGATCAGCGGGGCGGCGAATTTCACGAGCGTTCGCGGACGTATTCGCCGGGCGCGTCGCAGAGCGGCTTCAGCTTGCCGCCGCCGAGCTTCTTGCGGGCCGGGACGCGGGCGTCGTCATCCTTCTCGATCCAGGCCTGCCAGTGCGGCCACCAGGAGCCTTCCGTGACCTTCGCCTTTTCCATCCATTTGGAAAATTCGCCGGCGACCTTGGGGCCCGACCAGAACTGGTACTTGTTCTTCGCCGGCGGGTTTATGACGCCGGCGATATGGCCCGAGCCGCCCATGACATAGGTGACGTTCGATCCGAAGCTCTTCGAGCCTTCGAAGACCGACAGCGCCGGGGCGATATGATCTTCCTTGGTGGCGAGATTGTAGATCGGGATCTTGATGTCGGCGAGCGAGACGGGCGCGCCATGCAGCATCATCTTGCCGTTGGAAAGCCGGTTCTCGTAGTAGCAATTGCGCAGGTAGAAGATGTGGTTCGCGCCCGGCATGCGGGTCGAATCCGCGTTCCAGTACAACAGGTCGAAGGGCATCGGTTCCTTGCCCTTCATGTAGTTGTTGACGACATAGGGCCAGATCAGGTCGCCCGAGCGCAGCAGGTTGAAGGCCGTCGCCATTTTCGAGCCTTCGAGATAGCCGGTCTTGCGGATCTGCGTCTCCAGCGCCTTCAGCTGGTCCTCGTCGACGAACACCTTGAGATCGCCGGCATTGACGAAATCGACCTGTGTGGTGAACAGCGTCGCGGTGGCGATGCGTTCCTTTCCCTCGCGGGCGAACAAGGCGAGCGCCGCCGACAGCAGCGTGCCGCCGACGCAATAGCCGATGGCGTTGACCTTCTTCTCGCCGGTCGCCTTCTTGATCGTGTCGAGCGCGAAGCAGATGCCGTCGTCGATATAGTCGTTCCAGTCGAGCGAGGCGTGGCGCTTGTCCGGATTGACCCAGGACATGACGAAGACCGTGTGCCCCTGCTCGACCGCCCATTTGACGAAGGATTTCTCGGGATTGAGGTCGAGGATGTAGAACTTGTTGATCCAGGGCGGGCAGATCAGCAGCGGGCGCTTCAGGACTTCCTCGGTCGCCGGCTCGTACTGGATGATCTCGACCAGGTCGTTGCGCGCGATGACCTTGCCGGGCGTGACCGCGATATTCTCGCCGAGCTTGAATTTCGATCCATCGACCTGGCGGACCCGGACGTCGCCGCGGCCGGCCTGGATGTCCTCCGCCAGCATCCGCATGCCGGTGACGAGATTGGCGCCGTTGGAGGCGACCGTCTCCTTGAAGACCTCCGGGTTGGAGATCATGAAGTTCGACGGCGAAACCGCGTTGGCCATCTGCTTCACATAGAAGGTCGCCTTGTGGCGCGTATGTTCGTCGAGGTCTTCGGTATTCTCGACGAGGTCGGAGGCCCATTTCGAGGTGACCAGATAGGCCTGTTTCAGGAAGGAGAAGAAATGATTGTCCTTCCAGTCGGCATCGGAAAAGCGGCGGTCGCCGCGCTCCGGCTCGACGGCTTCCGCGAGGCTGGCGTCGCCCATCCTGCGGATCGAGTTCGACCAGATGTCCATATAGGCGGAAAACAGCCGCGTCTGCGCTTCGACCGCGCGCTGCGGATCGGCGAGCCAGTATTCCGAGACCTTGGAGAAGGTCTTGACCACGTCGGCCATCGGCTCGGCGACGGTGTCGGTGTGCTCGCCCGTTTCGCGCGGGGCGATCCAGGCGGAGGCGGCATGGCCGGCCTCCTCGATCATGCGCGCGAGGTTGCGGGCGAAGGTCTCCGGATCCTTGATGACATAGGCGTCGATGGAGGTCCGGTCACCCGCCCTGGCGGGCGCGCCGTCGTTCTTCTCAGCCATACTGTTTCCATCCCTGTGGCATTTTGTATTTTGTCATCGGTGGCATTCTTTGTGTTGCCTTATTAATGGATGTTGATGACATAGGCGACGCGGCGTGTCATCGATCCATTGGTTTCCTCCCGCCGGACTGTACAGTTTGCCCGGTTTTGCGCGGTTTGCCAAAGTCTTAGCCCCGTTTCCCAAGGGTAACATGAAAAACATTGGAATCACGTTACTGATCTTCAACTGCCTGGGCCTTGCCGGCTGCGCGGGCGGCAACGCCATCGACGAGGCGGTTCCGCAGGCGGCCTTCGGCGATGCCGACGCGCCGGTACCGCCCGCGCGGCCCGGTGCAGAGGCCGCAGCCGCGACCGCACCGGAGCCCGCGCCCGATCCGCTGTTCAGCAGCTCGGGGCAGGCGGCGCTGAACGGGGCCTATCCGAACATCAACAACGAACCGCGCGGCGCCGCGCCGCAGATGACGGATGCCGGCCGCGACGCGCTGCTCGCCAAGATGCAGGCGCTTGCCGCGGCGCGGTCGCAGGGCCTCGTCTCGGCGGCGGAATATCAGCGCCGGCTGGCCGAATTGCGCACGATCGGCGCAACGCATTCCGACGCGACGATCAAGATCATCGAGAACTAGAAGCGATCGCCGAGATATCTCGATTTTGCCGCAGGAACGCGCTATAGCGCGCGAATATGCCGAGGTAATGTCCATGGAAGAATTTCACAAAGTCCGCCGTCTGCCCCCTTACGTCTTCGAACAGGTCAACCGCCTGAAGGCCGACGCGCGAGCGGCGGGGCGCGACATCATCGACCTGGGCATGGGCAATCCCGACCTTCCGACCCCGACGGCCATCGTCGACAAACTGGTCGAGACCGTGCGCGATCCGCGCACGCACCGCTACTCGTCCTCGAAGGGCATTCCGGGTCTGCGCAAGGCGCAAGCCGCCTATTACGCCCGCCGTTTCGGCGTGAAGCTCGACCCCGACCGGCAGGTGATCGCGACGCTCGGCTCCAAGGAAGGCTTCGCCAACATGGCGCAGGCGATCACCGCGCCCGGCGACGTGATCCTGTGCCCGGACCCAACCTATCCGATCCACGCTTTCGGCTTCATCATGTCGGGCGGCGTGATCCGCTCGATGCCGGTCGCTCCCGATGACGGCTTCCTGCCGGCGCTTGAGCGCGCGGTGAAGCACTCGATCCCGAAACCGCTGGCGCTGATCCTCAACTATCCGTCCAATCCGACCGCCTTCGTCGCGTCGCTGGATTTCTACAAGGACGTCGTCGCGTTCGCGCGCAAGCACGACATCATCGTGCTGTCGGACCTCGCCTATGCCGAGATCTATTTCGGCGACGAGGCGCCGCCCTCGGTGCTGCAGGTGCCCGGCGCGATGGATGTCTGCGTCGAGTTCACCTCGATGTCGAAGACCTTCTCCATGCCCGGCTGGCGCATGGGCTTTGCGGTCGGAAACGAGCGGCTGATCGCCGCGCTCGGCCGGGTGAAATCCTATCTCGACTACGGCGCATTCACGCCGATCCAGGTGGCGGCCACCGCCGCCCTCAATGGCGACGGCTCCGATATCGCGGAGGTGCGGGATATCTACCTCAAGCGGCGCGACGTACTCGTTTCCAGCTTCGGGCAGGCGGGCTTCGAGGTACCGGCCCCGGAAGCGACGATGTTCGCCTGGGCGCCGATCCCGGAAGCGTTTCGCGATCTCGGCTCGCTGGAATTCTCCAAGCTTTTGATCGAGAAGGCCGATGTCGCCGTCGCGCCGGGCATCGGTTTCGGCGAGCATGGCGACGATCACGTGCGCATCGCGCTGGTGGAGAACGAGCATCGTATCCGTCAGGCGGCGCGCAACATCAAACGCTTCCTTGCATCGATCGGCGGAAATCGGCACAACGTCGTCGCACTCAACGCCCGCCGCTAGCCGCGCGGGCGTTCATCTGACAACACCTCGTTTCGAAAGGTGGTTTCATGCACGAGCCGCTGCGCATCGGCATAGCGGGATTGGGGACGGTTGGCGCTTCGGTCGCCCGTCTGCTGCATTCCAAATCGAACTCGCTGACCCATAAATGCGGCCGGCCGATCACCGTGACCGGCGTGACCGCGCGCGACCGCGCCAAGGATCGCGGCTTCGACATGGCGGGGATCGAATGGTTCGACACGCCGGCGGCGCTCGCCGCATCCGACAAGATCGACGTCTTCGTGGAACTGGTTGGCGGCGAGAACGGCGCGGCCTTCGACAGCATCCATGCCGCGCTTGAAAACGGGCGTCACGTCGTCACCGCCAACAAGGCGCTGCTGGCCAAACACGGCCTCGAACTGGCCCTGATCGCCGAGGAAAAGGGACTGATCCTGAATTACGAGGCGGCGGTCGCGGGCGGCATTCCGATCATCAAGACGATGCGCGAATCGCTTGCGGCCAACGAGCCGAGCCGGGTCTACGGCATCCTCAACGGGACCGCGAACTACATCCTGACCCGCATGGAGCATGACGAGATCTCCTTCGAGGAGTGCCTCGCCGATGCGCAGCGGCTCGGTTACGCCGAGGCCGATCCGACCTTCGATGTCGAGGGGCAGGACACCGCGCACAAGCTGGCGATCCTGACGAGCCTCGCCTTCGGGACGAAGGTCGCCGCCGACGAGATCTATGTCGAGGGTATCTCGAACATCACGCTTGCCGATATCCATGCGGCGCGCGAACTCGGCTACCGCATCAAGCTGCTCGGCGTCGCCCAGCGCACCGCGACGGGGATCGAGCAGCGCGTGCATCCGACCATGGTGCCGCTGGGCTCGATGATCGGGCAGGTCGACAGCGTCACCAATGCGGTGGCGATCGAGGCCGACACGGTCGGTTCGCTGCTGCTGTCGGGTCCCGGGGCAGGGGGCAACGCGACCGCCTCGGCCGTCATCGGCGACATCGCCGACATCGCGAAATCTCTGCCGGGCCACCAGGAGGCGCCTGTCTTCGGCCGGCCGGCGAAGGAACTCGAGCCCTATCAGCGCGCCGAGATCTCGGCCCATGCGGGCGGCTATTTCATTCGCCTGACGGTGCATGACCGCATCGGCGTGTTCGCGTCGCTCGCCGGCCATATGGCCAACAACAGCATTTCGCTCGCCTCGATCGTGCAGCACGGCTCCGTGAAGAATGGTGGTGACGAGACGAAGACGGTTGTGCTGGTGACGCATGAGACGACCGAATCGGACATCAGCAATGCGCTGGAGGCCGTTCTCGCCGACGGCCATCTCGTCTCCAAGCCGCAGGTGATCCGAATCGAACCGGCCGGCTGACGCCAGTCTGTCATCAAAATCGATTAGATCGTCGTTGCCCACCGAAACCGGTCGCGCTGGCTGTTGCAGCGCGGGGTCGAGTGCGTCTAAACGAATGCCAAGCAACGACAAGTTGAGGGTAAATGCATGAATGCCATGGCTGAATCCGGCGAAAAGAAACCCGGCCTGACG
Source organism: Ahrensia sp. (assembly GCA_002698425.1). Next base: position 71,366 of record NZXU01000046.1, on the reverse strand, counting down.
CGCGAATTGTCGCTTGAGCTGGCGCGCGTGACCGAACGCGCCGCCGTGGCGGCCGCGCGCCTGCGCGGACGCGGCGACGAAAAGGCCGCCGACCAGGCCGCCGTCGACGCGATGCGCTCCGAACTGAACCGCCTCGCGATCCGCGGCACGGTGGTGATCGGAGAGGGCGAACGCGACGAGGCGCCGATGCTCTATATCGGCGAGAAGGTCGGCAACGGCACCGGACCGGAAGTGGATATCGCGCTCGACCCGCTCGAAGGCACGACGCTCTGCGCGAAGAACCTGCCCAACTCGCTGGCCGTCATTTCCATCGCCGAAAAGGGCGCGCTGCTGTTCGCGCCGGACGTCTACATGGAAAAGATCGCGGTCGGGCCCGGCTATCCGGAAGGTCTCATCGACATCGATGCGTCGCCGGAAGACAATATCAACGCGGTCGCCAAGGCCAAGGGCGTCCCGGTGACCGAGATCGCCGCCTGTATTCTCGACCGTCCGCGCCATGCCTCGCTGATCGAGGCGGTGCGCAAGACCGGCGCGGCGATCCGCCTGATCGGCGACGGCGACGTGGCCGGCGTGATCGACACGACGGCGCCGGAAGAGACGGGCATCGACATCTATATCGGCAGCGGCGGCGCGCCCGAGGGCGTGCTGGCGGCGTCGGCTCTGCGCTGCGTCGGCGGGCAGATGCAGGGACGCCTGATCCTCGACACCGAGGAAAAGGCCTCCCGCGCGGCGAAGATGGGCGTGTCCGATCCCAAGAAGATCTACTCCCACATGGAAATGGCCCATGGCGAGGTGATCTTCGCGGCGACGGGCGTGACCGACGGCAACATGCTGGGCGGCGTGCGTTTCATGAAGAACTATCTTCAGACGGAAACAATCGTCATGCGCTCCTCGTCGAAGACGGTGCGCGAGATCAAGGCGCGCCATCAGGACATGGATAAGTTCTGATCCGCTGGCGCGCGGCTTGACGCCGCGCGGGCGCGGCGCGACAAACCGGCATGAAACAGGCCTTCCTGGGAATCGAGCGCTCGCTCAAGGGGCGGCGGTGGATCGACCGCATGTCGCAGGCGCAGACGCAGGTCGCGCTTGATATCGCGCAGCGCTACGGGATCGCCGACATCCTCGCCCGCGTCCTCGCCGGGCGGGGCGTGACGGCCGATCAGGCGCTGGGCTTTCTCGACCCGACCCTGAAAGCGCTGATGCCGGATCCGCGTTCGGTCACCGACCTGGAAGCGGCGGCGCAACGCATCGCGGCCGCCATTCGCAACCGGGAAAAGATCGCGATCTTCGGCGACTATGATGTCGACGGCGCGTCGTCGTCGGCCTTGCTGGCGCGCTATCTCCGGTTCTTCGGCATCGACGTGCAGATCTACATCCCGGACCGGATCTTCGAGGGATACGGGCCGAACCCTGCCGCCATGCGCGAACTGGCCTCGGCGGCGTCGCTGATCGTCACGGTCGATTGCGGCACGAACAGTGCCGAGGCCTTCGGAGCCATTGAAGGCTCGGCCACGGATATCGTCGTCATCGATCACCACCAGGTCGGCGGGCCGCTGCCGGAAGTCGCCGCCGTGGTCAATCCGAATCGCGACGACGACCTGTCCGGCCTCGGCCATCTCTGTGCCGTCGGCATGGTGTTCATGACGCTGGTCGAGGTCTCGCGGCAATTGCGGGGGCATGGCGTGTCGCCTCTGCCCGATCTCCTCTCCATGCTCGATATCGTGGCGCTCGGCACGGTCTGCGACGTCGTGCCGCTGACAGGGCTGAACCGGGCCTTCGTGACGAAGGGCCTCATCGCGGCGCGCCATCTCGGCAATCCCGGCCTTGCCGCGCTCGCCCGCGTTGCCTCCATCGGCGAACCGCTCAATCCGTTCCATTTCGGCTTCCTGATCGGGCCGAGGATCAATGCCGGCGGTCGGATCGGCAATGCGGCGCTGGGCGCCACGCTTCTGTGCGAGGAGGACGCCAACCGCGCCGCCGAGATCGCCGCCGAACTCGACCGGCTGAACCGCGAGCGCCAGGCCATGGAAGTCGAGATGGTCGCCGACGCCTGCGCCGAGGCCGACCGGGATCTCGCCTCCAGTTCGCCGCCCTCCGTCATCGTGACGTCGAGTCCCGGCTGGCATCCGGGCATTGTCGGGCTGATCGCCGCGCGGCTGAAGGAGCATACGCGCCGGCCCGCCTTCGCGATCGCGCTGGACGGGTCCGGCAAGGGAACGGGATCGGGCCGGTCGATCCCCGGTTTCGACATGGGCAAGCTGGTGCGCGCGGCGGTCGATGAAGGCATCCTGATCAAGGGCGGCGGGCACGCCATGGCCGCGGGCATCACCGTCGAGCGCGACAGGCTGGGCGATCTGCGCGCCTTCTTCGACGAGAAGGCCGGCTCGGCGGTCACCTCGATCCTCGAAAACGAGACGCTGCCGGTCGACGGCGCGCTGTCGGCGCGGGGCGCGAATCTCGCGATGATCGGCGAACTGGAAAAAGCGGGGCCTTACGGCTCAGGCAATCCGGAACCGCTCTTCGTGCTGCCCAATCATCGCATCGCGTCGAGCGCTATCGTCGGCAATGGTCATCTGAAGCTGCGGCTGCAGGCGGAGGATCGCTCGCAACTGGAGGCGATCGCCTTTCGCGCGGCGGAGACCGATCTCGGACAGTTCCTGGCGGGCAGGGCGGGACGGCCGGCGCATGTGGCGGGCACGCTGTCGATCAATCACTGGAACGGGCGGCAGACGCCGCAATTGCGGATCGTCGACGCGGCGGAGCCCGTCTGATCAGAGATATTTCTGCAGGTTCTGGCCGGCCCGGATATAGGTCATCGGGTTGAGCGCCTTGCTGTTCTGGCGAACCTCGTAATGCAGATGCGGCCCGGTGGAGCGCCCGGTATTGCCGGATTTTCCGACCACGGTCCCGGCGGTGACCTTCTGTCCGGACTTCACCAGGATGCGGCTCATATGCGCGTAGCGCGAGGTCAGGCCGTTGGCGTGACGGATTTCCACCATGTTGCCGTAGCCGCCATGGCGGCCGGCCTTGATGACGGTGCCGGCGCCCGTCGCGCGGACCGGCGTGCCGCTCGGCACGGCGAAATCGATCCCCGAATGAAAGGCCGAGCGTTTCAGGATCGGGTCGCGGCGATTGCCGAAGGTGCTGGAGATCCGGCGGCCGGGCGCGGGATTGGCGATCGGAAAGGAGCGGATCGCGCCGCGCACCTTGTCGAGCGCATCGAGTTCCCTGTTCAGCCCGTCCAGTTCCTGCTCGAAGGCCTCGCCGATCTCGTCGGGATTGGCGGGGATGAAGGGGCCGCCCGTTCCGGTTTCCTGCGCCGCCGGGGCCTTCAGCGGAAGACCGGCGTCGCGCGCATCGGCGATCATCCGCTCGCGCATGGCGCGGGCCGAATCGGCCAGGCCGCTGATCCGGTTGATCTGGTCTTCCTCCAGCGAGTTGAGCGAGGCGCCGAGCCGCGACAGGGTGACGATCGGCATGGCGTTCATGTCGCTCTTCAGCCGGAGCGAGTCGGTCGACGCTTTCTGCATCAGCCCGCTGGCGGGCTTCTGCGGCCGGAACTGCATGCGGCGCGTATCCTTGCCGCCATTGCCGGAAACGGGGACCGGGACGTCGGTCTCGCCGAGCTGGCCGGCCGACAGGCCGACGCCGTGGAGTTCCGCCTTTTCGAGCAGCGGCGCGAGCTGGCCGTTGCGGCTCGCCAGCATTGACTGGCGGTTGAGGAGTTCGGTGACCTTCGTCTCCATGATCTGCTGGTCGAGCAGGCGATAGGAAGTGATGCGGTCGACCTGCGAGCGCAAGGAGGCGATCCGGTCCTCATAGGCGTGCTGCATGCGCGCCTGGCGGGCGATGGCCGCGTTGAAGATGTCGTCGCGCAGCATGAGGTAGGATGTCGCCAGCAGATATCCGATCGCCACCGCGGCAAGAACCGACGCGCCAAGCGCCGCCATCCAGGGCCGGATCGTGAAATGGGAAATACGATCCCCCTGGGCAATGATGATTGTATGGGGCTCTTTGCGTTTTCCGAAGACCGCTGCGTTACTCAAGGCAAACCACCGCTAACGATAAAATTTCTTACGCGGGGATTAGACTTTATTAGGGTTAACAAAGCCCTTCGGACGTAACGGAAAGGCTCTATCGCGACATCGAGGCCGAGGAGAGGGACCGGTAGAAGAGCGGCGTCAGGCCGGCGGCGGCGCGGGCGGCGTCGTTGAAGGGCGGCCTGACATGGCCGTGGAAATGCTCCTGTACGAGGCTGCGGAACCGGTCGGCCGCGTTGACGCCCGCCCGGGCACAGAAGAAGCGGAACCATTTCGCGCCGACGGCCACATGGGTCTTTTCGTCGTGATAGATCACGTCGAGGATCGCGGCGGTGTCCTCGTCGCCGAACTCGCGCAGCTTCGCCGCGAGGCCGGGGGTGACGTCGAGGCCGCGCGCTTCGAGCACCAGCGGCACGATGGCGAGTCGCGAGATCAGGTCGCCGCTCGTGTCGGTCGCCGCCTGCCAGAGGCCGTCATGGGCGGGCAGGTCGCCATAATCGGCGCCGAGCGTCTTCAGCCGGTTGCGCAGCAGGGTGAAATGGCGCGCCTCGTCGGCGGCCACCTGCATCCAGTTGTCGAAGAAGCTGGGCGGGATGGACAGAGCCGCGAAGCGCGCGGCGATGTCGAGCGCCAGGTCGATGGCGTTCAGCTCGATATGGGCGAGCGCGTGGATCAGCGCGATACGCCCGTTGACGGTGTTCAGGGAGCGCTTTTTGAGGAGGCGCGGCGCGACCAACTGGGGACGCTCCGGCCGGCCCGGGCGGTCGGGCGGGGCGGGATCGCCCGGTTCGCGCAGCGAGACCGTCCGGCCGCGCCAAAGACGCGCCGCCTCGCGCGTCGCCCGGACCTTGGTGTCAAGGTCCGATGCGGAAAGGGCTTCGATGGCGGCGGCGCGCAGCGACGGCATGGCGGGCGGCTCCGTTCAGCCGAGTGACTTCGCGGCCTCGAGAACCTCGTCGGCGTGGCCCTTCACCTTGACCTTGCGCCAGACCCTGGCGATCGACCCGGATGCGTCGATCAGGACCGTGGTGCGTTCCACGCCCATATATTTGCGGCCATACATGCTTTTCTCGACCCAGACGCCATAGGCTTCGAGCGCGGTCCGCTCCTCGTCGGCGACCAGGGTGACCGCCAGATCGTGCTTGGCCTTGAACTTGTCGTGCTTCTTGGCGCTGTCGGGCGACATGCCGATGACGGTGGCGCCGAGCGCCTCGAATTCGGGAAGCAGGCGGGTGAAATCGATCGCTTCCGTGGTGCAGCCGCTGGTGTCGTCCTTCGGATAGAAGTACAGCACCACAATCTTGCCTTTCAATTCTGACAGGGTCACGGTTCCGCCGTTATCTGCAGGCAGCGAGAAATCTGGCGCGGCGGTTCCCTCGGTAATCTGGGTCATGTCATTTTCCTTCGAATTCGTGGGCATTTGGCGGGACAGCCTGCGATATATTGTGCAAAGTGACTCTGTCCATGCCGCCGCCCGCGGAAAATTGCCGGCGGCCTGTGACGAGGAGGCTCGACGACAAGTTTGGCAATGCGACATGTCGAAAAAGTGAGGTTCGGTTCGGGAGCGGAGCGCCTTCTGCACGACATGCCATCGAATGGCGACCGGAACGAACCGCCCCTGCGCGGCGGCCGGCCCGGACGATGGCGCCGTCGCATCCTTGTTGCGGCCATTTTCATCGCGCTGTTGCCGCTGCTCGTCATCGGTCTCGTCAAGACGGGCGTGATCGCGCCGCTGATCGAGAACCGGGCGATCGCCGCGCTCAATGCGGCGCTGCCGGACGATCTCACTGCCGATATCGGCAGCAGCGAGGTGGTCGCCGAGCGGTTCGGCGGCATCGCCGTCAATCTCGACAAATTCGCGGTCCGCGAGACCCTGTCCGGCCGCGACATATTGGAGGTCGGCCGCACGACCATCGGCGTGAAGACGATGAGCGTGTTGCGGGGCAGCCCGCAGGTCGAGAAGATCGCCCTGTCGGGCGTGCGTTTCGCGGTGCCCGCTGCGGGCGGCGATGACGGCGGCCAGATGCCGCGGATCGCCTCGATCGAGACCGGACTGTCGCGGCTGCTCGATTCGGTCAACATGCTGTTCGAGCGGACGACGATCAACGGGCTGCGGGTCGATGTCGAAATCGCCGACATGACGGTGGTCGGGGCCGGGCAGGACATTCTCGTCCGCAATGCGGTGATCGTCGCGCGGCCGGGCCAGCGGGCCATCGAGGCGGATGTCGAAATCGAGGGGCATCACTCTGAACTTGTCGGCGTGTTGCAGCGCAGCCCGAGCGGCGCGTTGACGGCCAGGTTGCGGGTCGATGGCGTGCCGCTTGCCGCCGGGCGGATGCGCACCGTGTTCTCGGCCGTGACCTCGGATCACCTTCCCGGCGCGGCGAGCGATCCGCTGCTGGCGAATCTCTCGGTGAGCGCGCGGCGCCTGCGCGGCGACAATCCGGACCAGATGTCGATCTCCGTCGAGCCTGTCGATTACGCGCTGAAGCTCGACAATGGCGATTTCGTGCCGGTGTCGGGGCGTTTCAACCTCGACTGGAAGCCGGCCACCAAGGTGCTGTCACTGCGTGAGTCGACGCTCCGGATCGGCCGGTCTTCGGCTATCGTGACCGGCGGCATTCGCGATGTGGCGGCCTCGGCCGATGCGCCGTCGCCGCTCTATGAATTCGAGGCGCTGACCAATGACGGCGTCAGCAATCCCGCCGATTCGCCGGAACGGGGCATCAAGTTCCGGGCCAAGGTGAGCGGGACGTTCTCGCCGACGGAACGTCTGATCGACCTGTCCCATATCGAGGTCAGCTCGGAAGCGGGCAATTTCGAGGGGGCGGGGACTTTCGACCTGGCCGAGATGACCCCGACCGCGATCTTCGCGATATCGATCGAGGATTTCGCCCTTGCCGGCGTCAAGCAGTTCTGGCCGGCGCCGGTGGCGCGCGCGGCGCGGCGATGGGTGATGTCCAACCTGGCCGGCGGACGCGTGGTGAAGGGCGATTTCCTCATCGCGGAACCGCTTCGCCGCCGCATTCCCGGAACGGACAGGACGCTGGAAGGCGACACGGAACTTTCGCTGGATGTGGAAGGCGTGCGCTTCGACGTCACCGGCAATATCCCGCCCGTGCGCGACGCGAAGGGCCGCATCGAGGTCAAGGGCGGCGAGACGATCGTCACGCTCGACAGCGGCACGGCCTATCTGCCGAGCGGGCGGACCGCGGCGGCCTCGAACGGCACGTTGACGATCCACCGGCCCGACGCGAACGATCTCGTCCATGTCGATCTCGACGTGTTCGTGTCGGGAACCGCGGATGCGCTGGGAGAACTGATCTCCTATCGGCCGATCAGCGCCCAGCAGTATCGCGACTACGAGCCGGATGAGCTGTCCGGCCTTGCCGATGCGCGCGTGACGATGCAGTTCGTCCTCAATCCGCGCGAGGATACGCCGCCGCTCGAATGGAATGTCATTCTCGACCTCAAGGATGCGGCGATTTCGACGCCGTTCGAGGGGCGGATGCTGTCCGAGATGGACGGCCGGATCGTCATCGACCGGACCCAGGCGGATATCGACGTCAGCGGCAAGATCGACGGCGTTCCCGCCAACATTGTCATGGTCCAGCCCTTTGGCGGCGTCTCGCAATCCTCGCGCGACATCGTGCTGAACCTGACAGACGACGACCGCAAACGCATCGCATCCGGGCTGGACACGCTGGTGTTCGGCACCACGCCGGTGAGCGTCAAGTCGGGCGAGGAGGGCGAGCCGATGGCTGTCGAAGCGGATCTGTCCCGCGCGAAACTGTCGCTGCCCTGGATCGGCTGGTCCAAGGGAAGCGGGATCGACGCAAAGACGAGTTTCGATCTCGTCCTGTCGGACGACGAGACCCGCATCAACGAATTCAAGCTGGACGGGCCGAGCTTTTCCGCCGAGGGCGACATCACGGTGGGCAAGGACGGCCTGCAGAACGCCCGCTTCGCCAAGGTCAAGCTGAACAAGGGCGACGATGTCGCGGTCGATGTCGAGGCCAAGGGCAAGGGCTTCCTTGTCAATGTCACCGGAAAGTCCTTCGACGCGCGCGCGCTCATTCGCCATGTCCGCGAGACCTTGAAGGCGAAGGAGCACGAGGAAGGCGTTCCCGTGGAGCTCAATGCGTCGATCGGCAAGGTGACCGGCTTCGGCGACGAGTATCTGCGCGACGTCAAGGTTCGCATGCAATATGACGGCAGCGACGTCGTCGAGGTAACGGCGACGGCCATGACCCGCAGCGGCTTCCCTATTTCGGTGGCGCTGAAGGGCGCGGCCGCCAAACGCACGATCAGGGGCGAGTCTCTAGATGCGGGTGAGATCCTGCGCTTCCTCGATATTTACGGCCAGGTTCGCGGCGGCATTATGAACCTCTCGCTCAAGGCCGTCGGCGAAGACACGCTGACCGGAACGGCGGACATGACGGATTTCCGCATTTTCGACGAGCCGAGGCTGAACGCGCTGGTTTCGTCGAAATCGGACGGGGGAGCCAGCCTGAACGAGGCGATCAGGCGCGACATCGACACGCGCGAGGTCGAGTTCGACCGCGCATCCGCGACGCTGACCATTTCTCCCTATCGGCTGGACATCAAGGACGGGGCCATTCGCGGCCCGCTGGTCGGCTCGACCTTCAGGGGCACGCTCTACGACAAGAACGACCGGATGCGCATCGCCGGCACCTTCATGCCCGCCTACGCGGCCAACAGCCTGCTCCCGGGTATTCCGATCCTCGGGCTGGTGCTCGGCAACGGCCGCGACAGGGCGCTGATCGGCGTGACCTATCTGCTCGAAGGCGACATGAAAAAACCGAAGATCACGGTCAATCCGCTCTCCGCGATCGCGCCCGGCGTGTTCCGCTCAATCTTCGAGTTTCGCTAAGCCGACAGACCAAGTCAGACCGGCTTGACCAGAACGTGCTTCTTCTTGCCGAGCGAGAGCTTGATGACGCCGTCGCGCAGATGCGACTCGTCGAGCGTCATGCGCTCGTCGCTGACCTGGCCGTCATTGACGCGGACCGCGCCGCCCTTGACGTGACGGCGCATCTCGCCGTTCGAAGCGGCGAAGCCCGCCTGGACGAAAGCGCCGAGCATGCCGATCCCGGCCTTGAGGTCCGATGCGGGAACCTCGATCGTCGGCAGGTTTTCCGACAGGCCGCCTTCCTCGAAGGTCTTGCGCGCGGTTTCCGCGGCCTGTTCGGCGGCGTCGCGTCCGTGCAGGATGGCGGTGACCTCGGTGGCGAGGATCTTCTTGACCTCGTTGATCTCCGATCCGTCCAACGCGGAGAGCCGCGCGATCTCGTCCATCGGCAGCGTTGTGTAGAGCTTCAGGAAGCGCGATACGTCGGCGTCCTCGGTGTTGCGCCAATATTGCCAGAAATCATAGGCCGACAGCATTTCCGGATTGAGCCAGATCGCGCCGGTCGCCGATTTGCCCATCTTGGTGCCCGACGAGGTGGTCAGCAGCGGCGAGGTCAGCGCGTAGAGCTGCGGTGTGCCGAGCTTGTGGCCGAGGTCGATGCCGTTGACGATGTTGCCCCACTGGTCCGAGCCGCCCATCTGCAGGCGGCAGCCATAGCGCTCGTTCAGCACGACGAAGTCATAGGCCTGGAGGATCATGTAGTTGAATTCCAGGAAGGACAGCGACTGCTCGCGGTCGAGCCGCGTCTTGACGCTGTCGAAGGACAGCATGCGGTTGACCGAGAAATGGCGGCCGACATCGCGCAGGAATTCCAGGTAGTTGATCGAACGCAGCCAGTCGGCGTTGTTGATCATCAGCGCCGCGCGGTCGCCGGCCTCGTAATCGAGATAGTTGGCGAAGCAGCGCTTTAGCGAGGCGATGTTGTCCTCGATCTTCTCGACCGTCATCAGCTGGCGCGCCTCGTCCTTGAAGGAGGGGTCGCCGACCATGCCGGTGCCGCCTCCCATCAGGGAGATCGCGCGGTGGCCGGTCTGCTGGAACCAGTGCAGCATCATGATCTGGATGAGCGATCCGGCGTGCAGGCTCGATGCGGTCGGGTCGAAGCCGATATAGGCCGTGACGGTTTCCTTGCAGAGCAGATCGTCGAGGCCCGTTTCATCGGAAATCTGGTGGATGAAACCGCGCTCGTTGAGGGTGCGAAGGAAATCGGACTTGTAACCGGACATGATGCTTGCCTGCAGGATTGGGAGAATGCGCCGGCTTCTTGTTGGCGCGGCGGGGCTTTAGCACTAAAGGGCGAGTGTGGACAAGGAGAGGACGGACATGCGGCCGATGCGGGCGATCGGGCTGATGAGCGGCACATCGATGGACGGCATCGATGTCGCCTTGATCGAGACTGACGGCATTCGCGTCGGGCAGTGCGGGCCGTGGCTTTCCGTGCCTTACGATCCGGCTTTCAGGCGCAGGATCGAACAGGGGCTGAGGGACGCGCAGGCGATCGGCGAACGCGGGGAACGGCCCGGCGAACTGGCGGAACTGGAACGGGACCTGACATTGCGCCACGCGGACGCCGTCCGGGCGTTCCTCGGCAAGCATGGCCTGAGCGGCGACAAGATCGACGTGATCGGCTTCCACGGGCAGACGGTGCTGCACAGGCCTGAAAGGGCGCTGACCGTGCAGATCGGCGACGGGGCGCTGCTGGCGCGCGAGACGGGCATTTCCGTCGTTTCCGACATGCGCGCCAACGACATGGTGCATGGCGGGCAGGGCGCGCCTCTGGTGCCCGTCTATCATGCCGCGCTGGCGGCGGGACTGCCGGCGGCGCTGGAGCCGGGTTTCGGGTCGGTCGCCTTCGTCAATATCGGCGGGATCTCCAATGTCACCTTCGTCGCGCCGGGCGCGCCGCCGGCCGCATTCGACAGCGGGCCCGGCAATGCGCTGATCGACCAGTGGGTGGAGCAGAATGCCGGCATCCCGTTCGACGATGGCGGCCGGATCGCCAGCGAGGGCAGCGCCGACATGGCGGTGGTGGAGCGCTATCTGTCGGCGCCTTTCTTCGCCAAGGGCGGGCCGAAATCGCTCGACCGCGGCGATTTCACCCTGGACGGGATGGCGGGCATGGAATTGTCCGACGGGGCGGCGACGCTTTCCGTTCTGACCGCGGCGGCGATCACCAGGGCGGCGGAGAAGATCGAGACTGCGCCGGCGCTGTGGATCGTATCGGGCGGCGGCGCGCGCAACGGCGCGATCATGGATGCGCTTCGCTCGGCGGCGGGCGGCGCGGCGCGGATCGTCACCGCCGGAGAGGCCGGGTTCAATCCCGACATGATGGAGGCGGAGGCCTGGGCCTATCTCGCCGTGCGCGCCCGCAAGGGGCTGGCGCTGACCTTCCCGACGACGACCGGATGCCGCGAGCCGGTGACCGGCGGCGTTGTCGCCGATCCTCGCTGAGCGGTCCGCAAGCTTGCCTTGGCGGATGGGCACGCGTAGTAGCGGAGAGGCCTTGATCCGCGCGGCGGGATCGTCCGCACGGGGCCTGAGACGCGCCGCGGCGCGCGTCGGATGTCACTGACCGGTTGTCCATGCGCTATCTGATTCTCCTCATCGTCACGCTTCTGGTCGCCGCGCCCGGCATATCGACCATGCCGCCGATCGACCGCGACGAAGCTCGCTATGTGCAGGCGACGAAGCAGATGGCGGAGACCGGCGATTACGTCGACATCCGGCTGCAGGAGCAGTCGCGCTACAAGAAACCCGTCGGCATCTACTGGCTACAATCGGCGGCGCTGGCGCTGAGCGGGCAGGGCGCGGATGCCTCGATCTGGGTGTATCGCCTCGTTTCCGTCCTCGGCGCGGTCACCGCCGTGCTGGCGACCTGCTGGACCGGATCGCGGCTGTTCGGCCCGCAAGCCGGGCTGATATCCGGTCTGCTGCTCGCCGGCACGTTCGGCCTCGCCTTCGAGGGACATATCGCCAAGACGGACGCGATGCTTCTGGCCTTCACGGTGACGGCGCAGGGCGCGCTGGCGCAGGTCCATTTCCGCTCCCGGCAGGGCGAGGCGGTGCCGCGCCACCTGTTCTGGGCGTTCTGGGTCGCGCAAGGATTGGCTATCCTCGTCAAGGGACCGATCGCGCCGCTTCTTTCGGTGCTGACCGTGGCGGCGCTGTGGGTGATGGAGCGGGATATCCGCTGGCTGCGGAATCTCCGGGTTCTGCCGGGATTGGGCGTTGTCGCGCTGATCGCGCTGCCCTGGCTTGCGGCGATCTCCTGGAAGAGCGGCGGGGCGTTCTGGCAGGAAGCGGTGGGCAAGGACCTGCTCGGCAAGGTCGCCCAGTCGCAGGAATCGCACGGCGCGCCGCCCGGCTATTACATGCTGACCTACGGCCTTTATGTCTGGCCGTTCGGCGTGTTGCTGCTGGGCGCCGGCCTGATGGCGCTGCGCAAGGCGCGGAGCGATGCGCGCCTGATGTTCCTGTTGTGCTCCTATATCCCGTTCTGGCTGCTCTTCGAGGCCCTGCCGACGAAGCTGCCGCACTATCTTCTGCCGGCCTATCCGGCGCTGGCGCTGATGGCGGGCTGGGCCGCGGTTTCGGCCGCCGATTTTGTCTCCGTTCCGCTGTGGCGCTGGCAGAAACTGTTCTTTTGGCTGGCGATCCTCGGCCAAATCGTCGTCAGTCTCGGGCTGGCGGCGCTCGCCGTGCTGGGTCCGATCTATCTCGGCAGCGGCGCAAGCGGCGCCGGGATCGTCGCAGGCGTCGCGGCGCTGACGGCCGGCTACTTCGCCTTTCCGCGCAAGGGGCGGGTGGAGTTGCGGCGCGTCGCCTATGCGCTGGCCGCCGGCGTGATCACCTACAGCTTGCTGTTCACCTTTGTCGCGCCGTCCTTCCAGCGCATCTGGATCTCGCCGCGCATCGCGCTGGCGTTCGGGGCCAACAAACCCTGTCCGGAGGCGCGTCTCGCCTCGGCAGGCTTCCATGAGCCGAGCCTTGTCTTCCTGACCGAAACCGACACGCTGCTGACCAGCGTGACCGGCGTCGCCGACCACCTGCTGGCGAACCCCGCATGCGCCGTCGGCGTCGTGCCGGGGCGCGATGCGAAGGCGTTGCAGGACCGGGTGGAGGCAGGCGGCCGTTCGCTGAGCCAGATCGCCGAGATCGGCGGCATCAACTATTCGAACGGCAACGACCTGCTGCTCAGGATGTACCGGATCGCGCCCTGACCGGGCTCGGCGCTACTTCAGGCGCTTGACGGTCTCGGGAACGAGTTCGCCGCGCAGCCGCGCATCGAGATAGTCCTCGCATTCGGCCATCAGCGTCTCGGTCTGGTCCGTGAAGAAGTGGTTGGCGCCTTCCAGCGTCTTTTGGGTGATCAGGATGCCCTTTTGCGTGTGCAGCTTGTCGACCAGGCCCTGGACGTCCTTCGGCGGGGCGACCTTGTCTTCCGAGCCGTGAATGATCAGGCCGGAGGAGGGGCAGGGCGCCAGGAACGAGAAATCGTAAGTGTTGGGCTGCGGCGCGATCGACAGGAAGCCCTCGATCTCGGGGCGGCGCATCAAGAGCTGCATGCCGATCCACGCGCCGAAGGAATAGCCGGCGATCCAGCAGGATTTCGAATCCGGATGCAGCGACTGCACCCAGTCGAGCGCCGCGGCGGCGTCGGAGAGTTCGCCCGCGCCATGGTCGAACTCGCCCTGGCTGCGGCCGATGCCGCGGAAGTTGAAACGGAGCGTGGTGAAGCCGCGCTTCTGGAACATGTAGAACAGGTTGTAGACGATCTGGTTGTTCATCGTGCCGCCGAACTGCGGATGCGGATGAAGAACCATCGCGATCGGCGCGTTCTTTTCCGTGGAAGGCTGGTAGCGGCCCTCGAGCCGACCGGCGGGACCGGCGAAAATCACCTCTGGCATGTGTACTCCGTAACGGGGCTGCCCACCCGCCCGCAAACCGGCTTCTCCAAGTGGAAATCCGGTCGGTTGACGGTAGCGGGTGGCATCTCTAAGACAATCGGAAAGCTTCCAAACTGGCGTGTCGGTTCACGCGGAGCCGCTGTCTTAAGGCGTTTGGACTGCAGAATTCAAGGAAATTGATGGAAGTCTTGGCCATGGCGACGGGAAAGCAGGCCATTTACCTGGATTACAATGCGTCCGCGCCGCTTCTGGGCGAGGCGCGCGCGGCGATGATTTCCGCGCTCGACAATGACGCCAATCCGTCTTCCGTACACGGCGCGGGCCGGGCGGCCCGGGCGCTGGTGCAAAAGGCGCGGCGCAGCGTCGCGGCGCTGGTCAACGCGAAGCCGGACCATGTGGTCTTCACCTCGGGCGCGACCGAGGCCGCCGCGACGCTTCTGACGCCGAATTATTCCTTCGGCCGGTCGCCGCTCACCTTTTCGCGGCTCTATGTCTGCGCGGCGGACCATCCCTGCATGCTCGCTGGCGGGCGATTCGCGAAGAACGCGGTCGAGACGGTGCCGGTGCAGGCGTCGGGTCTTCTCGATCTCGGCGCGTTGGAGGCAGCGCTTGACGGCCATGACAGCAAGGCCGGCCTGCCGCTGGTCGCCGTCCACTGGGCCAATAACGAGACCGGCGTGATCCAGCCGGTGAGCGAGATCGCGGCGCTGGTGAAGGCCAAGGGCGGCGTTCTGGTGGTCGACGCCGTGCAAGCGCTGGGTCGCGTTTCCATCGACATTACAGAGGGATGCGGCGATTACCTCATCCTTTCCTCGCACAAGATCGGCGGGCCGAATGGGGCCGGCGCTTTCGTCGCGGCGTCCGACCTGATGATGCCGATGCCGCTGATCGCGGGCGGCGGACAGGAACGCGGGCATCGCGGCGGCACCGAGGCCGTCGCCAATCTCGCCGGCTTCGGCGCGGCGGCCGAGGTGGCCGCGGAGACGGTCGCGCAGTTCGGGGACCGCGCCGGGATCCGCGACCGGTTCGAGCGGACGATCCTCGACATCGCGCCGGACGCGATCATCCATGGCGCGGATGCGCCGCGCCTGGCGAACACGCTGTTCTTCACCATTCCGGGCCTCAAGGCCGAGACGATGCAGATCGCCTTCGATCTGGCGGGGATCGCCGTCTCCGCCGGCTCAGCCTGCTCGTCAGGAAAGGTCGGCCGCAGCCACGTGCTCACGGCGATGGACGTCAATTCGGATGAAGGCGCGATACGCGTTTCCTTTGGCCGTGAAACCGGAGAGGACGCCGTCGCGAAGTTCGGCGAAGCCTTCCACAAAATTGTCGCACGGGCACGCCCGGAAAATCGCCTCGAAAGGGCTTGAGAAAAGCGCTTCGGGAAAACATATGTCAGAAAGTCATATTTTTCACTTTAGAACTTTTCAAAACTGCCTTATCACCTATCTCCACGGATAGGCACGTCATGCCGGCACCGGCCGGAACGAGAATGCAAGAACGGAGTTCGTTATGCCCGCTGTACAGGAAACGATTGATCAGGTCCGCAAGATTGACGTCGACCAGTACAAATACGGCTTCGAGACGCTGATCGAGAGCGACAAGGCGCCGAAGGGGCTGAGCGAAGACATCATCCGGTTCATCTCGGCGAAGAAGCAGGAGCCGGAATGGATGCTGGAATGGCGTCTCGACGCCTATAGCCGCTGGCTGACCATGGAAGAGCCGACATGGGCGCGCGTCGAATATCCGAAGATCGATTTCAACGATCTCTATTATTATTCCGCGCCGAAAAGCATGTCCGGCCCCCGAACGCTCGACGAGGTCGATCCGGAACTGCTGAAGACCTATGAGAAGCTCGGCATTCCGCTGGCGGAGCAGGAAGTGCTCGCCGGCGTGCAGGAGCGCAAGGTGGCTGTCGACGCGGTGTTCGATTCCGTTTCCGTCGTCACGACCTTCAAGAAGGAACTGGCCAAGGCCGGCGTGATCTTCATGTCGATCTCCGAGGCGATCCGCGAATATCCGGAGCTGGTGAAAAAGTATCTCGCCTCGGTCGTGCCGGTGTCGGACAATTATTACGCGGCGCTCAATTCCGCGGTCTTCACCGACGGCTCCTTTGTCTATGTGCCGAAGGGCGTGCGCTGCCCGATGGAACTGTCGACCTATTTCCGCATCAACGAGAAGAACACGGGCCAGTTCGAGCGCACGCTGATCGTCGCCGAAGAAGGGGCCTATGTCTCCTACCTGGAAGGCTGCACCGCTCCGCAGCGCGACGAGAACCAGCTGCATGCCGCCGTGGTCGAGCTGGTTGCCATGGACGATGCCGAGATCAAGTACTCGACCGTCCAGAACTGGTATCCGGGCGATGCCGAGGGCAAGGGCGGCATCTACAATTTCGTGACAAAGCGCGGCGACTGCCGGGGCAAGAATTCGAAGATTTCCTGGACGCAGGTCGAGACCGGCTCGGCGATCACCTGGAAATACCCCTCCTGCATCCTGCGCGGCGACGGTTCGCGCGGCGAGTTCTACTCGATCGCGGTGTCGAACGGCGCGCAGCAGATCGACAGCGGCACCAAGATGATGCATCTCGGCAAGAACACGTCGAGCCGCATCATCTCCAAGGGCATTTCCGCCGGCAAGTCGAACAACACCTATCGCGGCCGCGTTTCGGCGCACCGCAAGGCGGAGAACGCGCGCAATTTCACGCAGTGCGACTCGCTCCTGATCGGCAATGACTGCGGCGCGCATACCGTGCCCTATATCGAAGCGAACAACGCGACGGCGCAGTTCGAACACGAAGCGACGACCTCGAAGATTTCCGAGGACCAGCTGTTCTACTGCATGCAGCGCGGCATTCCCGAGGAGGAGGCCATCGCGCTGATCGTCAACGGCTTCGTCAAGGAAGTGATCCAGGAACTGCCGATGGAATTCGCCGTGGAGGCGCAGAAGCTCATTGGGATTTCGCTGGAGGGGAGTGTCGGCTAACGCTTGTCGGAAGTGAAGGAACATAGGGAAAAAGAAAAACCGGAGCGCTACCGGTTTCTGAAGGAACGGAACGAGAAAAGCTGGATTGGGCGCATAGTGTCCTTTCTGTCGGGACTGGCGGGGTTTTAGCGCTGAGCGCAAACCGTCATTCCGGGGCCGCTTTGCGGAACCCGGAATCCAGACCCGAGAGATGGAAGAAAATGATGACGATGTTGGACATGAGAATTCTGATCGGAGTGAATTGACGAAACGCTCGGCTCTGGATTCCGGGTTCCGCTGCGCGGCCCCGGAATGACGAGGGAGAAAGAGGCGGTCCCGGAATGACGGCGAGGTAAGTAGTGACTGGCTGGGTGTACATGATGGCGTCGAAGCGAAACGGGACCATCTATGTCGGAGTGACCAGCGATCTGCAGGGCAGAGCCTATGAGCATCGTAGCGGAGAAACGCCGGGCTTTACTTCGAAATACGGGTGCAAGACGCTGGTTTGGTATGAGCGGCATGACAACATCGTCGAAGCGATCGAGAGAGAAAAGAAGCTGAAGACATATCGCCGGGCATGGAAGCTCGAACTGATCGAGGGATTTAATCCCGATTGGCTGGATCTGTATGAAGTTTGCTATGAGCGCGATAATCCGTCGGAGGCGATACGTGCACGTGGTGAGTGAAGGAAAGAGTGCCGGAGAATAGACGATGGAGCCGTCATTCCGGGGGCGCAGAGCGCAACCCGGAATCCAGAACCGAGAGTTTCGAGACCGAGGCTGGTTCGTGGATGACGGAATTCATGGCTTTCGACGGCCAAAAATACCGCAGGGCGCACGGCTCTGGATTCCGGGTTCCGCTTCGCGGCCCCGGAATGACGAAAAAGAGAATGCGGCCCCGGAATGACGGGAAAAGGAAATGAAGAATGCTTGAGATCAAGAACCTGCACGCCCGCATCGCGGAAGACGGCACGGAAATCATCAAGGGGCTGAACCTCTCCGTGAAGGCGGGTGAGGTGGCTGCCATCATGGGGCCGAACGGGTCGGGCAAGTCGACCCTGTCCTATATTCTCGCCGGCCGCGACGACTACGAGGTCACCGAGGGCGAGATCGTCTACAATGGTGAGAACATCCTCGAAATGGACCCGGCCGAGCGTGCCGCCGCCGGCATCTTCCTCGCCTTCCAGTATCCAATGGAGATCCCGGGCGTGGCGACCATGCAGTTCCTGAAGGTCGCGATGAACGAGCAGCGCAAGGCGCGCGGCGAGGACGAACTCACGACGCCGGACTTCATCCGCCTCGTCAAGGAAGCCGCCGGCAGCCTCGACATCTCGATGGAGATGCTGAAGCGCCCGCTCAATGTCGGCTTTTCCGGCGGCGAGAAGAAGCGCGCCGAAATCCTGCAGATGAAGCTGCTGGAGCCGAAGCTCTGCGTGCTGGACGAAACCGATTCCGGCCTCGACATCGATGCGCTGAAGGTCGTGTCCGACGGCGTGAACTCGCTGCGCTCGCCGGACCGCGCGACCATCGTCATCACGCATTACCAGCGCCTGCTCGACTATATCGTCCCGGACACGGTGCATGTCCTGTCGCGCGGCCGGATCGTCAAGACCGGCGACAAGTCCCTGGCGCTCGAACTCGAGGCCAATGGCTACGCCGACATCATCAACGAAGCGGCCTGATCAAAGCGGAAGGAGACGACGGATGACTGTCCAGTCGAAACTGCCGCTGACGGCGGCCGAGACGGCGCTTGTCGACCAGTTCGGCGCGCAATTCGGTTCACTGCCCGGCAATGCCGAGATGGTGAAGCTGCGCGACCGCGCCATCCAGGCGATCAAGGAAAACGGCCTGCCGACCCGGCGCGTCGAGGCGTGGCACTACACAGACCTGCGCCGGCTGCTGGCCACGGTGCCGGCGATTGCCCCGTCGGGCGGCGCCGGGGAACTGGAGCGGATCATCGAAGGCACCGCGCGGCTGGTGCTGCGCAACGGCGAAGTCGCCGCGACGGAGCCGGTCGAGGGTGTGACGGTCGGCTCGATGTCCGATGCGCTCAGGGCCGATGTGTCCGGCGTGAGCGTGTATGACCACGGCGTGCATGACGCGACCGGGCTGATCAACTCTGCCTTCGTGACCGACGGCTTCGTCATCAATGTCGAAGGCGGCGCGACCATAGCGAAACCGGTGGAATTGCAGACGCTGCATGATGGCGGCCAGATTCACACCCGCAACTCGGTCACCATCGGCGAAGGCGCGAAGGTTACGTTCTTCGACCGGCATGCGGGCAGCGACGCCGAGGTCCTGGAAACGGCCGTGACCGAACTGAAGCTGCGCAAGGGCTCTGAAGCGCTCTGGGTGACAGTCCAGGAAGCGGGCGACGCCGCGACGCATCTTTCGCAGATGAACGTGACGATGGAGGAAGACGCCAGGCTGACGCTCTTCATCGTCAATCTGTCGGGCAAGGTGGTTCGCCAGGAAATCAATGGCGACGTTTTGGGCGAGGGCGCGGACCTGACCTTCCGGGCGGTCAATCTGATCGGCGACAAGGCCCATTGCGACGTGACGCTGTCGCTCGGCCATCTGGTGCCGAACACGACCTCGACGGAGACCGTGCGCAACGTGGTCACCGGCAAGGCGCAGGGCGTCTTCCAGGGCCAGATCCGCGTCGACCGGATCGCCCAGAAGACCGATGCGCAGATGGCCTGCAACACGCTGCTCCTGTCCGACGACGCCGGCTTCTCGACCAAGCCGGAACTCGAGATCTTCGCCGACGACGTTGTCTGCGCCCATGGCGCGACGGTCGCCGAGATCGACGAGGACCACCTGTTCTACCTGATGGCGCGGGGCATTTCCGAGAAGTCCGCGCGCGGCCTGCTGATCAAGGCCTTTGTCGCCGAGATCGTCGAGGAACTCGATGACGATGCGCTGATCGAGGCGCTGGAAACGCGGATCGACCGCTGGCTTGAGGTGCATGCCTGATCATGGATGCGAAGACACCAGCCTATGACGTCGAGGCGATCAGGGCGGATTTTCCGATCCTGTCGCGCGAGGTGCATGGCAAGCCGCTCGTCTATCTCGACAATGGTGCGTCGGCCCAGAAGCCGCGCCAGGTGATCGATGCGGTGACGGCCGCCTATGAGACCGAATACGCCAATGTGCATCGCGGCCTGCATTTCCTGTCGAACGCCGCCACAGACGCCTATGAGGCGGCGCGCGAGAAGGTTCGGCGGTTCCTGAACGCCGAGTCGTCGGACAACATCGTCTTCACCAAGAACGCGACCGAGGCGATCAACACCGTCGCCTATGGCTGGGGCATGCCCAATATCGGCGAGGGCGATGAGATCGTTGTCTCGATCATGGAGCATCACGCCAATATCGTGCCGTGGCACTTCATCCGGGAGCGGCAGGGCGCGAAGCTGGTCTTCGCACCGGTCACCGACGACGGCGCCCTGGACATCGAGGCGTTCACGGCCTGCCTGACCGAGCGCACCAAGCTGGTCGCCATCACGCATATGTCTAACGTGCTCGGCACCGTCGTTCCGATGAAGGAAATCTGCCGGATCGCGCATGAGCGCGGCATTCCGGTACTGGTCGACGGCAGCCAGAGCGCGGTGCACATGCCGGTCGACATGCAGGATCTCGACTGCGACTGGTATGTCTTCACCGGACACAAGGTCTACGGCCCGTCGGGCATCGGCGTGCTGTATGGCAAGACCGACCGGCTGGAAGCCATGCGGCCGTTCCAGGGCGGTGGCGAGATGATCGGCGAAGTGACCGTCGACAAGATCACCTATAACGAGCCGCCGCATCGTTTCGAGGCGGGCACGCCGCCGATCGTGCAGGCGATCGGGCTGGGTTTCGCGCTCGACTATATGGACGGGATCGGCCGCGAGGCGATCGCCGCGCATGAGGCTGAGCTGAAAGCCTACGCGCATGAGCAACTCGGGCGGATCAATTCGCTGCGCATCATCGGCGACGCGCCGGGCAAGGGCGCCATCGTCTCCTTCGAGATGGAGGGCATCCACGCGCATGACGTGTCGATGCTGATCGACCGCTCCGGCGTCGCGGTGCGCGCCGGCACCCATTGCGCGCAGCCGCTGCTGACGCGGTTCGGCGTGACCTCGACATGCAGGGCATCCTTCGCCATGTATAACACCAAGGCGGAAATCGACGTTCTGGCCGAGGCGCTGGAAAAGGCGCGAAGCTTCTTCGGCTGAGAGGACAGGAAAATGGACGAACAGCACAAGCCGGAAGAACAGGTGGAAGCGCAGGCGCAGCCTGCCAATGACGATGCGGCTGCCGCGTCGGCCCTGCCGCGCGAGGAACTGGCGCGCATGACGGACGATATCGTCTCGGCCCTGAAGACCGTCTACGACCCGGAAATCCCGGCGGATATCTACGAGCTCGGCCTGATCTACAAGGTCGACATCGAGGACGACCGCACGGTCAAGATCGACATGACCCTGACCGCGCCGGGCTGCCCGGTCGCCGGCGAGATGCCCGGCTGGGTGGAAAACGCGGTGCGCACGGTCGAAGGCGTGATGGATGTCGAGGTCGAGATGGTGTTCGACCCGCCCTGGACGCCGGACCGCATGTCGGAAGAAGCGCAGATCGCGGTGGGCTGGTACT
This sequence comes from Ahrensia sp., assembly GCA_002698425.1. The sequence goes on along the minus strand of NZXU01000046.1, from coordinate 49,900 downwards.
GAACCGCGCCGCGGTTGCGGATGCAGCGCCGCATCACCAGATTAAGACGAGTGCAAACAGGGATATTCAGATGGCCCTTGCAATCATGACCATGACAGACGCCGCCGCGGATCGCGTGAAGGAGATCGTTGCATCACGCGGGAACGCCCACGGTGTGCGCGTCGGCATCAAGAAGGGTGGCTGCGCCGGGATGGAATACACGGTCGATCTCGTCACCGAACCCGATGCCAAGGATGACCATATCGAGCATGACGGGGCGCATCTGTGGGTCGATCCGGCGGCGATGCTCTATCTGCTCGGCACCGAGATGGATTTCGAGGTGACGAAACTGCGCACCGGCTTCGTGTTCAAGAACCCGAACGAATCGTCGGCCTGCGGCTGCGGCGAATCCGTTGAGCTGCAGCCGGCCGACTTGCAGAAGCTGGCCGAGGCGCGGGGCGCGCTCTGACGCGGCTTTCCTGCCAGACATGAAAAAAGCCCGGGCATGCCCGGGCTTTTTCGTTTGAAGATGTGCGCAGACCCTACTGGCCGTTCATCATGAAGGCCGGGATATCCTCGCCGAAACCGACCGGCATCGGCCCGTCATCATTGTTATGACGGCGGCGTTCCTTGCGGTCGCGCTTCTGTTCGGGACGATTGGCGTCGCGCTTTTCCTGAGGGCGCTGCGGTTCTTCGGCGGCGACGACCTCGGCGACGGGCGCCTCGGAGGCTTCCTCCGCACGCGCCTCGCGGTCCTTGCCGCCACGCTTGCCGCGCTTGTCGCCGCGCTCGCGCTTTCCGCCCTTGTCGCGGCCCCGGCCGCGCCTGGTGTCGGTTTCTTCCTCGTCGGCGCTGACTTCCGGAATGGGCTCGAGCCAATCGATCTCGGTGGAGATCAGCTTCTCGATCGCTTCCAGATGCTTCATGTCCGGCTTTGCGACCAGGGTGAAGGCATGGCCCTCACGGCCGGCGCGGCCGGTGCGGCCGATGCGGTGGACATAGTCCTCGGCATGGATCGGCACGTCGAAATTGAAGACGTGGCTGACATCGGGGATGTCGAGACCGCGCGCCGCGACGTCGGAGGCGACCAGCAGCTGGATCTTGTTGTCCTTGAAGCCGGCGAGCATCGCCATGCGCGAGCGCTGGTCCATGTCGCCATGCAGCGCGCCGACGGAGAAACCGTGCCGTTCGAGCGAGCGGAACAGGTCGGAGACATCGCGCTTGCGATTGCAGAAGATGATGCCGTTCTTCAAATTGACCTGGTTGCGGATCAGGTCACGCAGGGCGGCGCGCTTCTCGTAGTCCTTCTTCGAGACGCCGAGCAGCTTCTGTTCGACCGTCGTCGCGGTCGACGCGGCGCGCGACACTTCCACGCGTACGGGCGTGTGCAGGAACTGGTCGGCGAGGCGAGTGATCTCCGGCGGCATGGTCGCCGAGAAGAACAGCGTCTGGCGGGTGAAGGGGATCAGCTTGCAGATGCGCTCGATGTCCGGGATGAAGCCCATGTCGAGCATGCGGTCCGCCTCGTCGATGACGAGGATCTCGACGCCGGTCAGCAGCAGCTTGCCGCGCTCGAAATGGTCGAGCAGGCGGCCGGGCGTTGCGATCAGCACATCGACGCCGCGCTGCAGCTTGCGGTCCTGTTCCTCGAAGGATACGCCACCGATCAGCAGAGCGACATTCAGCTTGTGATTGACGCCGTATTTATTGAAGTTTTCCTCGACCTGGGCCGCGAGTTCGCGGGTCGGCTCGAGAATCAGCGTGCGCGGCATGCGCGCCCGGGCGCGGCCCCGTTCGAGGCGCGTGATCATCGGGAGTACGAAGCCGGCGGTCTTGCCTGTGCCCGTCTGGGCGATGCCGAGGACGTCCTTGCCCTCGAGCGCGTGCGGAATGGCCTGTTCCTGGATCGGCGTCGGTTGCGTGTAACCGGCGGCCTCTACGGCCTTCAGGACTTTATCGGAAAGTCCGAGTTCTGAGAAAGATGTCAATGGATATCCACGTTTCGCAAATCGAATACGGATGAAATCGCCCGGAAACTGCCGTGCGTTCGCGTGTCGCCTAGGCTTTTGCCGGCCGAAAGTCAACCGAAAGCCCGGGATTTCAGCGCTTTAGGGCGCGAATTGTGACATGCAACGGTAATAAAAGCGAAGAGTTACGTAGCGTCTTTTCGCAAAATTCGTAATCCGCCGTTTCCGCCTCCGCGTAACCAAGGCGATGTCACGAGACATCCTATCAACAGGAGGTAATCAATGAAACCGATCAAGACCGCTCTTTTTTCGGCCATGGTTCTGGCGCTTGGCACCGGCACGTCGCTGGCCATGGACAAGGACATTGTCGACACGGCGGCCGGCAATGCGGATTTCGAGACCCTGGTTGCAGCGGTACAGGCCGCAGGGCTTGTCGACACGCTGAAGGGCGAGGGCCCGTTCACGGTGTTCGCTCCCACGGACGATGCATTCGCCGCGCTCGGCTCCACCGTCGACGAACTGCTCAAGCCCGAAAACAAGGACAAGCTGACGGCGGTTCTCACCTACCACGTCGTACCGGGCAAGGTGATGTCGTCCGACCTGACCGACGACGCCATGGTCGCGACCGTACAGGGCTCGGACGTCACGATCGATCTCGACAATGGCCCGATGGTCAACGATGCGAACGTCACCGCGGCGGATATCGAGACGTCCAACGGCGTCATCCACGTCATCGACAAGGTGATCGTGCCGGAAGGCGTGCTCTGACGCGTCGCGCCTGATCCAACGCATGGCCCGGCGGTTCACCGCCGGGTTTTTTAATAGCGGAACTGTTCGGCCAGGATCCGCTCGTCCCAGGAGTGGGAGCCGTCGAACAGGATGGTTGCGGTGGCGTCGCGCGCTTCCTCGATGCGGACGGTGCGCACGGATTTGACCTCGGTATGGTCCGCGACCGCGTTGACCGGGCGTTTCACCGGTTCCTGGACCGTGAAGGTGACGGAAACCTGGTTCGGCAAAAGAGCGCCGCGCCAGCGCCGCGGCCGGAACGGGCTGACCGGCGTCAACGCCAAGAGCGGCGCGTCGATCGGGATGATCGGCCCCTGCGCCGAGAGATTATAGGCCGTCGAACCGGCCGGGGTCGCCAGCATGACGCCGTCGCAGATCAGTTCGGCGAGACGTTCCTTCCCGTCGACGTGAATGGCGATCTTGGCGGCCTGGTAGGATTGCCGGAACAGCGAGACCTCGTTGATCGCGAAAGCCTCGACAACTTCGCCGTTCATGTCCTCGGCGCGCATGCGCAGCGGCCTGATCGTCTCCGGTTCGGCCGCCGCGATCCGCTCGCGCAGCCCGTCCTCGCGGAAATCGTTCATCAGGAAGCCGACCGAGCCGCGGTTCATCCCGTAGATGCGCTTGCCCGTGTTCATGAAGCGGTGAAGCGTTTGCAGCATGAAGCCGTCGCCGCCCAGCGCCACGATCGTTTCGGCTTCCTCGATCGATTCCTGCCCGTAAAGGGCGGACAGCAGCGCCGCGGCTTCTCTCGATTCCGGCGTGTCCGATGACAGGAAGGCGATGGAGTCGGGATTCATCGTCATGCTTTCGTTCAAATTTTCGCGACGGCGCTTAACACAGCGTATCGAAATAGTCTCTTTACAGCTTACATATATATTCGTATCGCGTGCAGCATGTGCCCTTGTAGCTCAGTTGGTAGAGCATCTGATTTGTAATCAGAGGGTCCGCGGTTCGAGTCCGTGCGGGGGCACCAGCAAATTCAATGGTTTAGCTGATAATTTGCCTGCCAGGGATTTGCGGATCCTGAAAAGGCGACTTTGAACCGATTTTGCGATCCAACGCGCTGCGGATATCAGCCTGACCGACTTCGGTTTGGTTCCAAAGCGGTAACGTTGTGATCGCCTGGCTGGAAACGGCCAGCGTGCCCAACAAAGAGTATTCAATTCCGTAGCTCTTTCCGATCGGGAATCATACAATGCCGGTATCTATGCCGGTTTCCGGAGGATATGGCCCGTGGATGAGACTAAACTGTATCGATCGCAGGGGTTCGGGCACCGTCTCGCTCCCGGGCGCAGGCCGGCGCTTCTGGCGGTCGACTTCGTCAACGGCTTCGTGAATCCCGAAAAATTCGGAGGCGGGAACAGCCTCCAAGCGGCGCAGCGCTTCGTTGCCGCTCTGGAGCTATGGCGGCAAGCCGGGTTGCCGGTCGTGTTTACGCGGATCGTCTATGCCGATGACGGGTCCGATGCCGGCGTCTGGTGCGAAAAGGTGCCGACGCTAAAAGGCCTGACGGAGGACTGTTTCGAAAGCCAGGTCGTCGACTTCCTCGAACCGCGCGAGGAGGATCTCGTCATCCGCAAGACGCAGGCGTCGGCTTTCTTCGGAACCGGTCTGGCCGACAGTTTGCGGGAACGCGGGATCGACACCATCGTCGTCGCCGGCTGCACGACGAGCGGATGCGTTCGAGCGAGCGTCGTCGATGCCGTCAGCCACAATTTCCGTCCCTTTGTCCTCTCGGATTGCGTCGGAGACCGCTCGCTTCCTGCGCATGATGCCAACCTGTTCGACATGGACCAGAAATATGCCGATTTGATCGGCGTGTCCGATCTGGACCGGATTGTTCAAGCCGCGGCGACCTGACACCAGCCTGACGGGTTCAACGGCCGATATCCGGGCGCCGGTCATTCGGCGCATGCGCCTGATAGGCAGCGGCAAGCGCGAAAATGGATGCCTCGTCGTGGCTTGCTGCCACGGCTTGCAGCCCGACGGGAAGGCCGGCTTCGGTGAAGCCGACCGGCAGCGAGGCGGCCGGCTGGCCGGTGAGATTGAACGGATATGTGTACGTCGCCCAGGAGACGGCATTCTTGTCTTCATATCCCGGGGGGATGTCGAGCTCGGCGCCGAATGCCGTGACGGGAACGGTTGGGGTCAGCAGGAGATCGTATTCCTCGAAGAAGGCCCGCATCTTTTCGCGGAAGGCATAGCGGGCGAAGACGCTTTCGTAATAGCTGCGCATGTCCTGCTCGAGCGCATCCGTCAGAAGATCGAGCACGACCGGGTCAAGCAGGTCCGGCTGTGTCGCGACGGTATCCCTCAGCCTGGTGCCGACACCGGCATAGAACTCCGCCGTCCAGAGGTCGATCGGGTCGTCCATGACCGTCTCCACAAGGTTCACTTCGACGCCCATTTCCGCGATCGTCGAAACGGCCCGTTCTGCAAGTGCGGCCACATCCGGATCGATCCGGCCATATCCAAGCGTCGGGCTCCAGGCGATCTTCATTGCGTGCAACGGTTTCGCCGCCGGGCGGAAAGAGGGGAGGTCTTCCCTGACCGCAAAGGGATCATGCCCGTCGAATCCGGCAATCGTAGAGAGGACAAGGGCTGCATCCTCGGCATTGCGCGTGAGCGGACCGACATGCGCCAGCGTCGGCGTCGCGGAGGTAGGGAACACCGGAACCCGTCCGAACTGCGCCTTGATGCCGAACAGGCCGCACATGGCGGCGGGAATGCGAACCGAGCCGCCGCCATCGGTACCGATGGCAAAGGGGACAAGGCCCGCGGCGACCATCGCGGCCGCGCCGCAACTGGAGCCGCCCGTCGTCAGCGCGGTGTTCCACGGGTTTCGCGTAATCCCGGTCAGCGGGCTGTTGCTGACGGCCTTGCAGCCGAATTCCGTGGTCGTCGATTTGCCGAGGATGACCGCGCCCGAAGCACGAAGTCGCCGAACCGCAGGCGCGTCAGTTCCGACGGGGGCGTCGTTCGTTGCCCGCGAACCGGATCGCTGCGGCATGCCGCCGACCGCGATCAGATCCTTGATCGACGTCGGAATGCCGTCCAACCGGCCAAGCCTTTCACCGGCCATGACACGCGCTTCCGAAGCCTGTGCCTCGCGCCGCGCGGATTCGAAATCGACATGGACGAACATGTTGAGGCGCGGTTCGAGCGACTCGTAGCGAGCGATCACGTCGTCGAGCAGTTCGACAGGCGAAATCGCCTTGCGCGCTATCGCGTCGCTCAACTCATGCAGCGTCATGAAGGAAAGATCCGACATCCGGGCGGCTCTCCCGATTTGGCCGGGCAGGGCGCTATTCGTCCAGGATGGCGACGGCGCGAACCGGGGAGCCGGATCCGTCCTTGAACTTGATTGGCAGGCCGAAGAATTCGAACTCGCCCTTGCCGACCAGTTCCTCCAGATTGACCAGCCATTCGTAGTGCGAGATGCCGAGATCCCTGCACAGCCGGTGTTGCGCAAAGATGTTGTCGCTCGGCTTGTCGGTCGAGGGGCCCTCTACGCCATGCATGCGCGAACCGCGCTCGTGCAACCATCGGGTGGCCTCGACAGTCAGACCCGGATTGCCCCAGACGATCTGCTTTCGGTCGCCCCAGTTGCGATTGTGAAAGCCGGTGCACAGCAACACGATATGACCATCGACGCTGACGCCCGCAGCCTTTTCGGCTTCCGTCATGTGTTCTGCCGTGATGTCCTCCAAATCGCCGATATGGCGCAGATCGAAACACACGGCCTTGCCCATGAACAGGTCGAGCGGCATCTCGTTGATCGGCAATCCCTTCGGATTGACGTGGAGAAAGGCGTCCACATGCGTGCCGACATGATCGAGCATGCCAATGAAGTTCGTCTGGAAGGTCATCGGATCGCCTTCGACGCCAAGCCCGAACGACAAGGTACTCTCGTGCGTCAACGCTTTCAGATAGACCGGGCTCTGAAACAGCTTGTGTGCCGGCATGTTGTCTTCGACCGTGAGGCTGAGATCGATGATGCGCTTGGTCATGGCAGGTCCTTCCTGTTGCGGCGCCGGGCGGCTGCGCAGACGGTTTTTCCCGGATGCTGACATGCCGCCCATATTCAGGATTTATGCTTCCCGAGAAAATTCGACGTGACAATTGCCGTATTCCGGATGGCAGGTATCATCAGGATTTATGGCTCGCGGCGTGCAATGCAGTGTGAGCGCGGCCAGGAAAGACGGTTGGCAATGGAACTCAGGGACTTGCGCGCGCTGATCGGCATCGCCGAGACCGGAAGCCTGTCGGCTGCGGCGCGGCTGCTGCATCTGACCCAGCCCGCACTGACCGCGTCTCTGCAGCGGCTGGAGGATGAACTTGGGGTCAGGCTCGTCACGCGACACTCCAGGGGGTCGTCGCTGACGGAGGAGGGGCGATACGTGCTGGAGAAATCCTTCGACGTCGTTCGCGACGTCGCCGAGATCCAGTCGGTGGTCAAGGACTTGTCGAAGGAGCCGATCGGGACCGTCCGCCTCGGCCTGCCCACGACGGTTGCCGGCGGTGTCGTCCCGGAATTGGTCCCGGTTCTGGAGGCGCGCTATCCGCAAGTCCGGTTGCATATCGTCGAGGCCATGAGCGGCGTCCTTGCCGAACAGTTGCAGCTTGGAAAGCTCGACCTCGCCGTTCTCTACGATATTCAACCGATGGCCGGTCTGCGCAGCGAGCCGATCCTGCAGGAGAAGCTGCACCTGCTCGTGCCGGCGGACCATGCACTGGCCGCCCGCAGGCGCGTGCGGCTCGACGAGGTCGCAGATCTTCGTCTCGTGCTTCCAAATGCCAGCCACTCGATCCGCAGGCATATCGAGTCCCACTGCCGGGCGGAGGGACTGATGCCGAATGTCGTGGCGGACATCGATTCACTGCCGGGGCTGTTTGGCCTCGTCAGCGCCGGTTACTGCACGATCCTGCCGCGTTTCCTGATCTCGACCTACGCATGCAGTGACCGGATCGTGGCGCTGGAAATCACGCGTCCGGCCATGGAATGGACGGTGCACCTGGCGTCGCGCCACGACGCGATCCGTCCGCGCGCCAGCTTCGCAACCGGCGCACTGTTGGGCGAGATCTTCCGGAAACTGGTGCGCAGCGGGAACTGGCCGGCGATTATCGCGGAGAACGCCCGGTCGTGAAGGCCGTTAGACGCTTGCCGATCTGGAACGGTATTCCGACGGTGTCTGGCCGAAACGGGCCTTGAACAGGCGCGAGAATTGCGCCTGGTCGCTGAAGCCGAAGCGATAGGCGATATCGGCAATGGTGCGATTGCGCGCGACTTCGAGCATGTTGCGCGCCGCGACCAGCCTCTGATCGCGGATCTGCTGGGAGACTGTTCCGTTCACGTCCCGGAACAGGTCGTGCAGGTAGCGCTTGGAAATGCCGCAGGCATTGGCGATCAGCTCAGGTGTCAGCGACGGATCGGTCAGGTTCGACTGTATGAACTCCTCTGCGCGTCGCAGATGCGCGGCCCGTACCGAAGAAAGCGTGTCCGGTTCGGCGGCCCCCGGATCCTCCAGCGCAAGCGTCAGCAGTTCCAGCAGGTGGCGGCTCACGACGGGCGCGGCGATGGAGCCGATTTCCTGCCGGTACAGGCGCCGGGCGGTCGACGAGAACAGGCCTCCCATGCCCGAGCGTCCGTCGAAAACCTTGGCGCAGTGCCTGTCAGGTTCGGGCACATAGCCGGCAAGCAGTGTCTTCGGCACCTTGAGCACGAGCAGATCGTTGCTGTCCTCATATGAGAACCGGTAGGGCGCGTCGCCGCGCTCGAGGATGAATCCGCCGGCATCGCATCGCACCTCGCGATTCATCTGCCGGAACACGATCGGGCTTCTTTGCGGAAGGGTGATCAGGAACTCTTCCTCGGTCGTCCGCCCGATATGGCGCGGGAGACGCTCATACTGCAGCGGTTCCGTGCGCAGCCGCGACAGTCCGACGGAGCCCAGCGACCGTGTGGTGAGATCGCCGCGGAACCGGTCGGCCGACCGGTAGGTCAACTGCAGCGGGAAGTAGACATTCGCGATCACCGCGCTCCATGCGGCGGCGCGCTCGAGCGGTGCGATATGGTCCGTCGTATGGGCAGTCCATGCCATCGCGACATCGGGTTCCCGGTTCGTCTTCGCGGGAGTGTAAGGCCGGCGGGGCGAGGGGACAAGCGGCAGCTCGCGCCCGCGTTTCTTCTCCCGGCGTCAAGCGATTGTTCCTCCTGCGTCAAGACCGGCCGAAAGGATCGGAGCATGTTTGTCGATACTGCGTGTTTCGCCGCACCCCCGCGGCAGGGAATGCGCGATCGGGCCATCTCAGCGTGGAGGATACTTGCCATGAGCCGTACAGACGTCGATCCGATTACGCTATCGGTCGTCCGGGGCGTGCTGGAAACGACCCAGCGCGAGATGACGCTCGCCCTGGAGCAGACCGCGCGATCCTCGGTCTTCAACCTCGCGCACGACTATTCAACGGCGCTGTTCAACCATACGCCGGAGATGATCCTGCAGGGACAGGACATCCCGATCCATCTGGGAAGCCTGGTGCCGGCGATGAAGGCGGTCGACGGCTTCTTTGCCGGCGACATCCATGAAGGCGACCTGATCCTCCACAACGATCCGGACTATGCCGGCAGCCATATCATCGACACCTGCATGTATTACCCGGTGTTCTACCACGGCGAACTGGTGTTCTGGACGGTGTGCAAGGGTCATCTGACCGATATCGGCGGCCCGGTGCCGGCCGGCTACAATCCCGATGCCAAGGAAATCTTCGCCGAGGGCCTGCGCATCCCGCCGATCAAGATCTGGGACAAGGGCAAGCCGCGCAACGATATCTTGAACATGCTCCTCACCAACATGCGCGCGCGCCGCGACCAGGAGGGAGACTTCAATGCGCTGATCGGAGCCTGCCAGGTGGGCGCGCGCAACCTGATCGCGCTGCTCGACAAATATGGCAAGCAGACCGTGCAGGACTGTATCGAGGTCCTGCTCGACATGGCGAACAAGCACATGAATACGCTGATCGCCGAGGTTCCGGACGGAACCTACAAGGGAACCGCCATCCTCGAGGATGCCGGCCACGGGTTCGGCGATTTCGAGATCACCGCGACGGTGACCATCGAGGGGCCGAACTGCCATATCGCGATCGAGAGCCCGCCGCAGATCCCGTATTTCATCAACAGTTACGAGGGTAACAGCTATTCCGGCGTGTATCTCGGGCTGATGATGTTCGCCCAGTTGCCTCCGCCCTACAATGAGGGGCTCTACCGCAACGTGACGGTGGACATGGGGCCGAAGGGCACGCTGTGCAACGCGCGGTCGCCGGCCCCGCACATGAACTGTACGACCACGCCGATGGAAACGCTGACCGATGCGGTGCGGCTGGCCTTCGAGCAGGCCGCGCCCGACAAGGTCTCGGCGAGTTGGGGGCACGCCAATGGCTGCAACATCGCGGGGTGGGACAAGCGTCACGACGAAGAATACGTCACCATGGTGCTCGCCTCGATCATCTCGGGCGCCGGCGCAACGGCGACACAGGATGGCTGGCATGCCTGCGGACCGGAATGCTGTTTCGGCGCGCTGACCTCCGGCGATATCGAGATGCTTGAACACAGCTACCCGATCATCATCCACGAATACGGCCTGATGGAGGACTCCGGCGGCGCCGGCAAGCATCGCGGCGGTTCCGGCACGCGCTGGGAGGTGGAGCCGCTCGACAGCCCGATGACGCTGATCACCTTCGGCGAGGGCCGCCGCATTCCGGCAATGGGCGCGGCCGGCGCGAGTTCCACCATGGTGGACAAGAAGGTCGGCCGCCTCGAAGTCACCCGCAACGGGGAAACGCGGATCATCACGGACAATGTCATCGAAACCATCCAGCCCGGCGAGCGGGCGGCGAACATGAACCCCGGCGGCGGCGGTTTCGGACAGGCCTTCGAACGCGATCCGGCGAAAGTGGTGGACGATGTCCGCAACGGCCTCGTCAGCATCGAGGGCGCCAGGCTCGATTACGGCGTGGTGATTGCCGATCGCGCGACACTGGCCATCGACGAGGACGCAACCGCGGCCCTGCGCGCCAGCGCCTGAGTTCCGGAAAAGAGGAAGAACAATGCGCACGCAATTTCGTCTCGGCATCGACGCCGGCGGCACCTTCACCGATTTCGTCCTGGCCGAGAAGAACGGCAATGTCCGGCTGTTCAAGGCGCTGTCGACACCGTCCGATCCGACCCAGGCGATCCGCAACGGGCTCGACCTGATCACCGAGCAGACCGGCATCTCCGCGGCCGAAATCGTCTCCAATTCCGATCTGTGCATCAACGGCACGACGGTCGCGCTGAACGCGCTGATCACCCATTCGGGTGCCAAGACGGCGTTGCTGGCGACCAAGGGCCACGAGGACAGCATCGAGATCCGGCTCGGCCACAAGGAAGACGGTTACCGTTACGACCCGGAATATCCGCCGGCGACAATGCTGGCGCCGCGCTATCTGCGCCGCGGCATACGCGAGCGGGTCATCTCCAACGGTTCGGTGCACACGCCGCTTAACGAGGACGATGTCCGCGAAGCGTGCGAGCATTTCCTCAGCCAGGGCGTGGAGTCGGTTGCGATCTCGTTCGTCTGGTCGGTCCTGCATCCCGATCACGAAATGCGCGCAGCGCGGATCGTGCGCGAAATGATGCCGGATGTCTCGCTGACCGTCGGCTCGCAACTCTACCCGCAGGTGCGCGAATACACCCGTACCTCGACCGCCGTGGTCAATGCGTATCTGGCGCCGATCCTGCGCCGTTACGTGGATGCGGTGGACCGCTATTTCGCGTCGCTCGGCGCAAAGAACCCGGTGCGCTACTTCCAGTCGAACGGCGGGCTCGCCAAGGGCGACGTGGTCTCCGACCAGTCCGTTTACGCGATCAATTCCGGCCCGGCATCCGCCCCGCAGGCGGCGCTCCATGTCGGGGAGCCCTGGAACGAGAAGAACATCATAACCATCGACATGGGCGGCACGTCCTTCGACATCACCCTGACGAAGGACGGGAAGGCCAACATCAACAAGAACATCGACTTCCTGCGCTACCGAATCGGGATCCCGATGATCCAGGTCGAGACGCTCGGCGCCGGTGGCGGCTCGATCGGCTGGATCGACGAGATGGGCCTGCTGCAGATGGGGCCGCAATCGGCCGGTTCGGAACCGGGGCCGGCCTGCTACAGCCAGGGCGGCGACAATCCGACGACGACCGACGCCAATCTGATCCTCGGCTATCTCAATTCCGACGGGCTCGTCGGCGGTCGCCTGCCGCTGGACCGGGAAAAAGCCTACAACGCCATCAAGCAGAAGCTCGCGGACCCGCTCGGGATCACGGTGGAGAAGGCCGCCTATGGCATGTTCACCATCGTCAACAGCAACATGGTCAACGGCATTCGCCGCGTTTCCGTCGAGCGCGGTTACGATCCGCGCGACTTCGTTCTGATGGGAGCCGGCGGCGCGACCGGCGCGCATATCACTGCGCTCGCCCGCGAAATCGGGACGCGCAAGGTCCTGGTCTCCAAGCTTGCCTCCGGCCTGTGCGCCTACGGACAGATCATCTCCGACGTGAAGTACAACTACATGTCGCCGGCGCCGATGCGTCTGGAAGGCGCCGAGACCGCGAAAAAGCTCAATGATCTGTTCGAGGGGCTGGAAGCGCGCGGTATCGCCGACCTCAAGTCGGACGATTTCGGGGAAGACCGCATTTCGATCCGTCGCAGCCTCGACATGCGATATGTCGGCCAGGTGCACGAATGCACGGTCGATATCGACGCGTTCGAGGTGGACGAGGCGGCGCTGGCCCGGATCAAGGAAGCGTTCCACGCCCGCCACAAGGAGCTCTACACCTATGACGAGCCGCACAGCGCCGTCGAGGTGGTGAATATCGAAAGCACGATCCAGGGGTATGTCGACAATCCCGACCAGATGATGATCGCCGAGGGGAAGGGCGCTGAGACCGCCGTGAAGGGCACCCGTGCGATGGTTTTCGATGCCTCCGGCGAGACCACCGAGACCAGGATCTATGACGGCGACCTGCTTGGCGCGGGCGACCGCGTGGAGGGGCCTGCGGTCATCGAGGAGGTGACGACGACGCTGGTGATCGAACCCGGCTGGGTCGCCGACCTGCACGAGACCGGCGTCTATATCATCACCAGCCAGTCCGCCGCGGCCTAGGGGCCCGGCGGTCGGCGCCGCGTCCGAAACATCAGCGATCCTGCACGGACCGCAAGTGCATGAATTCGCGGAAGGCCGTGACGGCGGTATTCTGCCCGACATTGGTTGCCCAGGCGAGGCCGACATCCATCGACGGCACGTGGTCGACCAGCGAAACGACTTCGACGCGGCGGCCGTCGAGCGACCATGGGCGGTAGACCATGTCGGACAGGATTGTAACGCCCATGCCGTTTGCCACCATCGAGCGCACGGCCTCGACGGAGGAGGTGCGGAAGATTGTCTGCGGGCGCAGGCTTGTCCGGTTCCAGTAGCGCTGGGCCGTGTTGCTGGCCTCGTCGACAGTCAGCATGATGTAAGGCTCTTTGGCGATATCCTGCAGCGACACCGAGGCGTAGCCGAGCAGCTTGTGCTGCGAAGGCAACCAGAGCCGGCGCCGGGACTGTATAAGCGTGTCGTAGGAAATGCCTTCCTGATCGACGATGTTGGAGGTCAGCATCACGGCGAGATCGAAGGTGCCGGAAACAAGCCCGTCTTCAATGGCGTTGCGCGGCGCTTCCGTCAGTTTCAGGTCTATGCCTGGAAAGGCCCGCGTGAAACGCTCGATATAGGGCGGGATGAAATAGCCGGCGACGGTGTAGGTCATGGCCAGCCGGAGCCTGCCCGTCACGTCGTCGCGCAGGCGGCTCGGCGACCTCACCGCCTCGTCGACGGCAGCCATCACCCGGTGGGCATGATCGAGAAAGATATTGCCCTCGAAGGTGAGGGCGACGCCGTTTGCATGGCGTGACAACAGTTGCGCGCCGACGATCTCCTCGAGTTGTTTGACCGCCGTCGTCACCGCCGACTGGGAGACGTTGAGTTCCACCGCGGCGCGCGAGATCTGGCCCGCATTGGCGACCGCGATGAAGTAGCGAAGTTGGCGGATCGAGGGTTCATTCATTTAATTGATATTCCACATCGAAAAATCTGAAATCCTGCGTCGGCGGCTGTCCGCTTGCGACCTCTAAACGGATCCCGGGAAACTCGATTTCGTGATTTTTTCCAGTTCTTTTGCCTTCGGCGGTTGAGATCGCAAGGTCCTTCACGCGAGTTCCTCCGCGAGGTCACAATATCAAAAAATCAGAAAATGCCATCGCTATAATCATATTTTACGTGTGCCGAGTTTCTTCATTATCGTTTCGGGATCGGACATTGCCTGCCGCATCCGCTCGTGGCAGGTCTGACGGAAAATTGGAGGCTCATCATGTCGGTGGAAATCAACTGTGACATGGGCGAGAGCTTCGGGCTCTACAAGATGGGTGACGACGAGGGGATGATGCCCCTCATCACGCAGGCCAATGTCGCCTGCGGCTTTCACGGTTCCGATCCCAATCACATGCGGCGCACGGTCGAACTGGCCGGGGAGCACGGCGTGAAAGTGGGCGCGCATTTCTCGCTGCCGGACCTGTCGGGCTTCGGCCGCCGCGAGATGAAGATCGACCGCGACGAGATGTTCAACATCATCATCTACCAGATTGGCGCCCTGAAGGGTTTCCTCGATATCGTCGGTCTGCCGCTGTCGCATTTGAAGCCGCATGGCGCTCTCTACGGAATGGCGGCGCGCATGGAGCATATTGCCCAGGCTGTCGCGGACGCCGCCGAGATCTTTCAAGTTCCAGTTCTCGGACTGGCGGGGACCTTGCACGAGGAAATCTACACGGCCCGCGGCGTCGGCTTCCAGGCGGAGTTTTTCGCCGATCTCGATTATGACGACAAGGGTGGGCTCATCATCACGCGCGAGCATCACGCCGTCGAGCCGGAGGCCGCCGCCGCGCGTTCCGTTTCGGCCGCGCGCGAGGGCAAGATCAGTTCCATCAACGGCCAGCCCGTATCCGTGCGCGCCGAGACGATCTGCGTTCACTCCGATACGCCGAATGCGGTCGAGATCGCACGCGCGGTCAAGCAGGCAGTTGGCGAGTTGGAGGCGGCCTGACACGGGGCGTCCAAAATCCAGACAGGAGAAGTTCGATGGCAAAGCACGAGGTCAAATCCCCGATCCCGGGAACATTCTACCGCAAACCGGCGCCAGACCAGCCGCCGTTCAAGGACGTTGGCGACGTGGTGGCAAAGGGCGACACGATCGGTCTCGTGGAGGTTATGAAGACCTTCCACGAGGTGAAGGCCGACGCCGATGGCACGATTTCCGGATTTCCAATTGGCGATGAAGAACCGGTCATGGCAGGCCAGGTGATCGCCGAGCTCGACTGAGGCGACCGTGACGCAGGGCAATATCAGGAAACTGCTTATCGCCAATCGCGGCGAGATCGCGGTTCGCATCATCAGGGCCGCGCGCGATCTCGGCATCGCGACCGTGCAGGTGCACAGTGACGCCGACAAGGACAGTCGCGCCGTGCGGATGGCCGACGAAGCGGTCAATATCGGGCCTCCGCAGGCCGCGAAATCCTATCTTGATATCCCGGCGATCCTGAAAGCTGCAAAGGACACAGGGGCTGACGCGATCCATCCGGGATACGGCTTCCTCGCAGAGAATGCCGCCTTTCCAGACGCTGTCGCGGAGGCCGGTCTGATCTTCGTCGGTCCGAGCGGAGACACGATCCGCCTGATGGGCGACAAGGCCGCCGCGCGGGCCGAGGCGAAGAAGGCGCAGGTGCCGACCGTGCCGGGCAGCGACGGTGTCATCGAAGACATGGACGAGGCCGCCCATCTCGCCGCGCATATCGGCTTTCCGGTCATGATCAAGGCCGCCGCCGGGGGTGGCGGCCGCGGCATCCGCATCGCCCATGACGTGGCCGAATTCCGCACGCTCGCGCCGCAGGCGTCCTCCGAGGCGAAGGCCGCGTTTGGCGATGGCGGCATCTATGTCGAAAAGGTCATCGAGCGCGCGCGCCACATCGAAGTGCAGGTGCTCGGCGATGGCGAGGACGTGGTCCATTTCTACGAGCGCGAATGTTCGTTGCAGCGCCGCCGGCAGAAGGTCTGGGAAGAAGCGCCTTCGGTCGTGTTGGCCGAAGACGTTCGCGAGCAGCTGTGCCGGTCCGCCGTCGCGCTGGCCAGCGCCGTGAGCTACAAGGGCGCCGGCACGATCGAGTATCTCTATGACGACGCGACGGGCGAATTCTATTTCATCGAGATGAACACCCGCATCCAGGTCGAGCACCCGGTCACCGAGATGATCTGCGGGGCCGATCTGGTGGCGGAGATGATCGCGATCGCGGGCGGCAGCAAGCTGCGCGTGCGTCAGGATCAGATAGCTCGTTCCGGTCACGCCATCGAGGTGCGCCTGAACGCCGAGGACCCGGCCAACAACTTCATGCCGTTTCCGGGCGTGGTCGGCGAATTGCTCGCACCCGACGGGCCGGGCGTACGGTTCGATCACATGCTCTATCCGGGCTATGCCGTTCCGCCGTTCTACGACTCGCTGCTCGGCAAGCTCATCGTCTGGGCGGAAGACCGCGAGAAGGCGCTGATGCGGTTGAAGCGCGCGCTCGACGAACTGCAGATCGACGGATTGCCGACCACAGCGCCGCTGTTCAAGGCCCTTCTCGAGAGCGACGACGTGCGTGCCAGCACGGTTCACACGCGCTGGCTGGAACCGTGGCTCGAAGAAAATCTCGACCTCATCAGGCAAAAAGGAGGCTCAGCCACATGAGTAGCCGCTACACATTCGGAGGCGACGAGCACATCTTCGTCGAAGTCGACGAGGCGATGTCGCTTGAAGCGTTCTTCGTCAGTCTTTCGATGACGAATGCCGTGCGGGACGCCAATATCAAGGGCGTCACCGAAATCTGCCCGGCCAATGCCTCGTTCCAGATCAAGTTCGATCCCGACGTGATCCATCCGGACGACCTGATGGCCGAACTGAAGAGGCTGGAGGAAACCGCCGAGAGCGCCGAGCCGGTCCTCGACACGCGCATCATCGAGATCCCGGTCTATTACCAGGACCCGTGGACGCACGAGACATTGATGCGGTTCCGTGAACGCCACCAGGATCCCAACGCCACCGACATCGAATATGCCGCCTCCATCAACGGCTATGACAGCGTGGAAAAATTCATCGAGGCCCATTCGGGCGCGCCGTGGTTCGTCTCGATGGTCGGCTTCGTTTCCGGCCTGCCGTTCCTCTACCAGATGGTCGATCGGCCGCGTCAGATCGAGGTGCCGAAATATCTGCGCCCGCGCACAGATACGCCGCGCCTGACCGTCGGCTATGGCGGCTGCTTTTCCTGCATCTACTCGGTGCGCGGCGCCGGCGGCTACCAGATGTTCGGCATCACGCCGATGCCGATCTACGATCCCGAGCAGAAAGTCTCCTACCTCAAGGACTTCATGGTCTTCTTCAAGCCGGGCGACATCGTCAAATGGAAGCCGATCAACCGCGAGGAATATGACGCCGCGGTCGAGGAGGTGCAGGCGGGAACCTTCGCTCCGCGCATCAAGAACGTCCGCTTCTCGCTCGACGAGTACAACGCCGATATCGACGGGACCAACGCCAAGCTGATGGAGGCCCTCTATGCCGATTAATGTCATATCCGCCGGCATCGCCACCACAATCCAGGACATGGGACGGCCGGGTTATTATCACCTCGGCATTCCGATCGGCGGCGCCATGGATCGCCTCGCCTTGAGAACAGCCAACCTGCTCGTCGGCAATGACGAGGGTGCCGCCGGCCTCGAATCCGTTTTCGTCGGGCCGGAGCTCGAATTCACCGAGGACGCCATGGTTGCCGTCTGCGGCGCGGAACTGCCGCCGAAGGTCGACGGCGAACCGCGCGAGACCTGGACAGCCTTTCCGGTCAAGGCCGGACAGGTCCTCTCTTTCGATTTCCTGAAAGGCGGCGCGCGGGCGTATATCGCGATTTCCGGCGGCATCAACACGCCGCCGATGCTCGGCAGCCGCTCCACCTACGCCATCGGCGCTCTTGGCGGCATCGAAGGGCGCGCGGTGCAGCCGGGTGATACCCTGCCGCTCGGCAAGGGATCCAAATCCGTTAGCGAAGGCTTGAGCGTGCCGCAGAACCTGCGGCGTGGCCCGGGTAATCCGGCGGAACTGCGTGTTCTTCCGGGGCTCTACTGGCACCGCATCACCGAACAGGCACAGAAGGATTTCTTCGACGACACCTGGAAGGTGGCGAACGAGGCCGACCGCATGGGCTACCGCTTCCAGGGAGGCCGCAAGCTCGAATTTGTCGAGCGCGAACAGCCCTTCGGCGCGGGCGCGGATCCGTCCAACATCACCGATGCCTGCTACCCCTATGGTTCGGTGCAGGTGCCGAGCGGCACGGAGCCGATCGTCCTCCACCGCGACGCGGTGTCCGGCGGCGGTTACTTCATGATCGGCACGGTGATCTCCGCCGACATGGACCTGATCGGCCAGTTGCAGCCGCATATGCCGACGCGTTTCGTGAAGGTCGACATGGATACGGCGCTTGCCGCACGCCATGACCGCGCCAAGACAATGGACGCAATCCGCGAAGCTCTTTCCTGACGGAAAAAGGACAAGACACGATGACATCACCTGCCACAACGCATCCGACGCTCCTGAATGCCGCTCTCGGCGGCAAGCGCAGCGCCCTGCAGTCGGTTCTCCTCGCGATCGCCGGGACGGCGCTGCTCTGGGCTTCCGCCAAGGTGCAGATCCCGTTCTTCCCGGTCCCGATGACCATGCAGACCTTCGTGGTCCTGTTCCTCGGTTTCGCACTCGGTTCGCGCCTCGGCGCGGCGACCGTGCTGCTCTATCTCGCCGAAGGTGCGCTTGGATTGCCGGTCTTCGCCGGTACGCCCGAGAAGGGCCTTGGTCTGGCCTACATGGCCGGCCCGACGGGCGGCTTTCTCGCCGGCTTCGTCGTCGCGGCCTATGTTACGGGTTGGTTCGCCGAACGCGGTTTCGACCGCCGTCTCGTTACCGCGGCCATTGCCGCGCTTGCCGGTCTCATCGCCATCTATGCTCTGGGCCTCGCCTGGCTCGGCGCGCTGATCGGCTGGGACAAGCCGGTCCTCGAATTCGGCCTTTACCCGTTCCTCCCGGCCGAAGCCCTGAAGCTCGCGCTGCTGGCGGCGATCCTGCCGCTCGCATGGCGCGGCGTTTCCGGGCGCTGAGGCCGCCATGTGTGGCGACGCGAAACCCGGCACGGCCCGCGGGACCGTTCTGATCGAGAATGACCGCACGCGGGTGACCGAATGGCGCTTCGCCGCACGCGGCGACAACACCGGCTGGCACCGCCACGAATATGACTACGTGGTGGTGCCGCTTTTCGACGGACAGCTCGAACTGCACGAGCCTGGCGGCACGAGGCGTCTCGCGGACTTGAAAAACGGTGTGCCGTATTTCCGCGAAACGGGTGTCGAGCACGACGTCATCAACGCGAACGACTTCGAGTGCGCATTTGTCGAGATCGAGTTCCTGCAAGCGCCCGACGAAAGCTGACGGGAGCCGGCGGCGGCGGCAGTCGGATTGCCATCGCAATTCCGGCGTGCTTGAGTCGGCGCAACGCAACAAACCACGCGGCCATTCTGCCATGGAAGGCGCCACCCACGAACTCTCCCGTCCGAACGTCAACCGCGTGCGCGAGCCGCTGAGGGTACTCGGAACCACGGTCACCCAGGTCAAGGTATTGAAGGATGCCGCGATCGAGGATCTCGGCCTCGAATTCGAGTTCATTTCGCTCGACGGCACCGCGGCGCAGCGGCGCGGCGCGCTGCATCCGGGAAGTTTCGACGTATACGATCAGTGGTTCCATGACATCGACCTGATCTGGCCGACGGGGTCGATCCGGGCGATCGACGTCAATCGCATCCGCCAGTGGGATCAGATCGAGCAATTGCCCGCATCCTCAAGGATCCATGGCGCCGCGCCCTCGACGCCCGGAAGCGATCCCTCCCAGCGCCTCTACGTTCAGCTGGACGGCACGCTCGGCAGCACCGAAACCGATCTGATCAGCATGGTGCCGACCGTCCACAACGCCGACAGTTTCGCGGTCGTCGGGGCGGACCCGGGCGAGATCTCCGGCTGGGGCGCATTGCTGGATCCGAAATGGGCGGGAAACGTCGTGCTGCAGACCGATGCGGCGATCGGAAGCCTCGACATGTTGCTGGCGCTTCACGAAAAGCGCGAACTGGCCGTCAAGGACACGGGCGATTTGAGCCTCGAGGAGATCGACGCGCTGGTCGACAAGGTCCGTTCCTACCGTTCGGCCGGCCATTTCCGCTGCCTCTGGGCCGACGAGGCACAGGCCGTGGTCGCTTTTAGCGAAGGAAAGAAGGCAATCGGGTCTCTGTGGTGGTCGGGGTTCACAAAGCTCCGGGCGATGGACATTCCGGTCAATATGGTCACCCCGAAATCCGGCTATCGCGGCTGGTTCGGCGGGCTTGCTCTTTCGATCAAGGCCGAGCCATGGGCGGTGGACGCCGCCTATGACTACATGAACTGGTGGTGCGAGGGCCGCGCCGGCGCGCTGATGTCGAAGAATGGCGCCTATATGACCGGGCGGAAAGCGGTTCGCCCGTATCTCTCGAAGGAAGAATGGGATTTCTGGTATTGCGGCAAACCGGCGGCCTGCGACATCCGCAACGCGGACGGCACAATCGTCTTCTCAAAAGGCGAACGGCGTGAAGGCGGCGCCTATGAGGACCGGATGTCGCGCGTGGTCGTGTGGGACACGGTGATGAAAGAGCACAATTATCTCGTTCGCCGCTGGGAGAACGCGCTCAATCGGTGAAGCGGCTCTCCGGTTTCAGGAAGCTCTCGAACTCCGGGGTGGGAAAAACCGAAAGCGCCATCAGGCGCTTGCCGGTACGGTCCGCCGACAGGCGCAAATGTTCTTCCAAGGCGCATGCGGCGGCGTCGAACGAACGCCGGATGACGAATTCCAGGATGATCAAGTGTTCTTCGAGCGGCTGGCGAAAGGGTCGGCCGCCGATGGAGTTGGAAAACACCTTGTTGACGACCAGCGCGATCTGGCTCTGCTCGATCATTCTGAGGAGATGCCGGTTGGACGTCCACTGCAAGAGCCGCCAGTGGATGTCCCCTTCGAGCGTGTCGACCTGGTCGCTGGTGATTTCTTCTCGCGATTCCAGGGTTTTACGGGCCGTTTCGTACATTTTCCGGATTTCGGTATTGCCGATTTGCGGCACGCTTTCGACGAGCGCAAGCGGCTCGAGTTTCTCGCGAATGGAGAAATAATGGGCAACGTCGCGGGCGGTCAAAGGCCCGACGACCCAATGCGAGCGCCTGTCCTTGCGGACAAGGCCGCGGTCCTGCAGCCTCTGCAGCAATTCGCGAATGATGGTTCGGCTGACATTGTAATGTTCGGCGGCAGCCATCTCGTTTATGCGAAAGAGGCCGAAGGGCATCGCATTGACGATCGCATTCTCGAAATTCTCGGCGATCAGCTGTGCTCCGCCACGTGGCGGTTTGTAGCCGGTCTCGGGCTCAAGGCCCAGCATCTCGGGTGAGAGCTTCAGTCGCCGCGCATTCTTTCTCGGATTGCGGGACCGGCCGGTGACAATGAAGCCGCGGCCGCTGAAACGCGCCAACGCGCCTTTTTCTTCCAGTTCCTGCAATGCCTTGCGGGCCGGCGTCCGACTCGTTCCGAAAACATCCGCAACCGGGCCCTCGTTCAGTATCGCACCCTGCGGAAGGCGACCGTTCCTGATGGCGTCGTGCAGTGCGGACTCGATCCGCAGATATCGCGGCTGCGAACGGGCTTCGTCCGATTCGTTGTTATCCATGATCGAATTCCATCGCGCTTTTGACGCACTGATAATACTTCAGGGACGGTAACGAAAACGTATTTGCGCACAAAATACAATGATCTCTCCGTATTTGGGCCGTCAATGACGGAAAAATGCCGCTTCCGGCCTCCAATCTCGCCTAAAAAATAGGCTGCGAATGCCGAAAATTTCGCTTTGCATACGAAGTGCATTTATGCTTCATTTTTGTCGGCCGCATCGAGAACGCCGAGTGAGGATACGTGTAGATGATGGAAGTGCAGGGGTTGTCGAAAGCCTTCTCGGGCGTGGCGGCTATCGACGATTTCAATCTGACCATTCGCGAGGATGAGTACCTGACGCTTCTGGGGCCGTCGGGCTCGGGCAAATCCACCTTGCTGCGGCTTCTTGCCGGTTTGGAGATGCCTGACGCCGGTTCCATCCGGCTCAACGGTCAGGATATTACCAGCGTGCCGACGCATATGCGTCACCTGGGCTTCGTCCAGCAGAAATACGCGCTTTTTCCGCACATGTCCGTCAGCGACAACGTCGCATTCGGCTTGCGCTTCCGCGAGGTCGATCCGATTGCCGACGAGGCGGTGGTGAGTAGGCGGGTCAAGGATATGTTGGCGCTGGTCGGTCTCTCCGACCTGGGCGCACGCATGGTCGGCCAGCTTTCCGGCGGTCAGAAGCAGAGGGTTTCGCTTGCCCGCACATTGGTTACCGAGCCGAAGATTTGTCTGCTCGATGAGCCGCTCGGTGCGCTTGACGCCAATCTGCGCGAGCGCATGACCGTCGAGCTGAAAAAAATCCGCGAAGCGCTCGGCGTCACCTTCATGCATGTCACAGGCAATGAGGCCGAGGCCATCGCCATGGGCGACCGCATGATCGTGTTGGACCGCGGCAGGCTTCTTCAGGTCGAGCATCCGGACGTGATCTTCCGGACGCCCGCCAGCATCAGCGTCGCGCGATACATCAATGCCTACAACATTCTGGAGGGCGGATCGGACGCTTCGCATTTCCGCTTTGGCGAAGCCGCGTTTCCGCTGCCCCCTTCAGTCCCTGATCTCGGCTACTACGCCGTGCGTTTCGACGCCGCGCGCGTGCTTGCCGAGGGGGAGGCGGCGCCCGAAAACAGTGCCTGCATGTCGGCCCGCTTCATCGCGAGCGAGTTCATGGGAAGCCAGGTCACCTACATTTTCCGCCTGCACAATGGCGGGACATTCGAGGTCGTGCGCCATCTTAGCCGTGAGGACCCCGTGGTCTACGAGCGGGATCAGCAATGCACGATCTGTTGGAGCGCCTCCGACGGTTTGCTTTTCGACAATGAGGGGAACCTCGTTCCCGTCGCGTCGGAAGGAGGGGTCGCCCAATGAGCGCCGAAACCAACTCCATGGGGAAGACTGTGCAGGCTACGCAAAGCACACCGCGGCAGGGGCTGTTTCACCGATACGGTCACTATTTCCTGCTGGCGCCGGGCATCATCTGGATGGTTCTCTTCCTGATCGTGCCGCTGGTCATGATGCTCTATGTGAGCTTCTGGACGCAGACCACATTCGCCATCAAGCCGGATCTGACGGTGAAGTCCTGGGTGACTTTCTTCAGTTCGGAAACCTATTTCGGCGCGCTGCTCAGGACGCTGCGGCTCTGGTTGACGGTTCTGATCCTGACCTTCGTCATCGGCTACCCGACTGCGCTCTTCATCGGTCAATATGTACGTAACAAGGCGGTGCAGACCATACTCCTTGTCACCTGCGTCATCCCGTTCTGGACATCCTTCCTGATCCGGGTCCTCGCCTGGCGTCCCATGCTTGGCAAGGAAGGGGCGATCAACATCGTCCTGATGAAACTGGGCGTGATCGCGCAACCGATCGAAGTGCTTCTGTTCACCGAACTCTCCGTCATCATCGGCATGGTGCAGATCTACGTGGTGTTCATGGTTGGGCCGGTCGCCTTCATGCTGGCGCGCATCGACGACAGCCTGATCGAGGCGGCGCGAGACCTCGGTGCGTCGTCCTGGCGAATTTTCCGGACGATCATCTTTCCGCTGAGCCTGCCCGGTGTCGTTGTCGGCGCGATCTTCGTGTCGGTCATGGTGCTCGGAGAGTTCGCGACGGCCTCGGCGCTCTCCGGACGCAAGGTGAACATGCTCGGAAACATTATCGTTACCCAGGTCGGGTCGCTCAAATGGGCGTTCGCCGCGGTGATCGGTGTGGTGCTCACGGCCGTGATGGCGGCCGTAATCATCGGCCTCCTGCGCGTGGTCAACCTGAGAAAAGAGCTGTGAGCGGGGCGCGAAACTGATGCAAAACGGAAGCTTCCTGAAAATCGGCCTTGGCGCCTACACCGCCTTGTTCATCGCGTTTCTCTATGCGCCGTTCATGGTGATGGGGATCCTGAGTTTCCAGCAGGGACCGGAAGGCGGGCCGCAGTTCCCGATCATCGAATGGTCGACCTACTGGTACAAGCATGTGCTGGGTTTCGCTCCGCCGTCGCGCGTCGCGCCGCTACCGATCGGCGAAGCCCTGTTGCGCTCCGTCACCCTGGCGTTTGCGACCATGGTCGTCTCGACCGTGCTCGGAACGCTGACGGCTCAGGCTTTTCGCCGCCACTTCAAGGGATCGAGCGTCGTCTTCTACCTTGTGGTCCTCGGCATGATGGTGCCGGGCGTTCTGCTCGGCCTCGGCATGGCGCTCGTCGCCGACCAGTTCGGTTTCGCCCGCACCTGGTGGGGGACGGCCTTCGTCCTGCATGTCGTTTACACCTATCCGTTCGGGTTCCTGGTGATGCTGGCGATCTTCAACCGCTTCGACAGTTCTGTTGAGGAAGCCGCCTGGGCGCTCGGCGTTCCTCCGGGACGGACGTTCCGCAAGGTGACGTTCCCGCTCATCTTCCCGGGTGTTCTGTCGGCGATGCTGTTCGCCTTCACGCTGAGCTACGACGAGTTCCCCCGGACGCTCTTTACCGGCGGCTCCGAGGTGACGATGCCGATCGCCATCTACGGAACGTTCGCGGTGGAAATTCATCCCAATCTGTTCGCCTTCGGCGTGCTGACGACGCTCTTCTCCTTCGCGCTGCTGTCGGTCTACGGCCTGCTCATGGCGGCGTCCGTCCGGCGCGCGAAAGTCCGCAGCATCGGCATGCAGGAAGATATCGAATGAGCCGGCTTTCTCACCATAACGCCGTCGTCACGGGCGCGGGGGCGGGGATCGGCAGGGCGATTGCGCTGCGTGTTGCGGCCGAGGGCGCGAAGGTGGTCGTCCTGGATCTCAACGCGGATTCGGCGCAGCTGACCGTCGATCTGATCGAGAAGGCCGGTGGCACCGCGATCCCTGTCGCTGGCGACGTGTCGTCCCCGGCCGACATCGACAAGGCCTTTGCGGCCTGCGAGGACGCGTGGGGCACCTGTTCCCTGGTCGTCAACAATGCGGGCATCGTGCAACAGGTCGAACTCAAGGACATGCAGGTCGAGGACTTCGACCGGATGATCGCTGTTCACCTGCGCGGCTGCTTTCTGGGATGCCGGCGGGCGATCGGGCCCATGCTGGCCGCCGGCAGCGGCGTTATCGTGAATATCGCCTCCCAGCTTGGTCAGATCGGCGGCGTCGAGCTCACCCACTACAGCGCGGCCAAGGCCGGTATCATCGGGTTGACC
Organism: Ahrensia sp.; assembly: GCA_002698425.1. The sequence continues at coordinate 24,613 of NZXU01000046.1, read as the reverse complement.
AAGGCGATGGCGCGCGAGGTCAGCGCGTCGGGCGTGCGTGTGAACGCCGTCGCGCCCGGACCGATCAACACCGAACTCGTGATGGCGCTGTCGGAGGACTGGCGCAACCGGAAGGCCTCGGAATTGCCGCTCGGACGTTTCGGCGAACCGGACGACGTCGCGGCGACGGTGGCCTTCCTCGCCTCCGAGGACGCGAAAATCTACGTCGGTCAAACCCTGGGGCCCAACTCGGGCGATGTGATGCTTTAGGAGCGGATTGAATGAGAAACGTCCTCATTACCGGAGCGGGAATAGGAATCGGGCGGGCGACCGCGAAGGCCTTCGCCGACAATGGCGATCGCGTGTTCGTGACGGACGTGCTCGAAAAAGAAGGGGCTGAAGTCGCCGACGCGATCGTGGCGGCTGGCGGTACAGCGAGCTTCCACCCCCTGGACGTTACCTCGACCGACATGACGAACGCGCTGGTCGCGGAGATCGAGAAAGACCACGGCGCGCTCGATTGCATCATCTGCAATGCCGGCATCGCCCACAAGGTGCCGCTGGGCGAGATGACCGACGAGAAATGGGATCACACGTTCGACATCGACCTGAAGGGCATGATGCGGCTGGTGCGGGCCGCGGCGCCGGCGATGAAGAAGGCTGGCAAAGGCTCTGTCGTCTGCCTCTCCTCGATCATGGGCGTCGCGTATGGATGGGACGAGCATGTCCATTACTCCGCCGCGAAGTCCGGGGTGGTCGGGCTGGTGCGCGGCCTGGCGGTGGAACTCGCCTCCAGCGGCATCCGCGTGAACGGCGTCGCGCCGGGCTATATCCGGACCGCGCAAGCCCTGTCCGAGAAACATTCGCTCGGGCCGGAGGGGCTCGAGAAAGCGGCAGAATTCATCCCCATGGGACGCGTCGGCGAGCCGGAAGACATCGCCGATGTCATAAAATTCCTCACCTCCGAACAGGCTCGCTACATGACCGGGCAAGTCGTGACGGTGGATGGGGGATTACTGGTCGGCCGTTACTGACGGCAGGCGCTCGCAGGAAACTTAGCGACTTGAAAAGACAGGGAGTCTCCACGATGAAAACGAAAATTTCCCGAAGGGGCTTTGTAGCCGGAGCTGGTGCTCTGGCCGGAAGCGCCGCCTTCATGCGTCCCCAGATGCTGTTTGCCCAGGAACTGGGAAATCAGGAACTGCGCACGGTCGGTCTTTCTGTGACCGTCCAGGAACGCATTCTCAATGACTTCAAGGCCAAGTCGGGCGTCGGCTCGGTGTCGGGCAAGGCCGACATCTTCCCGAATACCCAGACGGAATTGCTGTCCGGCTCCAACGCCTATGACTGCTGGGAGACCATCGGCGAACGTCTGCCGGCCATGACGGAAACGAACACGATCAAGCCGATCCCGACGGCTGACCTGTCGAACTGGAACAGCATTCGTCCGACGTTCACGGATACGGATCCGCGCATGGAAGCACGCGCGCAGATTTCCGGTCAGATCTGGGCGGACGATGGGCAAACCGAACTGTGGATGGTCCCGACCGTCTACAACTTCGACTCCATCGGCTATCGCCCCGACCTCGTCAGCGCAGAAGAAGCCAACACATGGACCGCGCTGTTCGACGACAAGTTCAAGGGCAAGACCGGCCTGAACGTCGACCCGCTGATCGCGTTCGGTCAGGCGATCCTGGCGATGAATTCGCTCGGACTGCTTGATGTTCCGAACCCGGGCAACCCGTCGGTCGAGGAGATCGACGAGGCGTCGAAATTCCTCATCTCCAAGAAGAAGGGCGGTCAGTTCCGCGCGCTCTGGGGCGATTTCGGCGAACTGGTGAACCTGCTCGCTTCGGGCGAGATGATCCTCGCCGATGCGTGGCAGCCGGCTGTCATGGCGGTCAAGGCGCAGGGCATCCAGTGCTCCTACGCCGTTCCGAAGGAAGGCTATCGCGCCTGGGCCATCGGCATCTCGCAGATCGCCAACAGCCCGAACGCCGCAGCCGTCAAGGCTTACGCCGATTACTGGCTGTCGGGCGCACCCGGCATCACCGTGTCGGAGCAGGGCTACTACTCGCCGACCACCACGATCAAGGACGTGATGGATCCGGACAAGTATGCCTTCTGGTACGAGGGTCAGCCCTGGAAGGGTGCCGAGGAACGCGGCATCAAGGAGGGCGACCTGCGCGACGGCGGTTCGCTGGAAGAGCGTGCAAGCCATGTCAGCTACTGGCACCAGTGGCCGGACGAGTACGACCACCTGATCTCGCGTTGGGACGAGTTCCTGAGCGCCTGATCCGTCGAAAACGGGAAAGGGCGATCTGCCCTTTCCTGCACTGTTGTGCGGGCGGGCCCGGTGGCCGTCCGCACCTTACCCGGCTAGAATCCGAGGATCCCCGATGTCTGATTATGACCTTGAACTGGTCAAACTCCGAAAGGTCTATCCCGGCGGCACAGTCGCCGTCGAAGAATTCGACCTAAGCGTCAAGCGGGGTGAGTTCATTTCCTTTGTCGGACCCTCCGGGTGCGGCAAGACGACGACACTGCGCATGATTGCGGGCCTGGAATCCATTACCTCCGGAGACCTGATCATACGCGGTAGGAATTTCACCGATGTGCCGACCGAGAAGCGGCCGACATCGACCATCTTCCAGAACTACGCGATTTTTCCGCACATGACGGTGCGCCAAAATATCGAATATGGCCTGCATGTGCGCCGCCTCGGTGCCGCCGAGATCAAGAAGCGCACCGATGCGATCATCGAGAAGCTGCAACTCGGTGACGTCGTAAACGCCAAGGAAGGGGCGCTTTCCGGTGGACAGAAGCAGCGCCTTTCGCTGGCGCGCGGCCTTGTCACGGAGCCGGATATCCTGCTGCTCGACGAACCGCTCGGTGCGTTGGACGCCAACCTGCGCAAGTCGATTCAGGAGGAACTGAAGATCCTCCAGCGCGAACTCAACATCACCTTCGTCTTCGTTACCCACGCGCAGTCCGAGGCGCTGTCGATGGGCGACCGGGTAGTGGTGATGAATTCCGGCAAGGTCGAGCAGGTTTCGGCGCCGTTCGAACTCTACACGCGACCACAATCAGCGTTTGTCGCCCGCTTCATTGGCCGTAACCGCATCATTCCCGGCGAACTTGTCGAGGTGGGCGATGGCCGCGCCACCGTCACGACGCCGCTGGGCACGTTCTATGGCGTGCCGAGCTTCAAGCAGGGATCGTCGGCTGCCGGCCGGAAGGCGATGGTCGTTGCCCCGTCCGAATATATCGACATCGTTCCCGCTTCCGAGCCGGCTGCCGAGGAAACCCTCGACAGGGTTCAGGGTACGGTCACCGCGCTCGAGCCGGTCGGTCACGTCGTCTATGTCGGCGTTGAACTGCCCGGCATGGCTCCGATGCGCATCGAAGCCTATCGCGAGCGCATCGAGGGGCGGAACATCACCAACGGATCGGCGGTCGAACTCCGCTGGAAGCCGGAGAGGGCGACGATCGTGCTCGGCGATGCGTAAGCCCCGGTCCGGCTAAATGAAAAAACTGTCACCAATCAAGGAAAGTGGAGGCCACTGACATGACAAAGAAGATTTATTGCGCGTTTGGCGTCGATGTGGACGCGGTCGGCGGCTGGCTCGGCTCTTATGGCGGCGAAGACAGCCCCTGCGACATCAGCCGCGGCCTGTTCTCTGGCGAGGTCGGGTCAATGCGCCTGCTCAAGCTGTTCGAGCGCTGGGGCATCGACACCACGTGGTTCATCCCCGGCCACTCGATCGAGACTTTCCCCGAGCAGATGAAGGCAGTGGCCGAGGCCGGCCACGAGATCGGCATGCACGGCTACAGCCACGAAAACCCGATCGCCATGACGCCCGAGCAGGAAGAGGCTGTGATGGACAAGTCGATCGCGTTGATCGAGGATCTTTGCGGCCGCCGGCCGACCGGCTACGTCGCGCCGTGGTGGGAGTTCTCCCCGGTTTCCAACGAGCTGCTTTTGAAGAAGGGCATCAAGTACGACCACTCGCTGATGCACAACGACTTCACGCCCTATCGCGTGCGCGTCGGCGACACCTGGACCAAGATCGATTACTCCAAGAAGGCCGAGGAGTGGATGAAGCCGCTCGTTCGCGGCGAGGAGACCGATCTGATCGAGATCCCGGCGTCGTGGTATCTCGACGATCTTCCGCCGATGATGTTCATGAAGGCGGCGCCGAACAGCCACGGCTTCGTCAATCCGCGGCATCTCGAAGAGATGTGGCGCGATCAGTTCGACTGGGTCTATCGCGAGATGGACTATGGCGTCTTCACGATGACGATCCATCCGGACGTGTCGGGCAAACCGCAGGTCCTGCTGATGCTGGAACGGATCTACAATCACATCATCAGCCATCCGGGGGTCGAGTTCACGACGTTCGACAAGATCGCCGACGATTTCGCGAAGCGCTTCCCTCGCTAAGGCGGGTTCATGGCAGGGGGAGCCGCGATCGGCTCCCCTTCGTCCCGAAGGAGGTCGAACATGTGCGGATTATGCGGGCTGCTGGGAACTGTGCACTGGACGGAGACCTCCGCCCACCCGCGGGCCTTTTCAGGATCGGCCCGCCGCACCATCCGGGCCGAGCGGCTGCATCGCGCTGCGTTGGTGAACCGCGCGCTGGCTGCGGTGCGCATGAAACTCTCCGATTTCCAGGCGACGAGTTATGTCGTCCGCTCGCCCACCGGCCGCCAGGAGATCGTCGACGATCTCCAGAGCGTCTGGGGTGCGGTTGAACGATTGCGCGGCAGTCCGGTCGATCCGCTTGACGACGCCTGGATCGGGGAGATCGAGAAGTCGGCGCCATGATTCCGGTCAATATCGTCACGGGCTTTCTCGGGTCGGGCAAGACGACCCTGCTGCGTGAAGTGCTCAGAAGCGAGCGGTTCTCGGACACGGCCGTTATCGTCAACGAGTTCGGTGAAGTCGGCCTCGATCATATTCTTCTGGAAGAAGTTGAAGAGGGCGTGCTGCTGCTGGAATCCGGCTGCATCTGCTGCACGATCCGTTCCGATCTTCAGGAAACCATTCGCGGTCTGCACGACAAGGCGGCCAAGGGCGACATTCCCGGGTTCAGCCGCGTGGTGATCGAGACGACCGGACTGGCCGATCCGGCGCCGATCGTCTCGACGATCACGGCCGACCCGATCATCCGCAACCACTATCGGGTCGCCAACATCATTTGCACGGTCGATGCGCAAAACGGTCTGCACACGATCGCGACAGAGTCCGAGTCGGCAAAGCAAATCTCCGTAGCCGACCGTCTGCTGATCACGAAAGCCGATCTCGTCGATAGCGAGAGCATCGCAAGCCTGGAAAAGGCCTTGCACCGATTGAATCCCTTCGCGTCGGTGAGCGCTTCGACGGGAACCGGATTTGACGCCGATTTCCTCTTTGGCGACGATATCGGCGATGAGACACGCCGCGAAGAGGAAGCGCGGCGCTGGCTGGAGAGCGCCGGCAAGCTGGAGGCGCTGGAGCATGGGCATGGTCACCATCATCACCACCACGATGACGGGACCAATTCCTTCGTGCTGCGGTATCCCCATCCCATCGACTGGACGGCGTTCGGCATCTGGCTGACGGCGCTTCTCCATGCCCATGGCGAAAAGATCCTGCGCGTGAAGGGCATTCTCAACGTCGCCGAATCCACGACCCCCGTCATTCTGCACGGCGTGCAGCACGTCGTTCATCCTCCGCTTCATCTTGAACACTGGCCTGATGCAGACCGCACGTCGCGGATCGTGTTCATCACCCGCGATATCGACGAAGCGAAGATCCGTCGCTCGCTTGCCGCATTCCTCGACATGGTGCGCAACCTCGCGCGGCAGAGCGAGGTCGCAAGAACGGCCGGGCCGCCAATCGGCCGAGATCGAACAAGACAACGAGGTGCCGCAGCCATGTCCAATCCTGAAACAGTCGCGGAAAGATCGGCCGCCTCCATCGGCAGGGCGTTGCAGGCGCGTGAGATCAGCCCGGTTGCGCTGACCGAATATCTGCTTGAGAGGATCGCTCGTCAGGCGTCGCCGGTTTTTCTCGCCGTAACCGGCGAGCGCGCGATGCAGGAGGCCCGCATGGCGGAACAGCGAATTCTGGCCAACCGGCCGCTGTCGCCGCTCGACGGGGTTCCGGTCGCCTGGAAGGATCTGTTCGACATGAAGGGCGTCACGACAACGGCCGGCTCCGATGTCTATCGCGACGAACTGCCGGCAGAAAAGGACGCGCCCGTCGTCGCCAATCTCGCCGCTGCCGGCATGGTCAGTCTCGGCAAGGTCAATCTGACCGAGTTCGCCTATTCCGGACTGGGTCTCAATCCGCATCATGGCACACCCGTCAATCCCTTCGGCAAGGACGAAGCGCGCGCTCCGGGCGGTTCGTCGTCGGGCAGTGGCGTCGCGGTCGCTGCCGGCCTTGCGCCGTGCGCGATCGGAACGGATACGGGCGGGTCGGTGCGCATTCCCTCGGCTTTCAACGGCCTCACCGGTCTGAAGACCTCAGAAGGCCGCATCTCCGCGGAAGGCGTTTTCCCATTGTCGCGGACACTCGATACCGTTGGCCCGCTGGCACGTTCGGTGGAGGATTGCATCCTGCTCGACGCCGCCTTGCGCGGAGCGGCGGGGCCGAGCGTGATCCGCCGGCCGCTGTCGGAACTGTCGGTCTTTGTCCCGGAGACGGTCGTGCTCGAAGATGTCGAGCCGGATGTGATGAAAAATTTCGAGGCGTCGCTGTCCGACCTCGAGGCGCGGGGCGCGACCGTGCGCTCCGGTCCTATGCCGGCCTTCGCAAAGGCCGCCGAACTGGCGACTACCTACGGTTCCATCGCTGCGGCGGATGCCTATGTGGAGCATCGCGATCTTGTCGACGGACCGGAGGTCGCGCGCGTCGACGGCCGGGTGGTCGACCGGATTCTCGGCGGCAAGAAGATGACGGCATATGAGCTGTTGGTGCTGCAACGCGCCAGGGCTGCTCTCATCGCCGAACTGAGGGCGGATTTCGACGGCGTGATGTTCGCCATGCCGACGGTGCCGCATGTCGCCCCGGCTATCGCGCCGCTGGAGGCGGACAAGGAGCTTTTCCATCGCGTCAATCTCAAGACGCTGCGCAACACCATGATGGGAAATTTCCTGAACTTGCCGGGCCTTGCCATGCCGAATGGTTTCGACGGGGGCGGCATGCCGACAAGTTTCCTTCTGTCCGGTCTCGCGGGTCAGGATGATCTCGTTCTTGGATATGGCACTTCCGTGCAGGCTGCATTCGATGAACGGCTTTCTGCATAAAGCCGCTCTCAGCCCCGAGCGGGCCGGTCGGGCGCTCAGGCGGTTCGCGGCTGTCCTGCGCGGCGCAGAACATCCCGGGCTTTCTTGATGACCGGCGCGTCCACCATCTTGCCGTCGACGATGGTGACCGCGTCGCTTCCACTGGCGGTCGAATCCAGCACCCGCCTTGCCCAGGCCACCTCGTCGCTATCGGGGTGGAAGGCGCCGAGGATCGGGTCGACCTGGGCCGGATGGATGGCGAGTTTGCCGCCGAACCCGTGGTCGCGGGCGACGAGCGCTTCCTGCCGCGTTTGGGCCAGATCCTTGACGTTCGTTGTCACGCCGTCGATCGGCGCGGGCAGGCCGAGGGCTCGCGAGATTTGGACCAGCGACATCCTCGCGGGCAAAAGCGCTTGCCAATCGGCGGTGCAGCCCATGTCGAGCGCGAAATCGAGCGATCCGAAGATCGCGCAGACGACGCCTTCTTCCGCAAGGAGGCTCTGCCGGAACTCCATGCCGCGCGCCGACTCGATCAGGGGAAATACGGGCACGTCCCGGCCAATACCGCGACGAAGCCGCGCGACGGCTTCAGCGTCCTCGGCTTTGGGCAGGACGATGCCGGTCAGCGATACGTCCTTGAGGGCTGCAAGGTCGTCGTCGTGCCACGGCGTGTACGCCCCGTTGACCCGCACGAAGACGGGCAGGCCCGCGATGCCGTGGTCGCGCACCGCGCTTCTTGCTGCGTCCTTGTCGCCGGGTGCGACCGCATCTTCGAGGTCGATGATCACCGCGTCTGCTCCGCTTGACGCCGCCTTGGCAAAACGATCGGGCCGCGCGGCGGGAACGAACAAGGGACAAACCGGGGGAAGGATAGTCATTCGCGTATTTCCGTCAGGTTTCGTTTGGCGTGGACAAGACCCTTCGCCCGTCCCGCCGAAGCGGGCAGGAGGAAGCTCAACCGGCCAGATAGTCCACGGCGATCTCGTCGGCCTTGCGGAGGAATTTCCGCATCGGAATGCTGATCCGGTTCTTCTTCCAGATCATGTGTGTTTCCACATGGGCGTGCTGTTGGGTCGCGATACGGCGAGCGATGATAGTCGGCTCCGAGCAGAATCGCGGAACACCGCAGAAGATTGTCGGGCCGACGCCTGCTGTCACAAGTCCGAGTATGCCCGTCAGACTGGAAGCCTCCTGCGCGATGGCCGGCATTTTGCCATCGCTCTGAAAGACGTTCACGATGATCTGCCGAAGTGTCGGCCATTCCTCGGTCGTTCCCAGAACAAGCGGTTCGTCGGCGAGGTCGCTGACGGTGACCATCTCCTTTCGCCCCAGCGGATGATCCGCCGGCAACAAGGCCACCAGCGGATGACGGGCTACCGGCCGGGAATCGATCTCGACGCTTTGAAACGGACCGACGATGAATCCGACATCGATTTCGTTCTTCAGGACCGCGTCGCGCTGCAGCGGCGAGGTCATGTAGGTCATCTCGCAACGTATGTCCGGATTGTCACGTCTGAACCCGCTTACGATGTCGGGGACGAGCGAGTGTCCCGCGAGATTCATGTAGGCCAGCCGCAATATCGCCTTCGTGCCGGAGGCGAACGATTTGGCCGTACGCTCGGACAATTCGACCCGCGTGAGAATGGCCCGGGCCTCTTCGCGCAGGTAGTTGCCGGATTCCGTGAGCGCGACGCGGCGGGGTGTCCGCTCGACCAGCTTGATGCCGAGACGCTGCTCCAGTTCGCGGATCATCCGGCTGATCGCGGGCTGCGCGATGCCGAGCTTTTCGGCCGCCCTGTGGAAGTTGAGTTCGTCGCCGACGGCGACGAAGGCAGCCAAGTGTTTGAGGTCGAATTTTTGCTGATACATAAATGATATCAATAAAGGGACAATCATTATTTTGCCAGCGGCAAATGATGATCTAAGCAGGAAAGGCAAGGGAAACGTGCGCAAGAGAAAAATCTCCAACCGGCATCAATGCCGGAAAGAAGGCTGTTGCCCGATGGGTTTCAGGTTCGTCGGATCATCGAGGGAAACCGCCCGATCCGATGTTTCGATTGGTGGATTGGTTCTGGATAGGCGTGCGCGTTCGGCACAGCAGGAGGCATTATGATCAGGGTTGGCGTGGATGTTGGCGGTACGTTTACCGACATAGTTCTGGAACGCACGAGAGCGGTTGGTGACGATGACCAGAACGTGGTCGTGACCAAGGTGCCTTCGACGCCGCATGACCAGTCCGAGGGCGTGGTCGCCGGCGTTCTGCAGGTTTGTAAACTGGCGGGTGTGGCGCCCGGAGACATCGACGTGCTGTTTCACGGAACGACGGTGGCGACCAATATGGTGATCGAGCGCAACGGCGCCGAGGTCGGCATGCTGACCACACGCGGCTTTCGCGACATCCTTCATATGGCGCGCCACAAGCGGCCGCACAATTTCTCCCTGCAATTCGACGTGCCGTGGCAGTCGCAACCGCTGGTCAAGCGCCGCAACCGGTTGCCGATCACCGAACGGATCGCGCCGCCGACGGGCGAGGTGGATGTGCCGCTCGACGAGGACGAGGTTCGCGCTGCCGCGGAACTGTTCAAGAAGCGCGGCATGGGCGCGGTCGTCGTCGGTTTCCTGTTCTCGTTTCTCAACGACACGCATGAAAAGCGCGCCGTCGAGATCGTGAAAGAAGTGATGCCCGACGCATTCGTCTGCGCGTCGTCCGAGGTCGTGAACGTGATCCGCGAATATGAGCGTTTCAGCTCGACCGCGATGAACGCTTACATCGGCCCGAAAACGGCGCTTTATCTGCGGCGTCTGGAAAGCCGCCTCCAGGAAAACGGCATTCGCGCCACCGTACGCATCATGCAGTCGAACGGCGGCATTTCCACCATCGAACAGTCGGCGGCCCGGCCGATCGGCCTGCTGCTGTCGGGGCCGGCCGGCGGCGTGATCGGCGGACGCTGGACGGGCCAGCATTGCGATAGCGCCAATGTCATCACGATCGATATCGGCGGCACTTCGGCCGATATCTCGGTGATCGAGAACGGCGAATTGCGGATCAAGAATCCGCGCGACACGATGGTCGCGGAACTGCCGGTTCTGGCGCCGATGATCGACATCGACGCCATCGGCGCCGGCGGTGGATCGATCGCGTATGTCGATGCCGGCGGCGCGTTTCGCGTCGGGCCCCGCTCGGCTGGCGCCATGCCCGGACCGGCCTGTTATGGCCAGGGCGGCACCGAACCCACCGTGACCGACGCACAGGTCGCGCTTGGAAGGCTCGATCCCGAACGCTTCCTCGGCGGCGACCTTTCGATCGACAAGGCGCTGGCCGAAAAGGCGATCAAGGAGCACATTGCCGGCCCGTTGGGCATGAGCGTCACCGACGCCGCCTTGGGCATTCTCAAGATCATCAACAACAACATGTCCCTTGCGATCAACGCCAACTCGGTGGCCAAGGGCATCGATCCGCGCGGATTCTCGCTGATGGGATTTGGCGGCGCCGGACCGCTCCATGTCGTGGCGCTGGCGGAGATGGTGCGGGCGAAAAATGCGATTTCGCCCCTGCAACCGGGTATCACGGCGGCGATGGGACTGCTCGTGACCGATCTGAAATACGAATACACCCGCTCGGTGCTCAAGACGCTCGATGACGCCGATGACGAGGCACTGGCCCGCATCAACGAAATCGCGGACGAACTCGTCGCCGAGGCCAATGCCCAACTCGATGTGGACGGCATTGCGCCCGAGGCGCGTCATTTCCAGAAGATCATGGAATGCCGTTATCTCGGACAGGGTTTCGAACTGCGCGCCGAAATGCCGGACGCGGCCCTGAATCAGGAAAACAAGCATGCCGTGATCGACTCGTTCTTCGAGGCGCACAAGGCTGCCTATGGGCATGCGTTCCGCGATCAGGTCACCGAAGGCGTGACGCTGCGGGTGGTCGCGTCCGCCCAGGTCGACCAGTTGCGGCTGCCGAGCCTCGGTCATGGCGGGCGTCACAATCCGGAAGAGGCGCATCTCTACACCCGCGACACCATCTTCGACGACGGCGTCGCGACGTCGACGCCGCGCTATGACCGGACCAGATTGCTTGCCGATGACCGCGTGTCGGGCCCGGCGATCATTACCCAGCACAACTCGACCACGATCGTGCCGCCGGGCTTTGCCGCGACGGTGCTCGGCCACGGCGATATCCGCATCGAACGGACCTGAGGGAGACAGACATGACCAAAGAACTCGATCCGATCACCCTGCAGGTCGTGGGCGGCGCGCTGCATTCCATCGCCGAGCAGATGGGCAACGTGCTCTACCGGATGAGCTATTCGTCGATCATTCGCGAAAGCCAGGATCTCGGCGCCGGCCTTTTCGATACCGAATTCAACACGTTGTGCGAATCCGACTCGACGCCGATGCATATCGGTTCGTTGCCTGGATATCTCCGCGGCATTGCGGAGAGCGTGCCGCTGGACGCCTGGAAGCCGGGCGACTGCGTGGTGCACAACCATCCCTACAAGGGGGCCTCGCATTCGCCCGACATCGCGGTCGTCATGCCGGTATTCTTCGAGGGCGAGCTGGTTGGTTTTTCCGCCAATACCGCGCACCATGTCGATATCGGCGCCGCCACTCCGGGCCTCATCATCGACGTCCCGGACATGTGGGCCGAGGGCATGCTTCTCGATGGGGTCAAGCTCTACGAAGAGGGCGTCCGCAACGAGAGCATGTGGAAGTATATCCGCGACAACACCCGCGTGCCCGGCCTCGTGATGGGCGATCTGGAGGCGCAGATCGCTTCGGCCGAACTGGGGGTACGCCGGTTTGAGGAACTGATGGCGAAATACGGGCAGGAAACCGTCCTGCAGGCGACCCGACAGTTGATGGACTACACCGAGCGCCGCATGCGGGCCGAGATCGAGAAGATACCGGACGGAGAATACTTCGCCGAAGGCTTCCTCGACGACGACGGGCGCAACCGTGACAAGACGCTGCCGATCAAGGTCTGCGTCCGGGTCAAGGGCGACAGTGTGGAAATCGACCTGACGGGTTCTTCGCCCCAGGTGCCGACCGCCTTCAACGTGCCCTATGACGGCTCGACCAAGGTGGCCGCCTTCTTCGTGTTCCGGGCGCTTCTCCTCGATACCTACACGTCGACGGACGATATCCCGGCCAACGAAGGGTCCTTCCGGCCGATCAGCGTGATCGCGCCCAAGGGCAGCATCTTCAATCCGGTCGCGCCGGCCGCCGCAGAGGCCCGTTTCTGCCAGATCCAGCGCATGGCGGACCTCGTGATCAAGGCGCTCGCGCCAGTGCTGCCCGACCGCTGCACGGCGGGCAACGCGGCGACCTTGTCCTTTGCCGCCTATTCCGGCGTGCGTCCGAACGGCGAGTACTGGGTGTTCCTTGAAGTGAACGAAGCCGCGATGGGCGGACGCCCGGCGTCCGACGGTCCCGACACGGTCGAGGAATTGATGCGCAACACGCGCAATAACCCGCTCGAAGATCTCGGCATGCACCTGCCGCTGATCTGCGACCGCTACGAGGTGCGCGACGACGTGCCCCCAGGGGCCGGCAAGTTCCGTGGCGGAGCGGGCGTGGTGAAATCGCAGCGCTACCTGACGCCCGGTTTCATGACGCATGAATCCGACCGCCATCTCGATGCGCCCTGGGGCGTCTTCGGCGGCAAGGAAGGCGCTGTCGGCAAGCTCGAGATCCACAACATCCACAGCGGCGAGACCCGCCAGGAATATTCGAAGTTCTCGGGTCTGCGCACCGAGGTCGGCGATGTGGTCAGCTACTACTCGCCGTCGGGCGGCGGCTATGGTGACCCGCTGGAACGCGATCCGGGCAAGGTGCTGGATGACGTGCTCGACGGCTTCATCACGCCGGAACACGCCCGTCAGGACTATGGCGTTGTGCTCGTAGAGGCCGATGACGGCTACGAATGGGGTCTGGATGAAGGCGCGACTGCGGCTCTCCGCTCCGAAATGTCCGCCGCCGGGTAGCGGCGGACGAGCGGCCAGGCCGTTGTGATGAAAGACCCGGAGTAGCGGAGCGTTCCGGTCCGCGCTCCGGGCACTTAAAACCAAGCAAGAGATTGTAACGAACCCCGGGGGCCAGATCGTGCGCCTTCTTGGAGGCGCGTCTCTGTCGGACAGGTAACCGGTATCGTGGTGGAGACTATCGATCAATTCGCGGATTTGAGCGCCACGGAGATAGGCGTGGCGCTCAGGGCAGGGCGCGTGTGTCCGGTGGAACTGACGGCATTTCTTTTCGAGCGTATCGAACGACACGCCGACCGCGCTGTCTTTGTCGCGATTACGCCGCAGCGTGCGCTACGCGAGGCATCGGCGGCGAAGACGCGCTTGGCGTCGGGCGCGCCCGCGTCCTTGCTCGACGGCGTGCCGGTCGCCTACAAGGACGTCATCGACGTGGCCGGAACGCCCACGACCGCGGCTTCGGCCTTGTTCGCCGATGCGCCGGCCAGGCTGCGCGACAGCCGGTGCGCGGACCGGCTCTCACGCGGTGGAATGATCACCCTCGGCAAGCTCAACATGACGGAATTCGCCTATTCCGGTCTGGGCTGCAATCCGCATTTCGGGACGCCGCGCAATCCGAACGACAGCAAGGTTCATCGCTCGCCGGGCGGATCTTCCTCCGGCGCCGGCGTGGCCGTTGCCGCGGGCCTGGCGCCCTGCGCCATCGGTTCCGACACCGGGGGATCGATCCGCGTTCCGGCCTCCTTCAATGGCGTTGTCGGCTACAAGTCCAGCGAAGGCCGGATCGACAAAACGGGCGTTTTCCCGCTGTCGAGGACACTGGACACGATCGGTCCGCTTGGCCGGTCGGTGATGGACTGCGTTCTGGTCTCGCAGCTCATGCGCGGCGAACAGACGGTCTGTCCGAGCTCTCGGCCAGTTGCCGGACTGCGCATCGTCGTCCCGACAAATATCGTGATGGACCGCCTGGAGAATGCCGTCGGAGCCAATTTCGAGCGCGCGATTACCGCGCTGAGCGATGCGGGAGCCATGATCGAACGCAGGAGGCTGGAATGCCTGGATCGCGCTTCCGAAGTCACGGAACTGCACGGCTCGATTACCGCCGCCGAAGCCTACCACCAGTATCACGACATCATCGAGAGTGATCGGGTGAAGCGCCTCGACCGCCGCGTCGTTCGCAGGATGCTGGTCGGCAAGACGATGAGCGCGCATGACCTCCTGGCAGTCCAGTGGATGCAAGCGGAGGAGAGACCCAAGGTTCGCGCCGAACTGGACGGCGCCTTGCTGGCAATGCCGACGACGCCGCTGGTGGCGCCGGACATTGCACCGCTTGAAGCCGATGACGAATTGTTCATGGAAGTCAATTCGCGCATCCTTCGCAATACAGTGCTGGGCAACATCCTGGATCTCTGCGGGATCGCTCTTCCCAGCGGCCGCGACGGCAACGGTTTGCCGACCAGCATCCTGTTTTCCGCGCCAGGCGGCGAGGACGATATGCTTTTGGCGTATGGCCTCGAAATCGAGCGTATCATCCGGGGCTGCGACGGGTAACATGCTGCGCCGGCCGGACGGGATGCGAATAACGGAGATGGAAAGATGTCGCCTGACCTCGACTATTCCTCATTCACGGGGCTGACGCAGTCTTCCCGCGACCGGATCGCGGCCGGTCCGCTGGACCGGCTGAGCGCTACGCTCGACCGCGACGACCCGGGCCATCGTGAGGGTGATGCGATTCCGCCGCTGGCGCACTGGCTGTTCTTCCTGCCATCCGACCGCCAGTCCAAACTCGATGTGGACGGCCACCCTATACGTGGCGATTTCCTGCCCGCGACCCCCGAGCTGCCGCGCCGCATGTGGGCAGGAAGCCGGATCGACTTTCATGCTCCCATACGTGTCGGGATGGATCTCGAACGCCGCTCCGAGATCCTTTCGATCGAGCGAAAGCAGGGAAAGAGCGGCGCACTTCTCTTCGTGACCGTCCGTCACGCGCTTGCCGAGAATGGCGGCCCTCTGCTGCTCGCCGATGAACACGACATCGTCTATCGCGGCGAGGGCGGGGCTGCGGGAAGACAAAATCGGGAGGTCCGCGAGGCCGGCGCCTGGCATCGTGTCGTCGTGCCCGACGAACGTCTCCTGTTTCGCTATTCCGCGCTCACCTTCAACGCACACCGCATCCATTACGACAAGGACTACGTAACCGGCGTGGAAGGC
The DNA here is from genome assembly GCA_002698425.1 of Ahrensia sp. Next base: position 9,164 of record NZXU01000046.1, on the reverse strand, counting down.
TATCCCGGGCTGGTCGTGCATGGACCGCTCATCGCGACCTTGCTGCTGGACCTTGTCCGGCGGCAGCTGCCCGAGGCGGGAATCGCCTCCTACGCGTTTCGCGCCCGCGCGCCGCATTTTTCGGGCATGGAACTGCACCTCAACGGCGAACCGGAACCGCAGGGCAATGCTGTCGCACTCTGGGCGTCGGACGCGGACGGCCATGTCGCGATGACCGCAAGGGCGGTCCTCGCCGCGCCCGGCACGGGAGCCAAGGCATGACGCGTCCGCTCGAAGGCTGCCTTGTCGTCTCGATCGAGCAGGCGATCGCGGCGCCCTACTGCACCCGGCTTCTGGCTGACAATGGCGCGCGCGTCATCAAGGTGGAGCGTACCGACAGCGGCGATTTCGCGCGAGCCTACGACACGCGGGCGCGTGGCCTGTCGAGCCATTTCGTGTGGACGAACCGCTCTAAGGAAAGCCTTGCCCTCGATCTCAAGGATCCTGAAGCGGTCGAGGCTCTGAAAACGATCCTGTCCAAGGCGGATGTCTTCATACAGAACCTCGCACCGGGTGCTATCGAACGGCTGGGGCTCGATCCGGCCGGTCTGCGCGAGGCCAATCCGCGCCTGATCACCTGCTCCATATCGGGTTACGGCCGAGGCGGCCCCGACGAGCAGCGAAAGGCCTATGATCTGCTCATCCAGGCCGAAGCGGGATTCCTGTCGGTCACCGGCACGCATGACCGCGTCGCCAAGGCTGGCATATCGATCGCCGATATCGCTGCGGGCGTGACGGCCTATCAATCAGTCCTCGCGGCGCTTCTCAATCGCCACAAGACGGGGCAGGGCGACACGATCGAGGTCTCGATGCTCGAGGCGATGGCCGAATGGATGGGCTTTCCGATGTATTTTGCGATGGACGGTCAGGAACCGCCGTCGCGCAATGGCGCCGGCCACGCGACGATCTATCCCTACGGTCCGTTCGAGACGGCCGACGGCCAGGTGCTGTTCGGGCTGCAGAACGATCGGGAGTGGTCCGTTTTCGCGACCGACGTTTTGCAACGGCCCGATCTGGCGAGCGACGCCCGCTTCGCCGGGAACAGCGGCCGCGCGGCCCATCGAGCGGTCCTCGATCCGGTCATTCGTGGCGTATTGGCGTCTCTGTCCACCAGCGAGGCGCTCGAACGGCTCGCAATGGCGGGCATAGGGACGGCACGCGTGAATGACATGCATGATTTGTGGGAGCACCCGCAACTTGACGCGCGTCGGCGCTGGCGTGAGTTCGACACGCCGGCGGGCCCGATGCGTGGCCTTAAACCGGTGACGGGCGACGCCTGGGAGCCCCGGTTCGATCCCGTGCCGTCGCTTGGTGAACACACCCGCGCAATCCTGTCAGAGTTCGGATGCGCGCCGACAGACGAAAAAGAGGGCAAGCCATGATTCCCGCAGCCGACGATCATCAGGACATGCGCGAAGCGCTGCGTGCGTTGTGCGCCGAGTTTCCCGCCGAATATCACCGGCGCCACGACGAGGCGGCCACTTATCCCGTGGAGTTCATCGACGCGTTGACAAGCGCGGGATGGCTGGCCGCGATGATCCCGGAGCAATATGGCGGGTCGGGGCTCGGCCTGACCGAAGCGACCGTGGTGATGGAGGAGATAAACCGCTCCGGCGGCAATGCCGGCCACTGCCACGGGCAGATGTACAATATGGGCACGCTGCTTCGTCACGGCTCGCCGGCCCAGAAGGATTACTACCTGCCGAAAATCGCTTCGGGAGAACTGCGGCTGCAATCGATGGGCGTGACCGAGCCGACGACGGGGACGGACACGACCAAGATCAAGACGACGGCCAAACGCAAGGGCGACCGCTACGTCATCAATGGCCAGAAAGTGTGGATCAGCCGGATCCAGCACTCCGACCTGATGATCCTGCTGGCGCGCACGACACCTCTGTCCGAGGTGAAGCGGAAATCGGAGGGCCTGTCGATTTTTCTCGTCGACCTGCATTCGGCGATCGGCAACGGCCTGTCGGTCAAACCGATACGCAACATGGTCAATCACGAGACGAACGAACTGTTCTTCGACGACCTGGAAATCCCGGCCGAGAGCCTGATCGGCGAGGAGGGGCGGGGATTTCGCTACATCCTCGACGGGCTGAATGCCGAACGCACATTGATCGCGGCGGAATGTATCGGCGATGCCTGGTGGTTCATCGACAAGGTGACCGGGTACACCAAGCAGCGCATCGTCTTCGACCGGCCGATCGGGCAGAACCAGGGCGTCCAGTTTCCGATCGCCCGCTCCTACGTCAACACGCAAGCCGCCAACCTGATGCGCTTCGAGGCGGCGCGGAAATTCGATGCGGTCGAGGACTGCGGTGCGGAGGCGAACATGGCCAAACTGCTGGCCGCCGACGCTTCCTGGGAGGCGGCCAATGCGTGCATCCAGTTTCATGGCGGTTTCGGCTTCGCGGCGGAATACGACGTCGAACGGAAATTCCGCGAAACGCGGCTCTACCAGGTCGCCCCGATATCGACCAATCTCATCCTTTCCTATGTTGCCGAACATATTCTCGGCTTGCCGCGGTCTTTCTGACGCAGGAGGAAGAAGGACATGATGCAAACGAAACGAAATCCGGAGATGGCGCATGCCACCGGTGCGGAAAGCGAGATGCTTGCCGGTTTCGCGTCCGATCTGGACATTGCCGACATGCCGGCCGGAGTGCTGGATCGGCTGAATGACCTGTTCGTCGACTGGATCGGTTCCGCGCTGTCGGGCAAGGGGCAGCGTGCGGTCGGGGCAATCGAGCGGTTCGCCGTGCAGATGGGCCCCGCATCGGGCAGGGCCGAAATCCTGACCAGCCGGGCAACGACGTCGCCCCTGTTCGCCGCGATGGTCAACGCGGCGGCGTCGCATGTCTCCGAACAGGACGATGTCCATAACGCGTCCGTGTTTCATCCAGCCGCCGTCGTGTTTCCCGCGGCGCTGGCGGCAGCCCAAGCGACGGAAGCCTCGGGTCGGAATTTTCTGGCAGGATGTGTCGCCGGCTACGAGGTCGGGATCAGGGTCGGCGAGTTCCTCGGGCGGTCACACTACAAGATATTTCATACCACCGGCACCGCGGGAACGATCGCTGCCGCGGTGGCTGCGGGACGTGTTCTCGGGTTGGAAAAAGATCAAATGCTGAACGCGATCGGGTCGGCTGGAACTCAGGCGGCCGGCTTATGGGAATTCCTTCGCGATGCTGCGGACTCAAAGCAGCTTCATACGGCCAAGGCTTCCGCTGACGGTGTGACCGCCGCCTATCTGGCGGCGGAAGGGTTCACCGGCGCGAAGCGCATCCTCGAAGGTGCCCAGGGGATGGCCGCCGGCATGTCGCTGGATGCCGACCCCGGCAAATTGACCGATCGGCTGGGCACACGCTGGGCTTTGGCGGAAACCTCTTTCAAGTGGCATTCTTCGTGCCGGCATACGCATCCGGCTGCGGACGCCCTCCTTGAAGTAATGCAGAAATACGATTTGAGCCCGGACAGGATAGACCGGATCACGGCGTATGTGCATCAGGGCGCGCTCGATGTGCTTGGGCCTGTCACCAATCCTCGGACAGTGCACCAGGCAAAGTTTTCGATGCCCGCGACGCTTGGCCTGATCGCAACGCATCGGCGGGCGGGATTGGCGGAATTCGACGGTTTTCTCGATGACAGTCGCACCAGGACCTTCCTCGATCGCGTCGAGATGCGACCGGACCGGGAAGTAGATGATGCCTATCCGCGACGCTGGATCGGAAAAGTGACGGTCCATACCACGGATGGACGAGATCTTTCCGCTCGCGTCGACGAGCCGAAGGGCGACCCCGGTAATCCGCTGTCCTCGACGGAGGTCGATGAGAAAGCGCGGAAACTGGCTCGTTATTCAGGGGCGGCGAGCCCCGAGGAAATGGAGAGGGTTATCGAAACCGCGCGGGGCATCACGGGCTGCACGGTCGTCCCTTATCTCTTAGCCGTTTCATCCTGAAATAGGTATGGCGAGGTTAGGGGCATATTTGACGTCGTCAGTCCGTGCTGACCATGTTCTTCTCCAGATTGAGACTATGCACTTCAACGAAGCATGGCTTACGAAAACGATCGTCAGGCGGGCATTGGCATCTGCTTTCGGTGCAAGTGCGCGGACACATCCGCCACCCTCCAAGATTTTCGTGTCGGCCATAGTGAACCGGACCGGGTTTGCGGGAGGCTCCAACTCCTGAGTAAGTTGGAGCACGATGAGCAAAACGACGAACAAGTTTTCCCTTTGACGTCCGCGAGCGAGCGGTTCGCCTAATGGCCGCGTAGCTTATATCAACCTGCCTCCGGCAAACTCGGGGCTGTTAACTTCATGTTTTTCCGTGTGAAGAGCGCGCGCTCTTCGGAGTCTGCGTGTATGCGGATCTAGCGTCAGCCTGATTGGGCGGCGCTATCGTTTTCCACGATGTCCTTGAAACGGGCGAAGAACTGCCCCGACAGCTTGCGCGCGGTAGAGTCGACGAGACGGCTGCCGAGCTGGGCGATTTTTCCGCCGATTTCGGCCCTGGCTTCGTAGGCGAGGACCGTTGCCTCGCCCTCAGGGCGAAGACCGACATCCGCGCCGCCCTTGGCAAAGCCGGCGATGCCGCCGCTGCCTTCGCCGGCGAGCGAGAAGCGATGCGGCGCGCCGGCCGTGTCGAGCGTGACCTTTCCGGTGAAGCGGGCCTTGACCGGGCCGATCCGAAGCGAAACCCTGGCCTCCATCACGTTGTCGGCCTGTTCCACGAGGTCTTCGCAGCCCGGAATGCATTGCCGGAGAACGCCGGGATCGTTGAGTGCCGCGAACACGACGGGGACGGGGGCCTCGATACGGATTTCTTCCTTCATTTCCATGGAAAATGCCCCATCAGTCCTCTGGCGCGCTGGCGTTAATCATCTCGGTCAGCGCGCTCGTCAGCATGCCGTCCGGCGCGGCCAGTTCCTCCATGATCGTGTAGTGGTTGCGGCCTGTGAGCGTCGTCATGGTCACGAGGAGATCCTCGGCGCATGCGCGCTCCGTGAATTCGCGGGACTGGCGCTGCAATTCGGGAAGCTCGTCGCCGCCGACGAACAGCGCGATCGGGATCGGGCGAACCGGCAGGTTTTTCGATGGTGCGAGCGTTTCGATTTCCGATGGCTGCAACCTGAGTTCGTCGTTTATGTAGGTTTCGGCGATCGGTTCGAGATCGAATATTCCGCTGATCGACATCACGCCGCGAACCATCGGCAGGTTTGCCGACAGCGTCGCCAAGTGGCCGCCGGCCGACCAGCCGCCGACATAGATGCGATCCGGGTCGAAGCCGAGTTCGGCCGCCATGGACGTGATGAAGACGAGGGCCTGGAACACCTCCTCGACGATTTCTGTCAGCGTTGCCTGCGGCGCCAGCGTGTAGCCGATGGTGGCGACATCGATGCCCTGGGCGCCCGGGCCGGTGGAGACGAAACCGAAGATCTCCTTGCTGTTGCGATGCCAGTAGCCGCCATGGATGAAGACGAAGAGCGGTCCATTGGTGCTGCCGGACGGGAAGAAGTCGATCAGGTTATTGGGCTTTTCGCCGTATCGGATATCGGGCCGAGCGCCAGAAGCCTCGCGGCAGGCCGCGCTGCGGCATTCCCAGTCCTTTAGCCGCTCGGCGCTGTCCTCGACCGCCTCCGAATTGTTGTAGGCAGCGTCTTTCTGCGCCTGTCCCAAGCTGAAAAAGCCTGGAATTTCATCGCGCTCCTGTTGTCGCACCTGAATTGTCCTCCGTACGGAATAGGGCACAGGGTCGGCTAAAATGCGCGCCGGATCCCTTGCGCCAGCCGCGAAGGCGGCAGCCGCTGAGCCAGTTTTCTTGTTGATCTTTCGCGGGATGCGATCTGTCCCGCCGCCTGAACGTGTCGGTGACCTATCCGGATTGCTTCGCGAGGGAGACGGCCCGCCGCGCCATGACCATCACGAGATTGGCGCGATATTCATTGTCGGCATGGATGTCGGACATCAGTTCCGAAGCATCGATCGAAATGCGCTCCAGCGCCGCGGCGTCGAAGCTTGCGGCAAGCCCCGCTTCGATATCGGAAGCGCGGAAGACCGAGGGGCCTGCGCCCGTGACGGCGACACGGATGGCGTCACCGAATTTGGCGACGAAGACGCCGGCGAGCGCATAGCGGGACGCCGGATTGGCGAATTTCGCGTAAGCGGCACAATCGGGGAGGGGAAACCGGACCGCAGTGACGATCTCGCCGGGTTCCAGCGCTGTCTCGAACATGGCGACGAAGAAATCGTCGGCCGGGATGGTGCGTTTGCTGGTGACGATCTCTGCGCCGAGACCGAGGACGGCGGCGGGATAATCGGCCGCCGGATCGTTGTTGGAGATGGAGCCGCCGATGGTCCCGCGATGGCGAACCTGCTGGTCGCCGATGCGCGAGGCGAGTCTCGCCAGGGCAGGGAGCTTCTCCTGCACCAGCGGAGAGGCCGCCACATCGGCGTGGCGGGTCATCGCGGCTATAACGACGACGTCGCCATCGAGGGAGATCCCGGCCATGCCGGCAATGGCCGAGAGATCGACGAGAGTGTCCGGCGCGGCGAGGCGTTGCTTCATGGTCGGCAGCAGCGTCATGCCGCCTGCGATCGCCGATGCGTTCTCGTCATCGGCGAGCAGGGCCACCGCTGCGTCGACCGTGTCGGGTTTGTGATAGCTGAAAGACCTCATGATCCTGTCCTTATTCCGCGGCCATCGGCGCCCGCGCGTTGCGGATGACGTTCCAGATGTGGTTGGGGGATGCCGGCATGTCGACATGGGCGACGCCGAGCGGCTTCAGCGCGTCGACAACAGCGCTGATGATCGCCGCCGGCGAGCCGATCGTTCCGCACTCGCCGCAGCCCTTCACGCCCATCGGCGTGTGCGCGCAGGTCGTCGAATGCGGTTCGATAACCAGTTGCGGGAAGTTGTCGGCGCGCGGCATGCAGTAGTCCATGAAGGAGCCTGACAGGAGCTGGCCGGAGGCGGGATCATAGACGCCGTGCTCGAAGAGCGCCTGGCCGATACCTTGGACGATGCCGCCGTGCAGCTGTCCCTCGACGATCATCGGATTGATGATGGTCCCGACGTCGTCGACCGCCGTGTAGCGCTCCAGCTTTACGATACCGGTATCGGGATCGATCTCGACCTCGGCGAAGTGTGCGCCGCCGGGATAGGTGAAGTTCACCGGATCGTAGTAGGATTGTTCCTCCAGCCCCGGTTCAAGCGTTTCGAGCGGGAAATCGAAGGGCACATAGGCGGCCCCCGCGATTTCCTGGAAGCTCTTCTTGCGGTCGGTGCCGGCCACGGAGAAGGTACCGTCCTCGAACACGATGTCTTCGAGCGAGGCTTCGAGCTGGTGGGCGGCGATCTTGCGGCCCTTGAGGATGACCTTGTCGCTGGCCTGAGACAGCGCCGCGCCGCCGACGACGAGCGAACGGGACCCGTAAGTGCCCATACCGAACTGCACGCGGTCCGTATCGCCGAAGACGATGTCGATATCCTCGAACGGAACGCCGAGGCGGTCGGAGACGATCTGCGCAAAGGTCGTCTCGTGGCCCTGGCCGTGGTTGTGGGTGCCGATCAGCACCGTCACCGCGCCGGAGGGATGGACGCGCACGGTTGCGCTCTCGTAGAGACCGCCGCGCGCGCCGAGCTGGCCGGCGAGACGCGAAGGGGCGAGACCGCAGGCCTCGATATAGGTCGAGATACCCAGTCCGCGATATTTGCCGCGGCTGGCCGCCTCGGCGCGGCGCGCCTCGAAGCCCGCCACGTCTGCCAGTTCCTCGGACCGTTCGAGGCAGCCCAGCGGATCGCCGCTGTCATATTCGACGATGACCGGCGTCTGGTAGGGATAGGCTTCCTTGGGGATCATGTTGCGCTTGCGGATCTCGATCTTGTCGATATCCATCTCGCGCGCCGCCATGTCGACCAGCCGCTCCACCACGAAGGTGGCTTCGGGGCGTCCGGCGCCGCGATAGGCGTCCACCGGCACGGTGTTGGTGAAGACGCATTTCACTTCGCAGTAGATCGACGGGATCTGGTACACGCCGGAGAGCAGCGGCGCGTAGAGGTTGGTGGGGATGTTCGGCCCGAAGGTGGAGAGATAGGCACCCATATTGGCGAGCGTCTTCACCCGCATGGCGAGAAACTTCCCGTCCTCGTCGAGCGCCAGTTCCGCCTCGGTCACATGGTCGCGGCCATGCGCGTCGGAGACGAAGCCCTCGGAGCGCTGGGCGACCCATTTGACCGGGCGGCCAAGCTTGCCGGCGGCCCAGGTCACCACGGCTTCCTCGGCGTAGTGGAACTGCTTGACGCCGAAGCCGCCGCCGACATCGGGCGCGACGACCCGCAGCTTGTGCTGCGGGATGCCCAGCACGCCTTCGCCCATCAGCAGGCGCACGACATGCGGAAACTGACTGGTCGTCCAAAGCGTGTAGCGCCCGGTGGCGAATTCGAACTCGCCGATCGCCGCGCGCGGTTCGAGCGGGTTGCCGATCAGCCGGTTGTTGACGAGTTCAATCGATGCCACGTGGGCCGCGTTTTGAAAGGCGGCGTCGACGGCGGCGGCATTGCCGAGATCCCAATCCGCGCACAGATTATTCTCGACATCGTCATAGAGTTGCGGCGCGTCGGGACGAAGCGCGTCGACGAGGCCGACGACGGCGGGCAGCACTTCATAGTCGACCTCGATCAGTTCGGCCGCGGCCTCCGCCTGTTCCTGCGTCTCGGCGACGACGAAGGCGACCGCGTCGCCGACATAGCGCACCTTGCCCTGGGCGATCGGCGGATGCGGCGGCTCCTTCATCGGATCCCCATGCTTGTCGGTGATGCCCCAGCCGACTGGCAAACCGCCGACATTATCGGCCTTCATGTCCTCGCCTGTGTAGACGGCTTTAACGCCCGGCTGCGCGAGCGCCTTCGAGACATCGATCGAGTTCAGCTTCGCATGAGCATGCTCGGAGCGTAGAAATACGCCTGCAAGCATACCGGGTCGCTTGATATCCGCGACATAAGTGCCTTTACCCCGGACGAAGCGGGCGTCTTCCTTGCGTTTCGGTGACGAGCCGATTCCAACCACTGCGTTCATTGAAATCTCCTTCAGGAGGCTGCTCGCATGGCGGCCGCGCCAGCGATGAT